>CADCDO010000029.1 GCA_902800345.1 Fibrobacter succinogenes
AAACGCCATCTTCTGTAATTCCGCATTTCTCTGCAAGCTCTTTATTTGTCAAAGATGGATTTTCGCGAAGAAGACGCAGTATTTTCTCCGCAGTTTTCTCCGTAGTTTTCTCCGTAGTTTTCTCCGTAACATTTTCCATAGGAGCTTCAGCTTTGGCAAAAAACGCAAGCATCACATCCCCGGGGTGTACTGTATATTCCGTTTTGACCCCATAATCTTTGCAAAGTTTGCACATGTTTTCTATACCACGGCCCCAGGCTTCCACATAGCCGGCCCTAAAGAACGCGTTCGCGATTCTAGGGTTGTATTGTTCAGAGCGATGGCGCCGCATCAGAGTTTCGGCAGTCCAATTGGCAGGGAAAACACAGTCGTTGCTTATAAGGACTTCATCTTTATGTATGCGAATTTGAATCGGAACACCGGACGAGTAATTTGAATGCATCAGGGCATTGTAAACTGCTTCGCGCATGGCGTCCTTGGGTATCGGGGTAACGTTCCACCCGAATTAGACCATCATAGCTGATGCGAGCCTTGAAATACTTGAGGTAAATAAGTTCTACGACACGATCGGCCTGAATGAACAAGGAACCGTAAATTTCGTCTTGGTATTGCAAATCGGGGCCATCGCCGAAAAAGCCAACCTTCACGAATGCTCCGCCAAACCATCTCTCTGGCCTGCGATGAAAGAGCAAAATTGCGGCTCGGGTTAATTTTCCATCTACAACCAGATTCAGGCTGTCGAGCAATTCCTCATCCGTCATCGACAAGTCCTGTGCGGTCATCCTGCCGGATTTTTTTGCCTCGCGACGAAAGATACCGAAACTTTCTTTATCCAAATCCCTAAAATCAACGCAATCAACAGGAATTGCATCCCATTTGGTTCCGGTTTTATTCAACAAAAACTGAGTAAGGGCGGTTCCCTGCAACAGTTGCTTTGTACTTCCTGTTCTATAATGATATTCACCTTTGTAATTTACAGGATATGTACTGGGGACGACAGAGATTTCGATGTATTCCTTGAAATTTACAGAAAGCAGGTTCACATCTACAAACAAGCCCAAAGCGTCCCTAATTTTATTAGGAATGTCTTCCATGAGTTTTTTGGCATTTTGCAAGCCAACAACGTGTCCCTTGTCATCAACACCAATAAAAATCTTTCCGCCTTGCGCGTTTGCAAAGCTATTATTCTTCACCCCGTTTACATATCGGCTTTTAACAGTTCTGCAACATTGGTCACGTCGTCTAAAAAAAAATGCCTTTTTCAGACCAAAAACGCCATTTTTCGTCTAAACCTCGTCTAAATTTCATCGGTTTAAACATCATTTTTTCAACGAGTACGTCCTATTCTTATTTGCACCGTTGGAGACTATTTTACCTTCTTCTACAAGATCAGCTAGATATATCTTTGTGCGAGAAATCTTCAAGCCGATGTAAGTGGAGATTTCTTGAGAGCGAGTTTCTTCGTGTTCGGCAAGATATTCGACAATCATTTTCTTGAATTTTGTTGATTTTTTATCGCCACTTTTATCGCCGTTTTTGGCGTTTATCGCCACTTTTTCATCATTCTTATCGCCGATTTCAAGATTTATCGCCATTTTATCGCCACTTTTTGAATTTATCGCCACTTTTCCGCCGTTAATGTGGCGATAAAAATTCACTCTGAACATATCCCCGATTTCGGTGAATTCAGGAAGGGCCACGCCATATTCCCGACACAACGTATTAATCCGCTGGAAACCGGAGCCCCATCCTTCTAGAACATGAACCTTTTCCAAAGTGCGGGCAAGAGTCTTGTTACGGATAGACGAGCGACCGCTTAAGGCTTCTTCCAAAGTCAGCGTTCCGTAAAGAGTTCCCGGTGAAGAAATCTCCACGCGGTCATCATATACCGCCACCTGCACGCTGGAATTCATTTGATAATTCCGATGAATTGCCGCATTGATTATTAGCTCTCGAATAGCTTTCGGCGGGAGTTCGTACTTTTCATCATGAACCACTCCGTTTATTTCGATGGCCATATTCAGGTGATTAAGAACAAACTTGTAAGCGTCGTCAATTTGCTTGCAGAGCGGGCCATCATAATCCTTTTTATCTAAAAAATCAGTTCGCATCGTTCCTCGGAACCGAGCGCACTGAATTCGCGAAGTATATTCATGCTTGCCCAAGAGAATTGCCAATGCGTTCGTTGCCTTGTCATGCGAACGACCTGCAAGCAGGTGCAAGTTTTCTAAATCTGCCTTTGTGATTTTTCGTTTGGAGCGTTTTGAAAAATCCTTGCATAGAAATTCTATATCGTCATCGGTCACCTTGAGCGAACGATACGGAAGTTCATCGTAAGAAACATTTCTCCCGCGATTTTCAAGTTCCGAAAGCGCAGCCAAATCAGCGTTACGAGTAGTGGCACCAAGGCGGATATACGTTCCGTTTTCTTTCCCCTGTGATTTTATATAATATGGCGTTGCCATTCCAGGGAAAACCTGCACTATCAGGAGCTGCGCCCCCTCGACAATCTCCGCCGTAATGTCGAACATTATCTGCGGTACGCACATCTGCGAAATCTTATCGGCAATACTATCCTTGAGTTCGAACAAGTCGGCTTTTTTGGGGATGCCAATAAACTCGCGACGATTATTCACGCCAACAACAAATTTGCCGCCCGCCCCATTCGCAAAGGCAACGATAGACTTGACCCATTTTTCGGAATCTTCGGGCAGCTCCACCTTGTATTCCAGGGTGCGGCTCTCGCCATTCAGGATTTCTTGCTGTAAAGACATTCGCATTTTCCTCAGATTCTTAAAATTACTCCGTCATCTCATCAAATATACATTCTCACCAAGACATAATTTGACATTTCTATTCTTTATTTTGGAGGGGCAAGTCTTCCCCTCGCTCGCACTGCGTTGCTCGCTACCCTTTCTAGCGGGGACACCCCGCAACGCCCCGACCTCAGAACGGACTTATTTCTGTAGCACATCTGAATAAGCCCGCAAAGCAGTATCCATCATACGTCTTTGATTACTCGATATTTTACTACCCAAACAATGACAACTGATCTTCTTTTGAATCCTTTTTCTTTGTCACTGGAGCATCTAGTTTTCCATCCCAATTTTCATCAATTGCAATAGCACCAAGTTCTATTAACTTTTTATTGCCAAGGCTTTTCTGGTTGTTTCGACAAAAGACCGGACAATATCCATTTCGCAACGCCTCTATTGCTCCACTCCAGGTGCCACCTTTGTCATAATCAGATTTTACGACGATTGTTCCCTTTGATTGAGCATAGATAAATTTATTTCGTTGCATCGCAAAACCGGCATTAAAACCAGCATCCGGCTTTGCAATAGAGATTAGAAGTAGATTTCCCTTTTGTATCTGGGAAACAACATCACGTTTCTTAATTTTACGTGCCAGAGAATCCGCCAAATATTCTATACAGAAACCACCATCAGCAAGCATCGCTGCAGATGCAGTAGAATCAACTCCTTTGGCTCCGCCTGAAACTACGCCAAAACCGTTTTTTGCAATCGTCGAAACAGTATGTTTCGTGAAATCAGTATCGTTGTCATCTACAGTTCTTGAACCGACAAAACCTGCGTAATTTCGATTTGTCAGATTCAAATCGCCCGCATAGTAAAATAACGGTGGACAATTTTCCTTTAGCTTACTTTTTAGAACTCGCGGATATTCAGCATCTGCCCTAGTCACGACCTTGACGCCCATTGACGAATATTTTTCAAGTTCAAACGTCAAACTTCCACTTCGATCAAACAAGGATCGAATTCGTTGAATTTCATCATCGGTATATAAGAGTATGTGCTTAAAATCCTCAGTCGAAAAATCAATAACATCCTTAGGCTGTAGCGATTTTTCCATAAGCATTTTTGCAAACTTCGTCCACTCGCTAGGGGTAAACGGTTTACAGGAATCTGCACAAAGATGGCTACATAAAGATACGATTACGGAAGAATTGTCATTCATGTTAATCCGCCCTCTTTTTAGAACTGCAAGCCAATGCATAAGGATACACGTGTTCTGCACCAGCAGTTCTTAACAAGTATCCGCATACCGTCAAAGTCCATTTAGAATCAACAACATCATCTACTAACAATATAGAACCTGAAAGAGATGTTCCCTCTCGCAAACTGAATGATTTTCTAGCATTACCACATTGAAAGGAGCTATTCTCCATTTCTTTCTGCATTTTTGCGGCATTTTTTTGAAACACATCTATACACGGAATTCCCAATTTTGCCGCCAACCGAAAGGCAAAATCCTTCACAACATCGCTTCGTAAAGAAGGAACGTAGGCAAGTTGAGAGATTCCTTTTTCGGAAATAAGGTTCCGCAAGACGCTTGCACTTTTTTCTACAAGACTATCGCAAAATTTTTTTGTCTCGTATTTCCCATTCTTTACCATTGCACCATAGCCATCTTCACCATAAATAGATAAGCAAATTCCCTCTTCATTTGGCTTATCTATGCGAGTTCGACCAGATACATCTGTTTTTGCCCACTGCACCCTAGGTTCAATCGGTAATAGAACCTTTTCCAAGAATGCAACAGCCTTGCGCAAGGAATTTTTTGAGACAACGGACAAAAGCTCCTCATGCCCAATGCAATTTTTACAAATTCCACAATTTTCCGTAGTCTTGTCGTCCAAGCAATTGACAATGTATTTACTATAGCATTCGTTCGTCTGAATAAAATCAAGCATTTGTGACTGTTCTTTATAACGAATGTCCTTTACTTCGTTATAATGAGCCTCATTATACATAAAGGTGTTAGCAGACGCGTAGTATTTACTCTTTTCTTTATATATGAGATTCTCATTTTCAAGGAATTTCAACGTTTTTTCGACACGTCCCTTCGAAAAATTTAGTCTATACATTATATCGTACAATTTTATTCCCTCATTTTCTGCAATAAGAGAATACACCTTAGTTGCTTCTGATTTTGAAGGAAATGCTGTTTCTATGAAATAATTCTGAATATCAAGGTCTTCTATGCCATACATTAAAAATGTGTATGCACGCGCGATATTTCTCCCTGCACGACCAATCTGCTGATAATAGGCCACCACGTTGGACGGCATTTGATAATGAATTACAAATGAAATATCAGGTTTGTCGTACCCCATTCCCAGCTTTATCGTAGCAACAATAACCTTGATTTCATTTTTCATGAACAACTGCTCGGTTTCTTGGTTTATGACTTCGTCCAAACCGCTGTGGTAAGCCCTTGCGTTGATATCATTTTCGTTCAGGAATTCTGTAAGATGCTCACAATCATTTTGTGTAAGGCAATAGATTATTCCCGATCCAGGAATTTTATTAATGTTGTCTATAAGCCAAGCATATCGAGTTGCCTTGTATCTCAAATTAAGAACCTGTATAGAGAGATTCTTGCGCATCAATGGGCCTCTAGAAACAAAAACGTCTCCACCCAGCTGCAACTTAAGATCTTCTACGACTCGGTCATTCGCTGTTGCCGTGGTTGCAAGAATTGGAACATTCTTCAGCATGCTGCTGATAACTTTATTTATTCGACAGTATTCTAACCGAAAGTCATGTCCCCAGTCAGAAATACAGTGGGCCTCATCAACAACAAATAATCCTATCTTGATTTTAGGCAATGCATCTTGAACAATCTGCGTAAATAATGTTTCGGGCGTTGTCAAAACTAGATCAACTTCACCTTTTTCCATTGACTCTAAAATCTGATTTTTCTCTTCTGGAGTTTTAGAGCTGTTCAAAGTTTCACACTTCAGACCAGCCCTTGCCGCAGCCTCAATTTGGTTCTTCATCAAACTCAACAAAGGACTTATAATAAGAGTCAAGCCCTTTTGCTCTTCTCTCAAAATCTTTGTGCAGACGAAGTACACCATACTCTTTCCCCAACCAGTACGCTGCACAACGAGCGTCCTTTTGTTGGTAAGCGTAGCTTCAATAGCCTCGTATTGCCCGTCTCTAAAAAAGGCATTTTGTCCAACGAATAGACAAAGAGCATCTTCCGCTTTTTTTCTTATTTCGTTTGCTTCCATGACCACCACCTTTAACCATTCTAAAAAGACGAAACATCTCGATTTGAAAGTTTCCCCTATTTACCATATTGTTCAACAATAAAATCTATCGTTCTCTCATAATAGAAACATGTTTTTAAAGCTTTGGGATTTCTCGGATTAAGAGATCTTTCGCAACACATCTCTTTATTTTTCTTCACCGTTCTCATAATATCATTAAATTCTTTTCCAAATTTGATTGATGGCATTTTTTTCTTCAATTTTGCCCGCAATTCATTATATGTCAACGGAGGCAAATCGGGTTCCATTCTCACCAAAGGGGCGTTAGGGTCATCCGTTACTCGAACCGCTTTCGTTAATTTCACAGCAGCACTAGAATCAATTGCCGCAATAATATCCGCATTTGCAACTTTCTTCACACTTGCAGTAAACACGTCAAATCCAACAATAATGGTTTCCTGGACATTGGCGGCATTCAAGTCTTTTATATTTTGAATTACATGACTTACAAAATCATCTTGAGCAGATTTATACTCTTGTTTCAAATATTCAACAGGATTCAAAGGGAGCTTTAATCCTATTGGCAGAATTATTAAGTTGTCATCTCTTGTGATATCTTTATTAAAATGAACTTTTATAAATTCATCGTAGTTCAAAACCGCTTTGCTTATCAACATGAACATCAAAGGATCTATTTTTGTCCCTATAAAATGAACGTCCTTGCAACGATATTCATTGAGCAGCATTAAATTATCAAATACAGCTTCAAAGGATTTGGGTTTTATCGTGTTTAAATGGATTCGAACAGCATCAGCAGCTTTCGTAAAAGAAATAGTATGCCCATCTTTGCCTTCATATATATTCTTTTTCCCAATATACTTATATACGAAAGCCTTTAACGCAAGTTCCCATGCATTGATAATAAGAATCACGCTTGACGAGTAGCGATATGAAATATGCGGTTTGTTATGGATTTCGATTCCGGCAAACAAAGCCGCTATAGAAGCGTCTAAAAGTTGTTTTGTTATTGATTTTCCTCTAGCCATGGAACCAATCCTATCTTATATTTAGAAAAGAAACTATTTTGAACAGATTTTCTTATTTGTTCTAAAGTATAACCACACTCCTTTCTACATCACACCACCACTTAGCCGGTCATAAGGAGCGGGAGACGCTTGACGAGGCGGAGTATTCTTGACAAGAGACCGATTCAGTAAAAAACATATTCTTTGGAACTGCAAAAAACTATTTCTGTAATTTTGAAAGAATGTCTTTCACTTTTTCCTCATTATTTTCAAAGAATGATGATGACATTCTCGTTGGGTTCCGTTGGAACAATTGTATTTGTTCTATCAATTTATTAAATTCAATTTTTTTTACAATTTCTTTATAGAGTCCTAATCGATCTATTAATCTTTGCTCATCACCGTACAATACGGATACAAAAATATCAACCGAATCACGAAGTCTTTTAGGATTCTCATAAGATTCCGCCTTAGAGACAATTACACCCGCTGGACTTAACAATCGAACTTCTAATTTTTCCTGGCGACCGTCCAATAGTTGGACTTGTACAGTCTCTTTATTGTTGAAACCTTCCTCAAAAAAATATTGACTACGCAAGAGATTTATAGTCCCCCCATGATAAGAACATTCTCCATATCCACGGACTCCATAATCGTATCTGTTTTTGAATTCAACTTCTTTTTTTTCAAAGCCTTGATCACATGGATGCATCAGATCTACATTATACAAAAATTTTTGGCCATCAATTTCATATTCTTTAAGCAACTGGAAAGGATGTTTTGCACTTGGAATAAATTGCTTTTGTTTCAAGCATTCAATGATTTTTTCCCAATCACCATCATTCATTTTTTCATCATTAAAAAGCAAATCGACATCTTTTGTTCCAGGATGGTTAATACCATTATTTTGACACGTGAAATAAGGACTCCAACCGCCAACAACAATAAAATCATTGTCATTTAAAGCATCACACACATCATATAATAAATTTTGAGAACCAATAAACATATTATTATTCATAATTTATTCCTGTTTTGTAATTTGTTAAAAATATAGTAATTTATACAACTTCCACTTGGCCGGTCATGAGGAGCGGGAGGAGGGTGTTGCGTTGGGTGGTTAAGGTTTCGATTTGTTGCGAATTTACCAATTGTTTTTTAAACAATGGTGTAACCTGCGAACTGAATCTTTTCATGGTTTCTTTATCGGGAATCGCAATTCTGCTTTGATTCAAATGATCTGTCGTAATATGCCCCATTGTTGTTTTACAGGCTTCAGTTTCAGCAAAATAGGTGTAACCCAAACGGCACAGATGGAGTGCCGCCGGGACCTGAACTCTAGTACATTCGTTAAATCCAGCCATAATCGCGTAACCCTAAAACTAGTTTGCCCATGTAGGCGAATCATGTGTTAACAATATACCTTAATAATATGATTGTCAATTCTATGATTTCAGAGAAATAACGTTTTTAGGGCGAAATAGCCGTCTTTGGCGTTCTCTCCGACATTCTCTCTGACATTAAAAAGCCATTTTTGAGCAATAGAGCGTTGCGGGACGGAATGACGAACATTCTCTACGAAAAAGCAGGGACCGAACTTGCAGGCGAAAGAAGATGTCGCCCTCGCGATGCTTGCCGAAGGGGATTCTGTTGATAAAAGAGCCCCGTTCAAAACAACCAAATTTCTTACAATTCTCTAAAACACTTGCACTTTGTCACAACCCTTTTTTAGGTGTGGACATTTTAGTGATTTTTGTCAACACGCAAAAGCCTAAACCACCCTATTTTTTCGATATTTATCTAGTTTCTATATAGATATACAAGGGTCAATTTATGAAATGTCTCAAGACTTTAATTGCAGCATCCCTGCTTGGAACGGCTGCATTCGCGGCTCCCGGCCTCACGGTGAAAGGGACCGATCTCCAGTACAACGGCAAGAAGATTTTCTTTTCGGGCACGAACCTCGCCTGGAGTGACTACAACTCCGACGTGGGCGCAAGTCCGCTCGACGAAAACGCATGGCGCAAAGCCGTCGAGGGCACGCGTGCCGCGGGTGGCAACGCAATTCGCTGGTGGCTTTTCAACAACATGAGCCAAAGCCCGACCATTGACGAAACGACGCATTTGGTCACAGGCCCGAAGGAAAACACCATCGCGAACATGAAAAAAGCATTGGACATCGCCGAAGAATACGGCGTGATGGTTTCCATGTGCCTTTTCAGCCACAACTTGATGGAACCGAACCAGTGGGGTCTTTACAACGAAAAGCTCGACATCACCGCAAACGAAAAGCTTTTCGAAGACGAAGGAACCAAGGCATTTATAGACAACGTTCTGATTCCAGTCGTGAAGGCGATAGGCAATCACAAGGCGCTCATGACTTGGGAAGTTTTTAACGAGCCCGAGGGCATGACAACAGAATGCAGCGGCTGGACAACAAAGAAGATGGCGCTTGCCAAGATCCAGAAGTTTACGAACAAGGTTGCAGCGGCGATTCACACGACGAACCCGGAACTTCTCGTTTCGACGGGTAGCGTGAACATCCAGTATCAGAAGCACTGGAACGACGCGGCGCTTATCGCTGCGGGTGGCGAGGCGAAGGGTACGCTTGACTTTTTCCAGACGCACTACTATCCGTATTGGCAAAACGATGCGGTGAGTCCGTTCGTGAATACGGCAGCCCAGATGGCAACCAAGTACAGCTATGACAACAAGCCGATGATTATTGGCGAATTTCCGGCAAGCGGTTGGAAGGGCGATACGTATCGCTCGAATTTTGCAGCAAAGACGGAAATTTCGACGGAAGAATGCTACCGCAAGGCGTTTGACGGCGGTTATGCGGGTGCTCTCGCCTGGCAGTATATTGGCGACAAGACCGAAGCGAATTTCGGTGGTTACAGCTACACGATTGATCCGGCGCTCAAGGCAATGACGGCTCTCGCCGCAAAAGAAGAAGCAAGCATCAAGATCAAGGACGTGAACATTGAAGGTGGCAACGGTGGAAACGGCATGATGGCCGTGACTTACGGCGGGGACAACGCCCAGGTGGAATACCAGAACAAGGGCGGCTGGGACCTTTCCTCCGCAACGACGTTTACGTGGACTGCCAAAAACAACGGCACATCCGACGCAGACCTTTACCTTATCTTCAAGCTCACTGATGATTGGACATGGACAGAAACGAGCGGCAGCTGCAAGGTTCCCGCCGGCGAAAAAGTCACTTGCTCCATTGACATTTCGGAACATGCCGACCGCAATAAGACGCTCAGCATCACGTTTGCGAACTATGCCGCGGGCTACACGGGCACCATCATTTACGATGACATCAAGGCTGGCGCCACGACGCTTTTCGACTTCAACAAGGACAAGTACGATGCTTTCAAGCGCGGCTACGAGAATACCGAAGAAATGATTCCCGAAATCAAAATCGTATTCGACGAGAACTACACCTCGGGAAAAACCAGTTTGGCTAAAGGCAAAGTCGCAGCGGCTTCCAAGTTCAGCATTAACGGCAACAAGATCATGTTCAGCACAAACGCCCAAGGACAAGTCAGCGTCGATGTGTTCGGCATGAACGGTAGAATCGTTGCGACACTTTTCAATGGCAAACTCGGAGCCGGCAGTTACATGTTCAGTCTCGCGGATATGCCGAAAGGCCAGTACATCGTCCGCATGAAGGGTGCCGGAAACATCATGACGCAGCCTGTAAATATCAAGTAAAAAAACTAGCCACAAAGCAACAAGAGTCTCGAACATTCGAGGCTCTTTTTATAAAAAACATTTTTTCACAACGATAGAGGCGAAAGTTCTTTGATTTTAAACCGCTAGAATATAAATTTACCCTATAGGTTCATGGAATGTTTATGAAGATTTTTAACTACACTCATTACGCTGCCGTAGCCGCAGTCGCGGCGTTTGCAACCACAGCGTTTGCAGAGAGCACCCCCATTCGCATCGAAGCCGAAAACGCTGTCCCCGCCGACGATCACAAGGTCGTCGTTAGCGAAAACGCCAAATCATCCGGCGGAAAGTTCGTCGAAATGAAAGACGGCAACTTGGAATTCAAAGTTACCGTGCCAACCGCGGGCTATTACACGCTTTGGACAACATATCAACTGCCGACAGAATCGGGAAGCAAAATTCAAAATTTGACCGTCAACGGCGTTTCTGCCGGGCAAATTTCCTTCGGCATTTCCGACGATTTCAAGACCATCAAGGGCGCAGGCAAAATCAAGCTCAGCGCTGGCGAAAACACGATCGGGATTGTCCACAGCTGGGGCTGGGTCAACATCGACTACATCGAACTCACAGAATACGAAGCATCCCCATGGAACATTTCTAAAAATCTCGTCACACCGGAGCCGACAGAAAGCGCACAAAAGCTCTACAATTTTTTGCACACCAACTTTGGCAAGCATGTGATTAGCGGCGTCATGACAAATCGCACCATGGAAAACGATGGCAAATACACTCCGCAAACCTATGAAACGCAGGAAGAACTCAAGTACATCCATGATGCCAGCGGCAAGAACGTGGTTCTCGTGGGTTTTGACTTTTTGCACGCGACCGGCAAAAATTCTGACCAGCAATGGCATCAGGGTTACACCCATGCCTCGCTCGAAATGGCAAAGACCGTCTGGAACGCTGGCGGCATTCCGGCGTTCAACTGGCACTGGAAAGACCCCACCAAAGAAGTCGAAGCATTCTATACAAAGTCTAGCGGCAACACACCCTATACGGAATTCAGCATCAACAAGGCGTATGACGAAACCTCTGGCAAATGGAAAACCGATAGCGACGCCTACAAGGCCATCGTTCGCGACATGAACATCGTCGCCGATTCGCTGTTGAGACTGCAAAAAGAAGGTGTCGCCCTTATTTGGCGCCCGCTCCACGAAGCAAGCGGCAAATGGTTCTGGTGGGGAACCGACGGCGCCAAGCCCTGCGTTGCTTTGTACAAACTCATGTTCGATATTTTCGTAAACCAAAAAGGACTCCACAATTTAATTTGGGTGTGGACAACCGACGAAGCAATCGATGCTCTCGACTGGTACCCGGGCGATGAATATGTGGATGTCGTAGGCCGCGACTACTATTACTACCCGCGCGAGGCCAACCATTCGAGCCTCGTGGGGAGTTTTGAAACCGTCAAGGAAATGTTCGGCGGCAAGAAAATCGTGACGCTGAGCGAAAACGGCTCTGTGCCCTACCCCAACGAGATGAAGGCCGATGGAGCGAACTGGAGCTGGTTCATGCCGTGGTACGGCGACTACGCGATGGAAGGTTGGGCAAACGACAACAACAAGGAATCGTAGAAAACCGTGATGAACAACGAATATACCTTGACGCTCGAAGATATGCCCGGCTGGGACAAATACAAAATCGATGAACAGCACACGACAGGAATCCAAGGAAAATCGTCTGTAGCATCACACATGGCAAGTGTATCCGTCATCAAAAAAAATCTGCAGATTAACCTCCCCGGATCAGAATGCGCGAACGTCAGAATTTTCGATATGAAAGGTCATCAAGTGATAAATCGCACAATCAGAGCCAATAATGAAAGTATCAACATGGAGGCCCTCGCTTCGGGATTATACATTGTAAAAATACAAGGTCAAAATTTTACACAAAGCATAAAGTTTCACGTCAAATTGAAATAACAAGCCTAAAACATTGCGTGTCGATACATGTATTCTAAAAAAAAGGTTCGTTTTTGAACCTTTTTTCTATTTTTACGGTATGACCGAAAAGAACCCCCTCTATTTTACTATTCACGGACATTTTTATCAACCGCCTCGCGAAAACCCCTGGACCGGTGTTATCGAGAACCAGCCCAGCGCACGCCCGTTCCACGACTGGAACGACAGAATTGCAAGCGAGTGCTACAGCCCGAATTCCGCTAGCCGTATTTTGAATTCCAACGGCAAAATTGCCGACATCGTCAACAATTACGATTTTATGAGTTTCAACATCGGACCCACGCTGATGGGCTGGATCCGAACAAACACGCCCGACACATACAAACGCATTCAAGAAGCCGATAAACGAAGCCAAGAACGTCTAAACGGTCACGGCAACGCCATTGCACAAGTCTATAACCACATCATCATGCCGCTCGCCAGCACTCAGGACAAGCGCACGCAAATCCGCTGGGGCATCGAAGATTTCAAGTTTCATTTCGGACGCATGCCCGAAGCCATGTGGCTTGCCGAAACGGCCATCAATTTCGAAACTGTCGTCGAGCTTATCAGAGCGGGCATCAAGTTTACCATACTCTCGCCCACACAGGCCGAAAAGTTCTGCAAATTCGGCGAAAAAAAATGGACCGATTGCAGCAACACGAACATCGATACAACACGTCCGTACCGCATTTACCCGCGCGACAATAAAGGGAACTTGGTCTGCGACGGCTATCTGGACGTGTTCTTCTACAACCCTTGGCTTTCGAGCGCCGTTGGATTCGAACATTTGCTCCGCGATGCCAGCACGTTTGGAAACCGCATCAAAAGCGCCTGGGACGCCAATCGCAGCGATCCGCAACTCGTGAGCATCGGCACTGACGGTGAATCCTACGGTCATCACGAACCGTTCGGCGACATGTGCGCCGCCTGGCTTTACAACAAATTCGCCCCACAGAACAACATGGTTCCAGTCAACTACGGCTGGTTCCTCGAAAAATTCCCGCCCAAACACGAAGTCGTTCTCAAGAACTTCTACGGTGAAGGCTGCGCCTGGAGCTGCGCTCACGGAGTCGGACGTTGGTACAGGGACTGCGGATGCTCCACCGGCGGTGGCGCCAACTGGAACCAAAAATGGCGTGGCCCGCTCCGCGATGCATTCAACCACCTCAAGGAAGTTGCGGACAACATATTCGTTCGTGAATTCGAGAAAATTTCAAAAATAGACCCGTGGGAAGCACGCAACAACTACATCAAAGTGATCATTGCGCCCGAAGACGGTGAACGCAAGATTGAGTTTTTTAAGAACACGCTCAAGAATCCCGAAAAACAGGAAGACCGTTCCAAGGCCATCAGGCTTCTTGAAATCCAAAAATTCTGTCTGTTCAGCTATACAAGCTGCGGATGGTTCTTCAATGACATCGAAGGGCTCGAACCGGTGCAAAACATGCGCTACGCCCTCCGTGCCATGCAACTCTTGAAGCCTTTCCTCCCGATGGGCGACAACCTCAAGAGCGAAGTTCTGTATATTCTCGCACGCGCCACAAGCAATGAGCACAAGTGGAACGGAGCCGAAGTTTTCACGAAGTATGCCGAAGAGAACGTGCCGTCCGTCATCAAGCAAATGGCAGAACGCGCCACCATTTATCACCTTGAACTCGAAGACGACTACCTCAACAAAGACACGAGAATCACCGCGACAAAGATTGCATCGCGTCGGCGCCAAACTCTAGTGCGTACATCGTACGAAGACGATGACCTCGGAGAATCCTGCGTCACGACAAACCTCGTCATCACAGACCAGCTCAGTCGTGTGAACATCGTCGTCATGATGGGCGAAGAAAAGGACAGTGGACTTACATTTGTCAGTGATCCGAATATGACGACGGAACAGTTACACAAGCTCTACCCGACTGCATATGTTGTCCGCATGAGCAATCTTGCAAGCGATTCCCTGAAGCGAATCAATCAGCTTTCGACACAGAAACATCTCGTCAACATCACAAAATCCTTCTCGGGCTTCGCCTTGAATCACGGCATTTCCATCGACAGCCTTGCCGATCCGGACCACACCTTGCCGGACACCATGAGAAAGATTCTCACAGTCGAAATCAATGCACGAATCCATCACGCAGCATTGGAACTTCTGAACGAACACCATAAGGCGACCATCAAGGAAATTCACGAACTCATCGACGAAGCGACTGCGCTCAATACAAAATTCAGCTTTGGCGGACTTGGGCACATGTTCTTCCACAAGCTCACCATGCTTATCGACGAAGTTTCCAAGAAATTCGACGAAAAGACTTTGAAATACATCACGGACCTCATCACAGTCGCCGACTGGCTAAAACTATTCATCAACAAGACCTCTCTCGAAAACCATGTTTTTGGCATATACAAGCAGTACCGCAAGGAACCTAAAGGAAAGTTTGCGGCCCTCAAGCCAATGTTCCAGTGGCTAAACTTCGAGGTGTTTGATGTATAAATTGTCAAAAGCCCCGCTTCTTTCTGCGACGCAAATTGACAAGCGCGTAGAATCGCTCGCCCTAGAATTAAAGGCATGCGATTTTGACGTGATTTTATCTGCTCTTACCGGCAGCTACATGTTTACAGCGGACATTTCCCGCAGAATGGCTAGGCCCGATTTAAAAATCGCATTCATCCGGGCTTCTAGCTATGGGAATCAGACGGAATCCAGCGGGAAGGTCAAGATTAGCGGTCTTGAGACAAAAGACATCAAAGGGAAACGCGTTCTCATCATCGATGACATTCTCGACACCGGGAATACGATGCTTGCCCTCATTCAAGCCATTAAAGAATACAGTCCGGAATCCGTCAAGACTTGTGTTCTTTTGAATAAAGAATCTAGACGAGTGGTTGATTGTCACGCCGACTTTGTCGGTTTTGAAATAGAAGATAAATTTGTGGTCGGTTACGGTCTCGACTTTGCTGGCGATTACCGTACCCTGCCCGAAATATGGACACTTGAAGAAATATGACAAACGAAAAGAACAACGACAACGATGACTTGAACGAAGTCAAAAAACATGCGACCCAAACTTTCGCCGCTATCGAGCGAAGCTTTTCAAGGATGGCATATCGCAAGCGGAATACCATCCGCATTATCATTTGTCTGCTTTTCTTTATCGCAGGTTATCAGGCAAACAACCTGTTCAGCAGCGGCGTCCCGACCGAAAAAATCATCGAAAAGATAGCCGCCCAGCCAGACCTTCCGAACAACAAGTGCAAATTCCGTTACGACCGTCCCATGGAATATGCCATCATGCACGAGTGCGTTTTCGCTCACGAAACGCCGACAAACGAGGTCAAGCTCATCCAGCGCATCAATTACTGTTCATGCGCATTGGAACGCGTACAAAAAAAGAAGCCCTTCCAGAAAATGTTCGAGAACAATCTGGAGGACTTCACATTCAAAATTCGTGAAGAAATCCTGTGCAAGGACGAAAAAATTCCCCAAGCACTGGAAATCGAATCCGAGACATCAACTACAAAATAAGCATTCCGTCGCCGTAGCTGAACAGTTTAAGTTTGTTCTCTACGGCCATTTTGTATGCAGCGAGCGTATTTTCGCGACCGTAAAAAGCAGAGACCAATAGAATCAGCGAACTTTTGGGCCAATGGAAATTGGTTAAAAGCCCATCGACAATCTTATATTTGTATCCTGGATAAAAAAACGCATAAGTCACGCCTTTTTGCGGCTTCAAAAATCCATTCGCATCGGCAATCGTCTCGACCACGCGCGTACTTGTCGTACCGACAGTCACGATGCGGCCCCCATCACGCTTCGCCTTGTTGATGATATCAGCGTTTTCCTTCGTAAGTTCGTAATGTTCCCCGTGCATCTTGTGCTGCGAAAAATCCTCAACAGAAATGTTCTGGAACGTTCCCGGCCCCACATGAAGCGTCACTTCAGCAACATAGACGCCCTTCGCCTTCAGGTCTTCGAGCATTTGTTCGCTAAAGTGGAGACTCGCCGTCGGAGCGGCAACGGCGCCGGCGTATTTCGCAAAAATGGTTTGGTACGCCTTTTTATCGTCTTCGTCATCGGGGCGGTCAATATAAGGCGGGAGCGGCACATGACCTTCACGATTCATGACATTTTCCATTTCAGCCGGGGTCTTTTCAAAACGGAGAACGCGGTTGCCGTCTTCTTCGTGAACCTCTTCCACAAACGTGCGTACACCGGCAATCTTAAGTTCTCGTCCAACTTGGAACGCTTTACCCGGATGCACTTTTGCTTCGAAACGAGCCTCGCCCGCCGTAGAAGGGTTCAACGCCTGCACTAAAAGAACTTCCACCTGACCACCAAACTGAGTTTCTCCATAAAGTCTCGCAGGAATCACTTTCGTATTGTTCACCACAAGGCAATCGCCCGGCTTGAACAAATCAATAATCTCAGGAGCCTTCATGATGCGCCGTTCACCGCCATTTTTGGGACAATACAAAATATTCGTCTTGCCCTTACCCGCAGTACGGCTCGCAATCAGTTCTTTTGGAAATTCAAAATTATAGTCAGAAAGACGACAGTCCATTACTAAGCCTTCATTTCCTTCAATGTAGCTTTCAATTTTTCAATCATTTCTGTTTTCAATGATTCCGGCTTCAGAATTTTAACATCCTGTAAAACGCCGAACAACCAAGTCTTGAAATCCGGAGTCAAACGGAGTTTCAAATTGACAATCATATTTTTTTCTCTGTTTATAGAGATATCGGCAACTGGCGAAAAACGAGACTTCAAGAACTGCGTCCTGAGCCAACCCGACTTGATGAGAAGCGAAACCGTCTGCGGATTATCCGTAGTTACGTATTTTCCAAACGCATATTTATAATGATCTTCGACATTAAACGGTTCACGCAATGGAATCGAAGAATTATTGGTCTGCACCATATTGATAATATTTTCAACAAGATAATTCTTAAAAATATGCGTTTCAGGGTACGTGTCATCAGCCGCGATGAGGTATAGCGTATCGATACGCATTATAAGCTTTATGGGGCTCACTTCTTTCACTTCAGTTTCAGAGTCTTCATTTGATCTCTTATACGTAATCCGAATTTTGAACCCTTCACGGATTGCCATCAAAAGCTTAGACACCATTGTATCTTGAGCCTTATGGTCGCAGAACGGCCCATAATCCATGATATAATTTGGATCCAATGTAATCGCTTCAGCCTTAAAGTTGTCCGGATCCGTTGTCTGCATCGATGAAATAACGCTATCAATGAGTTTGCGATTTTTTAAATCCAAAGGCGTCGTATCATTCATCGTCCGCTTCAATTTTTCGAGCTGTTTGACGATTTTCTGATTAAAATCAAGCTTTTCTGGAGTTTGGATAACATAGAACGTTTCACCGTCTTTTTTATACTTGTGAAGTCCACAATTTTCTTGTTGCAAAGAATCCAAGTGGCGGAAAATCGTTCTCGGTCCGCACCCCATTGCTACGGCAAGCATTTTCACCGTCATCGGAACGCGAAGTTTATTCTTGATTTTATTGATTTTTTCGTATCCAGTAGCCATTTTACCCCTCCATTTTTAGGATTTGAAAATTCTAAGGCGATTCCCGACCGAGACAGACCTCGAAAGTCCAGCTACGGCAAGAAGAGCCAACTCTCTTTGCAATAGATTTTTCACTCGACCTTCGACCAAATAACGATTGCCCACGTAAGTTACACGGACAAATAAATTATTCATAAATCGAAGTGAGGACAACCTATCCATAATTTTACGACAAACATCCTGTTTTCCCAAATTCTTTTTCAAAATAGCCATTCCTCGCATATTCAACGAAACTATACCAGGAATAGATTCAATACGCGATTTCAGTTCCGTCGGATAGACATCTTCTTCATAAAAGAAAGTCACCTCGGCAGCACCCGATTTCACTTTAACGTTATACTTAAAAATCGGATTTGAAAAATCATCCAAAACATTCCAAACACTACGTTCCAAATCGTTATCGGAAAACTTGGAATTTTTACGCACCCGCA
Organism: Fibrobacter succinogenes; assembly: GCA_902800345.1. GTDB lineage: Bacteria > Fibrobacterota > Fibrobacteria > Fibrobacterales > Fibrobacteraceae > Fibrobacter > Fibrobacter succinogenes_H. Next base: position 18,738 of record CADCDO010000029.1, read on the forward strand.
CCATATTGACACAACCGCGCAGTCCTGCAATGTCATTGATACATGCGTTCATTTCTTTTTTAGTTGCAAGAGAATCTACAAAGCCCTGCAAATAAACAATTCCTTGTCCAGCTTCTACCAACACATCTTCGCCAAGGCCACTCGAAAGTTTTTCCAACCGTTTTCGGACCACAAAGACTACTTCATCGTTCGGTGGATTTTCTGCATATTGCGGATAGCTTATAAAGACCGTAACACCATCATCCAGCAATACAACAAGTTTATCCCTGGTTTCATCTTTCACGACTCCCACGGCAACACCAAATTGTTTGCGAAGCACATGATAAACATGATCGCCAAGCAACGTCTGCGGACACTGGACTGGCAAAAGTCTGTAGCCTTCGGGAGACTCTTCGTGTTCAATGATTTTTTTAGGGCCCTCGTATTTTTCATCCGGCAAACCATTGCGCTTAAAAACAACAATTTCCTTATCGTTGGACTGGAAAAAGCTCTTGACAATACAAGGTCTTACCGCCCCCTCGAAGTACAGCCAATCGCCTGGATAAATACGATTACGCCCATACACTTTGGCATACTCGGTATTTTTCTTGCGGCAAAAAAAGAACTCCTGCGAGAAAGCCACATGGAACGTTCCGCAGTTCGTACAAACACAAAGCAACGGGACGCCACCTTCCATCCCCCCATACGTCGAATACTCCTCCATGGCGCAAACATCATGGAGCGTCGCCCGTCGGCACTGCCGACAGTACAACTGCTGCGAGTACAATCTGTAAGGGAAATATTGACGCACTTTAATGTTACTAATTAAATGTTAGCTATGGGGTCGGCACTTCGTGCCTTTGGGGTATGAGCTCGGTCGCCTACGGCCTTCGGCCAGCTCCCTTTGAGGGTTGCCCAAAGCGAGTTTACGAGCGCACCCGCAGCCCAAGCCTACTTCATCAACGGCATTGCCACGTCGATGCGGCGGAGCACTTCTTCCTTGCCGATAATCTCGAACATTTCCCAGAGGCCGGGGCCTGCGGTAACGCCGGAAACAGCGAGACGCGGAGCACCGACGAGTTCACCGACCTTGTGGCCGCAACGTTCGGCGAGGTCGTAGAACCCCTTCTCGATAACCGGAGTCTTGAAATCTTCGATGGAAGCGAGCATGTCGCGCACGAGTGTCGCGACTTCCTTGGAACCTTCGCCGAAGTGCTTCTTTACGCCCTTTTCGTCGTAGGTCGTCGGAGCCACAAAGAAGTACACAGCCATGTCGGCCAAGTCCTGCACAAAGTGGGCACGCGGCTTCAATTGCTTCACGATTTCGTCGAGGCGAGCTTCCGGTTCGTTGGAGAGGTCGATACCCTTTGCGGCAAGGCCTTCCTTCATGATTCCCTTAAGGAATGCGTCGTCGCACATGTGGATGTGCTGACCGTTCATCCACTGGAGTTTCTTTTCGTCGAAGCTTGCGGACTTCGGGTTGATACGTTCGAGCGTAAAGCTTTCGACCATTTCCTTGATGGTCATGACTTCGCGGTCGTCGCCCGGGTTCCAGCCGAGGAGAGCGAGGTAGTTCACCAGCGTTTCGGGCAGGTAGCCGAGGTCGCGGAAGTCTCCCACGGAGGCGGCGCCCTTGCGCTTAGAAAGCTTACCGCCGTTCTTGTCGAGAATCACCGGCAGGTGGCACCATACAGGCGGCTGCCAACCGAAGGCCTTGTAAAGGAGTTCATGCTTCGGCGTGGAGCTGATCCATTCGTCGCCGCGGAGCACGTGCGTCGTGCCCATGAGGTGGTCGTCCACGACGCTTGCAAAGTGATAAGTCGGGTAACCGTCGCGCTTGATGAGCACGAGGTCGTCCAAAAGTTCGTTCTGGTAGCTGATATGGCCGCGAATCATATCGTCGAATTCGGTGACTCCCGTTTCAGGCACCTTGAAGCGAATCACAGCCTTTTCGCCGGCGGCAATGCGGGCTTCAGCTTCTTCGCGACTAATGTTACGGCAGTGGCGGTCATAACCGGTCACCGGCACATGAGACTTTTCCTGTTCGGCGCGAACTTCCTGCAGGCGTTCTTCGGTGCAGAAGCAGTAGTAGGCGCAACCCGCGTCCAGGAGCTTCTTGATTTCGCGGTGGTAGATGTCCAGGCGTTCGCTCTGGAAGTACGGACCGCAGTCGCCTTCGCAACCCGGACCTTCGTCCCACTGGAGTCCCAACCACTTGAGGTCGCGCATCAAATCGTGCAGCGCCGTCTCGTTATAGCGCTTGCGGTCGGTATCTTCGATGCGCAGGTAGAACGTACCGCCCATATGTTTGGCAAAAAAGTAGTTGTAAATGGCGGTACGCGCGCCGCCCACATGCAGGTAACCCGTCGGACTCGGTGCAAAACGCACACGGACAGGACGGTTAGAATTACAATTTTCGCACATAGATTCCTCTTTTTGATTCCACATGTCAAAAAATAGCAATTTTCCTATATTTGCAATGTCAAACAAATCCATCACCCACCATTTAGGGGCTTTTCATGGAAACTTTAAATTCCATTCTTGATTCTATCGACGGCTATGTGTGGGGAGTCCCCCTGATTGTCGTTATCTTATTCGTGGGATTTTTACTCACGATCCGTCTCGGTTGTTTGCAAGTCATCAACTTGCCGAACGCGCTCCGTTACATGTTGCACAATGAAAAAGGCGGCGAAGGCGAAGTTTCAAGCTTTGGAGCGCTCTGTACAGCGCTCGCCGCAACAATTGGCACGGGCAACATCGTGGGTGTCGCAACCGCTATCGGAACCGGAGGCCCGGGCGCATTATTTTGGATGGAAGTCGCTGCGTTCCTCGGCATGGCTACCAAATACGCCGAAGGTCTGCTCGCCGTCAAGTACCGCACCATGGGCAAAGACGGCAAAGTCTTGGGAGGACCATTCTACTATATCGAAACGGGCATCAAGGAACGTTTCGGCTGGAACATGAAATGGCTAGCCGTCTTGTTCGCAATTTTCGGCGTGCTCGCAGGGCTTCTCGGAATCGGAACCATCACACAAGTGAACGGTATTACATCGGCCATGGCACGTCTCACCCCAAACGCCCCTGAATTTATCAACCTCGGTGGAAATTCCATTTCATGGACCACAGCCATCACGGGCCTGCTCGTCACCGCATTCGCCGCTACAGTCATCATCGGCGGACTCAAGCGTATCGCTAAGGTTTCGACCTACATCGTTCCCATCATGGCGATAGTCTATATCCTCGCATGCATGCTCCTCTTGCTTTTAAACTTTGCACAAATTCCAACGGCCATACAAACTATTGTGCAAGCCGCATTCAACCCGAGCGCCGTTACCGGCGGCGCCGTAGGTACAATCTTTATCGCCATGCAAAAAGGTATCGCCCGCGGTATTTTCAGTAACGAAGCTGGCCTCGGTTCCGCCCCAATCGCCGCCGCAGCAGCAAAGACCAAGGAACCTGTGCGCCAGGGCCTTGTCTGCATGACAGGAACCTTCTTCGACACCATCATCATTTGTACCATGACCGGCCTTGCAATTGTCGTCTCGGGAGCTTGGGATCCGAAGCTCGGACTCGAAGGCGTAAATATCACGATGGAAGCTTTCTCCCGCGGGCTCGCGATTGTCCCTGCCGGTTCGATTATCGCCCCGTTCTTCCTTGCAATTGCGCTCGTGTTCTTCGCGTTCACGACAATTCTCGGTTGGGCTTACTATTCCGAAAAATGCTTGCAATACTTGATGGGCGGTAAGAACATGAAGGCGACCCTCATCTACCGCTGGGTCTACATAGCAGCCATCTTCATCGGCCCCTACCTCACGGTAAGCGCAGTCTGGACAAGCGCCGACATATTCAACGGTCTCATGGCTTTCCCGAACCTGATTGCCTTGATTCTCCTGAGCGGCATCGTCTCGAAGGAAACCAAAGATTACTTGGAACGCCTCCATAACGGGCATGTGGGCGATTAACTAGAAAACTGGCCGGATTCCGGACCTCGCCTAGAGGTCAACGGTTACACAAAAGGCATTTCCATAATCGTCATAGAATGTTCCGGCAGGAATGCTTAGGAATATCCATTTCCAACAGCAGCAACTATATTAAAAAAAAGACCTCCCGAAGGAGGCCTTTTAAATTTTACTTGATGCGCTTTCTATTAGCGAACACCGCATGTCAGCGGAACATCAATGTTAAATTCTAGAGTCGAACCGACAGGGATTCCACCAGGCAACTGGATTTCCTTATAGTCATTTCCACTAAGAGTGGTCTTATTAACGGTTCCTCTAAAAGTACCCGTCGTAGAATTTGCTTTTTCACGATCTATTTGGCAGAATACATAACCCTCATTTTGTACACTCACAACAACATTTGAAGACCCCTTAGGCAAATCGATAGCGCCGGCCTTTTGTGTCGTCGTAATTTGATATTCCGGACCATCGGTAAGCTTCACCGCCGGGCAATTTTTCACTTCAATCACAGTATTGTCGTTATTCATGACCCTGAGCTTCGGAGTATATCCCGCATGCGGCGCAGTAAAGGTCTTGATATACGCTTCCGTACCAGGAGCTCCATCCCACTCATAGGAAAGAGTCAAACCAGCCCCTGTGGTGCAACCCGTTACCGCCCATGCCACATCCGGTGTCGCAGTATAGTCTACCGATGTAGCAGAAGTAGAGCACTTGCAACCCGTAATCGCTGCACCGTTCACCTGAACCGGAGAGCATGTCACAGGATAACTGCTAGCACCGAGAGTGACAGTCACTGTAGCGCCATGGCTACCCGATGCCGCATAAGAAACAGACTGCGAAAGACCAGAGGCGCCCGTTGCCGTCGCCGTAGAAGGCGTTCCACCTTCAAAGTTCCACGTGAACGTTGCTTTAATCAAATCTGTTGTAGCGACAGCCGAGCCACGGGTAAACTTCCAAGTCGTCTTTTCGCCCACATTAACCGTAGCAAGAGACGGATCCGGAGCACAAGAACCGACATCGTTACCCGGCTTCACAATGATTTCCTGGGAACTTGAAGACACCGGTACCGGACCGGGGCCATGGTGGCCAGTGGACGATTGCGGAGTCCAAACGTAGGAACTCGAAGATTGCAAATTGACACTAATTCCTTCAATTGAAGAATAAGCAACAGATGACAATTGCGGTCGTGAAGTGGACGATCTCTTCGACACAGAAGAAGAACTTTGAGAAGTACCTCCTCTATTCCAACAACCAGGACATTTGGTAGAATCTTGCACAAGGCTTTGATCAACTAGAATGTCTTCACTAAGCTCCAGTTTATCATCGTCAGTCATAGTAAAAATTTCACCACTCCCGCAAGCCCAAAAAGTAGCGGCAAAACCTAATAGCGCAGAACCTATTATAATATTTTTATTCATAATAAACCTCTTAAGCAGAAAAATAAATTAAATCGATTCAATATGCAAATACCGTAAGCGTTTTTTATAGAGAAAAAACAAAAAAAAGCCCCGAAAGAGATTTCGGAGCTATTAAAATTCTAATTATACAGGACAAAAGTATCTCTATGATACGCTACATATCAATAACATCAAACGACGAGGACGAATTCGGATTTGGTTTCGATGCACTCGAAACATTCCCTTCCGAAGACGAGCTTTCTTCAGGAATCGTAGAAGAGGAACTTTCTTCAGCATCTTCCACAAAAAGCAAATCAAAGCCTTCGTCATCTTTATCGCAAGAAAGCATGCCCTGCTTAGCAAACTGGACAACCAAGATCTTGGCCCCTGGCGAAGAGTACTTCACAGAAATCTTCGTGGAACCGTTTCCTCTCTGTTCTCCACCGACCAGTTCTCCACCAGCTCCAATATCCAGCCAGTTATGGAAAGCCGATAGCACATTGCCTTCAGGATCTGCAATATACCATTCAACAACGTCACCAATGCGTACCTTCGACTTGCTTACAGCGCAATGACCTTCCGGCACTGAACTGGCTGAAGACTTTGGCTGGGACGCACTGCTCGTAGCCCCGGACGAAGAGGATTCATCTTCGATAAATGCCGAAGAATTGCCCGGATCGACACCCTCTTCATACACCTGGATGTTTTCACAATCAAAATCCTTACCGCCAAATGTGAGGGTTGGACCATACTTCTTGCCAGGCTTCTTGAACGACACCGTAATTTCGGGCAGACCGGAACCAGAAAGAGCCCCATCGACAAGTCCAGTTTCGACTTCGGCGACCACGTCCCATACAAAGTTTGCGGATTCCAAAGAGTTCTCATCCGGAAGATAACGCCATATCACAGCGTCACCGACATGCACCACCGAGGGCTTGATCAATTCGCACTTGCCAGAAACGCCAGGACCCTTTGCGGAACTGCTGCTGTTGCCAGAGTGTGGGTTCGAGGAACTCGAAGACTTGGAAGAATTGTTAGAGTTGGGCACTCCCGAACTAGAAGACGTTGTGGAGGTACCGGAGTTGGCATCACCGGCACTATTCGGGTTTACATTCGAACTGCTAGACTTGTTTTTCGAAGTGCTGCTGCCCTCATCGGCTTGCGAGCTGCTGCTCTTTATTAATTTGTCAGCATCACAGCCTTCCTTCTTGCCTTTTTTACTTTTACAGTACTTCACAAAAACCTGAAAAAGTTCATCATCGCTTAAGGCATTCTTTGATTTCGGGTCGGTCTTCGATCTTACCATTTCGTCATTGTCATCCGCATAGATGATCTCGCCTTCACCACACGCCCACATGCCAATCATTGCCGACGAAACAAGCAATGGTAATAAAATTTTTTTCCTATCCATATATATTCCCCATTCTTTTAAAACTATTCCTGAGCATCGCCGTCCACCGATATTTTACGTTGTCCTGTAATAAACTGATGAACATAAGGATTGCTCGTATTTTTAATTTCATCGACAGTGCCTACTTCGATGATTCTCCCATTCAGTAACATGGCGATTCGGTCCGCCACTTTAAAGGCACTCACCATGTCGTGCGTCACCACGACAGACGTAACACCGAGCTTACTCTGCATATCCAGAATAAGGTCATTGATTACGTCACTCGTAATCGGATCAAGGCCAGTTGTCGGTTCATCGTACAAAAGAATTTCCGGATTAAGAGCAATCGCTCTTGCAAGCGCAACACGCTTACGCATACCACCCGAAAGTTCCGATGGCATCTTTGTGCGGAATGACGGCACCAGGTTGATCATCTGGAGTTTTTCCGTCACCACGTTCTGGATATCCTTTTCGGACATTTCAGGATGATGTTCGCGAAGTGCAAAAGCAATGTTTTCCCCCGTGTTCATAGAATCGAACAAGGCCCCCATTTGGAACAACATTCCCATTTTGCGGCGAATAGTACGCGTATCGAAAAACTTTGGCGTACTGATAGTCACTCCATCGACCACCACTTCGCCTCCATCCGGCTGCAACAACCCGATCATATGTTTAAGAATAACAGACTTGCCGCCACCGGACTTTCCGATGATGACCATCGTCTCGCCACGGCGGATATCGAGATTCACGTCTTCAAGCACAGTCTGAGGTCCAAAGGACTTCTTGAGTCCCTTGAGTCTGATTGCAATATCGTTTGGATCGATTTTTACATTCGGCATAAATTCACCTCAAACAGCTAGAAGAACATGAACGCATCAAGTATAAAGTCTGAAACCAAAATCATAAGACAACTAGAAACCACAACACTCATCGTCGCAAGTCCCACACCATGCGCCCCCGGCTTGGAGTGCGTTCCATGATAATAGGCAAGCACAAAAATGATGGTACCAAATACAATCGATTTGATGATTCCCGCCCACAAGTCCAAGTTTTCGAACAGGTACTGCATACCGGTTGAATAGGTGTAGGTCGTGATATCCAGCGCAAGTACACAAACAATCCAACCACCAATCAACGCAAGCGCATTCGAGATGGCGGTCAGGCACGGAATCATCGTCAAAAATGCAAAATACCTCGGCATTGCCAAATAGCGGTATGGGTCGAGCCCAAGCACCTCGTAAGCCGAAAGTTCTTCCTTTTCTTTCATGGAGCCGATTTCGGCAGCAACGGCGCTCCCAACGCGTCCCGAAAGCACTATCGCCGTAAGCAAGGGGCCAAGTTCAATCAGAACCATCTTGCACGCAGCGGTCCCTACAAACTTGTCCGATACAAGATTGTGGAATTCGAACTCCGCCATAATCGTTGCGACCATGCCTGTAAATATGGAAGTCACAAACAAAAGCGGGAGCGAGGAAACGCCAACCGAAATCATTTCCTTTACAATCAGCGCCGGATTCCTATGTATAAAGCGGAACTGCTTGATTGTGACAAGCAAAATGCAAATACATTCGCCCACGGAGGCGATTGCATCGACAATCGTTTGTCCAATCCAATATATAGGTTTCAGAATCAACGTCATCGCACTTCCTTAAAAACTGCCAAAGTCGGCAACCTGCGGTCCACCGTCATCGTCATCTGAACCATATTGATAATCTTCGCCACCGTCCATGCCCTGCTGCTCGGTCGCATCGTAGAACGTCGTGTATTCCGGCACGAAACTCATGTCGATATCTTTAACGGAACCATTACGGTGCTTGGCGACGATAAGCCTTGCCTTGTAGCGGTCTTCGTCCTTGTGCGTCTGCACGAACTCGCGTTCCACAAACCACACCATGTCGGCATCCTGTTCGATAGAACCGGATTCACGCAAGTCCGAAAGTTGCGGGCGTTCGCGGCCTTTCTCTTCGACCTTACGGCTGAGCTGAGCAAGCGCAATGACCGGAATACTCAGTTCCTTCGCCAAAATCTTTAAACCACGCGAAATAGCACCGATAGCGACTGCACGGTTTTCTTCTTTACCCGTCTTCATCAACTGCAAGTAGTCGATGATAAGGAGATCGAGGTGCCCCTTATGCTTCAGCTGGCGCGCCTTGCTCATGAGTTCCATGATGCCGAGGTCGGCATTGTCATCGACAAACAATGGAGCCTGGTTAATCGGAGTCACGGCGGCGATAATCTTCTTGATTTCGTCGGAGTTGAGCTTACCGTTGCGCAGCCTACTCTGATCGACTTGCGCCTGCGAACAAAGCAGACGCTGTGCAAGTTGGATGCCGTCCATTTCCAAGCTGAAGAACGCAACATTCTTGCCATAGCGAATGGATGCGTTTGCGGCGACAGTCAAGGCGAAAGACGTTTTTCCGACACCAGGACGAGCCGCAAGAATGATCAAGTCGGAATTCTGAAGACCGTTCGTCAGTTCGTCGAGTTCCGTAATGCCTGTAGGCACGCCAGTGAGACCACCTTCCCTGCGGTTGTTGATGCGTTCCAGGAGAGGCGCCACGAAATTGTCTATAGACTTTAATGTATTACGCACCTGGTTATCGGCAATCGCAAAGATGTCGCGTTCGGCATCTTGCAGCACATTGTCAGGCGTCGAAGCAGGATCCATCGACTTGCGGATGATTTCAGAAGACGTGCGGATGAGCTTGCGGAGCACGGCCTTGTTGCGGAGATGTTCCAATTGCCACGGAACATTCGCCGAGGAGGCGACGGACTCCATCAATTCAAAGATGTATTCACGGCCACCCACAATATCGAGTTTGCCCATTTTCGTGAGTTCAGCCGACAGCGTCACGGGATCGATGGGAGTAACAGCCTTGTTCAAACTGCAAAGAGCATTCCAAATCAGCTGATGACGCTCCAGATAGAAAAAGTCATCGTCACTGATGGCCATCACCGCGGTACCCATCACTTCGGGGTCACGCAAAATACCACCTAAAAGGCAGCGTTCCGCCTCAACATCGGCGGGCATTTGGCGACCATCAAACGACTTGGATGAATTTTCTTCTGACATAAACTATTCCATCCGTAAATATACAATAAAAATTTACATTAGATTTTGGAGAAGGCTCAAAAGCGGGGGAAAATGTGCCATAAAAATGGCGAGCCCGTCCCGGAACAGAGTACGGGATGGCATTGCGTCCGGAGGGACAAAGCAAAGCGAGAATGCACGGGGAGCGCAACAGAAATAAGCGCCAGTTACTTGACAGCCGTGAAAAGGCCGCTGCGCGGAATATGAACTTTCCACGTCAGCCATTTGAGCTGTTTATCAGCCGTCATCGCGTAGGCATCAACAAGCGAAACCGTCTTTGTGCCGTTAAAATCGAGCGCCGTACCGGCAAGGTCATTGAAATTTTTGCCCTTGCTAAACACATCATAGAAAAGCGGCTCGCCAAAGGTAACCATAATTTCAGGAGCAACAAAGGAAAGTTCCTTTGTCAGCATTCGACGGAGCGAAGCGAGCAAAATCGGAGACAGAGCCCGTGGAGCATCCTTGTAAAAATACGTAACGCCGAGGGTTTCAGGAGCGTAGCCGAGGCTTGCGAACAAACGAGCAAGCATTTCGCCGGTAGGCGACTGGAAAAAATTTCCGCCGGATTCGCCGGGCTTTGGCGCGGCAAGCAAAATCAAAAGACGCGGGTGTTCCGGGCCTTCATAACGAACAACATTTGCGGCACGCGCATAAAGCGCATCGGTCTTGAGAGCATCGTAAAAAGCGCCGATAGAATCCGCAAGTTCGTATGCGGCGGTCGTCTTCTTGACGGAGCGAGGAGCTATGGCCGTTGTAGCGTCAAGCTGCGGCTTTGACGCTGAAGCCGGGCGCGGCTGCGGAGCCGCCGCTGGTTGCGCAGACGCCCCAAAAGCAGACGGCGAAGAGAACGCAGGCTGTGCGGGGGCACCAAATGCAGACGGAGCGGGATTCGGGAAAGGCGCCGGGTTCCTCGGAGCCGATGGCTGCGAAAAAGCAGGTGCTGCCGGACGCGACATTTGCGGCATCGGATTTGCAGGGCGGACACCCGCAGGAACGACGGACTTTTTGCGAGTCAATGTCCACGGCTCATCAAGGAGCAAATCCTCCTCGCCCATGTCCATTTGGCCTTGCAGATATTTGCGAAGTTCACTAAAATCAAATTCTTCGGGCATGTCGTTCCTCTAAACGTTCTTTAACTTATCTATGCTAAAATCTACAATTTCTTGCGCCAAGTCGATTTTCGAGCCCATCTTCATCTCGGGAATTTCTACTTCGGCTGCGTTCTGTGCATTGCGAGAGTTCGCGCGGATCAAAGTGTAGCGCACTTCGTCAAAACCGAAACCGCTATTCGCCGCCACAGGAGCGTTGAGGAGGAGTGCGTCGGCGCCGCTCTTCTTGAGTTTTTCTGCAGCGTGTTCCTTGAAATGGTCCGTTTCCAACGCAAAGCCGATAATCACCTGACCAGGACGTTTTTGCGCCACACTATCGCGCAAGATGTTCGGATTCGGTTCCAGTTCCAAGACGAGTTGACTGCGGCTATCCTTGATTTTTTCGGTAGCGGCAACTTTCGGGCGGTAATCGGCCACGGCGGCGCAATGCACGAGCACTTCGGCGTTCTTCATCTGTTCGAGAACGGCCTTGTGCATATCGCATGCGCTACGAATTTTCGTCACGTGAACGGCGCCAGGGAATTCCGCTTCCATCGGACCCGCGACAACGCTTACGTCAAAACCGTTCGCCAGGAACGTCGCCGCAATAGCAACCGCAGTCTTTCCGCTGCTGCGGTTCGAAATGTAACGCACCGGATCAATTGCTTCTTCCGTACGACCCGCCGTGATGAGGACGCGAGGAACAGAGGGCGTGGCTTCGCCACTTTGAGGTATGGGCTCGCTTCGCTTTGAGGTCGCTTCGCTATGGGCAAATGCGGGAAGGTCCTGCAAGGCGGTTTCTTGAAGGAACTGCGCTGCAGGAGATTGCGCAGAGCAAGATTTGACTGGACCCTTCGTTTCACTCAGGGTGACGGTTTCGTTCAGGATGGCATCGCTTGCTTCCAAATATTCCACGATTTCTGCGGGTTCCATCAAGCGGCCTTTGCCAACTTCACCACAGGCGAGCTCGCCCGCCGGGCTATCCATCACGAACGTATTTTCAAAACTACGGAGCGTTTCAAGGTTGCGCTTGACCGCCGGAGAATTGAACATCGCGACATTCATCGCAGGGGCGATAAAACGCGGGCCCGTGCAGCTCATAAAGCAAAGGCTCACAGGGTCATCGGCAATGCCATAGACAAACTTTCCAATGACATTTGCGGTCGCCGGAACGACGAGGTACATGTCCGCCCAACGTGGAAAATCAATATGCTGGAACGGACGCGCTTCGACAGCGCCGTTTTTCAGGTAAACGGGGCACTTAGAGAGGCTTGCAAACGTGAGTGGTGCGACAAACTGCGTGGCGGCTTCGGTCATGCACACGCGTACTTCGGCACCTTTCTTTTGCAACAGGCGCAAGAGTTCACAGGACTTGTAGGCGGCAATTCCACCCGAGACTCCAAGAAGAATTTTCTTTCCACCGAGATTCATGAACAGCAAGATAGAAAAAGCGTGCAAGGCGAGAGAAGCGCGAAAATTTATTTTCGCATTTCCGAGCCGCAGTAGCGGACGCCGTAGGCGTCAAAAGCGTGCAAGGCGAGAGAAGCGCGAAAATTTATTTTCGCATTTCCGAGCCGCAGTAGCGGACGCCGTAGGCGTCAATTTAAAACTCAGGAACTCTTAACTTTTTTCCCGGCAAGCCACGGAACAAATCTGTTGATCAACAGAATCACGGGAACGAGGATTGCAAGAGTCACCAAAGTCAGTAAACCACTCAACCCAAGCGAAGATTCAATTCCGTCAGGCGCCATATGGAAAAACTTAAACAAAATACCACGCAAGACACTCTGTACCATCATATGCAAGGCCAAGATTACAAGCGTATTCTGCCCAACAAAATTTAAAACCTTATTTTCAGGAATCATTTTACAGATAACGACAAAAGCAAATAAACTCGCATTACACATCAATGCCTGCAACAGTAAAATTTGCCAAACGATTAAGGTATTTTCACGAGCCACAAAAGAAAGCGCAAAAACAACGGACAATCCTAAAATAACGGCAATATTTCGCTTTAAAGAACAAAACAATTTTTCGACGATACCACGTTTCGAGACCATAAAACCAACCGCTAAAAAATAAAGGTAAAAGCAAGTTTGGTCCACATTCCAGAACAAATGCGGGAAATGCCGCGAATCCATATAGACCCAATAATAGATTCCAAAAACAAAAAGCAAAAGTATAATAGACAAAGCCACCCATTGTTTTCGCAAGCGGAGCAAGCTCCAAAAGAAAATTTCCGTCACAAAAAGGCACGTCAAGAACCATAGAGGCGTTACAAAAAAGTCGCTATTTACACCGCATAGAATTTGCGACAAAACATCTGTGACCGTAGCGTCTGTCTGATACGACATTCCAAAATTTCGCCGCACAAAGAACCAAAAAACAAAGAGAACCGCAGAAAATCCAACATAAGGGATAATGAGGCTTTTGAACTTTTTGCGGAGTAGTTCTACAAAAGGAGCATTTGCCGACCGTTCAAAGGTGTAGCCCGAAAGAAAAAAGAACACAGGCATGGCAAACGAGAAAATAATTTCGTTGACAACATATATGGACTGCATGTGGCCCAGTGCAACCAAGCTAATGGCAAATGCCTTGCAGTTGTCAACCCAGGCAATGCGTTTTGTTTTTTGAAATTCGCGAAATTCCATACAGCAATAATATAAAATTTATCCAAATTTCGAGATGAGTATGGCGTTCTCGCTTCGTAAAAAGAGAAACCCCGCGAGTGAACGCGGGGCTCTTAAGCTTGTGAAAATGTTGGTCAGCAATAAGAAGACATTACTGTCTACTTACTACTGTCTACTTCCAACTAAATTAAGCTTCAGCTTCTTCGGCCGGCTTTTCAGCAGCCTTCTTCTTGGAAGCCTTCTTCTTCGGAGCGACAGCTTCGCCAATCGTGGTGCCGTTTTCGCCCGGCTTGTGAGAGCTCATCCAAGCTTCGAGTTCAGCGGATTCACGGTTCTTGAAGTAATCGACAACGGAAAGATAGATCTTGCGGTTGTTCTGATCGATTTCGGTCACGACAGCCGGAACTTCGTCGCCAACCTTGAATGCATCGGCCGGAACCTTGATGTATTCAGCGGTG
>CADCDO010000030.1 GCA_902800345.1 Fibrobacter succinogenes
TATCGAAAATATTCGTCGTGTTCACGAACAGGTCATTGACAATGTGAATCTTGATAATGTGGAATTTGCAGGCTTTGATACGGACCAGGAAAAAGCCGCCGATATGGTGATTGCGAATTTCCGTGAATTTATCAACGAGAACAAGGACGAAATCATCGCCCTGCGAATTATTTATGACCACGCTTATGCAGACCGCCCGATGGTCATTGAAAAGCTCAACATGCTGTATGACAAGCTTACCGCGAAGCATGTAACGGCAGAGCGTCTGTGGAATTGTTACGCCATTAAAAATCCTGAAAAGGTAAAGAAGGGCGTAAAGGCGAAAATTGTGGATTTGATTTCCATTATTCGCTATGAATTGGGCTTCTCTGAAAATTTGGCGCCGTTTGCCGACCGCGTGAATTACAACTTTATGCAGTGGACTTTAAAATGCAATGCCGGTAATATTCACTTTACCGATGAACAGATGAAATGGCTCCGTTTAATCAAGGAACACATCATCTCTTCGCTGAGTGTTGAACCTCGCGATTTGGATTATAGCCCGTTTGATGGAATGGGTGGCTTGGGCAGATTCTTTGAACTGTTCGGCGAAGATTATGAATTCATATTGCACCAAATGAGTGTGGACTTGGTGGCTTAATTGTGTCTGAAAATAAGCAGAAAATTATTGACTCAGTAGTTCCTAAATTATCCATAAAAATGGATTTGTTCCCTGATATTTCTGCTATTACATCTCAGTTTAAGGATTTGACTAAAGGTTTTTCTGCAATGCAAAAATCGATTGTTGATTTTCCGGCAGTTAAACAATTGAGTGAAACTATTGCATCGATCCATAAATCATATGTATTTGATTTTGCGGAAAAGTTGCAAGACATTACTGCTAATTTTAAAAATACGATAAAATCTTTTGTTGATAACGAATCGATTCGAACTGTTCTCAGTAATATAAGGTACTTAAATTCGTTAGATAGAAGCGAATGGCCTTTGTTTCATCTTCGTTTTCAAGATCCTGATCATGTGTCTTCACTGAAAGAAGATGACTATTTTCCGTATATGTTGAGTTTTTACAAGAATGAGTATAAAAAAGGTCTTATTGAATACTGGAAGAATGCTCATATCATAAAAGATTCTCGAAAGCCTATTTTAGAAGAAGCGTTAACTCTATTTGACAATCATTTTTATTATGGGACTTGTTCTATTTTAATGTGTCAATTGTATGGAATTACAGGAGATATTGATTGTTTTTCTAAAGAACATGCTTTAAAAATTACTGAAGAACAGGAAAAAGAAATAAAAGAATTATATGGAATAATAGATCCCAGAAAAGGAAAATCAGAAAAAGAACTTCTTTTCCAAAAGTTGATACATGTGCATGAAAATTTTTTGTGGTGGGATAAGACTTTACAATATATCAACAATTTCGTTCTAAAAAATCCCCAAAAACCCATTAATGAACTGACGGTGCCTCATAGAAATAAAATTTGTCATGGGGAACAGTTGAATTTTGGAACGCAAGAACACGCATTGAAAGCAATCTTTATTATTGATTCGTTAATCAAATTTTCTAATGCAATTTATTCTAGCACTCGGGATAAGTAATTTATGGAATTAGTTTCCTTTGATTTGATAAAAAGAATTCGAGTCCATATTCAGCGGCTGGAACGAATGAGTTTGCTAATACCGAATAGAAAGAAATGGATTGGTGTTACTGCAAGCATTGATGTTTTAGAAGATTCTTCGTGGGCGATAGAGTATTATGTAGAAAACGATTATCCTTCTGATATGAAGGGAAAATATCTTTATACATATGGTTTGTTGCAGGCCCTATTTGTACAACAGGATGCTGCTGAATCTATTTATAAAGTTTTTTTTGATGAAGAAGTAAAATGGAGTGAAGAATATCCTAAAGCATATGTCGTTCGCGAAATGAGAAATGATGTTGTTGGGCATCCTGTTAATCGAAAAGATTCTCGATTCTTTATTTATCTAGTTCAAATGTACATGAAAAAGGAATCCATTTCCTATTTGAAAGATAATGTAAAGACTTCGGAAAATGAAATGATAAAAGTAAACCTTATGGAATCAATTGAAGATTCTGCCAAATGCATAAACCATGTTTTAGAAAGAGTTCTTGAGAAATTGGATTCTGAACATAAGGCTTATATAATGACTTATAAGGATGTCAAAATGGTGGATATCTTTCGTAGTTTAAGTTATGCTAGAGAAAAAATTATTTGTCGCGATTCTGTGATGGAACCTTCTCTTTACAAAATTACAAAAGATATGGTGAAAAATTGCAAGGAAGAAGTGGCGAAACGCTATGGTTCTGTAGATGCAATAGAAGCGTATAATTCTATCTTTAAGGAAGTTGATATACTTTATGACTTGATTGATAAAGAGGTTCCTAATAGCAATATGTCGAAGAAGGATGAAGTTTGTTATCGATTGAAGGAGAACCTTATTTCAAAATTGGAAGAACTTGCAGGACTTTGTAAAGAAACGGATGAGTATTTTGAAAAAGAATTTTCGGAAATTGTAGAATGAATTTTTTGAAAAGAAATATTCCTAGCGGATGGGCG
This sequence comes from Fibrobacter succinogenes, assembly GCA_902800345.1. Taxonomy (GTDB): domain Bacteria; phylum Fibrobacterota; class Fibrobacteria; order Fibrobacterales; family Fibrobacteraceae; genus Fibrobacter; species Fibrobacter succinogenes_H. Next base: position 2,580 of record CADCDO010000030.1, read on the forward strand.
TTAAAAAAAATGCCTGATGTGGTAAAATGGAGCTCTGGTGGAACTCCTAAAGCCACCGAAAAATCATACTATGAAAATGGAACTATTCCGTGGTTGATTATTGGCGATTTGAATGATGGAGTCGTCACATCTTCGGCTAGTAAAATAACTGAATTGGGTTTGCAAAATAGCAACGCTAAAATGATTCCTGTAGGAACTCTTTTAGTTGCTATGTATGGAAGTATTGGAAAACTTGGCATTACAGGAATTGAATGCTGCACCAATCAAGCGATTGCGTATGCTAAAGAGTTAAAGGGTGTTTCAACCAAATACATGTATTATTACATGGCTATGATGAAATCAGAATTGATTTCTCAAGGCAAAGGTGGAACTCAAAAGAATATTAGCCAGACGGTTTTGAATTCTTTAGAAGTTCTTGTTCCTCCCGAAAAAGAACAAGAACGGATTGTAAATAAGATTGAAGAACTTTTTTCTGAATTGGACAGTGCCGTTGAAACCCTTAAAAAGACCAAAGAACAATTGGCCGTCTACCGCCAATCCGTTTTGAAAGAAGCGTTTGCACAATTCTCGCATAAAGAAAAGATCAAAGACCTTTCGGAATTCGTTACCAGCGGTTCTCGCGGATGGGCTCAATACTATTCTGATGATGGGGCTCGTTTTATTCGAATTACAGACCTTACTAGGGACAGAATTGTTCTGAAAAATGACGATATCCAATATGTGGCACTACCTGATAATGTTGAAGGGAAGCGTAGTCGCCTAGAACCAAACGATATTCTGGTTTCTATTACGGCGGACTTAGGTAGCATTGCTTTAATCCCTAAAGATATTCAAGAAGCGTATATAAACCAACATATTGCATTGGTGCGTTTATCAAATCCTGAAATCGCTAAATTTACAGCTTTGTATTTAAAAAGTGATTGGGGACAAAAGGATTTGCTAAAAAATAAGCGTGGTGGTGGAAAAATGGGGCTAGGGTTGGATGATATTAGAAATACTCCGATTCCAGTTGTTTCAACTGATATTGCCAACAAAATTGTTTCTCAAATTGAATCACGTTTGTCAGCCTGCGAAAACATTGAAAAAACAGTAAACGATGCTTTAATCCAAGCCGACGCAATGCGTCAAAGCATTCTCAAAAAAGCCTTTGAAGGAGGCTTGTGATGTCTAAGAATTATACGGAATGCCATGTTGCTTTTCTTGATATACTAGGTTTTAAAAATCTGGTAATGAAAGAAGAATGTGATTATTTGTATAATGTATTTCAACAGATTCGAATTAGCTCGCAGGCTCGATTCAAAATAAACGATGAATCTGTCGAAGCGTTTTCGCTGGTGAAGCATTATGTTATGTCTGATAGCGTAATTTTGTATATAGATGCTTCTATAAAAGATTCTTTTTTCGCTTTAGTAAGAACATGTCAATACTTACAAATGTCTCTTTTGACTATGGAAACTCCAATTTTAGTTCGTGGTGGTATAACGAGCGGTTCTATTTTTTCAGAGAATGATGTGATTTATGGAAAAGGTCTTGTTAATTCTTATTTGTTAGAAGAAAATACGGCGATAAATCCGAGAATTATTTTTACAAAACAGACTCTTGAAAATGGTCGAAAAAATTACGATAAAATCAGAACAGATTTTGATTCACTTCCTTTCTTTAAAGACCAAGATGAATTATATAGTATTAATTTTATGTCATTAGCTTTTTTGAAGGATCTTAGCTATATCCCATCTTTTATAGATCATGTTTTGGATTTTTGTCAGAAAAATATTGATGAGGAAACAAATGACAGTATTCGTGGAAAATTTCTTTGGTTAAAAGAAAGGTGTCTATATCTTGTGCGATGTCAAAGTTCATTGCTAAACCTGGTCGATGCAGATAAATCTGTTGCAAAAAAATGGAATATTGGGGTAGAATAATGTCCGAGCAGTCTTCTTCTATCGTTTCCAAAGTCTGGAGTTTGTGTGGTCCGTTGCGCGATGACGGCGTGTCGTATGGCGACTATCTGGAACAACTCACGTATTTGATTTTCTTGAAAATGTCGGATGAATATTCCAAGCCGCCTTACAAGCGCGATACGGGTATTCCCAAGGGCTTCGGCTGGTCTGATATGGTCCTGCTGAAAGGTTCTGAACTCGAAAACCAGTACAAGCTCACGCTTGAAAAGTTGGGCGAACAGGGCGGCATTCTGGGCAAGATTTTCAAGGGTGCTACGAACAAGATTAGCAAGGCGGCAATTCTCGCCCGCGTCGTGTCCATGATTGATAGCGAAAAGTGGGTTTCGATGTCTTCGGATGTGAAGGGCGAAATTTACGAAGGCCTGCTCCAGAAAAACGCAGAAGACGTCAAGAGCGGTGCGGGTCAGTATTTCACGCCGCGTCCATTGATTCGTGCCATGGTCAAGTGCCTCCGCCCCGAACCTATGAAAACCATTGCCGACCCCTGTTGCGGTTCTGGCGGTTTCTTCCTTGCTGCACAGGAATTCATCGCGGACCCGAATAATTACACGCTTGACCGCAAGCAGAAGGAATTCCTCAAGAACAAGACTTTCCATGGCAACGAACTGGTGACGAACACCTTCAAACTTTGCCTGATGAACCTGTATCTGCACAACATTGGCGACATCTACGGCGAACTGCCCGTAACCCAGGGCGACGCCTTGCTCACCGACCCCGGAATCCGCGTCGATTACGTGCTCACCAACCCGCCCTTCGGAAAGAAATCTTCCATCACGTTCACCAACGAAGAAGGCGAAAACGAAGACGAAGATTTGGTCTATAACCGCGAGGATTTCTGGGCGACAAGTTCCAACAAACAATTGAACTTTATCCAGCATATCAATACTATTTTGAATGCAAACGGCAAGGCCGCCGTCGTGCTGCCCGACAACGTTCTCTTTGAAGGCGGCGTCGGCGAAACCATCCGTCAAAAGTTGCTCTGGACAACAGACCTGCACACGATTCTTCGCTTGCCCACGGGCATCTTCTACAAGCCGGGCGTCAAGGCGAACGTGCTTTTCTTCGACAAGAAACCCGCCAGCAAAGAAATGCAGACCAAGGAAATCTGGATTTACGATTTCCGCACCAATATTCATTTCACGCTAAAGCAGAACCCGCTTTCCGATAAGGATTTGCAGGACTTTATCAAGTGCTACAATCCTGAAAACCGCTTTGAACGCAAGGAAACTTACGACGAAAAGAAAAATCCCGAAGGCCGTTTCCGCAAATTCAAAGTTCAGGACATTTTAAAGCGCGACAAGACAAGCCTTGATATCTTCTGGATCAAGGACAAGTCACTCGCCGACCTCGACAACCTTCCGTCTCCCGACGAAGTTGCCGATGACATCATCGAAAACCTCCAAAGCGCATTGCAGAGCTTCCAGGAACTGAAAGGGAAATTGGGGTAGAGAATTATAATGTCTCATCATCCTTTGGAAAAAATATGTCTACAACCGATCTTCTTTCTCGTGACCAATTCGTATCCGTAGTCTCCAATATTGTTGATTCTAAAATCAGGCAAAAGGAGGGATATTCTTTTGCGATTGATGGTAAATGGGGTTGTGGAAAAACGACGGTTCTTGATATTCTTGAAGAACGCTTGAAATGCAGATATCTTGTTGTCCGGTATAATTGCTGGAAGTATGATTTTTACGAAGAACCTTTGATTGCTTTGCTTTCGGAATTTGCAAAGGCGATAAATTCAGAGCAATCGTTTGATTATGAAGAACATGAAAAGAAGGCTTGGAAGATTGCTGGAAAAATCTGTTCCGATGTGACTTCTAAGTTGATTCAGGTTGGAACCGGCTTAGATATAAAAGCTGCGGTAAAATATGTCAATTCTATCCGTTCGTTTGCGAAGGAGAAACGAATAAAAATCAAAGATGTAAATGACAAACTCCCGATAGAATTTTTAATTGAACAGATTCAAAATGATTTGGGAACGCTTTCGTCTTTTCAAAATCGTGGAATCGTTTTAATGGTTGATGAGCTGGACCGTTGTTTGCCAGATTATGCAATAAAGGTCTTAGAAAGATTGCACCATTTTTGTGATAATACAAAGATAATCCAAATTCTAGCAATCAACAAAAAAGAGATGTCGGGGAGTATCGCGAAGGCTTTTGGATATCCTAATGCAGAACCTGACAAGGTTGAGTATTTTGCAAGTCATTATATGCAGAAATTCATTGATATGACATTATCGCTGAATAATGGAACTATAAATGATCCGCAAGCATTGTTGTTCTCTTCCCTAGAAAATTTATTTACTGAATACGATAACCTAGACAAAACTTTTGTGGCAGATTTCATCCGAAATATTCTGATTGATATCCCGATGCGAAATTTGAAGCAGATTGTAAAGTCTGTAAGTTCTATGCATAATTTGTGTCTTTGCGAGTATCCTGAGAAAGACCATAAATTCTCGTATGCATTAATGTGTGCTGAAATATTGGAATGCGTGCAAGGATATTATTTTAATGGTCCTCTTGATATAGAAGTTGAATGTTCTAAGTCTGTTTTTGCTCGCATTGCGTTGAATATACCTCCATCATGTGATGAGCGAAAAACTATAGAGCATAAAGCATTTTGCAATCGCACAGAAGAAATGTTCTCTTGCAGAACGAAGCTTATAGATCCTATTTATACAAGTTATAGGGGCGATGAATATGAATTTTATATAGAAACCCCAGTACAAAAAGTGTTGCGTCTTTTTGCTCCCGATGAAGCTGAAAATATTGGATACAAGTCTATTGATCCAGAATACTTGAAAAAGGATATAGAGTTTTTCAAAATCTTTAAAAAGAATCTTGGGGTGCTGAAAATTCAGTAAGCATTGCACATATCATCCCAATAATCTATTTTAATCCCATAGAATCGCAACTTATGTTTAAATCGAAAGGAATCCCCGATGATTTCACCTAAACTGAAAAAGGCTGCCGAGAACAATGCTGAGCTGGTTGCTATGCGGCCTCTCCCGAAGGAAACGCTCAAGTCGTTGCGTGCGTTTTACCGTGTCGGGTTGACATATTCCAGTAACGCGATTGAAGGTAATAGCCTTACAGAAACCGAAACGAAGGTGGTCATCGAAGATGGGTTGACTATCGGTGGGAAACCTCTCCGCGATGTCTATGAGGCACTGGGGCATGCCAAGGCGTACGACAAGATTCATCTGCTTGCCAAACACAAGTCCTTGGAAGAATCCGATATCCTGAATTTGCACAAGTTGTTCTATCAGTTAATCGACAAGGAAAATGCAGGGAAGTACAGGACGGTTCCGGTTTTTATTAGTGGTAGCCATTACGCTTTGACTCCGCCACAAAAGATTCCGGCAGAAATGAAAAAGTTCGTGGAATGGTTCAACAAGAACGAACCGAAGATGAATACGGTGGAATTCGCGGCGAAGGCTCATCAGAAGTTTGTCTTCATCCACCCCTTTGTCGATGGCAATGGAAGGGTGGCTAGGCTTATCATGAACTTGGCTCTTCTTCGTGGTGAATATACCGTGGCGATAATCCCTGCAATCAGGCGGATGGAGTATGTTGCGGCACTGGAGGCTGCCCACAAGGATATTGCTACCTTTGTTGATTTTATTGCAGATTGTGTGGTCTCTACGCAAGAAGATTTGCTCCGCCTTTTGAAAAATAGTGGCGGTGTAAAAACGCCAAATGGCGGTGTAAATAAAAAAACGGGTGGCGGTGTAAATTTACAGAATAAAATCCTCCAAGAAATCAAGAATAATGGAGGATTAAATGCTCCTTCCTTGGCTTCGAGGCTTTCCCTTTCTTTAAGAACGGTGCAACGATATTTGAAGGAACTGACTGAGTCTAAAAAAATCGAGTTCCGCGGAGCGCCCAAGAACGGTGGGTACCATTTGCGTTGAGGAAGCCAAAAATACAGCAGCTACTTACTTATATTTTCACAAAGTCGACGATGGCACTATAAACGGCACTTTAAGGGGCTGCTATTCGGAAATTCCGAACAGCTGGAATTTGGCAAATCAAAGAATTTATCGTTGATATTAACGACTGTAAACCCGACAACAAACACTACATTAAAGCCAACAGTAAAAAACGGACGATTATGGGGAAGCTTACAGGTAAAGAAGGTGTAATGAAAAAACGGGATTTAAAGGGCGACAGCAGTTGGGTGATAGGAAAAACGCCAATATTTATTTGGAATTCATTTAAATGGATTTATCGGTTTATCCGCAGGTTTATTTTATTTTGTCGAAAAAGTAATTAAGCTCCCAGGCTCCTTACGGGCACAACAAGAATCCCGTCAGGGCGCTTGAATGCGTAGTTCCCGACGCCGGTCAGAACCATCTTGAAGCTGGGGGATTTCATTTTAGTTGTGTCGATGATTTTTTCGAATTTGTTTAAGGTCGCGCAGCCCTCTTCAATTAGCTTGTCGCCACCGAGCTTGATTTCTACAAGTCCGTAGGAACCGTTACGCAGGTGAACTACCGCATCGCATTCCAGCCCGCTCTTGTCGCGGTAATGATAAATTTTGCCACCAATAGATTGTGCATAAATGCGCAAGTCTCGGACGCAAAGATTCTCAAAAAGCAACCCCATGGTGCTTAGGTCGTTAATTAGATCCTTGGGGCCAAGGCCCATGCTGGCGGTGGCGATTGACGGGTCGACAAAGTATCGCGTGTCCGTATTTCGGATGGCCGTTTTTGAACGGAGATTCGGGTTCCATGCGGGCGCGTCCTCTACCACAAAAATTTTCTTGAGCGCATTTAAGTAGTCGTACAAGGTGTCGATGCTGAACGAATCAACATCGTTGCCTAGAATGTCCTGACGAATTTCTTCGAATTTTGCCTGCGAACCGATGTTTCTGGAATACGAGCGCATGAGGAGTTTTGCCCGCTTTGGGTTGCGCTCCTTGCCATCAACTCGGGAAATGTCCGAATTCACGACAGCATCGTAATAATCCACCGCCTGCTGAAGCGCGACTTTGATGGATTTGCCCACCGCTTTCGGCCAACCGCCTCGGCATATCAAAAACGCGAGTTTTTCTATGTCGGATTCTACAGAGGCGGAAACTTCGTAATCCGTATTGAATAGTCCTTCAAGGGAAATGCTCCCGCTGGATTCTCCTGATTCAAAAAGTGACATGGGCCGCATGAGCATTCTCGAAATACGGCCTGTCCCGGAATGGGAAATTTCCGATGTATCGGGTGGAACCGCAGAACCAGTAAGAATAAACTGCCCGAAATCGTCCCTCTGGTCCACTTCGAAGCGCACTGCATCCCAAAGTTTTGGTGCAAGTTGCCATTCGTCAATAAGGCGGGGAACATCGCCCTGTAAAAGTAATGACGGATTCGTGTCAGCCATTAGCAAATTCTGCTTTTTTTGCGCTGGTTCCTGCATATAGAGAACGCTTTTCGCGATTTGCTTGGATGTGGTGGTCTTTCCGCAACATTTGGCCCCCTCGATTAGGACCGCTCCTGAGGCCTCGAGTTTGTCCTTTAATACTTCATCTGCTAGGCGTTTTCTGTATTCCATAGTTTTAATATAATTCAAAACCAAGACTTTGGCAAGTTTCTAACCAAGACTTTGGCGAATTTTCAACCCAGATTTTGGCAAAAATGACTCTAATTTGCAAGGGGGGGGACGCTGGTGAAAATATCGGATTCGTGAAAGGAATAAGGATTTTTTTTGAGAAAAAAGTTGGAAAAGCGGGAAAATCGCTTGAGAATTCCTGTTTAAAAAGGGTGATCTGCAGATTCCTGATACAATTTTTCATTCGCAAAATGACGAAGCTTTTCATAAATAGCGTCTATTTGTTCAATTGTTATGTTTTTTTTCCGATGATTGAATTCGTGAATGAGTTTATGTTTTAAGTGGTTACGTTGCAAAATAATCATGTTGGTTTCATTGCTGGGGATTTCCCTAAGTTCGCATCTTTCGCTGAAAACAATAAGCGATATGTACGGCATTTCTTCGCCGAGTAAGTCTTTTAATGCAGAAATATGTCCTTCGTTCTGCCAAATTGGATTGTAAAAATAGTTCCGTGTACGTTCTAAAGTTTGTATCCATTCCTTCAGTTTGTACCCGCCAAAAATTGTGCCGCTATAGTTCTTGCTCTCAAAGACATAAATTCCTGTTTCATGAATCATCAACATGTCTATTTCTGTTGAACCTTTTTTCGATTTTATGTATAGGTTGTTTAAAATTTTAAAGTAAGTTGTTGTTTCTTTGCAGGCGTTGACTGCTTTTTTGGTGGTTAAAAATTCTCCGTATGGGCCGAGTCTGTCATTTCCTGGATGTATGCTCAGCCAATCATTCATGTTGAAAGGACTCTCAAGAATTTTCTTGTCGTATTCTTCTTGATTTTCTTTTATTTTTCGCTGTACGGGAAATGGCAGATTGCCGCTGAGTTTGGGAGGTACATAAGCCGCTGAATCATCCGGCTTTTTGCACATGAAATTAAATAGTGCAATAAGAGTAATTATAATGATTGTGATAATTAAGAATAGCATAGATATAATATATGCTAATTTTTCGACAGGGAATATTAAAAAAGCAGATGCCCGCTCGGTGGCGGGCATGACAGGCTTTTTGCGGGTGTTTTCCGCGTGTTTACTTTATATCAAACTGCACCTTAGGTGCTGTGCTTGCGCCAGCGTCAGCTGAGAAGAGGGCCTTGGGGGAGGCGCCTGCGAATCCTGCGACGAGGTTGGTGGGGAACTGGCGAATGGTGGTGTTGAATGCCTGAACGGTTTCGTTGTAGCGTTTGCGTTCGACGGCGATGCGGTTTTCGGCGCCTTCGAGTTGCACGCGGAGTTCCTGGAAACTCTTGTTGCTCTTGAGGTCGGGGTAGTTTTCGGAGACGGCCATGAGGCGCTGGAGTGCTCCGCTGAGGTTGCCTTGGACTTCTTGGAAGCGTTTGAGGGCGGCTTCGTCGTTCATGAGGCTTTCGTCGAGTTTGACGGTTCCGCCCATGCGGCTGCGCATGTCGATGACTTCGGTGAGGGTGCTCTTTTCGAAGTTGGCTTCGCCCTGGACGGTGTTGACGAGGTTGGGGATAAGGTCAAAGCGGCGCTGGTAGGTGTTTTCGACTTGTGCCCACTGTGTTTTTACGCCTTCTTCGAGGGCGATGATGTTGTTGTAGGTGCTGACGCCTTTCCACACGATGATTACGAGGATGACGGCAATGATGATGAGGGCTTTTTTCATTGTGACTCCAAATTGTTTATCGATTTACGGTATAGTAATATAAAAATTTCGACAAACCTTATTCGACGACTAGGGATTTGTCGTAGATGTATTGGATGTCTTCGGGGGTCATGCCGCCGGGGACGAGTTCGAGTTTAGAGTGGTTCACTTTCATGGCGGCGATGAATTTGTCTTTCATTTCGCGGGTGACGCTGCATGTGCCGATGAGTTTGCGGAGCATTTCGTAAAATTCGCCGAGGTTCTGTAATTGCAAAAGCGAGAGGATTTTCGCGACGTCTTGGGGGACGTTCTTTTGGCAGATTTCGACGTAGGCGGCGAGGAAGTAGCCGACGGCGGGGCCGTGCGGGGTGCCTTTGCTGAGTGTGAGGTCGTAGCTCATGCCGTGGGGTACGGCGGTGCTTGTCATGGCGATGGACATGCCGGCGATTGTGGAGGTGAGCATGAGTTTTTCGTACAAGCTAGAATCGACGGCGGTGTCGGAAAGGAGGGCGTCTTTGCACTGGCTCCAGAGCTTGAGTCCGTATTCGGGGCACATGCGGTTGAATGTGTTTGAATGGATGTTCAGGATGCTTTCGACCATGTGGGAGAGCGCGTCGACGGCGGTGTTGACGATGAGCGATTTCTTTGCGGAAGCGAGATATTTGCCATCGACGAGGGCGAGCGCGGGGAAAATCCGGTGCGGGATGCTTTTCTTTAAGTTTATTTTGTGGTTCGTGATGATGGCGACGGGGGTAGCTTCGGAGCCTGTTCCGCATGTGGTGGGGACGGCGACGACGGGTGCGTGGCTTAGCGGTTTTGCGGGCGCTTGGTGCAGATTGTCTGCTGCCAAGCTTGGGTTCACGAGGAGGAGTGCTGCGGCTTTTGCGGCGTCGATGGCGGAACCTCCTCCGATGCCGATGATGAAGTCGGCGTTGAATTCGCGGGCGGTTTGTGCCGCGTTTGCGACTGTGTCGGTTGACGGGTTTTCTTCGACTTGGTCGAAGACTTGGTATGGAACGTTGTTTGCGGCCAGGATTTCCGTGACGTCGTTCAGGGAGCCGTTCAATTTGGCGGAGGTGTGCCCGGTCATGATGAGGGCGCGTTTTCCGATGGCGAGCAAGTCTTTCGCGTGATTTTTTACGCAGTCTTTTTCAACGTAGATATCGGTAGGGACGTAAAAGCGCATTGGATCTCCTTGAGTATATGTCAAACATAAAAAATTTATAGCGGGATTTCGAAATAAGAGCGATAAAATGAATGGAAAATGTGATAATGTCTATAAAATGTGTGACAATGTATAATAAAAATTATATATTGTGTTATGAAAGGAGACTTTTATGGCTACACTTAGTGTTCGCATGGATGATGAGGTAAAAAATGCGTTTGATGCATTTTGCGAGTCCGTTGGCTTGACTCCGTCTGCGGCTGTGAATCTTTTTGCGAAGATGACGCTGCGTGAAAATCGAATTCCTTTTGATATAAAGGGAAGTTCTGACCCTTATTGGAACAAGTCCAATCTTGCATATCTTAGAAAGTCTGTCGCTGAAATTGAAGCAGGTCACTACCAGGCTCATGATTTGATTGAGGATGATTGATGCAAAAGAATTGGTCTGATGCTGCTTGGAATGACTATTTGGCTTTACAAAATGATAAGAAACTTTTGAAAAAGGCCAATGAATTACTTAGGGATATCGAACGCAATCCTTTTAGTGGTCTTGGAAAACCCGAAGCTTTAAAAGGCGACTTGACTGGATACTGGAGTCGCCGTATTGATGATTTTCATAGAATTGTATATAAAGTAGAATCTGATGGAAGTGCTATATATATTGCATACTGTGGCACTCATTATCATAAATCCTTTACAGCATTAGCCATTCACGGTTGAACCATTGGTAGAGTCGCGCCTGTTCGGAGCGGTTCTTGAGGAGCCACTGGGCGAATGTCGGGCGGTCAATGGGTTCGCAGATGCTGTAGATAAATGCTTCTGTCAGTCTTTCGCGGATGAGTCCTTGATAGAATCTTTGGATGGGGTCGTCGATTTCGTCGGTGAATGCGATGAGCTTGATGCATTTATCGAGGATGTGGATCAGGAATTCCGTTTGCTGTGCGGAGGTGGAATCGTTGTCGTAGAGTTTCCGCGGGCCGATGGAGTCCGTGACGAGTGACATTTGTATGGAAAGCAAAAATTCGTTGTTGACGGTGGAATCGCTGCCAGTCTGTTTTACGTTGGGGGTGTTTTTTTCGATAGTGTTATCTTTTTTTATGACAAGGTATTTTGTCTTGCCGTAGAGTCTTGAAAGGTTATCGCGGATGATTTCGCCTTTTTTGGTGATGAACGTCGAGTACATTGTGTAGGCGTAAAAGGCGGGCCATTTGCCCATTTGGCTTGCGATGAACCCTGCATAGTAGTAGCTGCCTTCGTGCGTGCGCGAATTGTTGATGCTGCGCTTGACCCAGGCGTAAGAGCTGTCGGCGTTGTTTTGGCGCATGTAGGTGATGGTCGCGTTGTACGGAATGTTGTACGAATTCGGTTCTTTCTCGAAGCCTTTGCGGTAGATGGCTATTGCGGAATCGGGCATGCCTTTTTCGTCGTAGATGGTTCCCATCAGGCTATAAAGATTTTCGTTGAGGCCTTTCGTGTCGAGTTTCGTGGCGGCTTTTGCGTATGTGAGGGCTTTGTCGAGTTCGTGTTTCGCGTGGTACGAGAACGCCATTTCGTATTTGACGAGGGCGTTTTTGGGAGCTTTCTTTTCGGCTTGTTTGTATTTGGCGATAGCTTCGTCGTACTGGCCTTGTTCGTGATACTGCACTCCTTGGTTGACTAAATCCTGGACGGCATCCTGGGCGGCTGCGTTTTTGGACGTGGCGTCTTGGGCGGCAAAAAGCGTGGCGGTTGCGGCAAGGGCGAAAATGAGTATGACAACTTTATTCATGATAAATTACTAATGGCGGATTGCTTTTTCGTTATTGAGGATGGCTCTGTAAAAATCTCGGACATCGCTCCAGTAGTAGTAGGGGCCGTGGGCAATTTTGAATGCGTTTTGTTCAGGTTTTTGCAATTCGAGTTCGATACCGGGCATCTGTTCGATTTCGTTGTAGAGGAATTTTACGAGGATGGGCTTGTTGGGAGCCTTGTAGAATACCATCTGGAGGTTCGCGGCCATCGGGATGATTCTGAAGTCGTTCCACTGTTCGTGCAGTTTGGAGAGGTCCGAGACTTTTGCGTTTGCGATTGGCAACTGCATGAGGGCGGCAAGCGGGAGAAGGGCAGCGTCATGGCCGAATCGGAGAGTTGCGGCAATTGGCGTTAAGGTCCCCGAAGGAGCGGATTTGCGGCGGGCATTCAGCGATGTGTCGGCGGCGATGGCTGCGTCTGCTTCGTCAAGGATGTTCTGCAAGGTGGGTTTTGCGAAGTCGAGGCCGTTTTGGCTGTTGATGAGCGGGCTTGTGCCTTCGAGGCTGTACCACCAGGCGTTCTGTGCTTTCCAGCGGGTGATTTTTTCTTCGGTCGTGAACAAGTTTACAAAGCTGTCGGCGGGCACTTTTGCTTTTTCTGCGATTTCGTCGAGGAGCGGTTTGTCCATACCTTGGAGCGATGTCGCGATTTCGAAGAACCTGTTATAGAACTTGTCCGCTTCGATGTTGTTTACAACATAATTGCTGTCGGCGAAGAGCTTTTTCAGGAACGGCTGCGGGTTCACGTTTTTCCACAGCTTGTCACTTTCGTCTGTGTAGGTCTTGACTTTGGAGTAGTCGAGCTTGTTCCAGTCAAAGGCGCTGATGAAATTCATGTAGCTCTTGCCGGAGATGAGTTCGGGGCTGATTTTGGGATTCTGTGCGCGGAGTTCCCCGATGAACGCGGCCATGCTCACGATGCAGCGTCCGCTGGTGCTTGCGTAAGCCTTGACGTGCGGCGTGACTTTTTTTCCGGCGACGTTTACGTCCTTGAAAACTTCCGGGAAGTTCTTGTACATGCGCTTGGCGATACCTTCGTGCTGGTGGACGCCCACCTGTGTCAAGTCGCCTTTTTGCGGGGCGGCTTTTTTATAGAGCACTTTTGCATAGGCGAGCGCCTGCTTGCCGAGCTCGGTGAGCTTGCTTGCGGAATCGGCCTTGGAAAGTGTCTTGTAGATATATTTGTATTCGTTCGAGTCGTGGTGGTAACGGCTTCCGTGGCGCCCGTAATGGCTGATATAGAACGGTTTGTAGCCTGCGGGTGCTTTAGTGTATTTGATATTTACGGGTTCCGGATATACCAGGTAGTTGCTCGATGTGAATTCGGGGTGCTTGGCGAGTTCCTCGTCGGTGGTTTGGGCGTTTATGGAGGTGGCAAGGAAAAATCCCGCCGCAATCACAAAAAAGCTTTTTACGAAATGCAAGTTATTCATGTAACTAATATATATATTGAAATCCCTGTTTAAGTAAACTAAGTCATTAAAAAGGTGTGTCAAAAAGGGTTTTTCAAGTTGAAACAAAAAAATTGTGGCATGGGTTTTGCTAATTTTTACCACGTTTAATTTTTAATCGTGCGCTGTGGGCGTATCCACGGCAAATTATAAAGGATAACCATGAGCATTGTAGATACAGTACTCCATAAGATTTTTGGTACACCTCATGAACGCAAGGTGAAGCAGCTCCGCCCGGTGATTGCTAAGATTCACGAAGCCTGCAAGGCTCTCGAAGCACTGGACGATGAGGCCCTCGCTGCAAAAAGTGCGGAATTCCGCGAAAAATTGGCTAATGGCTCCACGCTCGAAGATATCAAGGTCGAGGCTTTTGCCGTCTGCCGCGAAGCGTGCGACCGCCGCTTGGGTATCTTCAACATTTTCAAGCCGGAATTCGGCTTTGACTTTAGCAGCCTCGGCCCGGAACTTCAGGAAGCCGTGAACAAGGCTAAGGCCGAACTCGAAAGCGGAAAGAATGAATGGGAAGTCTATTTGCCGGCTGCCGTCTATGCGAAGGTCCGCGAACTCTATCCGGAATCGGTGAAGCCGTTCCGCATGTTGCCCTTTGACGTGCAGATGATCGGTGGCCTCGTGCTCCACGAAGGCGCCATCGCTGAAATGGCGACGGGTGAAGGTAAGACGCTTGCCGCTGCCCTTCCGGTGTATTTGAACGGCCTTACGGGTCATGGCGTGCATGTGGTGACCGTGAACGATTACCTTGCCGGCCGTGACGCGAAGCAGATGGGCTTGGTCTATAAGTTCCTCGGTCTTACGGTGGGTCTTATCATTAACGGTCTCGATGCGGAACAGCGTCGCGAAAGCTACAACTCCGACGTGACTTACGGTACGAACAACGAATTCGGTTTCGACTACCTCCGCGACAACATGGCCGTGGAACCGAACCAGTTGGTGCAGCGCGAACTCAACTTCTGTATTGTTGACGAAGTGGACTCCATCTTGATTGACGAAGCCCGTACGCCGCTTATCATTAGCGGTCCTGCCGAAGACGCAACCGAAAAGTACGCAAAGGCGAACGAAATTTCCAAACAGCTCGTGCGCAACAAGGACTTCTCTGTCGATGAGAAGGACAAGAACATCCAGTTCACCGAAAAGGGTGTGCTCCACATCCAGGACTTGATGCACATTACGAACCTCTACGGCGAACATGCCGACTGGGTGCACTTCCTCGACAACGCTCTGCGCGCTTGGTACTTGTTTGAAAAGGATGTCGACTACATCGTCCGTGACGGCGAAATCATCATCGTCGACGAAAACACGGGCCGCTTGATGGAAGGCCGCCGCTATTCGAACGGTATCCACCAGGCTATCGAAGCTAAGGAAAACGTGCCTATCCGCCGCGAAAACCAGACGCTTGCGACGATTACATTCCAGAACTACTTCCGCATGTACAAGAAGCTTTCGGGCATGACCGGTACGGCTGAAACCGAAGCGACGGAATTCATCAAGATTTACAATATGAACACGTGGGTGATTCCGACGAACAAGCCGTGCATCCGTAAGGACTTGCAGGACTTGGTCTATAAGTCCGAAGATGCCAAGTGGCGTGCGATTGTCGCCGAAATCAAGGAACGTCACGGCAAGGGCCAGCCGCTCCTCGTGGGTACGGCGTCTATCGAAAAGTCCGAAATTCTCCACGGCATGCTCGAAAAGGAAGGCATCCCGCACGAAGTCCTGAACGCCAAAAACCATGGCCGCGAAGCTGAAATCATCCAGTACGCCGGCTACAAGGACAAGGTGACGATTGCGACGAACATGGCTGGTCGTGGTACCGACATTGCGCTTGGACCGGGAGTGACAGAACTTGGCGGTTTGCACGTGCTCGGCACGGAACGCCATGAATCCCGCCGTATCGACAACCAGTTGCGCGGTCGTTCTGGCCGTCAGGGTGACCCGGGTTCTAGCCAGTACTTCCTCAGCCTCGACGATAACCTGATGCGTATCTTCGGTGGCGACAGCGTCAAGAATTTGATGAGCCGCTTTGGCGTGGGCGAAGACGAAGTGATTACGCACCCGATCGTTTCCCGCTCCATCCGTGGTGCACAGCGCCGCGTGGAAAGCCAGAGCTTCGATATCCGTAAGCACTTGCTCGACTACGATAACGTGATGAACGAACAGCGCAAGGTGATTTACGGGCTCCGCCGCCGCATCTTGAACGGCGAAGATATCCGTGACGAAATCATGAACCGCATCGAGGACGCTTGCGATATCAAGGTTTCCAACTACATCCCGGCGAAGAGCTATCCGGAACAGTGGAAGCTCGAAGACCTGCATGCAGACTTGCAGCGTACGCTCGGCATGGAATACAACTTGACGCTTGAAGATGCCGTGACGAAGACTCCGGAACAGGTGCTCGACGAAGTCATCGGCCTTTGCAAGACTCGCTACGACAAGCTCACGAAGATTATCCCGGATGCCGATTTCCGTAACATCGAACGTCGATTCCTCCTCATGACGATTGACCAGGTGTGGAAGGAACATTTGTATGCGATGGACCAGCTGAAGGATGCTATCCGCTTCCACGGGTACGCCCAGAAGGATCCGCTGATGGTCTACAAGAACGACGGCTTCAAGATGTTCGAAAGCTGCCTCGAAAAGATTGCGACACTCACGGCTCTCCGCATTTTGAACATCCGCATCACGCTCCCGAACGGCATGACGGTTTCTCCGGACCAGCTGCAGCTCAAGAGCCAGGAACAGATTGACGCTGAACGCAAGGCCGCCGAAGAAACTGCTGCAAACGCCGCGGAAGGTGCGGAACAGTCTGCCGAATCCGCAGAACAGCTCAGCTCTGAAGGCGCCAAGGCTGCGGGCCTCGCCGGTCAGGCGGCATCTTCTGAGTCGAATGCGCTTTCCGAAGACCAGCCTGCAAATCAGCCGATGTCGCAGAGCGCACTTCCGGGCACTCGTCCGAATCGCGTCATGAATCCGGCTCTTGCCGCCGCTGTGAAGCGTGCGCAGAAGCAGGCGGGCGCAAAGCTCGGCCGTAATGACCTCTGCTGGTGCGGTTCTGGTCTCAAGTACAAGAAGTGCCACGGCAAGGATGTTGATTAGTTCTGTTCATTTTTAATTTTGGCGGTGAAATTGAGATTTTTTTTTCGATTTCACCGCCATTTTGTTAGTTTGTGTGTGCATTTTCTTGGCGAAGACAAACGAAATGGCTCATGTTGGCGGTGCTTTTGTGTTTTTTTGTTCTGTTTCACCGCCGACAGTATTTCCAGCAATAAGAAATAGTCCTGTTTTGGTACGTATAAATTAATTTTTGGCGGTGAAAATACGAATTTTTTCTCCATTTCACCGCCACTTTTGCATCATTCTATTTTTTAATCGGGTATCTCCCTGCTTTTGCTTACTGACAGCCTCTAAAAATTTTGCATATTTGTTCTTATGAAAACAGCGAAGAAATTTTTCAGTCTCGAAGGTATTGACGGCTCCGGCAAATCGACCCAAATCGACATGCTGGTCCGCGTGCTGGAGTCCGAAGGTCACAAGGTCGTGAGGCTCCGTGAACCTGGCGGTGCAAAAATTTCCGAACGTATTCGCGAGTTGCTGCTGGACCCGGCGTTCAAGGGTGTCATGGCCGACGATACCGAACTTTTGCTCTATAACGCTGCTCGTGCTCAGGTGATTCACGAAATCATTAGACCTGCGCTCGATGCAGGGAACATCGTCATCGCCGACCGTTTTGCGTGGAGCACGTTTGCCTACCAGGGGTATGCGCGCGGGCTAGGTGCCGATAAGGTGCAGCGTCTCACGGAACTCACTTGCGGCGGTTGTTTTCCGGAACTTACCGTGGTGCTAGACTTGACCGTCGAGGCAAGCCGTGAGCGCATGGCGACCCGGGGCGGAGCGCCTGACCGTCTTGAAAGTGAAAAGGCGGAATTTTTTGAACGCGTCCGTGCCGGCTACCTGGCCGCTGGTCGCGATTACAGCGATTGCGTGAGTGTCGTCGATGCCGCCCGTGCTCCCGACGAGGTCCATAAAGATGTCCTTTCACTTATTCAGGCTAGGCTGAAATGATTTTTTTGTTTATACTCATTTTCGGTGTGCTGTTCCTGTTCATGAATGTCAGGAATGTTTCGCCTGGAATCAAGGGAAGCATTATCGCCGGAATCTCGGTCGTGATTCTCCCGGTCTGTTTCATAAAGCTTCGAACAAGTTATATCGCCTCGCTCGGCATGTCGTTCTTTTCTGTCTGGTTGTGCGAAGCTCTTTTCCTTTATATTCTTTGGTGGATAGCTCGCGGTATTCGCCGTGCCGTGGTGAAGAAACCGATTGACCGTCGCCTTGTCGTTTCGGTGTCGAGGCTTTTGCTTTTTGTTTCGATCGTGATGACGATTGTATTCGTGGCGATTGGCGTCGGCAACAACGAGAACTTCAAGGTTCGCGAATTCAAGGTGGCGGTTCCGACGGAGCGAGCCTTTACGGCGGTTTTCTTTAGCGACCTCCACATTGCCCCATTGTTCAGCCGCGAAAAGATGGAACGCATCGTGCATGTGAGCGACAGCCTCCACCCAGATTTTGTGTTGTTCGGCGGAGACTTTTCGGACGTGGTGGATTCGACGCTTTCAGCGTGGGAATACGATTTCATGGTGCAGAAACTTGCGGCGACGGCCAAGGTGGCTGCAATCGCCGTGAACGGTAACCACGAAGGCTTCCTCGAACACAAAGGCAACAACTTCAAGGGATGGATGCAAGATAACGGCTTTATCGTGCTGGAGGATTCTACGGTCTGTACACCTTTGGCCTGTGTTACCGGCCGTAATGACCACAATGTCGCGAAAATCCGCGATGTCGAACGCAAACCGCTTTTCGACTTGCGTCCTCCGACGGACGCCGCAAAACTTCCTTGGCTGCTCCTTGACCATGAACCGCGCGGTATCGAGGAAAATCATCCCGGTCGCCGTCCTGACTTTGCCATGTCCGGACACACGCACAACGGTCAGTTCTTCCCCGGAACGCTCATTATCAACTGGGTCTGGCGCCTCGCCTATGGCCTTGGCGAACTGGATCAGGTCAAGTGGCTTGTCTCCAGCGGCGTCGATTCCTGGGGTCCGCCGGTTCGTGTCGGTAGCGATACCGAGGTTTGGTTCCTTCGATTTGTACCTGAGAATCAGTAATCCCGGCCACTTTCAAACTGGATTAACTATATTTTAGCGAACTATGACTCTTTGTTTAGAATCAGATCAGTTGGAAACCGTACAGAGAATACTTGGACTCCATTTCGAGGGGTTTGAAGTTTGGGCTTACGGTACGCGCGTCACGGGTGTGGATTTGACCCCGGATACGGAATTGGAATTGGTTGTCATTTCGGATTCTCCCATTGCGCTCGATGACATGACTTCGGTGGAAAAGGCTTTTGTCGAAAGCGGACTGCCTTTCCGTGTCGATGTTGTCGATTGGTCGAAGCTTCCCGAATCGCTCCAGAAGCAAATCAAGAAAGAACATTCAGTCGTTCAGGAGGCTGCCGATAGCTTCCAGTAAGACCGGCGAGGTTTAAATATGAATCGCTTGTTTCCCCTATTTTTATCTGCTGTCCTCTCTACTGCGGTTTTCGCTCAGAACGAAATTGAACGCATAAAGCCGATGGTCAAGAGTGGCCGCTGCTCGGATGCGATTGCACCGCTTCAAAAGATTTACAGTTCCTCATTCAGCAAGCTCGATGGAGAAAAGGCTGCTGTCATGCTTGCCGAATGCTACCTTCGTTCCGGCAAGAAGGATGCGGCCTACGACGTGGCATCTCGCTTTTTGGAATACCATGTGAAGTCCGCCTACCGCGAGCGAATGGAACTTGCACGTGCCGTTATCGATGTCGAAAAAGGTTCCGTGTTCGATGGTGTCGAAGCCATGCTCCGCGTGCTTTCGTATTCGACGAATCCGGCTGCAAGGTCTCGCGCAAAGGACGTTGTCATCCAGACGTTGGCGGCCTCTCTCCTGAATGCCGACCAGCTCCAGTCCTTGCTCGAAAAGTATCCTGTCGATCGCGATGTGATGGGCTGGATGCAGCTTCAGATTGGCCGTGAATGCCAGAACGTCAAGCGTTACCGCGCCGCAAGGTACTGGTACAAGAAGGTTCTCAAGAGTAGTTCTTCTGAAAGTTTGCAGAGCACTGCCAAGAAGGGTCTGAACGCTCTAGAGGGTCTCGGTGCTGGACTTCCCACGATTCTTGTGCTGGCGCCTCTTTCGGGAGACTACGCCGAATTTGGTGCCGCCGCAGTCCAGGGTACGGTTCTTGCTTACGAACAAGCGGGTCTCAAGGGCAAAGTGAATGTCCGTTTCCAGGATACGCATGCCGATGCCGCCATTGCCATTATGCGTACGCAGCGCGCCGTCAACCAGGATAGCGTCATTGCGATTATTGGTCCTATCATGAGTGCACCGGCAACGGCAGTAGCCGCATGGCTCGGTGCGAACTTCCAGCATGTGCCGATGCTTACTCCGACGGCTACCGATGGTGGTATCGCGAAACTCGGCCCGAACATTTTCCAGGTGAATATCACGATGGATATTCTCGCGCAGACGATTGCGGACTTTGCTATCAAGTGCCTCGATATTCGTGAATTCGGTATCATGAGCCCGCTTGGTGATTTCGGTACGTCGATGTCCGAAAACTTTACCAGGGCCGTTGAACGCCGTGGCGGTGAAGTTGTCGCTTTCCGTAATTACGAAGAAGGCCGTCCGGACTACAAGACGGAATTCAACATGATGCGCGATGTTCGCTTTACTCAGGAGAACCGTCGCCGCAATATTGCGAAGGGCTTGAACGACCTCAATACCTTGAATCCGAGAGATCGCAGGGCTTATCTCTCCGATGCCGATGCTGAATTCCCGGGGCTATTCATTCCGGCGACGAACCCGGCAGATGCGGGCGCCATGGTGAGCCAGGCGGCTTTCAACAAGATAACGGGTACATTCCTTGGAACATCGGGCTGGAACGGACGTGAACTTTTGATTCAAGGCAAGAAACTTGTAGAAGGTTCCTATTTCAGTGTTCCCGATAACGATATGAACAAGGGTAATACCGCTTACACCAAATTCGTGAAGGACTTCTCGGCCCGTTGGGGTGTGGAACCGGGTGAAGACAAAGTAAGTGGCCTCAGCTACGATGCCGCGAACATCATCTTCACGTCGCTTGCCGCTATTTCGGGCAAGCAGGACGATTTGACGCATTATCTCAACGCAACTAAAGATTTTAGAGGAATATACGGCGATATCAAGTTCCGTCGCGGTGCCAATGCCAATACGAAAATCGTGACCGTGAATAAGGGTAAGTTCGAAGTTGTGACCACTTGCGAAAAGCAGGATGCCGCCGCCAAGGAAGCGAAGTCCAAGAAAAAGAAGTAGTTGGTATAGGTTTT
Organism: Fibrobacter succinogenes; assembly: GCA_902800345.1. Taxonomy (GTDB): domain Bacteria; phylum Fibrobacterota; class Fibrobacteria; order Fibrobacterales; family Fibrobacteraceae; genus Fibrobacter; species Fibrobacter succinogenes_H. The sequence continues at coordinate 23,564 of CADCDO010000030.1, forward strand.
AGGTTCATGTTTTGCGAGCTCTGTAGCCATAAAGCCTAGCAAACAGGAATTACCATTAAATTTTTCATGAAAAAAGAACCCTGCGGCATAAGCCCCAGGGTCTTTTGTTTCCACGTTTTGCGTCCAACAGTACCTCTAGTCAAAAGTCAGCTAGCAGCTTCCTGCCGATATGCATGCCGCTACGAAATCTGCCGATTCGCCTTGCTGGTAATAGGCGTATAGGTTCGAATCGTCCATGATATCGTCGAGATTGATGCCGCTTGTGGAAGTAAGTTCGTCCTTGATCCGTTCCTTGAAGGACTGGAATCCTGTATGGAACAGATAGTAAAGAGCAGCGGTTTGGGTCTTGCGGAGCAACTTCATGGGCGCCTCCAATCAAAAAGTTCTTTTGCAATGTTTTGTAAATGACCTAGCAGCAATCACTTAGCATAACAAAACTCTCTTTGGATGTTGATAAGATGTTTATTTCTTATTCACATCTATTGTATTTATACATTTTTTTACATTCGTAGGCAAGTTTTCTCATATTCCAAACTGGAATGTGGTGCGCTGCGTCAAAAGTTTCTAAATTACTTTACAATGTTTTTGAAATTTTTCGCATCGATTTTGCTTGTTACCGGCTTGTCCTTTGCCGACAATCCCTCTTTTGCTCTTTCTCCGTTGCAAGATTCACTTGCGGAGCAGGTTACGCAAAAGACAATGGAGCTTAATTACGTCGAGGCATTCAACTTGGCGCGCAAACTCCGCCTTGAAAACGACGGCGTTGGCTGCGTGTTCCAGAACATCATCCGTATAAGCATGTACGACGACAAGGGCGATACCACATCGCTCAAGGTTGCCGCGAAAAATCTCGAAACTTGCAAGACGGAGGGCCTGTGGGATGCGCTCCGCAATTTTGAAATCGGCTACGTGCTCACCGAAACGGGACATTCCGTCAAGGGCGCGATGCAGACGCGTTCGGCGGCAAATCAGTTTGAAGACGCCAAGGATTACGAGTCGAAGGCTTTTTATGCAATTTACGCCTACTATATCGATGACAGCTTTGGGTGGCTCCCGTTCAAGTCGGACAATCGCGAGACGTACCTCAAGATTCTCGATTCCGGTTCTTTGCGTTCGGCGCGCTTTTGGCCGCTGTTTTTGACGCCGCTTATCTGGATGCACTACGACCGCAAGGATTATGCGACAGGGCTTTCGCTCGCTGAACGCGGACTCAAGAAGGCTCCGAATCATCCGGTGATGCTCCAGATCAAGGCCGACATGCTTTACAGGCTGGAACGTTACGACGAAGCCGCAGCTATTTATGAGAAAAGTGCTGACGATTATCTTGTGCGTACCGGCAAAACGATTCGCTACTGGTGCTCCGTCTTGAACCTTATCCGCATTTATCACGATGCTGGCGACGAAACCAAGGCTTCTGAACAACGTAAGAAACTCGACGACCCGGAATACCAAAAGCTGAAGAAATGGATGCCCGGTTCGCTTATCGACGACCTCAACGATAGAAAGCTGATTTAGTTTTTTGTTAGTCGGTCATTAGCCGATGGTATTAAATTTGGAATCCTAGTGTGAGAATAAAACAGCTAATAACCATTGGCCAATGACTATTGGCCAATAATCACCTTTCATACTGTTAAAAAATTTTATCAAAAAATTTCGGGACAAATTCGGCAAAAAAGCGTGTTAATAAGTAGGAACTCATTAACATATCAGGAGGTTTTTTATGTCGAAAAATTTGTCCATTCTGCGGGTCGGCTTCTTTTTGGACGGCTACACGCTCAAAAAGGTTAACGAGTACTATCTCAAGTACCACCGTTACCATGCCCGGCTGGATTTCAGGGAACTCAAGGGCTGGGTGAGGGATTTCTCCATGCGTCTTTTCGGGCGGGAAGGTTGTCCGATCGAAATCGAATCGCACTACTACCATCCATATGTAAGGAATGCCGATAGCGCCGATTCGTCCATGGGGGACGGAATGGAGCGCTTCGAAAGGCAGCTTGCGCTTGCGGGGTTCGAGGTGCACTACAATACGCCCGGGGATGTCAACCGGATGGGGCCGAACATGCAGCTTGTCGAAGACGCGTACCTTTATGCGTACTACCACAAGATTGACGTTCTTGTGCTATTGAGTACGCAGGGGCAGTATTCGACTTTGCCGGAACGCCTCAAGCGGGAAGGTGTCCCGATGTTGCTTTTGGGCTGGAATTTCAATTATGAAAAGGACAATACGACAGTTTATTGGAGGACGGATTCGTGCTTGCGTGAACTTAGCGGTTATTATGTCGCCATGGAGGAGGTTGCCGAAAAGTATCCGCCCAGGCGCTATGCCGCAAGGAATTTGTTCTTGCTGCCGTTCGGCTTGCATCCTGCGCATATTTCGAAATCAAGAGCATGGAGTAACTATTTGCGACAGATTATAGAATCGGTGGATAGTTCTCAAGTCGGTTGCGAAAAGAACGGATACGAAAAAAGCCCCGCAGTGGCGGGGCTCGGTTAGGAAATAGTTTATTGTTAAATCTTGTCTTGTTGCTTTTTGTCCCAGAGGCTCAGGAACGTCCAGCCGAAGCGGAGACCCACGAACCAGGTGTCGCCGTTGTTGTCGGTATTGAAGTCCTCCGTATCGAGGTTTGCGCCTTCGACGTTGAGTTCGCTGTAGCGTATGACGCGGTAACCGGCGTAAAGGCCGAGGGAGAACTGCTCGAACTGGAGACGTGCTTCGATTTCTGCGGTGAACGTGGCCGCCATGGTGCTGTAGTAGCGGTCGCGCATGATGGATTCGTCTTTACTTTCCAAGTTCGTAATGACGTAGTTGGACGTAAAGTGGATGTTCATCATGTTGAATCCGATACCAACGGCCGGAATCAAGTTGAAGAAAGCGTTTTCGCCGAGTGTCTTCCAGCCGAACATCCAGTCGGCGCCGTAGTTGAACCAGCGTGCGTCGTAGAGCGGGAAGTTTGAAGTCTTTCCGTTTTCATCCATCGCCTGAGATTTTTTTGCCGGTCTTTCGGAAACCTGCGTGATGGCGAAGTTTATGTTGAACCAAGTCAGGAACTGCTTGTATTGCGCACCGATATTGAAGTGGAGATTGGGGTAGAACTGGTTGAACTTGTTGTATTTGGGATTGGTGGCCAAACGATATACCGTCGAGTCACCTTTGTGCTTGAGCGTTCCACCGTTAATTCCCTTGAAGGCTACGGTGTTTATGTAGTCGTGGGCACTCGGGAGCATGCCGCGGAAGTCAGCTCCAAAGGAAATAAAACCACGGATGTGGTCCTTGTCGTAGAATCCTTCTTCGGCAGCGGAGGAATTGCTAGCAAATGCAAGAACACTGAACACCGCAGCCATGCACAAAGAGGCTATTTTTGTTTTCATAAAGGCTCTCTCCTAATAGGAATCTCTAAAGAGATATTATGTCAAGCAATAAAATACATTATCTTCCGGTTTTGTGCATGATTTTTTACTGTAGAGTGTTGAAAATCAACAAATTAGGCCGTTTTGAGTCTCCGTTCCGAGGGGGGCGGTTTAGTTTTTTGCTGTTTTTAGGGGTTTGCTTGTCGTTTTTTTGCCTTGTTTCCGTGACGGGCTGTAATGGAGGCGCACCGGAAACGTCGGTGAAGAAATGCAGCGAGACGGTCCAGTTCGAGGCTGTCGGGAGCGATTATTTTGCGATAGGACGTCTGTGCGGTATCGATGTCGCCGTTGTACGTTCGGTCATCGGCAAGGATACGTTGGTCCACAAGTTCGTGATGATGGATTCTTCTTCTGCCGCTCTTGGGACGGACTTGCGCCGCCGGGGTTTCCCGGAGGAATGGGCGTCCGCGGTCGTGTTGCGGGTTCCGCTTATGCGGGTGGCGGCTCTCTCGACTTCGCAGGTCGGTTACATGCTCAGGCTCGGGCTCCGTGACAGGATTGTGGGTGTTTCGGACGGGCAGTACATTGTCGATAGCGTTCTGTATTACCGGACTCGGCAAAAGACTCCTGAATTTGTCGAAAGCATCGGTTACGATGCGGGGGCGCTGGAAAAGCTCATGGCGCTTAATCTGGACCTTGTGCTTGACTTTACCACGGGCGGCGATTACGATAATTATGAACAAATTGCAAGAACGAATCTGCCGCTGATGCTCACGTCCGAGTGGCAGGAGGATAGCCCGCTTGCAAAGCTGGAATGGATTAAATTGTACGGGATTCTTTTTGGCGCCCGTGCGCTTGCCGATTCGATTTATGAACAAGAGAAGAACAAGTACGAAACCTTAAGGGACTTGATTGCAAATTCTGCATCTCGCAACGGGGGCGTTGCGGGGGTGTCCCCCGCTAGAGGGGGTAGCGAGCTACAGGGTGCGAGCGAGGGGGAGGCTTCCCCCGATAATAAATCAGAAAAAAAACTCTCGTCTCTCGTCTCTCGTCTTTCGTCTAAATCCTGTCCTCGCGTTCTTGCCGGCATGTCATACGGCGGTGTTTGGCATGCGCCTGGCGGGAAGAGTTTTACGGCGAACTTGATTCGTGACGCGGGGGGATGCTATTTGTGGGCTTCCGATTCCTCGCGGGAGCTCAACTTTTCGTTCGAGCAGGTCTATGCGCTTGCGGATAGCGTAGATGTGTGGGTCAATCCGTCGATGTTTGCGACTGCCGAAGAAATTGTGGCGCTCGAACCCCGGGTGAAGAACATCAGGGCGTTTAGGGAAAAGGCGGTTTTCCAGAATGACGGGCGTAGGGGGATCGGTTCGGGCAACGATTTTTACGAAGGGGCGATTACGCGTCCGGCGGAACTGCTGTGGAATTTTGCAAAATGCATAAAAGGCACTGTTCCGGGGGTAAATTCCTTGGACACCACTTACAAATGGTACAGAAATATCTATAATTTTTAACATATGATGTCACATACAGGTATTGGAGATTGGATCGCTGCTCAATATGAACTTGGGGTACCGTTTTTACAACTGGTCCCGAGGGATTATGCGGACTTTTTGCTGTTGAATGCGCAGATTCGCGAGTATGATGCGGGCGATATCATTCTCCGTGGCGGTGTCGACGGCGAGTCTTTCTGCGTCCTGCAGAGCGGTCGTGCTACGATTTGCGGTCAGATTCTCTCTGACGGCCATTATAGTGCTTTGACGACTTTGGAAGCCGGCACATGCTTTGGCGAAATGTCCATTCTATGTAACGAGCCGACTTGCAATACGGTTATTGCCGCAGAAGATGGCTGTACCGTGCTTCACATCCCGAAGGCGGAGTTTGTGAAGTTCCTGGACAAGAATCCAAGCATCGTGGTTTACCTGTATAAAGTGCTTGCAGACCGTCTCCGTGCAAAGAACGAGGCTTTTGACGAGTTCGAACGCTTGTCCCTCTTGGCTTCGGCGAAGGTGCTTCCGTTTATTGATTTTGCGCAGACGATGGAAAAAAGCCGCATTACCGGGACCGTTATTTTCGAATGTGCCGGCGAATCAGGTTTTATCGCTTTCCAGGACGGGCGAATCTGTTGTGCCAAGTGTGGCAAGCTTGCGGGTCCGGACGCTCTCGAAAAAATGCTTTCGTGGGGCGACGAGACGTTCTTTAAACTGGATACTCACGTGATGCCGGATGTGGTGAACATCAACCAGATGACGGATACGACAAGCCTCATCCTTGATGCTCTCAGAAATATTGATGAAAAACAAAGTGCCCGTAAATAGGGACAAATCGCTGCCCGCTCGTAGGGCAAAGGAAAAAAGATGAATTACGCAGACGCAGGAGTTTCCTTGGCACGTGCCGACGAGGCAATGGTCGGTGTCAAGAAATCCGTACGTACTACTTTCAACGAAGGCGTTCTTGGTGACGTGGGCAACTTCGGTGGCCTGTTCACGCTGAAACACCTCGGCATGAAGGACCCTGTCCTCGTGAGTTCCGTGGATGGTGTCGGCACCAAGCTCAAGGTCGATATCGAAATGGGTTCCCATACCTTGCCGGGACAGGATATCGTGAACCACTGCTGCGATGATATTCTTGTGCAGGGTGCACGTCCTTTGTTCTTCCTGGACTACGTGGCGACGGGCCGCTTGGAACCGGGTGTCATGGATCAGCTCGTCGAAGGCATGGCCAAGGCTTGCCGTGAGAACGGTCTTGTGCTGATTGGTGGCGAAACGGCTGAAATGCCGGGTTTCTATGGTCCGGGAGATTACGATATTTCTGGAACGATTGTCGGCGTGGTGGAACGCGAGAACATCATCGATGGCAAGAAAATCAAGCCGGGGACCATTATTCTTGGTCTTCCATCTACGGGACTTCATACGAACGGCTATTCTCTTGCTCGTAAGGTATTGTTTGAAATCGCCGGTTTCAAAGTGGATACGATTGTCGATGGCATGGACAAGTCCATTGGCGAAGCACTCGCCATGCCTCACCGCAGCTATTATCCGAGCCTTATTGAACTCTGTGACCAGAAGATTATCCAGGGCCTTGCGCACATTACGGGTTCCGGCTACCAGGGCAATATTCCGCGTATTCTCCCGGACAACGTCGATGTTATCATTGACCGCTCCACATGGGATCCGCCGATGATTTTCAAGCTCATCCAGAAATACGGCGAAGTCGAGAAGGACGAAATGTACAGCACGTTCAACATGGGCATGGGCATGCTTGTGTTCATCGATCCGGCCGACAAGGACAAGGTCACGGCCCATCTTGAAGCCAAGGGCGAAAAGTGGGTGCAGATCGGTGAAGTCGTCGAGGGCACCAAACAGGTGAAGTTCCGCGACTAGTCATTAGTAGTTGGTCATTGGTTATTAGTTGAAATAATCGCGACTTCGTCGCCTTTTGGCTAGCTCAGAGATCTTAGTAAGGTTGGTGAGCTAACCTACAACCTGTCCCTTTAAAAGGCTTGCGCGTAAAGCGCGGCCTTTTTCTTTTCTAACTACTGCCAACTTCTAACTTCCTACTTCCAACTTTTTTTGTCCCAACTCACATATTCGCTTTTAAAAAACTTTTTTTCGTGTTTTTTGGCACAATAAAATCTAATTTTAGGAAAGATGTGAAAAGGAAAATTATGAAAACACGTTTATTGAGTTCTTTACTTGTTGCGGGTGCTTGCGCTATGTTTGGCGCCTGCTCTGATGATTCTCCTGCAACGCCGGCTGTTTCTACGCCATCGAACGTTTGCTCTTACTTGACACTTTTGAGGTCGGGTTGGCTTCTTGAAATCAATACTCACTATTGGATTATCGGTGACGATAATGTTGTAGTGGATATTGTAGATAATCCTGTTGGTACGTTTGATGGTGCCGGAAACATCGTGGGTGCCGATGGTTCCGTACTTATGACGGGCGTTGACTTGAATACCTTGCAGCATTGCGATGCAAACTTTGTTCCGAATGCTGAAAGCAGCTCTAGTGCGGCTACTTCAAATCCAGAGTCGAGTTCTGCTATTGTGCCGGGCTCCAGCGCTGAAAATCCGACATCGAGCTCTGTGGTGGATCCAATAGTTTCGAGTTCCAGTGTTGCCGGGCCAAATCCAGGCCAGAGTTCTGCAGTTGCTCCGGCTTCGAGCTCCGATGCTGTTCCGGCATCGTCCGAGGCCGAAAGCTCCAGTAGCGGTCCTGAACTCGGTCCAGACGGTTTTCCGACGCTTGAATCTTACGGCCCGCCTCCTGCTGAATACACCAAGAATATTTTGAACAACGGAAATAACGGTTGGAATAGCCGTTATTGGGATGCTTGCAAGCCCCATTGCGCTTGGATTAGCAATGGTCAGGAAGGCAAGACCGATACGACGACGGAAGAATCCTACCAGAAGGGCATGACGACGGCCCGTAACTGCAACATCCACGATGTCGAAGTGCCGACGTTTACTGTGGGTTCCGGTGCAAATGTATATTGGTTCGGTTACGAAGGTACGAACAACGCTTGCGGCAATGCCAAAGAAAAGGGTGTGTTCACTTGTACGGACATGGCTCCTATCGCCGTGAACGATTCTCTCTCCTACGCTTACGTGGCGGGTCCTGGAAGCCAGACAACATGTGGCAAGTGCTTCCACCTTCAGTATAACGGTAGTTTCAAGGATGCCAGCGCGAATAATGCCGCAAAGGAAACTCACAAGGCTCTCAAGGGTAAGCACATTATCGTGATGACCTCGAACATTGGCCACGATGTGGAAAAAGGCCAGTTTGACTTGATGGTCCCGGGTGGCGGCGTGGGTGCCTTTGACGCGCTCTCTACGCAGGTTAATGGTCAGAACATCAAATGGGGTGCAGGCTTTGGCGGCTTCCTTACTGAATGCCAGAGCAAGCACGGTTACGACAATACGCTTGCAGTTTATCAGCAATGCGTCAAGGACATGTGCGATGCTGCGTTCGGCAATGCCGAATTCCCCAACTTGCTTCGCGGTTGTCATTGGTTCGCCGACTGGTTCATGGCGGCTGACAACCCGACGTACAACTGGGAAGAAGTGGAATGCCCACAGTACCTGATTGACCACTACATGACCCGCATCAACACCCACAAGGACAACAACTACAAGTGGCGCGATGACTGGTCCACCTACAAGCAAGGCGATGTACTGGATACGGCGAAGTGCTGGAAGGATGGCGAGAATCCGCACGATCCCAATGGCAAGGGTGCCGGTTGCGAAAAGTAAATACGGTAAAATAAAGGCTCCCCGCAAAAATTGCGGGGAGTTTTTTTGTATCTGTTTACAGACTGTTGACAACGTGTAGCGCGGTTGCCTACATCCCGTTTCTATCGAAAAAAGTGAAAAAAAGTGAAATTTTTTCGAATTTACCCCTTGCAAAGATATCCAAAAATTCTATAATTGGCGCCGT
>CADCDO010000031.1 GCA_902800345.1 Fibrobacter succinogenes
AAGCCCGCGGAGCCTATTACGGGAAGAGGATCCTGAAGAAATAGCTCCCGTATTTCACGCAAAATCGCCCCGGCCCCGCCGGGGCTTTTTTCATGATAAAAGATGCGATGTGATTTTTACGCTTCGATGTAATTCTCGTTCTTTTGCCGGCGAGCGAGCACTGATTCCAAAAACTGAATGACAGAATCCTTGTCGCGAACAAGCTCGCGCTTATGGCTCAAACAAAAACGGGATGGTTCCAACGTCTTGAGCATTTTGATTTGTTGTTCAAGAATTTGTACGTTATAAACATCCGGCGTGCCATGCCCCACCATCGGGTAAGTCGCATCGCCCAAGAACACCTCGTCATCGACAACCAACGCAAGTGACCCTTTCGCATGGCTGTTCGGAATCGGCAATATCTCGATATGCATCCCGTCTTCAAACGAAAGCGGCGATGTCACAGTAACCTTTTCGCGGTCGCACATCTCGCCCACAACTTTTGAAGCATACGAACCGACATAAAGCGTATCAAAATCAAGCGAAACTTCGCCATGACAATGACGTACGACGTTCAACAAGTGGTCGCGATGGAAATGCGAAATGACAACATTCTTCTTGAGTGGAACAGCAACATTTCCATTTACGGGATTGCGCGGCAAGGCGTTGATAAACTCGACCGCCATATCGCAGGCGCCCACGTCAAAAATCCACCAGGCGCTATCGCCGCGCACGGCGACAACATCCGCACTCAACGGCTCGTACGAAACCTGCAAATATTGGATTCTATCGGAAAGCTTAACAATTCTTGGCACGACGCCAAAAATAGAAAATCACCCTTTATCACGGTCATCCTAACCCCTGAGCCGGGTAAAAAATGCTAGATTGAAACCCAAAATAACATACAAAAGCAAAAAATAACCAAAATGGGCTGTTTTTTTTATATTATTTAATTATTAAATTTAAATTTGTATTAACCAATACACACAATAAAGTTTTAGGCGTTTATCTGTCTATTACGGAGAAAAGTTTAACCATTAACCATCAACCAAGAAAAAAAACATGAACAACAAAACAGAACAGAAAAAAGAATACTCTACGCCCAGCATGGCCGTAGTCGAAGTCAAGAGCCAATCGAACTTGATGCAATCTACACAAACAAAATGCGATGATTGCGAACTGGGCTAAAAGCCCTACAAATGCGCGATTCATTCAAGCTTGGCTAATGCAAATCACCTCGTATCGAGGTGATTTTTTACATAGCAAGACTTTTTTTATTTTTGGGTCATGACTCTCGGAAGAATCAACAAGCTCGAAACGTTCGGCTCGGTCGATGGACCGGGCATTCGATTCGTCGTCTTTACGCAAGGTTGCCCGATGCGCTGCAAGTTCTGCCACAACCCGGAAACTTGGGACTTCGGAGCAAAAAGCCCGAACGGGGCGGACAATGGTTCATTTGAAATTTCCGCCGAAGACTTGTTGAAAAAAGCCATTCGCTACAAGCCCTACTGGGGAACAGACGGCGGCATCACCGTCAGCGGAGGCGAGCCGTTAGCGCAAATCGATTTTATGATTGAGTTTTTCGAGGCGGCCAAAGCAGCAGGAGTCCACACCTGCGTCGATACAAGCGGAGTCACATTTAGACGTACCGGCGAACAGTTCACGAAAATCGAACGATTGATGAAATCGACAGACCTCTTGCTCGTTGACATCAAGCACATCGACGCCATCGTGCATAAAGAACTCACGGGCCACAGCAACGAAAATATCATCGAATTTTTCCGTTACCTCGACAGCATCGAGAAGCCCATCTGGATCCGCCACGTACTCGTCCCTGGCATCAGCGACAACGACGAAGCGCTCACACGCACGCGGGACTTCATCCGCACACTTCACAACGTCAAGCGCGTCGAAGTCCTACCCTACCACGCATTCGCGCTTAGCAAATACCAAGAACTCGCAATCGACTACGCCCTCAAGGACACGCAAACGCCAACCGCCGACCGTGTCAAGAACGCCAACGAGATTCTCGAAACCGCGAAATACACCGGCTGGATGGAGAAATAGTCGACAGTAGACGGTTGGAAGTAGGAAGGGATTGCTATACGAGAAGGTGATGCCCGAACAAGTCGGGCATGACAAAAACAAAGAAGACGAAGCATAAACTTCGTCTTTAACATTTAAATCGAGATTTTGCTTGTCAAGTAAAGGTTTAAAGACGAGCAGGACAAGGCGCAGGGCGACGTAGCAAGCCCTACGCATTCCAGCAAGGGATAAGAAACAAGTAAGACGAGGCGTCGAACCCCGAAGCCGTAGTAAACCTACGGCGAGCGGGTGAGCAACGACGTATTACGCAGTTTATTACCCCTTGATGGCGTCGCCCATGCTAAACATCGGCATATACATTGCAATCAAGAGACCACCGACGGCACCACCCAAGAACACGATAATGAGCGGTTCAATCATACTCACGACGGCATCGACTGCGGCGTCAACTTCTTCGTCATAAAAGTCCGCAAGTTTCAGGAGCATGCCGCCTAGGTTACCGGTTTTTTCACCGACACCCGTCATCTGGATCACCATGGGCGGGAAAATACCTACTTCTTCCATCGGTTCTGCAATAGATTTACCGCCTGCAATGCCAATCGATATCTTGTAAATTGCTTTTTCCACAACTTTGTTGCCTGCGGTTGACGCGACGACCTTCAAGGCGTCCATGACGGACACACCTGCGTTCAAAAGCGTACCGAGCGTTCTCGAAAAGCCTGCCGTTGCGGATTTAATCTGCAAATCGCCTAGCTTGGGTAGCTTTAGCGTAAACTTATCCATCGCAAATTGCGCTGCGGGTATTCGCATAATCATCTTATACGCAAAGATAATGACTACTAGCCCAATAAACAAGAACGCACCATTGTTGCGTATAAAGTCAGATATATTCATCACCACTTGCGTCGGGGCCGGAAGTTCTGCATCAAGGGCAGCGAACTGTTCAGCGAATGTCGGCACCACGAACGTCATAAGTGCAATCACCACGAAAATACCGACAATGATAACCATGATCGGATACGTCAACGCTTTCTTCACTTTACGTTTCAAGCGCTGGTTATTTTCGAGCGTTTCTGCCAAACGAGCAAGAATGCCTTCAAGAATACCGCCTGCTTCACCAGCAGCCACCATGTTGCAGTAAAGGGAATCGAACACCTTCGGGTGCTGCGCCAAGGCATCAGCCAACGAAGAACCGCCATTAATCGACTGGGTAAGTTTGTGAACAACATTTTTCAGTTCCGGATTCTCGCACTGCGCCTCAAGAATATTCAGGCACTGCAACATCGGAAGACCCGCCGAGCACATGGACGAGAACATACGTGTAAAACGAGTGATATCCTCGGTCTTGATGCCAGAACCGATCTTGATCTTGATTTCAGTCGGTTTTTTCTTTAAGCTCGTGATGACTAAGCGACGACGAAGCAAGAGCGCTTCGGCTTCAGCCTTGTCTTTGGCTTCGAGGGTTCCCTCGAAGTTGTTGCCCTGCGAATTTTGGGCTTTGTACAAAAATTCTGCCATCGATTACACCCCTTCTTTTACGAACAACTGTTCCAGTTGGTCTGGACTCGACGAACGGGCAAGAGCATCGAAACGGTCAACCTTATGGTTCTTGACAAGTTCGCACAAGCACATGTTCATCGTATTCATACCAAACTTCTGACCAATTTCAATCATAGACTCGATCTGGTGGACCTTGTCGTCTCGAATCAGCGCACGAATACCCGGAGTCACATTCATGACTTCGTATGCCATCACGCGGCCACCGCCAATCTTCGGCAAAAGGGTCTGGCAAATGACGCCCTGAAGCACGAACGAGAGCTGAGTACGTACCGTCTGCTGTTCTCCCTTCGGAAAAGCATCGACAACACGGTTAATCGTCTGTACGCAAGAGTTCGTATGCAATGTTGCAAAAGTCAAGTGACCCGTTTCTGCAATCGTCAACGCAGAACGAATCGTCTCAAGGTCACGCATTTCGCCGATGAGCACCACGTCAGGGTCCTGACGGAGCGCCATCTTCAAGGCCTGGGCAAAGCTGTGCGTGTCGCTACCGACTTCACGCTGGTTGATCATGCACCCCTGGTGCTTATGCAAAAATTCAATCGGGTCTTCAACGGTCAAGATGTGGTCATGACGTTCCTTGTTGATTTTATCAATCATTGCAGCCAAAGTCGTCGATTTACCGGAACCGGTTGCACCCGTAACAAGGACCAATCCTGAGGGTCGGGTCGTAAATTCCGCCATTATCTTCGGGAGACCTAGGTCCTTGAACGTCTTGATTTCAAGAGGAATGATACGGAGCGCAATCGCCACGCAGCCACGCTGCAAGTACGCGTTCGCACGGAAACGCGCCAGGTTTGCAATACCGAACGAAAAGTCGCATTCCTTCTGCTGTTCAAAAGTTTTCTTTTGAGCTTCATTCATCAAGCTGTAAGTCATACGCATGGTTTCGTCGGGCTTGAGCTTGTTCTCCCCGATGGGGGTCAACTTACCGGAAAGACGAATAAGGGGAGGAGCGCCAGCCGTAATATGCAAGTCGGACGCACCTCGTTTAACCATTTCTGCTAAAAGATCTTGAATGTTATAAGCCATGCTTTAGAATATAATTTAAAAAGCTCGAAAATTTCATAAATTCTTTATGCAATGCGTTCATCCACTTATAAAATACTCGCATGGGTAGGGGCAATCATTTTCCTCGGGTTCGTTTTTTATGCGTTCGAGGCTCAATCCCGCCATAGCAGGAACTTCCCAAAGACGGTCGTGAACTTCGCGGCCGACAATGTGATGGGAGGCAAAACGGACTACGCAAGCGAAAAAGGGACTGCGACACTGATCGTCCTCACTGCGTCATGGTGCCCGTCCTGCAGGGCGGAACTCCCCTCGCTCATGCAATTCCACAAAGAGTTTGGCCCCAAGGGTCTCAAGATTTTAATGATCGACGAGGACGATTCCAAGAAGGTCGCCCGCAAATTCAAGAAGAGCATGGGCATTCCATGGACAATGATGCACTGGAACTACGATGCGCTCATGGCACTTGGCAATCCGGGCGTGATTCCAGTGAGTTTCGTTGTCGATAAAGACGACATCATCCAGCACATCGACGTAGGGGCTATAAACGAACTCAAAGTCCGGCAAGAACTCAAAAGACTGCTGGGAAAATGAGCTATGAGGGCGCCCGCAGCCGCGGGCTTTGAGGTATGAGGTTATGAAGAGACCGGCAAAGCATTCACCCCTCAAAGGGAGCTGTGCGACCGACCTCAAAGCGAAGCGACCACAAAGCACCGAAGGTGCGACCTCACACCCAGCGCAATCCCTTCACCTAACCACTAATCACTAACCACCAACCACTACTCACGCTATCGGGCTGGGGAACAGTATTACATCGGCGATTTCTTCTTTGCCGAGGGCGAGCATGAACAGGCGGTCGAGCCCAAGCGCCACGCCGGAACAGGCCGGCATTCCCGATTCAAGCGCCGCAAGGAACCGTTCGTCGATAGGCGGTAGGGGCTTCCCCATTCCCTTGCGGATTTCCAGATCAGCATTGAAGCGGCGGCGTTGCTCCACAGCATCAGTGAGTTCCGTGTAGCCATTGCAAAGTTCCACTTGGTTTACGAACAGCTCGAAGCGACGGGCCCACGTGAAACCATCCGCATCCACGTACGTCTGCGCCAAAGCGGCCTGCGATGGCGGATAATCCAAGATGAACTCGGGGCCATTGCTTGCAAGTGCCGGTTCCACCAGGAACACCATGAGGTAGTCCCACCAGTCTTCGCGGTTTAGGGACTCGCTTTTTTCGGGCACGGGAATGTTGCGTGCACGGCAAGCATCCGCAAAGTCCGAGAGCTTTTCGCAGAAAGGATTCACGCCGGCGTAGTTCTTGAACGCGTCAATCCAGCGGGTGCGGCGTGCGTTTAATTTAGTCCCAACAATCTCGCTCACGAGGTCTTCGACTTCGTCCATGAGTTTGTCTTGAGGCATGCCCACGCGGTACCATTCCACCATCGAAAATTCGTTATTGTGGTGGCCGCCAAATTCATCCTTGCGGAACGACTTTGTAATCTGGAAAATGTCGCCGAATTTCGCCGCAAGCAAACGCTTCATGTGAAATTCCGGACTCGTCATCATGAACCGCTTCGGGTCTTCAATTTCAAAGTAATCGAGCTGCGGGTCCGTCCCGCCATATGCCGAAAGCACAGGCGTCTCGACTTCGAGCACATCACGATGAACAAAAAAATCACGGACACGGGCCATCAGCGCTTGGCGTTTGACCCAAGTTTCACGAGTGCAAGTGGGCGCAAACGCGCCCGACTTTAAATTTTCCATTTAAGGCAACCTCTACTCAGCACCGGCTACACAACGGACCGCAAGATAGAAACTCGGATCCACGGAGATGGAGCCGACATCCTTGTCGGTACTGAACATCGTGCGTGCCTTGCCGCGAGAATCCTCTTCGACATCGGCCGTCCAGAAATAGGCCCCCGAACCCATCGTCGTGCAAACGCCACTCTTGTTCGCATAGCCACCGAACATGGCAGTGAATGCGTAATCGTCGCTGCCGTTACTCTTGAGTTTGAGCGCCGCTTCGCGGGCGCCACCGGCGTATTCTTCAAGCTTTTTCCAGTCCGCATCCGTCGCAAGATGGTAGCCGTCCGGGCAAGCTTTTTTCGCGGCTTCTTGCGTGTAGAGGCGACCGAACGCCTTACAGTTTGCATCGTCGCGGTCATAACACATCGAACCGTCCGGGTCGTTGAAATTCAAGTTTTCGACGAACCAATCTACGCCACCAATTTCCTTGACCTTGTAAACTTGTTTGTCACGCTTGTCCACAAAGTTCTTGAACACCGGGCAACGAGCGCTGAATCCCTCGGCAGAGAGAATCGGATCAACCTTGCCTTTCCATGCCGTGCAGAAACGGAACAACTGACCGCCCGGAAGCGAGGAACCCTTATGCTTGGCGGCCCAAGTCTTCACGTAATGAAGGCCCGTCACAGCGGTATCGGGAATCGAGAGCACCTTCGCATACTTGCCAGCAAGTGCGGCATACGTCCCGGCAACAGACATCGGTGCTTTCCAGAAACCTTCGGAAAGTCCTTCACGCAAGCTTGCAAAAACCGGAGACGGCTTGTAGACCTTAATCGTCTTGTCCACCATCTGTTCAGGTTTCGTCTTGCAGTTTACATCGTGGTCAATAGCCATCAGGGAATTTGCATCCACCTTACACTGGGCAATGCACTTTGTTCGTGCAGCGCCCTTCTTGGGGCACGGTTTCCAGACCGTCGTATCGACACTTACGAGCGACTGCTTGGCAAAAGCCTTCGTCTTGACCGCAGATTTCGCAACCTCGTCAAGCGTCTTGAGAGCCTTAGCACTCCCCTTTTCGCCATCAGCGAGCAAATACTTGATGACACCCGAGCAGGCATTCGCGGCATTCGCCATCGAGCAAACCTTCGGGCCAAAACCATACGCAAACTGGGACGGGCACGCCGCAAACGCTTCGTCCGGCATCTGTTTGAAATGCTTGCCGTAAATATCCGTTGCGTTTTTTGCCGACATCTTGCCGCAATAAATTTCTTCGATTTCGCCCGCCTTGACCATCTTTTTCACTTTTTTCCAGTTGTTGGAATCAACAGCCTTGCGGAGCGCCTCTTGGGCAAAACCGCCCTGCGCCAAAATTGCGGAACAAATCAAACTCGCCACAAAAAACTTTTTCATTTTTTCCTCTTCTAAAACTTTACTGGATCCTGCTCCTACGAACCTAATTCAACTAAGGCACTGAAGTGCCAAGTTTCATATATCCCCCTTCAGGGTCAGGATGACAAATCCTGAGTCGGGATGACGACACGAATAGTTTTAATATATAACGAATTATAACCAATCCCTAATGAATAATCAAAAAAAATCTTGAACCCTAATAATATTTTACTTGAATTTGACTCCGGCTATAGAGGATTTCTATCTTTGGGGCATGAACGCAGAAGTTTTACGCAATGAATTCCCGATGTTGGTCGCTGGCGACAAAGAAGTAAAGCCACTCGCCTTTTTGGACAGCACCGCCACGACCCAGAAGCCCGCAAGCGTCATCGACGCAATGGACGACTTTTACCGCGAGCACTACAGCTCCGTGAAACGCGGGGTTTACCGCCTGAGCGCACGCACCACCGAAGCCTTTGAAAAGACCCGCAAAGACGTTGCGAAGTTCATCAACGCCAAATCCGAAGACGAAATCGTCTTTACCCGCGGCACCACCGAAAGCATCAATCTCGTCGCCTGGAGCTACGGACGCAAGTTCTTTGAAGCGGGCGATGAAATTATCATCAGCGGATTGGAACATCACGCCAATATCGTGAGCTGGCAACTCGTCGCCGAAATGAAAGGCGCCAAAATCAAGGTCATCCCCGTTTTGGACAGCGGCGATTTGGACTTGGCAGCGCTCCCCGGACTCCTCACGCCACGCACCAAAATGGTCGCCGTTGCCCACGTGAGCAACTCCGTCGGGACCGTGAACCCCATAGCAGAAATCATCGCGACCGTCCGGAGTCTCGCCCCGCAAACAAAGATTTTGATTGACGCCGCCCAAAGTTCTAGCCACATCAAGATTGACGTGCAAAAGCTCGACTGCGATTTTCTCGCGTTCAGCGGACACAAGATGTACGGCCCGACAGGCATCGGCGTGCTTTACGGCAAGTACGACGTGCTCGACAGCATGCCACCCTGGCACGGCGGTGGCGAAATGATCAAGAACGTCACGTTCGAAAAGACGACTTACGCCGATGTCCCGGCCCGCTTTGAAGCAGGCACGCCCGCCATTGCCGAAGTCATCGGCCTCGGAAAAGCCATCGAATGGCTGAACAACGTCGGCCTCGACAACATTCGCAAGCATGAAGAACAAATTACGCAGTACGCACTGAAACAGCTTGCCGAAATCCCGCAAGTGAAAGTCCTCGGCAACCCGAAGGAACGCGGAGCGCTCATCAGCATTACGTTGGACGGGATTGCCGTCGGTGATGCTGCCATGATTCTCGACGAAGAAAACGTTGCAGTCCGCAGCGGACACCATTGTGCGCAACCCGTCATGGACCGCTTTGGCGTCGATGCCACGCTCCGCCTGAGCTTTGGCGTTTACACGCTCGAACGCGACATCGACCGCTTTATCGCAGGCATCAAGCGCGTCGTCCGTCTGTTCGCCTAAATTCCGCCAGTTTTGCAGGATTCTCATGGGAATTGAAAAAGGCATTTTCAACCGCACATCGCTCCTTCTCGGAGACGATGTTATGGACTGTATCTACCAAAAACGCGTCATCATTTTTGGACTCGGTGGAGTCGGCAGCTGGTGTGCCGAAAGCCTGGTGCGTTCCGGCATCAAGGAACTCGTGCTCGTCGATTCTGACCGCGTGTGCGTCACCAACGTAAACCGCCAGCTGATGGCCACCACCAAAACCGTGGGCCAAGTCAAAGTCGAAGTGCTTAAAAACCGCTTGTTAGAAATCAATCCGCACGCAAACGTCATCGCACTGCAGGACATCTACGAAGAAGCGAATACGGACAAGTTCCAGCTAGACACATTCGATTACATCATCGACGCTATCGACAGCCTCGAAAATAAGATGCAGCTGCTTTGGCACGCCACACGTACCAAAGCAACCGTATTCTCGTCGATGGGAGCCGCCCTCAAGATGGACCCCACGCGAATCAAGGTCGCCGAATTCTGGAAGGTTACAGGTTGCCCGCTCGCACGCGCACTTCGCGACAAGTTCAAGCGAAAAAAATTGTGGCTCAAGAAAAAAGTACTTTGCGTTTATAGCGACGAACTCTTAAAAAATCGCGGTCAAAATTCTTCTTGCGGAACCGCCGCCTGCATGTGTCCTAAAGTCCGCCAAGAACGCAGCGAAGCGGAACTCAAGAACGCCGAACTTGTCGATCACGAATGGTGTAGCAGCAAGGCTCAAATCAACGGCACCATGGCACATGCCACGGCCATTTTCGGCTTTATGATTGCAGGTCTTGTGATGAACGACATTTATCAGAATGCATTAAAAGCTGAGTGATTTATCTTGCTCTTGACTTTTTTAACTTAATAAGTTAAATTAAAGTTAAAAGGAGAGAGCATGAGCATCGGCGGAATTACATTTAAGACCATCAACGGCAAGCGTTACGCTTACTATCAATGGACCGAAAACGGCAAGCAGCACAGTCGCCGTGTCAAGGATGATGAATTTGCGGAACTCGCTGCAAAAATTGCAACAGAAAAAGCGAAAAAGAACTCGTCAAAAAACATTCAGCAACTGATGGTCGCTGAAAATATAGCTCCATATTCAGCAAAACCCGGATTCAAAACCGACATAAAAATCGGAGCACAACTCACCCGTTTTTTTGAACCCGTCATGAAATGGAAAAAGCGCGAATGTTTCGGCGCGCTCCACGATTACATTTACGGAGAAAACAACGACCGAGTTCTCATCCTATACGGGCTACGTCGCACAGGCAAAACGACGCTCATCCGCCAACTTATTGGCGAAATGTCTGCCGACATGCAACAGAAAACGGCGTTTATCCAGCTGAGCTCTAGACATTCGCTCGCCGACGTCAACCACGACCTGAAACAATTAGAATTGCTTGGTTTTCGTTACGTATTCATTGACGAAGTGACATTGCTAAACGATTTCATCGAAGGTGCCGCATTATTCTCCGATATTTTCGCCGCCGGCGGCATGAAAGTGGTCCTATCGGGAACCGATTCCTTGGGATTCGTTTTTTCCGAAGACGAGCAACTTTATGACCGTTGCATTTTATTGCACACGACATTCATCCCCTATCGTGAATTTGAAAACGTTCTTGGAATTGTAGGCATCGATAAGTTTATCGAATTCGGCGGAACAATGAGCATGGGCGGGAGCAACTACAACACAGACAAGTTTACTTTCGCCACACCCAAAAGCGCAAACGATTATGTAGACTCCGCCATTGCACGCAACATCCAACATTCCCTCAAATGCTACCAGCACGAAGGGCATTTCCGCGCATTGCAAGATCTATACAATGCTGGCGAATTAACGAGCGCCATCAATCGCATCGTCGAAGACGTCAACCACAGATTTACCATAGACGTACTGACTAAAAAATTCAAGTCAAGCGATTTGAGAATTTCAGCATCGAATTTGCGTCGCGACAGAAACAAGCCCACCGACATTCTCGACCGCATCGATATCAATGTTTTTACAAAACAACTAAAACATCTTTTGCTCATCAAGGACAAAGCAGAACAATCTGTAGAAATCAGCGAGCCACACCGCATAGAAATCAAGGAATATCTCGACTTACTCGATTTGACTTGCGACATCGATATTGTCAACATGTCCAACCTGAACGAGCACCGTACACGTACAGTTCTTTCGCAACCAGGCCTCCGTTACGCCCAAGCATCAGCACTCATCAAAAGCCTTTTGCTAGACGAGACATTCAAACAAGTTCCTATTAACGAACGCATGGCAATCGAAAAAAGGATTCTCGATGAAATACGCGGACGCATGATGGAAGAAATCGTACTCCTGGAAACCAAAATTGCAAACCCTACAAAGCAAGTTTTCCAGTTGCAATTCGCCGTCGGTGAATTCGACATGGTGGTATTCGACCCACAAAATGCCTGTTCCGAAATTTACGAAATCAAGCACAGCGACAAAATTGCTAAAGAGCAATGCCGCCATTTGCTTGACCCCAAGAAATGTGCCGAGACGGAATTCCGCTACGGAAAAATTTTAAGCAAGAACGTTATCTATCGCGGGGCAAAAGACCACTTTGGTGATATTAATTATTTGAATGTAGAAGAATATTTGAAAGGGCTATAAGAATCGACACAATCCCATTCGTTTAAGTCATCCACAAATTCAGAAAATCAACCGTTATTCCGTTCGCACTTCGCCCTATTGCACACACTGTAGAATATTTGTATATCTAATATTGAGATTCGACCATCCTGCTGACTGAGGCGTAGGCATCCACGAGCAGGTTCATCCCTTCTCGTAGTTGTAGGTCCGGTTTTGACTTGGCGCAAGCCTTGGCCTTGGAATACCCATGCGGAATACGCTGCGATACATATACCGAATCGCATAGCGATCGGCTTCCATATAATCGATAATCAAATACACACCCGTTGTGTACGTTTTGTACGTACGCAAAAACAAGCTATTCAAGTAGCAAAGGATCCTTTATGAACAAGGAACAATACGCAGGCATGCTCAAGGATATATGCGATACCCACAAGCAAGGGGGCGACGTGTCCGCTTGCATAGCCAAATACAATGAACGCTTCAAGTATGTCTATATCTACAACGACTCTATTTTCAAGTTGCTTTTCGGAACTCCCGAAAACGAATCGATTACGGTAGACTTTCTTAACGCCGCTCTTCATCTTTATGGGAGCAACTGCATCGAACACCTTTCCTTTGTGAATCCTGAACTCCCCGGAGCATTCAACAAAAACACTACTTCGGATATCGTCGCCGAAGACCAAGGTTTAGACCGTATCGTACTGGAAGTCCAACATGTCGAAGACAAAAGTTTCAACGGTCGTCTAGTGTATTACGCCGCGAAACATACGATCGCAAGCCAAGTCAAAGGCCAATTTTACAACCTGAAAAACCTAAACCTAATCAGTCTCCAGATGTTCGTCGGATTCCCGGAATCGCTCAATTATTTGCATATGATTCGTCTCAAGAATCAGGACAACGAGGAATTTTATAAGAAGCAAACCATCACCCTTGTAGAAATCCCCAAATTTTTGAAAGGACAATATGGAGCAGATAATAGTATGCTCGCTCAGTGGCTGCGCGTATTCAACGGGTTAAACAAGGAAAAGCCTATACCCGTGTCGAAAGGGTCTCAATTCGCCCTATTGCAAGAAAAAGCAAAATTATGTAACTTTACAAAGGACTTTCTTGTAAGCGAGGCAATGAAAATGAGCGACCGCGAATACGAACTTTACGTCGAGAAAAAGCACGCCCGTGCCGAAGGCCTTGAAGAAGGACGTACGGAAGGTCGTGCCGAAGGCCGTGCCGAAGGCCGTGCCGAAGGCCGTACCGAAGAGCGTCGTGAAATTGCAACAGCCATGCTCGCAGAAGGCGATTCTGTCGAGAAAGTCGTGCGCATTTCCAAGCTGACCGAAACCGAAGTTTTGTCCATCAAGGCAAGCCTTGAACATTAACATTTCGCCGTCAAAAATATGCAAAAAGGTAGTCTAAGGACTACCCTTTTTTGCATGCCCCCCCCTACAATCCCAACTTTCGCCCCTGATGTTCATCCTTATTCGCGAGTTCTTCGAGCATGTTCCGCAAAATCAATTCTCGCGATCTCAACTCGACGGGAACATACGCTAGTTTACGGCGCTCATTCTGAAAATCGCTGATGGACACATTATCACAAGCAAAAACTTCTCTTGGGCATTTATCCCCAAAGAAGGTAGTCCACGTTTTTGAAACCTGCTTAGACTCCATATAGTCAAACGCCAGCTTCAGCTGAAAACGCCGACGGATAGCCCAATCCAGAACATTCTCGTAATTCGTCGCCGCAACAAGCATTCCATTGAACGCATCCATCTGACAAATAAACTCATTTACCAAAGTTACTTCCCAGTGATTTTTTGCATTGCTACGATTTTCAAAAAAGCTATCAGCCTCGTCAATGAAGAGAATAGCATCACTCTGCTCGGCCTCCCTAAACATTTCACGAATGTTGCGTTCCGTATCGCCCACAATTCCGCCAAGTATATCGCTCGCCCGTTTCACGAGCAAATCACGACCAAGAATATCCCGAGCAATATGCCTTGCATAAGCCGACTTTCCTGTTCCTGGAGGGCCGTACAAAAAGATATTCAAATTTTCTCTACGACCATTCAATTTCGAGGCACGCCATTGCGTATCAAAATTTTTGAGCATCGGAATGACATAGTCAATATTCTTTATATCACCGCTGGAAATGCGGACACATTCCATATTGTATTCGCTTTCTTTCGCTTTTTGTGAACCCATTGAGATACCCAAAAGTTTGGCATGAGACGAAGCAATCTCACGAACCACATTCAACGGGGAAAAAACCGCCGTCTGCATCCGCTGCGCTTGACGAACCGCCAAAGTAATGCTCCCCGCCATCACGGGAATTTCCTTGGCAACGCTCTCTATTTCATCGTCGCGCAAAATCGATTCCGCCTGCTGCGCTTTAAGAACAGACTGCCAAATCGCAACACGTTCCTTATTACTGAACGTGAAAAATTCTAGCGAATAGTCAAACCGGCGACGAGTACTGTTTTCAATAGAATCAATATTATTCGTTATCCAAATAACAGGCGTTTTCAGATTTTCAAAAATGATATTCAGCAAACCCTTTTCGGCCTTATTCAAGACCAAATCCGCTTCGTCCATCAAAATCACGCCACCGCTCCGCTCACATTCCCAATCGGCAAGCAACATGGAACGCAAACGAGTCTGCAAAAGGGATTCCTTATCCATAGATTCGTCGCCCATGCCGACAGCAAGCAAAGGCACGTTCAATTCCTGAGCAAGCGCTTTCGCAAGTTCCGTTTTTCCTGTCCCTTCACGACCGTAAAAAAGAATATTAAGAGGAGCGCCCTTCTGATGAGTTTTCAGCATCTGCAAAACAAAGGACGCCCGCGGATTCGTCTTGGAAATCTGAGCATAATCGACGCAAGGCTTTGGCGCCGTTTTCAAATCCATAATCCTCGACATATCCGAAAAGCCATACAGAAAATCGCTAACCTCGTTCGCCAAATACAGTTCACGCCGCTTGATTCTTAAATCCGAATTTCGGAACGATTCCTCCATACACACCAACTGGAACTTGATAAGAGCACTCTCCTTAGAACAAAGATTATGCAGCACAGTCGAATCAAGCCCCGCAATCAAAGAAATCCGCCTAAACGAACCTCGATCATACGAATCAAAAAAATCGAACATTTCCGAAATTTTTTCAACCTTAAAAAACATATTATGATGATCGCGAAGCCACAAGTACAACACAAGTTCCAAGGCTTCATCCGAAAGATGGAAAAGACGCTTCAATTCAAACGCCCTTTGCATCGACACATCGCCTTCATCGCATCCCTTGGCAAGCCAATTTGCGGAACACTCCGTAATCGACCGAGAGAGCAACTGGCGCGTATAAGTATCGCCATCGCCCCAATGAGCAAGAATGTTCAGAAATTGCCGAGCAAAAATTATCCTTCTACTTCTATGAAATTCCTCTAGAAGATCCTTCGCCTTGTACGACTTGTTCTCAATCTCCGTCGTAATTCTAATAGAAAGATCAATGCTATTGCGAACTTCATACACTCTATCCATAAGATTCACTATACTGTCATCTGTCATATACTTTTCGCAAAAGGTCCTACAATCACCTTCAGGATAATGATGCATAAAGCGGCTCCAAAATTCCATGATTTTCAAGTCCATAAAAGTCGGCTGACTGCCCAGAGACTTCTCGGAGACACATTCTTTGCCAAGCATTTCACGCTTATTTTTAAAGTAATTTTCGATTGTATTTTCGTAATGTAACTGCATGGTTTTAACCTCAATTTTGCACCATGCAATATAAAAGAAACGCACGACAATTAATGTCGTGCGAGAAATGGATTTTAATTTAACCTTTATTTACTAATCGTTCTTGTACACTTCTTCACATTTTTCATAAACATACTTAAGTAACGGAGCGTACTTTTTATAAATAGCATTCAAGCATTCTTCTCTTTTCTTTCCATCCATAAATGCGAATTCTTTATCTAGAGAAATATTTATCTTATAATGACTAGAGTCCTTAAATTCCATTCCTGTTTCTGCAATCAACCTTTTAAATTCACCATCTTCTTTTAAACTATCCAAAATCGGAGAAACATTCCCCTCAAAATGAAGCCATAACGGAATATCTCTTTCAACAAAAAAAGCTTCTTCAACCATTTTCCATTCTAAATGAATCATTCTCGCATTATCATTCCATTTGTGTAATCCAATTATCATATAGGGATCTTTTCCAAATAAGCGATCATATATTATAGGATCTTCCAATATTTTAAAATGTTCTTTAAAATAGTCCTGCCAAAAAAGCGTTGTTATTTTTTTAAACGACTCATGAGGTTCTCTTTTTATATTTTCAATTTCCTCATTTATTCGTCGCATAGTTTCTGGCATCTCTAGCAAATTTTGATAGCATTCCTTCGTCCATCCATATTGTAATCCCAGTTTTTCCTTTAACCAGTTTTTTAAATTTTCTTCCATACTATTAGAGTTCCTTTGACCAAACATTCCATCTAAATGGTCTATGTATTGTTTTAACGCAGATACTAGATTATCATCCCTCAATTTACAATTAGGCAAAACATCTTCTTTTAGCCATGGCAAAATATCATAACAATAATTAGACTCAATAAACCGATCTCCCAAAACTCTTCGCAATTCGAATGAACAGCTGTTATCAGAAACTTTTTTATCCCCGTATCGAGTAAGATAAACGACATGTATATTTTCTAAATCAATTCCATATTCTTTTACCTTTTCTACATATCGTTCAATTTGTTTATCTTGATCCTGCGCGTAATGAATTTTATTTTCAATGATAATCGCTTTTTGATCATCCTTAATCAAGCCATCTATAAAATCCTTATTAAAGGATATCTCTAATTTTCTACAATCAAACTCCAAATTTAAATCTCTAAACCATCTTTCTAAAAGCGATTCAAAAAATGGATAACTTTCGTTCACCCTATATTTGAGTAATTGAAGTAATATTTTTGTATGAGCATTTTCATTTGCACCACATAAATCCAACAAACATAAATTAAAGGGAGCCTTTTCCTGTTCCTCTTTATACAGTTCATTAAAATCATCTATTAATTTTAGAAGATCATCATACATTTTAATAACCTCTCTATAAATATACCCCATTTTTCTAAAATTTCGCAATTTTTTCAACTCGCTCTTCTACATAAAGACCCTTTTGGACTGCGACGCACATCAATGCTCCGTATATTTCCCAAAATTGTGGTCCATGAGGGCGCTCTCCATGAGCCTTCGAGCCACATTCTGTATAATGAATATGATGTGCATATTCATGTATAGCCGTTTCTTTCAAATGACCCCAAGGGGCATATATACGAATTCTATGCGCATCATAGATATAAACACCAGCCCTTGTCTTAGGTTTCTTATCAACGACAAGCAATTCAAAAGGTTCCTTGCAAGGATAAATTTTATGCAAGAAATCCTTGAAATAATCTGCACTAGGGTAATCGCCATACATTGTACGCAAAGAGCATTTTTTGATAGCCATAATTAACTCCCTTATGTTTTATGACTATCGAGAATGTAGATTCTGCGCACGACAATTAATGTCGCTTAGATTACTTAATCCTATCTCCGCAGAATTCTTGACGGCCGCATTTTTCGCAGTGGGCGCCCATCCAAAGCGTGTCGAATTGTTCTATGGCGGGTTCAACAATTTGCGGGTCGTTCGTGAGGATTCCTGCTTCGAAGTTGCGGCGGAGGGAGCTTTTCATGCCGATGCCAGCTCCGGTCAAGTTTGCGGAGCCGATGTAGGCGGTTTCAAGGTCGAAAATTATCATCTTGAAATGCACTCGCGGGCACATGACGCGTTCGAGGTCGGTCGCGAGAATCTTATAGCGGTCGAAATCTTCGCGGAAGTTCGGGCCGGGTTCTTTTGCATGAATGAGCCGCACGCCCACGCCGCGCTTGAGGAGTCCTGCGAGTTGTCCGAGCAGCGGGATTGATTCGCCGTTTTGCTTCACGTAAACGTCCTTGATGTCGGCGGTGCCGATCCAGAGCGTTTCGCGGACTGTCGCGATACGGGAAATGACTTCGGAATAGTGTTCTTCGTTTTGGATGTACTTGGTGAAGGTCGGCATAGAAAGAAATATAGTATTGTCAGGCGACAATAGGTGTCGCGTGATTTATTTATATTGATTAGGAAAGCAGAAGCGAGGTTTTATGGAAAGTTCTGGTCGTGGCGAACGCATGGTGCGAATTTTTGTGTATCTGATGGCACATTACAACAATCGTTATAGCGTTACGGACATCATGCATCATTTGGATATTCCCGAAAGCGATTTGCGGAATGTGCAACGCGACATGCAGGCGTTGGTAAATCTCGAAGGCGGCTATATCCAACGTATTATTGATAGCGGCAAGACTTATTACCAGGTGGCACTTGAACGTGCAAACAAACTCGTATTCCCGGATTTTGGCGATATGGTTTTGCATTTTGTCTTTTTGCAGCGCATCGCGAATTTATACCCGGCAACAGCTAGCCTTATCGAAGATCTCACTAAAAGAATCACGCAGGACTTGCCCGCAAAGCAACAAGATGTTCTGAAAAGCTATTCAAAAGAATTGAACGGGCGCATTCTCTTTATGGGGACTCCGCCAAATTACGATGAAGATGTGAGCAAGAACTTGCCAACCATTCTTAACGCGATTCGTCAAAAGCGGAAAATACAGATAAAATACACAGACAACTGGGGAACGCCATCGGATAAGCCACGCGTTCCGTTGATGGTCGCGATAAGCCATGGAGACATTTATATCGGTTGCGTTTCACAGCACCATCCCGACAAAACTTATGCGTTAAAATTGCAGCGCATCGAGTCGGTGAAATTGCTGAAGGAAACCTTTGAAGAAGACCCGAAGGTGGTCGAGTCACTGCGCAAGCGCATCCGCACGGGATCTTTGCTTTTGGGCGAACAGAATCCGCAAGAAGAAAAGGTCATTATTTATTTTCCGAAGTACGCCAAGAATTTTTTGAAGGAACGTCCGTACCACCGCAGCATGAAAATGGAAGATGCGCCGGGCGACGAGATACGCGTGACGATGAAGGTCGAGGTGAACGAACTGCTCAAGCAGTGGATTATGTACTATGGGAACATCGCGACAGTCCAACAGCCGAAAAAGCTGAAGCAGATGATATTGGAAACGGCTAAAAAGCTGGTGGAAAAGTACGAGTAATTAAGACTTTACCGGATGGGGCTACAGCCCCAACTCTTTGGCTCGGTTATGCCCATGCAAGCATGGACACAACATTGACGCTTCGCGTCTTGCTAAACGGCTCAGCCATATTTGTGCAAGCACAACTGCGGCATTCGCCTTGGGGCATACTCGCATTTTGAGTTATCTTCGACTTCGCAACTACGTTGCTACGCTCAGGACGACTCATAAAGAGGCTTTTTTCGTCAAAAAACCGCCTGCTATTATAAAAATTACGGTCTTGCTATAGTTTTTGTTTATAAATAAGCAACTTTTCTTAAAAATTTTTATAATCCACGACTAAATCCTATTGGAATGGTAGGGTTTAGTTTTTAAATTATGCACATCAAACGAACGAGGCACCCCGAAAGGGAAAAGCCTGGAGGATTTCGCTATGCGATGTCGAATGTGTAACCAAGCTGAAGGCGGGCGGGCCTAATACCGCCAAAATTTAACGCTCAGGATTGAGCAAAACTATTAACTATCGCGTCGCCCGACGCCAACAGTAACAAAACGATCGGGCGAACGCGAAAATTTCGCGCCAAGCGCACAAAAGGATTTAAATAATATGACGACTCAGAATAAGCTCCATTTCGAAACTCTTCAGCTCCACGTTGGTCAGGAACAGGCAGACCCGGCAACCGATTCCCGCGCAGTTCCTATATACCAGACCACCTCTTACGTGTTCCACAGCGCTCAGCACGCTTCTGACCGTTTCCATCTGAAGGATGCAGGCAACATTTACGGCCGCCTCACCAATACCACGCAGGACGTTTTTGAAAAGCGCATCGCTGCTCTCGAAGGCGGTATCGCAGGTCTCGCAGTCGCTTCTGGTGCAGCAGCTCTTACTTACGCCATCACGGCTCTCGCTCGCAAGGGTGACCATGTGATCGCTCAGCGCTCCATCTACGGCGGCACCTACAACCTCCTGGAACATACGCTCAGCAAGTTCGGCATTGAAACGACTTTCGTCGACATCCACAACCTCAAGGAAGTCGAAAGCTCTATCAAGTCCAACACCAAGCTCATCTTCATTGAAACGCTCGGCAACCCGAATTCCGACATCCCGGATATCGAAGCCATCTCCGAACTCGCTCACAAGAACAAGATTCCGGTTGTTATCGACAATACTTTCGGTACACCGTATCTGATTCGTCCGATTGAACACGGTGCCGACATCGTCGTTCACTCTGCAACAAAGTTCATCGGTGGTCACGGTACGACTCTCGGTGGCGTGATTGTTGATGGAGGCAAGTTCGACTGGGCTGCATCTGGCAAATTCCCGCAGTTCACCGAAGTGAACCCGAGCTACGGCGTGCCTTTCACGGCAGCAGCTGGCGCAGCGGCTTACATCGTTTACATCCGCGCAATTCTTCTCCGCGACGAAGGTGCAGCAATTTCCCCGTTCAATGCATTCCTCCTCTTGCAGGGCACTGAAACGCTTTCGCTCCGCCTTGACCGTCACGTGGAAAACACCAAGAAGGTTCTCGAATTCCTCGCCAAGCACCCGAAGGTTGCAAAGGTCAACCACCCGAGCTTCAAGGATCATCCGCAGCATGAACTTTACACCAAGTACTTCCCGAACGGTGGCGGTTCCATCTTCACGTTCGATGTGAAGGGTGGCCAGGCAGAAGCCTTCAAGTTCATCGACAGCCTCAAGATTTTCAGCTTGCTCGCAAACGTCGCCGACGTGAAGAGCCTCGTTGTTCACCCGTACACCACGACCCACTCGGAACTCACTCCGGAAGAACTCGCCGCAGCAGGCATCTCTCCGGCAACGATCCGTCTCTCCATCGGTACGGAACACTACGAAGACATCATCAACGACCTCGCACAGGCTCTGGACCAGATTTAACAATAACAGTAGACAGTGATTAGTGATTAGTAAACAGGGAGAACACCTAACCACCAACCACTAAACACTAACCACTATTAATAAAAGGATTCTACCATGTCAAAAATTTACGCCTCTGCTGACCAGCTTATCGGTCACACCCCGCTTCTTGAACTTTCCCACATCGAAAAGGAGAATGATCTCCAAGCCAAGATCGTGGCAAAGCTTGAGTATTTCAACCCGGCAGGATCTGTCAAGGATCGTATTGCTAAGGCAATGATCGACGATGCCGAAGCTTCAGGCAAGCTTAAGCCGGGTTCCGTGATTATCGAACCGACCTCTGGTAACACGGGTATCGGTCTCGCTTCTGTCGCAGCGGCTCGCGGCTACCGCATCATCATCGTGATGCCGGAAACCATGAGTATCGAACGTCGCCAGCTCATCAAGGCTTACGGTGCAGAAATTGTTCTCACTGAAGGCGCTAAGGGCATGAAGGGCGCTATCGCTCGTGCAACGGAACTTTCCAATGAAATTCCGAACAGCTTTATCCCGGGTCAGTTCGTGAACCCGGCAAACCCGGCCGCCCACAAGGCAACGACGGGTCCGGAAATTTGGGAAGACACGGATGGCAAGGTTGACATTTTCGTCGCAGGCGTAGGTACTGGTGGAACGGTCACGGGTGTCGGTGAATACCTCAAGTCCCAAAATCCGAATGTGACGGTTGTCGCAGTTGAACCGGAATCTTCTCCGGTGCTTTCCAAGGGCACGGCTGGTCCGCACAAGATCCAGGGTATTGGCGCAGGCTTTGTTCCGGATACTTTGAACACCTCCGTCTATGACGAAGTGTTCCCGGTCAAGAACGAAGACGCATTTGCCGCAGGGAAGGCAATTGCCAAGGCTGAAGGCATCCTCGTGGGTATCTCTTCTGGCGCTGCTTTGCATGCAGCAGTCGAAATTGCTAAGCGTCCGGAAAACAAGGGCAAGACGATTGTCGCACTCCTCCCGGATAGCGGCGACCGTTACCTCTCCACTCCGCTCTTCGCTGATTAAGTGGTTAGTAAACAGTGGTTAGATAAAATTTGTTCGGTAAGTGCTTCGCGGTTCCATTCGCCTCGCAGTAGAAACCGAAAAAAATTAAGATGATTCATTATTGAGTGATAAACGCTAGAAGGTTCCATTCGCCTCCCTAGCGTTTATTTGCATTTTAAAGGTTGCAAAAATGTCTAAAAAAAAGCGTGTCGCTGTTGGATTGTCGGGCGGTGTAGATTCCGCCCTTTCGGCGTATTTACTAAAAAAGCAAGGTTACGAAGTTGTCGGCATGACGATGGCGACGTGGGACGGTTCCGTAAAAATGCCTGCGGTCGAAGGTCGCGAAGGCTGCTACGGTCCGAGCGAAGACAAGAATATCGAAGAGGCAAAGCTTGTTGCCGAGCGTCTCGGAATCCCGCATTACGTTGTTCCGGTCGCCGAAGATTACAAGCGAGAAGTTCTCGATTATTTCCGTGCAGAATACCGCGCGGGTCGAACGCCGAATCCGTGCGTCCGATGCAATCAGAGCATCAAGTTTGGAGCGTTGCAGCATGCCGCGCGTAAGCTCGGGATTGACTTCGATTACTTTGCAACCGGGCATTATGCGCGGCTCGATTTCAAGAATCCCGATGTTCCGTTCTTGTACGAAGCGCTGGACGAACATAAAGACCAGACATACTTTTTATCAAGACTCTCGGCAGAGCAACTTTCCACTGTAATTTTCCCGCTAGGCGGAATGCAAAAAACAGATGTGAAAGCGCTTGCAAAGGAAATCGGCTGGGACGATTTTGCAACAAAGCGCGAAAGCCAGGACTTTATCGAATGCGGTGATTACTCGGTGCTGTTTGACGAGAGCGACAACATTCCCGGAGATTTTGTCGATGTGAACGGCAAGATTCTCGGGAAACACAAGGGCATCGTGCATTACACCATCGGCCAACGCAAAGGGCTTAACATCGGCGGGCAAGCGGAACCGCTTTACGTTGTGGCGATTGACGCACACCACAATCAAGTCATTCTTGGACCACGAAGCACATTGAGCTGCACGGAAGTTTCTGCCGTTGACTTGAACCTGATGATTTCAGAAACTTCCCCGCTTTTAAAACAACCGCTTACGGCTCATATTCGCCTCGGGCACAAAGGCGCAACCACGAAAATTACGGCTTTGGACACTGCCGCCGGTACAATCAGCGTGAAATTTGACGAACCGCAATTTGCGTCGGCTCCAGGTCAAGTGCTCGTGCTCTATGCGAATAAAGGTGTAGTCGCGAGCGGAATCATCGAGAAATAGAGTCAAGCATCGCCAAACTAGCGGCTTGGCCACCTTTTGTTAGACAAATCTAATTTTTGGATTGTTTCAGGTCTATTTGGAGTAGAACTTTTTTTAGAATTTTCTAAAATAGTTCATAGAGACATTTGCCATAGAACCTCAGCTAGCGTATAGGATTCGTTACCTCGTATATGCTGGATAGGTTATCCCGCCGTAGCGGAGGCTGCTGCGGGATTTTTTGACTTTATTTATAACCCTTTTGGATTTATGAAGACCAAAGATCTTGATTCCCGTTTAGTTCGCCATTGCGCACCGACCCTTGCAGGGCTTAAAGTTGGCAATCTTTTTTGCCTTGATATTGCCGATGGAATATTTCTTTGTAAAATCTTATCACATTGGAATCAAATGTTGAATCCAAAGGGCGTTATAGTCCGTGTTATTGCAGAACGATACGGACGTTACTTTATTTACGCCTATCGAAATAGCGCATTAAAACACATTGGAAATTCCTCCGAAGTGCGAAATTTTTTAAAAGGTTTTGGCTACGTTGGATTTGACGTAGAATCCTTATTGAACTTTTTCCAGATGCGCATGGCGCATTCTATTTGTTTTCCTCATGAAGTGGGAATCTTTTTGGGATACCCATTAAAAGACGTGAAAGATTTTATTGCTTACGGAGGAAAAAAATACAAATTAATTGGGTGTTGGAAAGTTTATAACGATGTGCCAAATTCAATGCATATTTTTGAGGTCTATAAAAAGTGCCACAAAATATTCAATGAACGCTTTGAACAGGGCGATTCTTTAACGAATTTAACCGTGGCATGTTGATTTAATTAAAAAACTAAAGGGAACCTCTAAAGACTGCTTTGGTTAATAAAATTTGAAAAAACATTTCATATCATAAGGAAAACAAAATGAATAAAATTGCTGTTATTTTTTGGACAGGTACGGGAAATACCGAAATCATGGCAAATGAAGTGGTTGCAGGCGCAAAAGAAGCTGGTGCCGATGTGACACTTTTCAATACGTCTGCTTTTTCGGTAGATAAGGCTCAGGAATTTGACAAGTTTGCTTTGGGATGCCCGGCGATGGGTGCCGAAGAACTTGAAGATAGCGAATTCCAGCCGCTTTATGACCAGCTGAAAACGCAGATTTCGGGCAAGAAAGTCGTGCTTTTCGGTTCTTACGGCTGGGGTGGCGGAGAATGGATGAACCCGTGGAAAGAGGATGCCGCAAATGCGGGCCTTGTACTTGCTGATGATCCGCTCGCAATCGAAGGCGCTCCGGATGATGATGGCAAGGCAAAATGCCGTGAACTCGGCAAAGTTCTTGCATTGTCGTAATTGTTGAGTTTCGATGATCCATAAAATGTTAGACTCTCTAACAAAATTAGAGAGTCTAACATTGTTAGAAATTCACTAACAATGTTAGTGTCAGTCGCGTGAAACCCAACTGCGATGCGGGGTTGCACAATCTATGTATTTAATTTATTTGTAATTTACAATCAGAGGGGAGAGTATCTAATTTTTAAAAGCGGACAGATTGTTCCGCTGATTTTTCTTTAATAAGGAGAATGATATGTCTATGTTCAAAAACGAAAAATTCTGGCTCGTTGTTGCCGGTGCGGTGGGTTCCGCAGTCGCAAAGAAAGTGCTCAAGGCCAAGAAAACTCGCGAACTCGCCGTTCAAGGACTTGCTCATGGCATGAAATTCACTGCTGACGCCAAGGCCGCATTCCAGGATATGAAGGACGAAGCTGCCGACATCTGCAACGACGCCAAGGCAGAAGCAGGGATTAAGTAGGCTTTGAGCGATGGGGTCGGAGCTAAAGCTCCTCTCAGCACGCTTCGCTTTGAGGTCGCTACGCTTGGGCTATTCCATTACATTAAGCTCATAGCCCAAAGTGAGCCAAAGGTAAACGAGCCCATACCCCATAGCCTACAGTTTATTTTTGCAGGTTTTTAATCGCTATGAAATTCAGAATCGTCTATGACAGGCCGGGGCGTTTGCGTTTGCGCGCCGGAGCGTATGCTTTTGATCGTGAGTATGAAGCGCGTGTTCACAAGGCGTGTGTTGGCGTGCCTTGCGTAAAAAGTGCCGTGGTGCATAGCGCCAATGGCGGGCTATTACTTGAATATGAGCCGCAGAACGGCGATTACGGCGCGAGTCGTAGCCAGATTCTTGAATTTGCAAAATCGCTGAATCCCAAATCACTGCCGGAATGCGATGGCGAAACGGAATACCAGCTACAATCTCTCGATGACAGCTTTAAGGCTAGCCTCATGGGGATGATTGCACGGCGTTATTTATTGCGTTGGTTTGTTCCGTTCCCAATCCGTACGGCGATTACGGTTGTTCGCGGGTTGCGTTATGTGGCGCGTGGTGTTTCGACGCTTGCGAGCGGAAAGCTCTCCGTTGATGTGTTGGACGGTGCTGCAATTGGTGCTTCGCTGTTGCAACGCCATTATGAATCCGCAGGGACGGTCATGTTCCTTTTGGGCGTCTCAGGCTTGCTCGAAGATTATACCAAGGCGCGTACGCGTACGGCGCTTACAGGGAGCCTTGCCGTAAAAGTCGATAAAGTCTGGGTCGTGAAAGACGGCGTGGATACGCTGATTGAACTCAAGAATGTCCAGGTCGGCGACTTGGTGCGTGTGCGTTCAGGCAGCATGATTCCTGTCGATGGACGCGTCATGGAAGGTGAAGCCTTCGTGAACGAATCGACGATGACGGGTGAATCCAAGGCGGTGATGAAAACTCGCGGCAAGACGGTGTTCGCGGGAACAGTCCTGGAAGAAGGTGCGATTGTCGTGAAGGTTCGCGCGGTCAATGGCAATACGAAAATTCAGAAGATTATTGAGCTGATTGATCACAGCGAAGACTTGAAGGCGAGCGTGCAGAGCCGTGCCGAACATTTGGCCGATAGCATTGTGCCGTTCAGTTTCCTTGGCTTTGGGCTTACGCTTTTGTTCACGCAGAACATTTCTCGTGCGGTTTCCATCTTGATGGTGGATTACTCTTGCGCGATAAAGCTCTCGACTCCGATCTCTGTGATTTCTGCATTGCGTGAAGCGGCGGATATGGACATGACGGTGAAGGGTGGCAAGTATCTCGAAGAGTTTGCGCTTGCGGATACGATTGTATTCGACAAGACGGGAACGCTTACGAAGGCGGAACCGCGTCTCGAAAAGATTATTCCGTTCGGCGGTCGCAGCGAAGATGAAATCTTGAAAATTGCGGCATGTATCGAGGAACATTTCCCGCATAGTATGGCACGTGCAATTGTGAAGGCGGCGCTTGAACGCGGAATCGCTCACGAAGAAGAACATGCCGATGTCAAGTACATTGTGGCGCATGGAATTGCGACGGCGCTTGACGAAAAACGTGCAGTCATTGGCAGCAAGCATTTTGTGATTGAAGACGAAAAGGTAACCGTATCCGAAGAAGACCAACGTATCATTGATAAAGAAGCGGGGGCCGCGTCCGTGATTTACCTCGGCATCGGTGGCGAACTTGCTGGAGCCTTGTGCATTAGCGACCCGCCTCGCGAAGAAGCGGCTGTTGCCATACGCAGGTTGCGTGAAAGTGGCATCAAGAATGTAGTGATGATTACGGGCGATAGCAAAAATGCGGCAGAACGCGTGGCGGAACGTTTAGGAATTGATACGTTTTTCGCTCAAGTCTTGCCCGAAGACAAACATCGTTATGTGGAACAAATGAAGTCCGAAGGCAAACGCGTGATAATGGTGGGAGACGGCATCAATGATGCGCCTGCTCTTGCCGCAGCAAACGTCTCTGTAGCGATGAGCGATGCTTCGGACATTGCACGTGAAACCGCCGATGTGACGCTCCGCCGAGAGAATCTCGAAGACCTCGTGGAACTGCGCCTCTTGAGCCAAAAACTTATGGAACGCATTATGATGAATTACCGCTTTATTGTGACGTTCAATACAAGCTTGCTTGTAGGCGGATTCTTTGGTTTGCTTTCTCCGACAACGTCAGCCTTCTTGCACAATGTTTCAACGATGGGCATCTGTGCAAAAAGCATGACCAAGCTGAAAGTGGAATAGACGTCATCCTGACGCCGAAGGCGGAAGACAACCTCAAAAGGCGAGTGTTGCAGCCATGCTTGCATGGATATAACCGAGCCTAAGAGGTTGGGGCTTGCCCCATCCAGTTATTTCTTGATTTAAGTATTCCCTTTGCTTTGAGGAATACTTTTTTGCTGAGATGGCAATGCCCGCCTTCGCGGGCATGACATGCTGACTAACGGTGCTTGCGGACTTGTTTATTTCGTTTCTCTTTTCCGTAGGGCTTGGTGACGTACACGAGAGCGGTGGTGAGCGTGTAGTCGGCGACAAGGGCGGCGGCAAGGCCAACGATAGAAAGTAATCCGACATTGTGCAGTGCGCCCATCGGGCTAAAGATAAACACGAAGAACATCGCGCAGAGAATGAATGTCGTCATGCCCATCGTTTTACCGATTTCGCGGTAAGAGAGCAACAATGCTTTTTTGTAGCTGCCCGTGCGCTCGTAACCGTATTTGATGTGGTTATTCATGTGGATGGTATCGTCGACGGCAATGCCCAAAATCATCGGCATTACGATCATCGTTATCATGTCAAGCGGCATTCCCGAATAGCCCATGACGCCACCGATCAAAAGCACTGGTGCGACGTTTGGAATCATGCCGATGAGGCCCGCCTTGATGCTCCCGAATGCGAGAATCATCATGATGGCGATGATGACAAATGAACCTCCGAACGAACGCAACAGTCCGTTCACGAGCTTTCCGTTCATTTCGGCGTAGTTTACGACTTCACCGACGATTGAAGTTTTGGCGTCCGGGAAAATTTGCGCGGCATACGATTTTGCGGAATCGAGGTCTTCGACGATTTTCTTGGCGTC
The DNA here is from genome assembly GCA_902800345.1 of Fibrobacter succinogenes. Lineage (GTDB taxonomy): Bacteria > Fibrobacterota > Fibrobacteria > Fibrobacterales > Fibrobacteraceae > Fibrobacter > Fibrobacter succinogenes_H. The sequence goes on from CADCDO010000031.1 coordinate 28,100, forward strand.
GTATCCGGAAAGTTCTATGTGGATAAATGTCGTTTTGTAATCTTCGTCCATGCGTTCAAAGAGCGCGTCGGCATCTGAAATTTCGTAGAGGAACAGCAGTTGCGTGAGCATGTCTTGTGCGTCGGGAATTTTGTAGTATTCCGTGCTGTCGGCATTTAGCGTGCGGTTCATTTCTTTTACGAGCCTCGTAACGGATTGCACACGGGGCTTGTCGCCTGAAATTTTTGTGAGCTGGAGAGTGCCGAGTTTTTGTTCGAGGGCTTCGATGCGTTTCATGTTGGCGGGATTTTTCAGAGCATCACTTTCGTTGAATTCGACCATCACATTGAAATCGTAGAGACTTCCGAGTTTGCCGCTAAGCATGTCCATAAGCCTTGTGACGAACGGGATTTTTTCGCCCATCGTTTTTGTGTAATCCATGTTCACATCAATGTTCATCACGCCTGGAATTTGCGACAACATTATGGCGGCAGAAATGGCGGCTACGATACCGCTGTGCCTGCAAACTTTGCGTCCGAAAAATTCAAAGAGAATGTCTGCCTTGGTTGCGCCAGCGGCTTTCACTTGTGTTGGGTCGGGCTTTGCGTTCTTACCGAAACTCATGAGAATCGGAATCAAGATGATGACATACAAATAAACCATGAAGACGATGCCTGCCGAAATGCCGCCAATCCAGCGGATCGGGCGGATGCCTGCGAACAGGAACGAAATCAGCGAGGCCACGGTAGTGATGACGGTGAAGAGAATGGGCCAGCCGGTTTCTTCGACAGCGTTTATCACGGATTCGCGGCGGTTGCCCGTGCGCCTAAAGTGCATGCGGAATGAATTGATGTAATGGATAGAGTAGCCCACCGAAAGTGCCATGCCCAAAAGTACGGGGAGCGCGACCATGCTTTCGTCGCCAATGATGCCGAGCCAAGCGTTTACGCCGAGAACAGATGCGATTCCTCCGACGGTGGCGATGGCGGGGACGATGACTCCTCGCAAAGAGCGTACGAATAAAATAAGGCATGCGAGCATAACGGCGAAACCGATGATAATGCGCATGGCGCATTCACGCGAGATGACTTCGTTTTCTTCCATTTCGGTGTAGCTCATGCCGGTTGGGAGCATCTCGAACTTGTCGCTTTGGAATTCTTCGGAGAGGATGACATTGCGGGCAAAAGGAGCGATGCTGTCTTTGCCGAAATCAACGCCGCCTTCGTACGATTTCAACGAGAGGATGACCCATGTTTCTTTGGCGTCGTCAGAGACGATATTGTTTACGAGCGATTCGCGGCTCATGATGAGCGATTTCTTGGCGGCGAGTTGCGCTGAATCTGTCGGAATGCCGCTTTCGAACGGGTCGATGACTTCGAAGCCTTCGTTATTTGCGATGGGGATGGATAAGTTGTGCGTGAGTGAAACAACGCGGTCGGCGTAAGGGACTTCGTTTTCGAGGCGTTTTGAAAGTCGGTCAATGGCGCTTAAAACTTCAGGGGCGAAAACATCGTTGGCGCGGACGAGGACCATGTAAGAATCTTCGCTACCGAAAATTTCGTTGAAGTGCGCTTGGTCTATTTTGACTTTGTCCCAGTCGTCAAACCATTCTTCTTCGCTGGCGGTCATTTGCAGTCTCGGAAGCCCAAGACATGCGGCGAGAGTTACAAGAATTGTTGCGAGTAAAATCAGCCATCGGAATTTGACTTGAAAACGCCCTATACGGGCGAAAACCTTATTAATGCGAGAAACTTGCATAACATCCTCCCAAAAATTTTGCCCGAAAATAATATAACGTGTAGCGTTTTTCTACTCCAATCGGACGCACTCAAAACGTGGGTGGATATAGTATGTGTTTGAAAAGTTAAACGGGGCTAAATCGCGTCTAAATGGAGTAGAATTTTTCGCGGGAATTTTCAAGTTTTGGCGACCATGAAAACTACTGGAAAAAAATCTTCGAATACGTTGGTGCGTGACCTCGTGAACGTGGGCATTTTTGGTGCACTTTACCTTGTTCTTTCTGGACTTGGAGCGAGTATCGGTTTTATCCCTGCGTTTATTGTGGTTTCTACATGCATGGTGAGCTTGGTGACGAGCGTCCCGCTATTCCTTTTCTTTTCGAAAGTAGAAAGACCTTTGCTTTGCTGCGTGTTACTCTGCACGCTTTTCGGAATTGTCATGACAATCTCTGGTCACGGAATTTCTTTTGGTTTGCTTTGCGTGGTGTATGGCGTTTTGGCGGGCCTTTGTTTAAAGCTGTTCCACAAGAATTTTGTGGGATGTCTGCTTGCTAATGTGATGATTAGTTTTGTACCTTCTTCGATGATGATTCCGCTTTGGTCTTCGACCGAAGAATACTTGGCGTATTGCAGTTCTGTTTGCGATAAGGCTTATATTGCTCATTTGGCGGAGCTTTCTAGCAGCTATTGGCCTTTGATTGGGCTTTTTGGATTTGGTGCCGCAGGTGCTGTTGTGGGCGGGTTCATTGCCCGTCGCATGATGAAAAAGCATTTTGAACGCATCGGACTTGCCCAGTGAAACTAGATCCGCGGACAAAACTGTTTTTAGCGGCGGTGGCAAATGGGATGATTTTTACCGCCCCGCTAGTCTATAGTTTGTTGATGGTTGCTGTAGCGTCTATTTTGCTGTTGCTTGAGGGAAAGTGGAAATTTGTTTGCATTTTCTTTTTTGTTTATTTGAGTGCTGGCTTTTTCTTTGGTCAGGTGAAAAATTTGGATATTGGTACTTCGGGTACGATTATTCTTGCATCGTTGTTTTTGATGTACCGCATTATGCCCGCTTGTGTTGTACTATATTATGTTGTAACAACTACCAAAGTTAATGAGTTTTTGGCGTGTATGTCGCGGATGCATATTTCGAATAAAGTGACGATACCCTTAATTGTGATGATTCGATTTTTTCCGACGGTGTATGATGAAGCCCGTGCGATTGGCAATGCCATGAGAATGCGCGGAATTCGCTTGTTCAGCTTGCGGACTTTAAAAAGTCCAGTGGCATTCCTTGAATATAGGCTAGTACCGCTTTTGGTTTCTATTACGAAAATTGGTGATGAACTTTCGATTGCAGCGGTGACGCGAGGGCTTTCGGCAGAAACGAAACGCACCTGTGTTGCAACGATTGGATTTCGCTGGGTGGATTTTGTTGTGTGCGCTTATTGTATTGTTGTAGTTGTAATGTTTTTACTCCGTAATTAGTGCTGTTACGTCATTGCGAGCCACACCTGCTCCGAGCGACAGCGTGGGAGGCTAGCGAAGCAATCCATCTTAATTGTCTTTCCCAACCTATGAACATTTCTCTCAAAAACATTTCCTTTTCTTACTCCGATTCCCTGGATGATGCGATTCTCAAGAACTTGAATCTGGAAATTCGTTCGGGCGAGTGTGTTGTGCTGGCGGGGGAGTCGGGCTGCGGGAAGACGACGATTTCAAAACTCATTAACGGTTTGATTCCGCATTACCATTCGGGAACGATGGATGGCGATCTCAAGGGTTGTGGGTTCCGTTTTCCAGAATCCGCGTTCGCAGTTTTTCAACATTGACACGGATTGCGAGCTTGCGTTTGGTTGCGAAAATTTGGGAATGAATCCCGAAGAAATCAAGCAGCACGTGGAAAATGTTGTCCAGGAATTTCATTTAGAGCATTTGCTGGGTCGTAGCATTTTTAACCTTTCGGGCGGCGAAAAACAGAAAATTGCGTGCGCATCTGTTTCTGCTACGGGGCCTGAAATTTTTGTGCTGGATGAACCTTCTGCAAATCTGGATCTCAAGACGATTACGGACTTGAAAGAAATTGTTTCGCGATGGAAAAAGGCGGGGAAGACGGTCGTTATCGTGGAGCATCGCCTTTACTATTTGCGTGATGTCGCCGACAGAATTTGTTATGTGAAGGATGGGCAAATCGCAGAAGAGTGGATGCCTGCGGAACTCGAAGCGAAAGGAGCTGCATACGCTGCTTGCCTTGGACTGCGTTGCATGAATTTGGAGCAATTGTGCGAAGGGATGGTTCGGCAAGCTCACCGACATGACGACATTGCGAGCGGTGAAATTGACGACATTGCGAGCGACAAAAATAACGTCATTGCGAGCGAAGCGAAGCAATCCATTATATTTAGCAACCTCACTTTCTCTTACCATCACAAGCATCCGATTCTGGATATTGACCGTCTTGAACTCCCGTGTGGGCAAATTACGGCGTTGATTGGTCATAACGGTGCAGGCAAATCGACGCTTGCCCAGGTGCTTTGCGGATTGCTGGGCTCGTGGCGTCAAAAACGTGCGGCTCGCAAGCGTGGCACATATTTGATTATGCAAGATGTGAACCACCAGCTTTTCACCGAAAGCGTCTTGGATGAAGTTTTGCTTGGCATGAAACCGCAAGATGAAAAGTTGGCTCTTGAAATTCTTGAAGGTCTCAATCTTAAACAATATGCGGACAATCATCCGATGGCTCTTTCGGGCGGGCAAAAACAGCGTGTCGCTATCGGCAGCGGAATTTCGAGCGGGTGCGATGTCGTTGTCTTTGATGAACCCACAAGCGGTCTTGACTATAGGCAAATGCTTGCTGTTTCTGCAACTCTTAAAAAGCTTGCCGCTAGTGGAAAAACGCTACTCGTGATTACGCATGACCCTGAATTTATTTTAAACAGTTGTCAATCCGTGGTTCGCATGGAACATGGAAAAGTCGTAGAACAGTATCCGCTTTCAGGAAATGAAAATCAGCTCATCAAGACGATGACCGGAAAACTATAGAGACTGTAATTGAATAATTTTCAATATCATAATGATTAGTCATTCTCCGAAGGAGAATCCATACATTTTTTTTGCGAACTACGCAAACCGCTTATTCTTTTTTCTCGCGGAAGGCTTTGGGCGTCATCCCTGTCATGCGCTTGAAAAATTTCCCGAAGAAGCCTACATCAATAAAGTTCAGCTCGTTTGAAATTTCTTGAATGTCTTTTTGCGTTGATTGTAAAAGAACCTTGGCGTCTAGGGCGATGTATTCGTCAATCCATTGTTTTGCGCCTTTGCCGCTCATTTCTTCAATGACTGTAGAAAGATATTTTGGGGTGATGAAGAGTTCGTCGGCATAATACTTGACACTATGATTCTCGCGGTGATTTTCTTCGACTTTTTGCAGGAATGCGTTGAACAAAGCTTTCTTGCGGTTGGATCCTTGTGGTTCAATACATTTTTCGGTTAGAATATTGAGGCATTCGAATGCGGTGGATATTACAAGATTTTTGATAATTTGATAGTGGTAGCGGTTGTCTTTGGTGACTTTTATTTTTTCTTGTATGTGTCTGAACGATTTTTTTATTTGTTCAAAATCTTCGCCATCTCTTTGCTGGAATGGTGATTGTTTTGCCTGCTGAAAAAGTTGTATGCTATCTTTGACTTGAGACATTAAGTCGTTCATCATGTCTATTGAACATGCGATACATAATGGTTTAATATCGTCGCTTATACTAATAACATGAATGATTTGACCTGGAAATGCGACAAAAATACATCCTTTTTTCAGCTCATATGTTTTTGTGTTCACTTCGATTGTGCTGTAGCCTTTTTCAATCAAAAATAATGCAAGACCTTGTATGTAAAAATAGCCCGATGTATCCAATCCTTCAATGTTTTCGAAAAAGACAATTTTCCCAGGAACAGTGTTCGACTGCTTTAAAAAATCAAGCAGGGAAAGGTCGGCTTTTTTTATGTTATTTGTGTTTGCAGGCTTTCTTTTCATAAAATCTAAAAACAGATATTCAAAAAATTCTCGTTGTAAAAATTACCTCAAATTTTCCTAAACAGGTGTGAAAAAGCGCAAATAATGGTAAAAATTTCTGTTTTTGGCGAAATTTTAACCTTAAAATTGACATGCCTAAATCATATTTTTGAAAGTATGAATACGAAATTGTACATACTTCCCTTTTTGATTTTGTCTCTTGTTGCTTGCGAAAGTGATTTTAATTCTCGCAACGACAAGAAAATCGCACAGAAAAAAATGCCAATAGTTAAAGTCGAAACTATTGTCGCTAAGAATTCAAATGTCGGCAGTTCTTTGCGTTACGCGGGTTCTGTTGCCGAAGTCGCGACAACGATGGTGAGCTTTTCTTCGCCGGGGACGGTGAAGTCGGTGCGTGTGACCGAAGGCAAAAAGGTGAACAAGGGTGCGCTTGTGGCGACCTTGGATGATACTTCTGCAAAGAGTGCCTTGGAGATTGCCTCTGCTTTGAAAAATCAGGCGGAAGATGCGCGCGCCCGTATGGAAAAGTTGCATGAGAACAAGACCATTTCTGAAATCCAGTGGATGGATGTTGAAAGTAAATATAGGCAGGCGATTGCTGCGGAGAAACTTGCGCAAAAAGCGCTGGATGATTGCAAACTTTACGCCCCTGCAACGGGAATTGTTGTGGGCAAATCGCTTGAAATCGGGCAGAATGTTGTACCGAGCTCTCCTGTGTTTCGCATCGTGAATATAGCGACGGTCAAGGCGGTTGCCTCCGTTCCCGAAAAAGATGTTGCTATGCTCAATGTGGGTGACAAAGTAGAAGTCCGTGTCGGTGCACTTGGCGATAAAACTTTTGAAGGGAAGATTACAAATAAGGGAATTTCTGCTAATCCGCTTTCGCGTTCTTACCAAATCGAAGCTGAACTGAAAAATAAGAGTGGCGAGCTTTTGCCGGGAATGCTTTTGGAAATGTTCATCGATAGTAAAAATTCTCTCGCTGGTGTAGAACTCCCCGCATCTGCGGTGCTTTTGGATGAATACAATCGTTCTTTTGTTTGGGTTGTCCGTGACGGAAAAACGACAAGAAAAAATGTTGAGACATCTCTAGGAAACGGCTCTCAGCTTTTAGTGCAAGGAATTGATGATGGCGATTCCGTTGTGGTAAAGGGAATGTCCAAGGTGGGCGAGGGTGACCGAGTTCAAACGGTAAATCAGGCTATTGTTCGATAGGGAATTCTATGAAAAAGAAACGTTCCTTTGTTGAAACCGCCATGCGTTATCGTGGCATTATGTTTATGCTTTGTTGCATTTTGGTGCTGTTTGGCGTTTATGGCCTTTCTGCCAACCGAAAAAATGAATTCCCTGAATTTACGGTGCGTCAGGGCGTTGTGATTGCGGTTTATCCTGGTGCAACTGTGAAAGAAGTGGAATACCGCGTTACAAAACCGCTTGAAGACTACATCTTCACTTACGGCGATGTCAAAAAAAGCAAAACGACTTCTATGACTCGCGATGGCATGGTGATTGTTCAGGTGGCGCTTGAAGATTACGTGTATGACAAAGATGGGTTTTGGAGTCGCTTTAAGCATGGTGTTTCGCAGTTCAAGTCGAGTTTGCCTGCTGGAGTCCTTGCGATAATCGTGATGGATGATTTTGGCGATGCTTCGTCGATGCTTTTGGCGATAGAAAGTAAGAATAAAACTTATCGTGAATTGGGTGAATATCTTGACGGACTTGCGGATAACTTAAGACCGCTTGAAAGTGTCGGCCGCATTACGCGTTTTGGCGAACAGAAAGACCAAATTTCAATTTATCTGGACAACGATAAACTTTCCCAGTATGGGCTGGGCTACAAGTCGGTGGCGGCATTCCTTTCGGGGCAAGGCCTTGTGAATATTGCGGGAACTTTGAGGGATGGCGAATACAATCACCCGATTTATGTGGAAAGTGGCGTGAATACCTTAGAAAGTGTCCGCGAAACAATTGTCTTTAGCGCACCTGATGGAAGTGTGGTGCGGCTGAAAGATGTTGCCCGTGTGGAACGCGAATATCCTGATCGTACAGCCTACATCGAGGTGAATGGCAACAAGTGCGTGATGCTTAGCGTCGAAATGAAAAAGGGCCACGATATCGTGAAAATGGGCAAAGAAATTAAACGAGTGCTTTCTGAATTTGAAAGCAATTTGCCCGAAGAAGTCAAGATATTCCGCATTACGGACCAAACGGAAGTTGTCGGCAAAAGCATCGATGATTTCTTGCGAGAAATCCTGGTTGCCGTATTGGCGGTTATTATTGTGGTCGTTCTGTTGCAACCTTTTAAGGTTGCGTTGATCGCGGCTTTGACTATTCCCATATCTGTTTTCATTTCGCTGGGGCTTTTCTTTGGCTTTGGCTATGAAATCAATGGTGTAACGCTTGCTGCTTTGATGGTGTCGTTGGGAATGATTGTGGATAATTCCATCGTGATATTGGATGATTATCAAGAACGAATTTATGGTTCTGGTACACGCTGGAGAGCGGCGGAACATAGCGCCGTTCATTTCTTGAAATCGATTTTTTCGGCTACGCTCGCCATAAGCATTACCTTCTTCCCGTTCTTGGTGACGATGAATGGAATGTTTAGCGATTTTGTGACAACATTCCCGTGGGCGGTGACTATCGTTCTTTCGATTTCTTTGCTCGTGGCAATATTTATTGTTCCTTATTTACAATTTGCTTTTGTAAAACCGAAAACGAAAAAGAAGAGCAAATTCTCTTTTGAGAGTATCTCGAACTTTATCTATGAACGTGTTCTGAGAACTTGTTTCAGGTTCCCAAAATTGACCATTCTCATGGCGGTTATTTGTGTTGCCTTGGGCGCAGTCATGATTATTTCTCGCCCCATAAAACTCATGCCGATTGCGGAACGAAACCAGTTCTCTGTGGAATTTTATTTGCCGAACGGGACTTCGATCAATCAGACTTCCGCCGTGGCGGATAGTATGAAGCGTATCTTGGAAAAAGATCCGAGAGTCACCTACATTACGACATTCAAGGGAATGTCTTCGCCGCGTTTCCACATGACTTATGCGCCGCAATTTGCGGGTGAGAATTTTGCGCAGTTCATTGTAAATACCGAAAGTGAACAAGCTACTGATGAAATTATCAAGGAGTATTCGGAAAAGTATGTGGACCATTTTGCAAATGTATTTGTGCGCTTTAAACAGCTCAGTGAAAAATTATTTGCGGAGTCTCCCCGGAGTTTATCTTGTTCGCAGTTCTTGTGGAGAACCCTTGAGCGGGATTAAGGTCTCGCTTGATGAGAACGCTTCAAAGCTGGGGGTAAACCAGTTCTCTCTTGAAGCGATGCTTGCCTCTCGTTACAATGCAGGATTCCCGATTGCCACTCTTTGGGAAGGCAATAAAGATGTGCCGGTAGTGCTTAAAGGAACGCATGCCGATTCTGCTAGTTTCTCGGATCTTGAAAATGAAAAAATTGCAACTTATGGTGGACTTTCCAATGCACCGCTCCGCCAGATTGCAAAGTTCTCGCCTGTGTTTAACGAGGGCGCTCGCGATAGAAGGAATGGCCTTCCGACAGTGACAATTTCTGCCGAAGTTTCGCAGAATGTTAGTGCGAATGACCTTGCTTTAAAGCATTTTGAAACGCTGAAAAAGCTGACCGCTAGCGAAGGGGTTAAATTGGAACTGGGTGGCGAAGCGGCCTCTGTTATCGAAACACTCCCTGGACTCCTTAAAGGTCTCGTCGTTGCGGTTGCTATGATGTTCTTTATCATGGTATGGCACTTCCGAAAAATTCGTATAGCGTTCATGCTGTTTTCGTTACTTTCGCTTTCTATTTTCGGGACAGGTGTTGCCATGTGGATTACAGATATGGATTTCACGATTACGGGTGTCCTTGGTATGGTGAGCTTGTTTGGGATTATGGTACGTAATGGAATTATCATGATCGACTATGCGGAAGAATTGAAACGCAAGGAACATTTGAGTCCTAGAAATGCCATATACAATTCGGCACTTAGGCGTATGCGTCCGATATTCTTGACTTCGGCGGCGGCTTCTGCGGGAGTCTTGCCTATGATGGTGAGTGGGGATGGTCTTTGGGTGCCTATGGCGATCATTATTTTCTGGGGAACGCTTGTTACCATGTGCTTGATTTTGACCGTGTTGCCTGTTGCTTATTGGGGCGTCAGTTGTATGAAATTCAGACGCAGGAAAGTGATTAGTGGTTAGTGGTTGGTGATTAGTGATTAGGAAAAAGTAGGCGATAGGCAGTGGATGGTAAGAAGTAAACGTTCTCTTTGCGTCATTCTGAGGACCGAAGGGACGAAGAATCCAGGGAGTTTATAAAATGAATAAATTGAATAACATAATTATTACTTTTCTTTTTAGTATTTCTGCTTCGTTCGCGGCGGATGTGTATACGCTTGATGATTGTTTGCGTATTGCTCGCGAAAATAATGCGACTTTGAAAAGCGCGAAAGTAAATCGCCAGATGGCCGAAGAGACCGAAGAAAGCGCCTTTCCGGCGTATTTCCCGAAAGTGTTTGCAGGTGGCTTTGCGTTTATCTCGAACGATTTCTTGGTAAAACAGAAAATGGATCTGTCCAAAGAAATGGAAGGCTTCGGACAACAAGTTGCACCAGCCATGATGCAGGCGGGAATTGACCCGTCCATGTTGGCGGGGCTTCCGACAACGTTTAATATGGGAATGGTCGATAAAGGAATTATTGGACATTTGACTTTGATTCAGCCGATTTTTGTGGGCGGGCAAATTTACAACGGCAACCAGCTTGCAAAAATTGGAACTCGTGCAGCAAAATTGCAGGAGACTCTTGCTGAAACGGAAATCCGCAAGAATACGGAGACTTATTATTGGCTCATTGTTTCGCTTAAGGAAAAGTTGAAAACGCTTGCTGAAGCCGAAAAACAGGTGGATGGAATTTATAGCGATGTCCAGGTTGCTGTGGAAGCCGGAGTCGCTGTGAAAAATGATTTGCTACGTGTTGAACTCGAAAAGAAAAAGCTGCTAAGTAATCGTCTGAAACTTGAAAACGGAATTTCGGTTGCAAAGTTGATGCTCGCAAGACAAATGAACCGCGACAATGCTGACTTTGACCTTGCCGAAGCCGATCTTTCGCAAGTTACGCCGCCCGAATCTTATGCGATTTCTGCTGACGATGGTGTTGAACGCCGTGCCGAAAGTAAGTTGCTTGCCATCAGTCGCGAAGCTGCCGAAAAGGAGCGTTCGATGGAACGCGGCAAAGTTCTCCCAACTCTTGCTGTTGGCGCAAGTTTGCTTTATCAAAACTTGCTTGATGATGCTGCTGTGAATGGCGTGCTTTTTGCATCGCTTACGGTGCCGATTTCGGATTGGTGGAGCAATAGCTATTCTACCGCCAAGCTTGACTTGAAGGCGCAAAAGGCGGCGATTGACGAGGTAGAAAACAAGAACTTGATCAAGGTGGATATTGATAGAAAACAAGAACTTGATCAAGGTGGATATTGATGCCAAATGGAACACGCTGAACGAATCCTTCAAACAAATAGAAATCAGTCGTGATGCCATTGCCCAGGCCGAAGAAAACTTGCGCATACAACGTGAATTTTACAATGCGGGCACGGCGACGCTTAGCAATCTGCTAGAAGCGGAAACATTGCGCCAGCAGGCTGCGGATTCCTACACCGAAGCCGTTACAGGGTATTACACTGCTGTCTGTGCGTACTTAACAGCGACGGGCAGGTGAACGGAACGGGTGAATGGAAATATAAAACGGATGCCGAATTTTCGACATCCGATTTTGAATTGTGTTGTCCGTTAGAATTTGTTGAAGAAATCCCATGTGGCTTGCGGAACCCAGGATTGCTGCTGGCCAGGGTCCTTGTGATCCCAAATGTGGCCTCCGCTTTGAGTGCACCAGCGAACAGGGAATCGTTCCTCGACAGTCGTGTAGTCGTAGCACTTGTGCGGGGCGTTGCGCGGGGCTTCTTCGGCGCGTTCGTTTTTCGCCTTGCCACCTTCGGAGTTGAGCGACAAGATGATGTCGCGTGCGTTTCGACCCATTTCGGGGGTGCACATGCCGTCATCGAGACCGAGTACGCCCATCCAACCGATTCCCATTTTTTTGCGCTGCGGGAGCCAAATGTTGCGTTCTGCAGTTTCATAAACCGCTACTGCACGGAGTACGTCTTGGTGATTCCACGAAAGACCGTTGCTGAACATGGCTCCATAGCTGAATCCTATAGAGAATACACGGCTAGAATCAATGCAGAAGTTGCCTTCGAGATATGCGAGGAGTTCGTCAAACAGGAGGTAATCATCTTGTCCCCAGGGCAGCTGATTGCCATTGCCTTCGGGCGCGACAAAGATTGCTGATTCGTTCTTGTCAATCCACTTGAGGCCGTGATAGCCTTCGTCCTGCACGGCGCTTGCAGAACCGCCCATGCACTGCATTCCGAAAATGAGTTTGTACGGTTTATTCTTGTCATAACTTTTCGGCATGTCAATGCGCACGGTTCGCATGCCTTTACTCCATCTGAAATCAATGTAGGGCTTATTGCCACGGTACTTGTAATCGAGTTTAGTGTCTTTGCCGCAGCCACGAGTCGGCACCGGATCGTTCTTTAGGCCCCATCCATATTCATACTGCGGTTGCGGTGGAACCGTTTTCTTGAGTGTAAGCGCAAGATTCGTGTCGAGATTGTCGAGTTTTACATTGAGAGTGTCGAATCCGTCAGCAACGACGCGTAGGTTATCCGAGTCCCCTGCTTTTAGAAGAGCCTTGGCGCTAGATTGCACGCCAAATGTTGTATTAAAGCTTCCGTCGGCTGTGAACTTGAAATTTTGCTGTGCCGAACCAACGTGGACGCGGGCGACATACACGCCCTTCGCTTTCACGGTCGCTTTCATGTCAACCATTCCCGAGCCGTACATTTTTTCGTTCAGCAAGCGATTTCCGACCATGTCAAAAATCTGCACCTGTACTGGAGTGTTTGCACCTTGCGAAAAAGAAAGGATTCCGTTATTTACAGAAAGATATCCGACATCAATCCTGTTTGCTATCGCTTGCATCTCCTCGTCTTGATGGATTGTGAATGCGCCGGATGCATCTGTTTTGGTTTTGAGCCCTTTTCGAATAAGTGAAATGTCTGCACCCTGAATGGCCTTGCCGCTGTCGTTATTCACTGTTCCTGTCAGGGTAAATGCGTTTGCAGTCATAGCAGAAATCATCAGAATTACGCTAAAAGGTAATCCACTCCATAGGACTTTTTTCATATAAGCTACTCCTTTTTTATTTTTTGTCCCTCCAAAAAAATACTCTTGAAAAGAGGTTTCTTTCACATGTAATTTTTTATTCGTGGACAACATTGTCCACGAATCTAAGTACGTGACTGGCTAAAAACAAAAATAAGATTCGCATCTTTGAATGCAAATCTTATTTTGTCTAACATTTCAGGAGGATAGGCTGAAACTTATTTAATCGATTTCACTACGACAGGGTAGGTAAAGCAAAATCCTTTGCCATGAATGACTGTGATGTATTTGCCGACCGGCAAATTGTCGAATGTCACTCGACTTGCAACAGAATTCTTTTGTGCGATAATCTGTCCTGTTGCAGAGATTAAAATTACCGTAGCGGAACTTGAAGAGATTTTTTCAACAAAAAGGTTTTTCCCTTGCGTATAGACTACAGGTGACGTAAATTTTACTTTGTTGTACGATTTTATGGTTGTCGTGCTGTCATCAACGGTCTTGCAATCTTTGCAAACTGTGTCTTTTTCGGCGTATAACGGAGCAAGTGCTTGTGCCCATAAGTGGTGCATTGCTTGTCCTCCGCCATTTGCATTTGGGTGGACTCCATCACTTCCAAGTAGTTCCTGATGTTTCGAAAAATAGCTGTAAAAATCTGGACCTTCAGGGAGTTTGTTATCTTTTGTTAATTTATCTATAGCTTTCAAAAACGCGGGATTGACTTGCCAGCCCGCTTTGGCGGAATCCGTAGCGATAATTCGTGCGATAATGGGTGTGATACCGTGCACTTTTGCAGAATCAATGATTGTCTGCATGTTTTTCACAAAAGTGTTCAAGTTCCAATCGCCGCCGCCCCATGCATCGTTTGTTCCCATTTCAATCGCCCAATATTTCACATTTCCTGCGTATTCAAGATATTCAGGTAAATGAGCGACGACTTCGGTGCTATTGATGCAACCGATACCTCCACGCAGCATTGCGGGCGTATATTCCGGGAACCTTGCGTGTATCAACTGAGCTGTGGTTGAGTCTGTATCTTGCTGCTTAATTCCCATTTGGCTAATGCTTGTGCCCATGAAAAACCAAGTGTCAGTGCCGCCTTGGCTCATGTCAAACGCCTCTATTTCGAGGATTTGTCCAACATCCTTGTCGCTCACGAACTTGAACCATGATTTGCCGGCAAAATCGATTGTCACGCCGCGTGCCATTACAGGATTGTTCTTGATAGTTGCGGCAACATCCCAATCGCCATCGGTGCCATTTGTTGAATTCGCCGAAGTCAATACCTTGAAATTCGACAACGCAACGCCACTGTGGCTGCATCCGCTGGTAAAATTCGTTGCCCATGCGCAATCGCCGTAAGATTCCCAGGTTATAAACAGCTTAGAAGGCCCTGCACCCACGTTCAAAGCGATTTCTTTCTCGCTGCTGCTTTTCCAATTGGTGAGGTATCCGTCAGTCAGGTAATCCGTTGTCTTTGTTCCCGTATGTGCAGGAAGCCCGCCCGAAACTAACTTGTTCGGCGTTATGGCGTTAGCAGTCCCAAGGCCGATAATTGCCCAGATAGCGATTGATGTTGCGACAGTCATGCATTTCATTGAGTTGTATTCCATGCGATCTTCAAATTGAAAGGGCGGCGCTCCAAAAAAAATGGACTCCTAACCAACAAAGAACTCTCTCTTGTCGCGCCGCCCAGTAAACTTATTTCTTGAAATACACCATGTTCACGGTGTGGCCTTGAATCTTTTTACGCACAACATAGCGCCCTTGCGGAAGTCCTTGCGTGGTGACGCCCAAGTAATGGCCATTCATGTCAAAAATTCCGATGGTGGTTGCGGTTCCGAATGTGCGTGGCAAGGTTACGATACTGATTGTACTTGTGTCAGGTTTAGTAATCGAAGTGTCGGGTTTCGTCACCGAAGTATCGGGGTTGGTATTCGCTGTGTACTTGTTCCAACCAGGCATGTCTTCGAGAGTAATGATGCGGTCGTCATTCATGTTGCTCTTCCATACACCATCTTTTGTTTGGCCGGGCCAAGTTCCGCTCCAAGTGCTGTACCACGGCATCCACCAACTCCACACGGCTTCGTCAGCATGCATGTTTTTTACGTCGGGAATGGGGCCGTTTTCGCTGAGCGCGAGAATTTTCGTGCTTTTCGAGGCGTTCTTGAATTTATCGAAAGCGCTCGCATTGCTGGAATGGTCGTTTGCGCTGTTGTAGATGTCGATGGAGAGGACGTCATAGTATTCACTGCCTGGATCCCAAGAGGTTACGGTACTTCCTTCAGGGTTATAGACCCAAATCATGTTTTTTACCCCCTTGACTTTGACCATGCGATCATAGACGAGTCGATAGAGGGCGGCGAACTGTTCTCCAGAATTGATGCTCCACCAGAACCACTTTCCACCCGCTTCATGCAAAGGACGGAAGATTCCCGCTACACCATCTTTCTGCAATTCAAGGAAATAATCGGCGATGTGGTCGATGTCGGCTACGATTCCTTTGTAAGCCGCACTTTCCGTGTTCCATTCGGTAGTGCCTGGCTTGAAACCTGTAGAAAAATCAAAATCGGTGTATTCGCCACCATTCGCAGCGCTTTGAATATAGAAGGCGTCTTTCTTGTCCAGAGGATCTTTCCAGTGCCAAGTGAATGCTGGGATGCCGCCCGCTTTCCAAAGCGCTTTCGCAATGGAAATAGCCTTGTCCGTGTATTCCTTGTTCCAACTTTCGTTCGCCTTTGGACCGCTTGCGAACAAGAAATCAAGTCCGACAAGCGCTGGATACTTGCCTGTGCGTGTATAGGTGTATTTCACATCGTCGTGCGTCTTGAAGTCGGCTCCCATGGTGTAACCGCTCATGTCGCCGGTCATCATACCGCTAATCGTTTTTTTGCCAAAGTTTTCTCGCAAAAAGCTGTAGAGTTTGACGGCACTTTCGGTGGCGTTTGGGGTAACTGGCGTTGCGGAGATTTTGAAAGGCGATGACTGGTAAGGTTCGATATCGATATAGTCAACGCTAATCCAACCCCAATATTTCTCAATAGAGATTGTGTTTGTCCCGGCTTTAAGTGTTGCGACGGTAGAAACATCCGCCCATGAAGTAGTGGCGTTAAAGTCGATGGTGCCTGCGGTTGCGCCGTTTACTTTCAAGTAGTTTGCTTTGAAATCTCCGGCCTTGTAATGGATGGTTACTTGGTACTTGCCCGCACTTTCTGCGGTGACACCATTAAAAGAAATATTTCCTTCTTGCAAGTCGGCATAACCCGTTCCCGAAACTCCGGATGCGTTGACATTTTTTGCTCCTCCGGAAAGAGTCGCTGCTTCAGCTTCGTACTTAGTTGCAAATGCCATACTCGAAAGAGCAAGAATCAAAATAAGGAAGTTTTTTCTTTTAATCATTAGGGTTCCTCCATTTTACGAAATTATATTCCCCAAGTATATTTATCAATTATTTTTTTCGAATGGTGTGGACAAAAATGTCCACGAATTGTATATTTTTTTTACGAGACGCCAGGAAATGAAACGATTTTTCAAATAGGGTCATTTTATATCCGGCGAGAGCTTTATGTTTGCAAAAAACAAAATCAACATCTACGACTATTCGGACTACCGCAAGTTCCTGCAAGAGTTCTATGAACTCGAAAAATCGCTGGATTCCTCGTTCAGTTATCGAGTGTTTGCTGCGGCGGTTGGCATGGACGCAAGCCTGCTTTTGAAAATATTGCAGGGTAAACGCCACATTTCTCCGAAATGCATAGATGTTTTCGTTGATTTTTTCCATTTCAAGGATGCCAAGGCGGAATACTTCCGCGAAATGATTGCTTACGGCAAGGCGAAAAACGATAAAGATGTGCGTAGCCATTTTGAAACGCTTCAAAAAATGCGACCTGCAGCTTGCCGAGAACTCGACGAAGCCCGGTACCGCTATTTTCAGCAATGGTATTATCCGATGGTCCGCTCGGCGCTCGATGTATTCAATTATCGCGGTACACAAGATGCTGCCGCCCTTGGGGAATGCTGCATTCCAAAGCTTTCCGCTTCGCAAGTAGAAAACGCTGTCGATGCTTTGTTGCAGCTCGGACTTGCGCATGCCCGCAATGACGGTCGCGTGGTTCCGACCGAAGCCCATCTCAAGACGATGGAACACTGGCTGAGTGCCTGTATCAGCGATTACCAAAGCAGCATTGCGGAACTGGCCGGCAAATCCATCCAGAATACTCCCAAAGAAAAACGCGACATCAGCACGCTCACGATGGCTCTTGATTCGCAACAAATTGATAAAATTCGTGAAATCCTCGCCAAAACGAGAAAAGCCATCGTAAACGTAGTCAATGCGATGCCTCCGCAAATTTGCGACAGCGTATATCAATTAAATTTTCAGTTATTTCCGATGATGAAAAAGGAAGAACAATGAAAAAAGGTATGGAAACTTCGTTTTATGTTTCGTTTTGCGCCTTGCTTTGCCTGTCGCTGTTTTTAGGTTGTTCAGAAAGCAATACCGCAGGTGCCACAAGTGAAACGACAAACGGAATAGCCGTCATGGTTGTTGACGGTTCAAACAAGCCTTTCGTTCATGCGCAAATGAAGGTATATTCGAAAGACGCCTTCTCAGTCGTTGACAGAGCCCTTTCTGATTCAAGCGGACGAGTTTCTTTCTACGATAGTCTCGGTGTCTGTGCAGGCGGAGATTGCTTTGTGGAGGCTCTTGCGGGTGAAGATTCCGCATTCATGAGCTGGTCATCAGTCGATTTCGCCGACTCTTCGGTTCAAGAAATTGCGTTACTGCCCTCGGCATCGCTCATCGTACGTACTGGCGTTTCTGCTCAAGAAAATAGCAGCCTGTCAGAAGATGTCAAACTGGAATCGACTCCCTATTTTGCAAAACGCTCCGGTAGCGAGTACGTATTTGCACATGTGCCGGCGGGACTCTTTACCATTGTTGCCGGGGACTCGTCCATTGCAGAAGTGTCGCTCAAACCAGAGGACGCTGCGGACATGCTTGTTCCTGTTCCGGGAAAGTCTGTCGAATACGTTTTCGAAGACTTTGACGATGGCGATAACTTGAACAACCTTGCTAAAACTTATCCCAATTATGGCTGGTATTTTAACGCCGTTGGCAAAGCGAATTTCACAGTCCCCGATAGTGCAGGTGGTTTCACATCTGCATTAAAAGAAGATAAAGATTACGGAAAATATCTAGCTCTTAAGTTTGCGATTGATTCGGGCTTCGTTTTGTTAGGAACGCATCTCGGACTTGATACAGGATTTTTCGACCTGAGCAATCTCACAGCGATTCGCCTTACGGTGCGAGGCGACTGTGAATTGAACATTGCTTTGGAGCATTACCGCGAAGTGGGAGAGAATGCCTTCAAAAAATCGTTATGGATGGCCAAAGCGACCGAAAATTGGAATGAAATCATTTTGCACCCCGGTAGGGAAGTTCTTGAAGAGAGTTCCTATCAAGTGGAGTGGAATGAGATTTCTCACGAAATTGGTTTGTTCAGCATTTTTATGAGAAGCGGAACTTATTTGGAAGTTGACAAAATCGTATTTGAAGGAATCGATTTTAAATAAGATTTTTTGTCCGTATTATTCCAAATAAACGACTTCACCCATTTGCGGCATAAGCACGGGCTTGCCCGATTCCTGGGCGGCACGTTTCGCGTTTTCGAGCGGTTCGAAGTAAGTATGGTAAGCTAAGCAGAACTTAGAATGATGAACCGTCATGTAGCGGTTTGCATTCAGGTCCAGCATTTCTTTGCTG
>CADCDO010000032.1 GCA_902800345.1 Fibrobacter succinogenes
CGTTGACTGGAAGGGCAAGACCCGTGACGCTCTCCCGAAGGACAAGGCTCCTAAGGGCGAAGAAATGGCTCACCCGAACGCTCGCTTCACCGCTCCGGCCAAGCAGTGCCCGTGCATTGCCAAGGAATGGGAAGATCCTGCCGGCGTGCCTATCTCTGCAATCCTCTTCGGTGGCCGTCGTCCGTCTACCATCCCGCTGGTTCACCAGTCCTTGAACTGGAACCACGGCGTGTTCCTCGGCTCCATCGTTGGTTCCGAAATCACTGCTGCTTCCACCATTAACGCTGCTGAAGTCGGTAAGATTCGTCGCGACCCGTTTGCAATCCTCCCGTTCTGCGGCTACAACATGGGTGACTACTTCAAGCACTGGATTGAAATCGGCAAGAAGTCCTCTGAAGACAAGCTTCCGAAGATCTTCTACGTGAACTGGTTCCGCAAGGATGCCAACAACGAGAAGCTCCCGGGTGGCTTCATGTGGCCGGGTTACGGCGACAACAGCCGCGTGCTCGCTTGGATCTTCGACCGCTGCAACGGTGTCGATAACGCCAAGGAAACTCCGATCGGTTACATGCCGAAGGACGGCGCCATCAATACTGAAGGCCTCGCCGACTACTATAAGGAAACTCTCCCGGAAATCACGAAGGTTGACGTGGAAGGCTGGAAGAAGGAACTCGCCGACGTTAAGGAAAACCACTATCCGAAGTTCGGCGCTCACCTCCCGAAGGAACTCTCCGAAATCATCGACATGATCCAGGATCGCCTCAATAAGGCATAACAAAGCGAGTGAAGCGGGAACAAACTTGTTTGTTCCCATTTCCGAGCTGATATGCCTGCGCTCGTCAGAGCGCAACGCATAATGTTCAAAGCGGCCTAGAGTTGCGAACTTAAATGCCCTTGCGATGAAAGTCGCAAGGGTGTTTTGTTTGTAAAACGTTATTCTGACCCACGCAGTGGGGAAGGTTCTCGAAGTAAGGCGGGAATCTATTTGCAACGTTCAGAATCTAAAGCGTCATAACAGCCATATTCTCTTCTGCCGAAATACGATTTTGTAGTATCGGCTTTAGATTCGTCAAATTTGAACTTTGTCGTTATATCGAGCGTGTCTCCGCGACCGTATTGGTCCTTATAGACGAGTTTCCAAGTGACAGTCGTATCTCTATAGCTGTCCATGGACTCATTAAATAATAAGTAAGTATAATCTCGGATTTTTTCGGGTAATGACCATGAAATATACCAATATGCATTTGCATCGGGATTATATAGAACAAGTGGTTCCCTGACTTCACATTTTGATTCGTTTGTTTTTTCATCTGATTTTACATAAGCTTCGAGCCCCCAATCATAGTCATTTCTATTTTTCCATGAAAAACTTTTGGGGAGTCCGATTGCATCAATAGAATAATTAGATCTTATTTGAAAAATTTGGGAGCAATAGTTTCCGGACAAGTTTGATAAGGCCTTTTTTACGGCTTCTTTATCGAATGCGGGAATGTTTGCAACAGGGATGTAGTGGAGTAAAGTTTCATCACCGAAGTTTAAATTCTTATAGGTTGTATCGTTAATCGTGTCTTTATATTCGGGACATGCTATATCGTCACCGTTCGAATCGGTGCATAATAAACCCGCAAGAAAAAATGTTGGGCAATTGCCCATGCATTCACTCGTATAGCATGAAAATGTTGAATCTGCAATCTTGCAGTCAGATTCGGGCCACTCGGAAATATTGCCATAGTAATCTTTGATGCGTAAAATCGTTACATGTCTGTAAAGAGTACTATCTGCAATTGAAACTTTATTTTCGACAGTCTTTTCTTCTGCCGGTTCTGCGTTATGGACGCCGGTTTCATTATTTGCACAAGCCCCCAAATAGAGCGTTAGGCTTATTAACGATGTAATCGTGAATTTATTGTACAATTTAATAACAACTCCAAGAGGGACTTCTTCCAAAAATATAAAAATTCTATCTAATAAACAAATATTTTCATCCCAATGGAGGCCAATGGAGGCTGGCATATCTAGATTCTTTATATATTTTATCGCGTGTGTATTATATAGGAGGGTTACATGAAACTTTTGCGTGAAATTGTCTGTTACGTGCTCGGGGGAGTACTATTTGTAGGGCTAATTCCAACGCTGATGTGGCTTGCCTCGGGGATGCCGGATTTGTTGTCGATTGACATCGCTAGGGGAGGGGTCGCCATCAGTCCGCAATGATGTTGTTCTGTAATTTTTCGTTGTTCCGTAATTTATATAACAGTTGGAACAATAAAATATGAATAAAGGACTCGTATTGCGAAATCCTCGAACCGTTGTGAAAATAATTTTTTACGCCCTTTGCGATGAATTAATCAAAATATGTTGTTCAATGTGATGTAATGTTTTAATATTTTTATTATATTATTAGCGTTTCTGACAACGTTTATTTTACGGAGGGTAAAATGGAAAACCAAGAAAATAATTTGGTGTCGAGTGTTTATACTCGTATAAGGAACCATTATGAAGCTTTGCGCAGTGGTCTTGGCGACGGTAAAACGCAATCTTCAGAATTCAACATTGCAAATTGTTGTTGTTGCAAAAAAAATAACCCAAATATCGAATCGGTCTGGTCTCAGGAATCCTATGCTTTTTTAGAGCAACCGTATAATGTCGATGATAAAGGTGATGCAAACGGCCATTTGCGTATCCATCCGAACCTTTGGGAAAATGGGGCGAGTAATCATTTGTCGGGCGTATTTGAAGTGTTGAAGGATAAAATTTATCAGGTCCGTGGCTACGATATGTCCAATATTACGTTTGTAAGGAGCAATCCGCCTGTCGAAAACGGTTCTACCGGTAATCAGGCTCGCTGGATAGTCATGGATACGTTGATGAGCAATGAATGCACTGAAGCGGCGATGAAACTGTTTGAAAATTACTTGCAGGAAGCGGATAGCGGTTATAGCCTTCATGGAAACATTGTGGGGATGATTATCAGCCATTCGCATATAGACCATTATGGCGGAATGGAAACGGTAGCCAAGTACTTTGTTGAAGAAAACAACAAGATTGAATGCGATGTTAAATGTCCGTTTACCATTGCGCCGGCGGGTTTCTACGATCATGCCGTGAGTGAAAACGTGTATTTGGGCAATGCCATGGGGCGTCGCGCCTCTTACCAGTATGGCAGTTTTATAAAGCCGGAATATAATCCCGATGATCCTGAAAATCAGAACGTTGATTCGTATACCAGTGGCGAAATCAGTATCGGGATTGGGCAGGGACAATCTACGGGGAGCCCGTCGGCTGTAGGCAGGCCTACATTAGAAGTTGACAAGAACACGGTTTTGATATTGGATGGCCTAAAAGTCGGATTCCAGCTGACGCCGGGGACGGAAGCGCCTGCTGAAATGAACAACTATTTTTTCGATTATAACGCGTTGTGGCTAGCGGAAAATTGTTCCGGTACGTTACACAATCTTTATACGCTCCGTGGTGCTGAAATCCGCGATGCGAAAGCTTGGGCTAGCTATCTGATGGAAACTGCACTTTTGTATGGTGACGATGCGGAAGTCATTTTCCAGAGCCATAACTGGCCGCATTGGAAACCTGAAAATGATAAAAACTACATCCGGAATTTTATTGTCGATACGGCTTCCATTTACAAGTATATTCACGACCAGACGCTTCTTTATATGAACATGGGCTACAAGATGAACGAAGTGGCCGACATGCTTGTTCTGCCGAGGGGGATCCAAAAGAACTGGAGCCTCAAGCCGTTTTATGGCACTCCTGTACACAATGCCAAGGCCGTTTATCAGAAATACCTTGGATGGTACGACGCCAATCCCATCCATCTACAGGAGCTCCCACCGGAACAGCTCGCAAAAGAAATGATGCGCTACATACAGGCCGGTAGCAAAGAAAACATGCTGACTATGATCAAGGACGATATTGCTGCCGGGAATTTCTGGACGGCGGCCTATATGGCAAACCAGATGTTCCTTTGTGGCGATAAGGATGAATGTGTCGACAAGGCAAAGGATTTGTGTGCCTCGGCATTGCAGCAACTTGGTTACCAGTGCGAATCGGGAACATGGCGTAACGCTTATCTTTCCGCTGCATATGAACTTCGTAAAGGGAAGGTCCATGCGAATAAGCCTTCTGCAAACTCTCTGGGACAAATGCCGCCTGAAACGTTGCTTGATTATATCTCCATCTTCTTCGATGGTGAAAGAGCGGCAACTAATGTTCATTGCGACATGTACCTTAACGTTTTCGAAGAAAATGCGGATGATATAAACTGTACTCGATTCTTGTTCGTCGTGAGAAATGGAGCCATCCTTTACCACAAAGTTGAAGATGCGGAACAAATTAAAAAAATTAGCAGTAGCGCAACATCTATTACTATTCAGGATCTTAGGAATGTCGCTATTGGCAGGTACGATGGACCGTGCGAAATACTTTCCCAGATTTCCAAGGCCATGGTTTTTGTCAACTGCGACCGCTTTAGATATTTCGACATTGTTGACCGTCACGATAGTGAAGTGCAGTTGGAAAACGGTGAAATTGTCGATTTGAAAACGGAAGTGGAAGGCTGCATACAATTGCTTGAAAAATATACGGATACATTTGCGAGTGACTCCGATGTGGTTCTGCTATCGAATAAGGACCTTGAACCGTGGGAACGCTATTATCGCATCTTGAAAAAACAAACTCATGTCATTCTTGAAGGGGATTTCTTCATTCCTGGTGATGAAACTATGGGAATAGGGAATGATAACAAGTTTATGTCGTATGAACTGTATTATACATTGTACAGCCTTTATCGGTACTTGTATAGAAATTATCTGAAAAATGATTATGGTTATAAATTTGTAGACGATGCCAAAAGTGCTTCTTTTGTCAAGTTGAAAGAAAATATTGTTTTATTTGAAACGTATGTGGCCGACTGTTATTTGTGTAGCCCCAATAGCAAGATTACATTTGACATTGACGATTCTAATGCGTGGTGCTATTTGAATAATGTCGATCAACGTGGAGAAATTTCATTTACTGTTTCCAAATTTTTTGAACATCTTTGCGTATATTACAAGAGGTTTTCTGAAAAAATTAACGGTGCAAAATAAACAGTAAAAATCATATATGCATTTTCCCTTGCGATTAATTCCGCAAGGGATTTTTTGTTTAGAAACAATCGTTGTTATTAATTGCCTGTGTGAAATTTATATGAACTTCGAAGGAAGGCTTTCTTCGCAAAAACATTTCCCTGTTTTTTTGTGAATCATGCAGCTTGGATTTCTGTATTTTTTAGCTTCAGGGCATATTTCTTCATCGAATTTACAATGTTTCCCAGAGCCCTGATTGCTAGTAATGGCGTTATAGCATTTGGTTATTATTTTGTCGCGGGGCTCATGAGAATCAATTTTTGTTTTTATGTTGAGCGTGTCGCCCCGACCGTACTGATCTTTATATACAAGTTTCCACGTGAATGTTGTGTCTTTGTTTGATTTTAAAGAATTGTTGAAAATTTGGTAATCGTAAGTTTGCAATTTTTCAGGAATTTGTTCGAATCTATAACGCCGGTATTCTCTATACGCATCTTTTCTAGGCTCTATGATACATTTGTTTTCTGTATCAATACGAGTGCCGTTTTTGGTTTGTACGAATTTTATGGTGGGACCGATTCGAGACGTGGGGTAGTCATTTGTCCATGTTAAAAAATCGGGGAGCCCAATGGCTTCAAGACTGTAATGAGATCTGAACCTTAGAAGTTCATAACAGTGTTTGGCGGGTAAATGCGAAAAGAACTCTGCCACACCTTTAATTGGAAAAGTATTTGGTTTTTCAGTGGGCGGAATGTAGCTGGATAACGGTTTTTCTCCGAAATTCAAGTTTATATATGTCGTATCGAATATTTCAACTAGATTTTTTTTATTGACAGGATTTAGTTCGAGATCACCAGAAAAAAAGAATGTAAGGTCCGCTTTTTCACGGAGACGTGCGCAAGAAAAGAATGTACTGTGTACATTGCAGTCTTTTGCGTCCCAAATGGCCGTATCTCCGTTTGATTTAAAGATACGGTATGCTGTTAATGGCGTATGGACGATACTGTCTGAACTGTCGTAATATTTTAACTGGTTGTTGTTGTCATTTAGGTCGAATTTCGTAGTGATATCTAGCGTGTCGCCATTACCGTATTGGTCCTTATAGACAAGTTTCCATGAAATAGTCGTGTCTTTATAAGGACGAAGTGATCCATTGAAAAATTGATATTCGATTGTTTGTACATATTCTGTGTCGGAAATAAAATTTTTATTCGCAGAATTTGAAGGCATCGGGCTGTTGGGGAGGAGATATTCTATATGAGTGGCTTCTATGCTGCATTCGTCTTTGTTTGTTGCGTTTTTGTTTGCATAAGCTTGATAGCCAAAAAGAACGTCATTTCTATTTTTCCATACAAAACCATCTGGAAGTCCAATGGATTCAATGTGGTAGTTCGATTTGAATCTTAGAAGTTCTGAACAAGATTTGCCGGATAGTTGGGAAAAAAAAGTTGTAACGTAATCTCTGTCGAATTTTGGAATATTAACGATGGATTTTTGTTTTTCATTAGAATTGCCGGTATTGTTTATGAACCAAAATAAATAACATGCAAGACTTGCCAATCCGATGATAACAACTAATTTTTTTTTCATGTCTATACTCAAACGTTAATGATTACTGCCATAAAATAAAAAAAATTTGCTGTGCGGTAAGAATCTAAAATTCTATTGATGACAATGACTAAGAAAAATGAAAAAAGTTTTCTTTACAGTTCTTTTTAAGTCCTTTTATTGTCCATCCTATCCGTGAATTTGTGCCATAAATTCACGAATCTAGATTCAAAAGGTTTATTTTTACCGCAAGTGCATTATATAGAGAGATTGGGATGAGGTGCCTGAACGTGCAATTAACGAAAAGATTAGGCAAATAATTCTGGAGATTGCAACTTTACGGGACCGTTTTTTCTCCGATTGACCATTCTATGTAAATAAAAACATAAATTTGGACAAAATGTCGAATTGACATCCATAATTTTATATTATAAACATAATGAAAAAAATATTGATTACAGTTCTTTTATTTTTATCTGCATCTTTTGCCCAGTTCTATTATACTCCTTCGGCTCAATGGGATGGGGCGGATAGTGCGTCGTCTGCGCAAACGGATAATGCGTTTTCTGCGCAAACGGATCATTGTTCCGGTGACTTGGCGGAACTTTCGATTCAAAAGCGGGCTCTTGCAAAAAAATTTGGAGAATGCGCCGAAAAGATTTCTCATTATACGGTTTCGCTTCTGTTTTTTACCCTGAAAGAAGGGGAGTCTGACCAAATGGAAGAGGCAAAGTGCTTTGCCGAGTACGTAGAAATGTTTAAGCCTTTTGCAACTTGCTTCAAGACGAGATATCAAAATACATTGCCTTTTTCTATAGATGAACGGAATTCTTATCTGTACTACTGGGCGGCGAATTCCGATGATTCCAGGGCATTCAATGAATTACTGGCGTATATGCTTCATTACAAGCAAATCCAAGAAAAAGAAGCCGGACTTGAAATTCTTGACCAGTTCAATACGTTTGACGAAGAGTTGGCGTTGCGCAATGTATCGCTTGAAGACATGGAAAAGAAAATCGCCGAGGCGAACGGTTCTCGCGAGGACAAGGACATTTTGAGGCTTTATTTCAAGTACATCAAGGCGAAATACAATTATCGTTTCCGTTGTAATATGAAATCGTCGTTTGTGTGCGATACGTCTTGGCTTGGCGACGAAAAGAATGCTTTTTTGAAGAAATATCCGGAATCGGATTATCGTGATTTTGTCGAAACCCAGATGCCCGGTTTTATTCCAAAGACGGTCGAAGAAAAGAAACAGGCGAAAGAGGAAAACTTGCAGGTCAAGCTGAAAATCCGTGAACAGGAAATTGCTAGGAAAATAGCGGAGAGAGATGTCTGGGTGGCGTTGACGGGAATCGCAATGTTTGGTATCCCGGTGACTTCGACTTCGGGCTTTGACCATAATTTTAACGTTTCGACCATGTTCGGGGTTGCGCTCAGGGCGAGCTACCGCAGGGCATTTTTCCAGTATCAGTACAATTTCTCTCTCGGCGGAAACAACGAAGGCGGCTCCACTTCTGAAAAGTCGTATTCCCTGATGCTGGGCGGGGCCATTGGTCCGAAAAAGATATTTACGATTGATTTGTTTGCGGGACTCTCGTACATCGACACGTATCCGAACGACTCGGAAATGCCGCATCCGAATTTGGATTATTCTTCCTGGACTTTGGGCGCCCAAGGGAATTACTATATCCCGATGACGGAATCGTGCGACATGGTCGCATTTGCGCAAGTCCGTATGAATTATGTCGAAAACTATTGCAGAGAAAGTTTCGTGGAAAAAGAAAATGGCCATCCAAGCAGGTGCAGGGATCCCTATAGTTCGGGAAGTACGGGAGCGTCGAGTTGGGAAGACTTGCAGTGGACCTTCAGCTTGGGCGTTGCAGTCCGTTTTTGGAAACCGAAGCCTGCGTCATGGTATTAAAGAGGAAACTGCATGAAATTCACTACTGGTATTGTTGCTTTTTTTGCACTTTTGTTTGTGGGGTGCAGTAGCCCTCGTTTGGCGGTTAATCCGAAGTGGACTTCGGCTCCAGATAAATTTACCGTAATCGTTTCGGAACCTTATGTCGCCAATTCGGACGATATCTCGGATGATTTCGGCGAGGATGAATCCTTCAAGAAATGGTCTGTCGCTTATTTGAATGATGCGCTTAATGCATTTACATCTGTTCCGCATTCTGTAAGGGTCGTCGATGACAATACTTTCATGATGGCCCAATTGCCTCTTGAAGACGGCTTTATTGGCGTTCCTTTGCCCGTCAAAGAAAAAATGGAAGGGCTCACGGGAATTGTTGTCTGTGTCCATCCAGTGCGTTTTTGGAGAGAAATGAGTCCTTGCCATAACCGTAATGGCGGGTGCATCAACAATAAAAGCCTGAACCTTAATGTGATGTACAGTATCGTTTCTGTAGAGGATTCTAGTGTACTTGCCTATGGCGGCGCTTATGACAGGAGTTCGTTTACATTTGCCATGACAAAAGGCGATTGGGAAAATGTTGTAGAGGGTATCGCGAAGAAAATTGTGGAGAAAACTCCGCTGCAAAAGTAAGGTCCGTTTGTTTACGACTGTAAAACCCTCTCCCAATATTTCGTAAATACGCAAGGTTTTTTATATATTTTTTTTATTATGGTAGCTTCTAAAGTTTTTACCGAAGCGATTCTTAGAAGTGACCCTATAGTGTTCTGTTGTTCGGAGTTTTAACCCCTGACGAACTTGGAGAGGTTTCATGCTGTTAGAAAAAATAAAGTCCCCGGCCGACGTGAAAGCGCTGGATGTCAAGAGTCTTGAAGATTTTGCCGCAGAAATGCGTGTGGCGCTTCTCAAAAAGCTTTCGAAATGTGGTGGCCATGTGGCGCCGAATTTGGGCTTTGTCGAAGGGACGATTGCGCTTCATTACGTTTTCGATTCTCCTAAGGACAAGATTGTCTATGATGTGAGCCACCAGAGTTACAGCCACAAAATGCTTACGGGACGCGCCCAGGCGTTTTTGGACGAATCGCATTATGGCGACGTGACGGGATACAGCGAACCGTGCGAAAGCGAACACGACTTTTTCATGGTTGGGCATACATCGACATCGGTGAGCCTTGCGCTTGGCCTTGCGACGGCGCGCGATGTGCTGCGCGAATCAGGGAATGTTATTGCCGTGATTGGAGATGGTTCCTTGAGCGGCGGCGAAGCGTTCGAAGGTCTTGATAACGCAGGCGAATATGCAACGAATTTTATCGTGGTGGTGAACGACAACGAAATGTCCATTGCCGAAAACCACGGCGGGCTTTACAAGTCCTTGGCGGAGCTCCGTGCGAGTGACGGCAAGTCCGAAAACAATTACTTCAAGTCGTTGGGTTTTGATTACAAATATCTGGAACGGGGTAACGATATTGCTTCGCTCATCGAGATTTTCAAGTCTGTGAAGAATTCAACGCGGCCGGTCGTTGTGCATCTGCACACGCAAAAGGGACTCGGCTATTCGTTTGCCGAACAGAATCGCGAAGGCTGGCATTGGGCTGCTCCGTTCAATATCGATACGGGCGTAATCAATTGGGGCAGCGGCGAGAACTATAGCGAAATTCTTGGGCTATACTTGATGGCGAAAATCAAGAGCGACCCGAAGGTTGTCGTGATTCATTCCGCAGTTCCTGCGGGAATCGGATTCTATGATGCACGCCGTAAGGAGGCGGGCAAGCAATTTATTGATGTGGGCATTGCCGAAGAACATGCGGTGGCGCTCGCTTCCGGGCTTGCGAAGGGCGGGGCCAAGCCGGTTTACAGTACTCATAGCACGTTCATCCAGCGTACTTACGACCAGCTTTCGCAAGACTTGTGTGCGAACAATAATCCCGCTACAATTCTTGTAACGATGTCGGGTGCAGACGGCATGAACGATACGACGCACCTTTGCATTTTCGATATCTCGATGCTTTCGAATATCCCGAATTTAGTTTATCTATGCCCGACATGCGTCGAGGAATTCAAGACGATGGCGGACTGGGCTATTGACCAGACGGAACATCCGGTGGCGATCCGTGTGCCGAACGCCGTGCATCACCGTAGCGATATTTTCGAGAATGATTATTCCGTTCTGAACAAGTTCAAAGTCGTGCATCGCGGGAGCCGTGTGGCGTTGATTGGCCTTGGCGATTTTTACCAGCGTGCGGCGGCGGTAGCGCTTGAACTTCGCCGTGAAGGCATTGACGCGACACTTGTGAATCCGCGCTATGCCAGTGGTGTCGATAAGGAAATGCTCCTGGATCTTGCGAAAACGCACGACGTTTTTGTGACGCTTGAAAATGGCGTTGTCGAAGGCGGCTTCGGTCAGAAGGTCGCGACGGCGCTTGGCGAAACGGATGCGAAGGTGCTTGTGCGCGGGCTTTCCAAGACGTTCTACGATAAGGTGAGCTTTGCGGACCTCTGTGAGAAAAATCACTTGAATCCGGCACAGATTGCAAAAGAGGTGGTTGCGCTGATTTCGTAATCGTCGCATTCAAATTTTTTTTGTATTATGTAGGCATGAAAAAAATTAAAATAATCGTCATGATTATTCCGCTGGTGCTGCTTTTTATCGCATCGGCGGTTTATGTCTATTATGCAAATGCCGAAGCCTTGCGTGACGTGCAACTCGATTGCAAGTCTGTAATCGATGTACATCCCGATGATATTGAAAAATCTTTGTCGCAGGTGCAGACCGATATGGAACTTGGCGAACCTTTTAGAGTCTATCCGATAGAGACCAGCCCCGACAGTGAGAATGTGTTCCGTTCGACGCTTATCGAATATCCGTTTAACAGTTCTCCCCGAGCGGATTCGCTGGACAACGTAAGCTTGCGGGGAATCATTTTGTATGTGCATGGCTATAACGATTATTTCTTCCAAAAGGAACTTGCCGAAAAGGCGGACTCGGCGGGATTTGCTTTTTTTGCGATAGACTTGCACTATTGCGGTCGCTCCTATGTTTCAGATGAACCGCGAGGCGACATGCGAAACGTGAAAGAGTATTATGCGGAACTGGACGTGGCTGTCGAACTCAGCAAGAAAATTGCGGTCGATGATTACGAAGAGGCTGAACATATTCCGTTTGTCATTATTGGTCATTCCCTGGGTGGACTTATTTCTTCGTTGTACGTGAATGACCGTAGTGAAGAACATTTTACGGCGCTTGTTCTGAACAGTCCTTTTTTGGATATGAATTTCAACTGGTTCGTGCGGAAAGTCGGTTTGCCGTTCGTATCCGAATTGGCGCTGTTCTTGCCGGATTTCACGCTGGGCCCGACGGGTGACCCGAATTATGCCCATTCTATTCTGAAACGGGAAAAGGGTGAGTGGGAGTACAATGAAAATTTGAAGAGTGTCGTGCGTCCGACCCAGTACCTGGGCTGGCTCCGTGCCATTATGAACGCTCAGGGACGAGTCCATTCCAAGTTGAAATTCAAGCATCCGGTGCTCGTGATGCACAGTGGCTGTTCGATAAAGAGCGAGGAATGGTCGGACGATTACCGGCATTGTGACGGTGTTTTGAATGTGGAGCATATGGATGAATGGTCGCCCAGTCTTGGTGACAGCGTGACGACCAAGGTTATTCAGGATGGTCTCCATGATTTGTACTTGTCCCGCAAGGACGTGCGCGACAGGGCCTACCGTGAAACATTCGATTTTATCGATGAACATGTGAAATAGGGCTGGCCTAATTAGAGTTTCAAAAAAAAGAATTATATTTTCAAATAGAAAACCAAGGAGTACTCTGAATGAATAGATTATTGTCGATTTGTTTCTGTGCAATGATGCTTGCAACGGCGTGCAATTCTTCTGAAGAACCCAAACCGCAAGCGATTGCGAAAAAAGTGGAAACTGTGCAGCCGGCCGCTGCAACTGTTGAACAGAAAGTCGCTTCGATTACAACGATTGACTGGCTAAAGGCTCTTGAAATGAACAAGGCCGGTGCTCTCCTTATTGATGTACGTACTCCTGCCGAGGTGGCGAAGGGCATGGCTTCAGCGTCTGCAATGAATGTCCCGCTCCAGGAAATACCGCAGCGCTTGAGCGAAATCCCGAAGGACAAGGATTTGCTGATCTATTGCCGTAGCGGCAAGCGTAGCATGGCTGCGTCGAAGTTCCTTGTCGAGAACGGTTATAGCCGCGTGTTCAATATCGAAGGCGGTATTTTGGCTTTGCCGGCAAAAAAATAATATCCGATAAGGGAATTCCCGTTTTTTGTGGATGACGATGCGTGGGTGCTGAAATCACAAATTTCATGGCGTTCGCCTTAGAGCAGGCTTTTTTTTCGATAGGTGTGAGCCGCCCGAATCCGGCGGTGGGCGCCGTTGTCGTAAAAGAAGGCTTCGTTGTGGGCAAGGGTCGTACGCAGTGCCCGGGAAGCGCGCATGCCGAAGTCATGGCTTTGCGCGATGCCGGAGAACTTGCTCATGGGGCGTCTATCTTTGTGACTCTCGAACCGTGCTGCCATTATGGACGGACGCCTCCGTGTACCAAGGCCATTATCGAAGCCGGAATCAAAAAAGTTTTTTTTGCGCATTCTGACCCGAACCCTGTTGTTCATGGCAAGTCCCGTGCCATTCTCGAGGCGGCGGGGATAGAAGTCCATGAGGGCTTGGACGCCTGCGTTTCTGCATGTGTCGAAGGGTTCTCTAACGGTGACTCTTCTACGGAATGCCGATTGCTTGAACTGCAAAATCTGTATGTAGATGGTCGTGAGTCTCGCGAAGCCGAAGGGCGAGAAGTCTTTGCCGGCGTGGAACGGTTCTTTGAAGCGTATGATTATTTTGTGCGTTGCAAGCGTACGTTTGTCGAATTGAAGTCCGCCGTTTCGCAGGACGGTTTTATGGGCTGCACCGATGCCTCCGGGAAACATTTGCCTCTCAAGATTACGGCGCCTGTCGCGAATGCATGGAACCATGAACTCCGTGCGATGAGCGATGCGGTTCTTGTGGGGGCAGGGACGCTCCTAGCGGATAATCCGAGCCTCGACGTGCGTTTTGCCGAAGGTAATAATCCCGTAAAAGTGGTCTGGGCCGGGCACCATGAATTTACGGCGGGTGAACTTGCAAATTTGAAAGTGTTTTGTTCGAAAAAATCCAAGGTCCTCGTGTATTCATGTGTGGCGCAGCCGAATATTAAAGATGGCGTGATATTTTCTACGAATTCGTTTGCCGAGAATTGGCGCGCAATGCTTGATGATCTGACGGCTCGAGGTATGCACCGATTGATGGTGGAACCCGGCGCGAAACTAGCTCGTGAATTGTTTAACGCAGAATCTAGCGAAAATTCGCAGCCCCTTTGGAACCGCCTTGATTTATGGCGCTCGACGGATCCGTCGGTTGATATTTCTCTGGAAAGGCTCATCGAAAATGGAACGGTCAAGGCGGGTATCGAATACCCGGAATTGCCTGCAGGGCTTGTGGCAAAGGAATCTGCAGTTGCCGGCCCGGATGTGTTGACGGTGTATTATTCGTAAGCGGTAGAGCGTGGCTTGTGCTAGGGGACAATAGATGTTTGTTCTCTTTTGTCTCTTGGAAAAAAGTTATATTTAATACAATTGATAAGAGTATCCCCTGATTATCGCCGATGGTGAAAATTGAGCGTAGGGGTGACAAGGTATTTTGATGATTCTTGACCAACAGAGAAAGATTTTCCACGAATCCTGGTATCGTCTTTCGGAGAGCAAGATTACTCTTCGTGCGAGCGTTCGTGTGCATCGTCAGGTGTATCGTGGCGTTTTATGGTATGTTCTTTACGAACCGTTTACAAATCAGTATTACCGTCTGCCTCAGGGGGCTTACGAGTTTATCTCCAAGCTGAGTTCGCGCAAGACTGTGGGCGAAGTTTGGAATGAACTTTTGAATAGCGGCATGGAGAACGTGCCGAGTCAGGGCGAGGTCATCGAGATGCTTTCGCAGTTGTACCAGTCGAACATGCTTTTGTACGAGGGTGTGGATGACGGTACGATGTTGTTTGACCGCAACAAGAAAAAGGTGCAAAAGAAGGTCAAGGCCACGCTTTTGAACATTTTCTTTTTGAAGGTTCCTGTTTTCGATCCGGAATTTCTTTTGCGAAAACTCAAGTGGCTCATCAATATTCTGTTGAGTGTCCCGTTTGCACTAGTCTGGCTTGCGGCGATTGTTGTTGCTGCGAAGTACGGCATCGAAAACTTCGATACGCTCAAGGATCAGACGCACGGATTCCTGTCGCCGTCGAATATCGGCTGGGTCTATGTCTGCACGGTGCTTGTCAAGTTGCTCCATGAATTCGGTCATAGCGCGGTTGTCAAGAAATATGGGGGAGAGGTCCATACGGTGGGCATCATGTTCATGCTTTTAGCGCCGCTCCCGTACATGGATGCCACGGCGAGCTGGTCTTTCCGCAAAAAGTGGCAGCGCGTGTTTGTCGGTGCGGGAGGCATGATTTTTGAATTTTTCATTGCCGCGGTTGCGCTTATTTTGTGGGCGAACCTCGGTGGCGGAATCCTCAAGGCGCTAGCGTACAATGTCTTTATTATTTGTTCTGTATCTACGGTCCTTTTCAACATCAACCCGTTGATGCGATTTGACGGTTACTACATCTTGACGGATGTGCTGGACATGCCGAACTTGCAGCAGCATTCCGTAAGCCATTTGAAGTATCTTCTGGAACGTTATGTGTTCCGCAAGCAAGATGCCGAAAAAATTGCGGAAACGTGGAGCGAGCGTTTTATTTATACGTTCTATGGCGTGGCGAGCGCCATTTACAGGTTCTTCCTTTTTGCAGGGCTTGTCATTGCGATTTCGGAGCATTACCTGATTCTCTCGTTCATCATGGGGACGCTCCTTTGCCTTACGATGCTCGTCATTCCGTTCGGCAAGTTCATCAAGTATATTTTCACGGGGCCAGGCTTGGTGAATGTCCGTGGCCGTGCCGTGTTCACGACGATGTTGGTTTTAGGAACTCTTATAGGCGTCTTGTTTTACATGCCCGTCCCTGATACGTTTACGGCGCCGGGCGTTATCGAGGCCAGCCGCTACGAGAACAGCATTGTCGGGGAAGGGGGCGTTGTCGTCGGGGTGAACCATATTTCGAACGATTACGTGCATGTGGGCGATACGCTCATGGTCCTTGAAAATCCTGAACTGGAATACAGGATTGAGGAAAAACAGGGCGAAATCAAGGAGGCGTCGCAGATGTACTACCGCGCCCTGGAACAATCCCCGGAGAACATGCTTCCGATAAAGATTCGCCTGAACGTGCTGAACCAGGGACTGAACGATCTTCTTGAACGCCAGAAGAGATTGACTCTCGTTGCGGGGATGGAAGGTGTTCTGAGTGCTGGGGATATTGAAAATTATGTCGGACGGCACATCAAGAAGGGCGACTCGATTGGGCTTTTGCTGGATACGAATTCATTTGACTTTGTCGCGGTCGTGAGCCAGGAAGATGTTTCGCGCCTGTTTTCGGGCAAGCCGCATAAGACGAGCATCCGTTTGAACGGGGATGCTTTTACGGAACTTTCTACGGACAAGATTCAAGTTATCCCGACAGCGCAGGACAAACTGCCTTCGAATGCGCTGGGGTGGCATGGCGGTGGCGATATCGAAACGAGGACGGACGGTTATTCGGAACAGACGGCGGAACCGGTTTATCTTGTTAGGACGCAACTTTTGGATAAAGGGAACAAAGTGCTCAAAATGCATGGACGTTCCGGGAAAATCCGTTTTGACTTGGGAACGAAGCCCCTTGCGTTGCAGGGAATCCGCAAGGCTCGTCAAGCTTTGCAGAAATATTACAGACTTTAATTTACGCTTATCCGCTTTGACGCAACATGAATTTGACTGAAAATTACAGACTGACTTCGCTAAAACGCATCAAGAAAATCCCGACGGGATTGGATGCGCTTGTACTTCGTCTGTCTGGAAAAATCAAGGAACGTTCCAGCATTCGCCGCAAGATGCTCCGGACAGCAAGACGGATAGACCGCATGAGCCAGGAACTCACGGCGCTGAAAGAATCCGAAATCAGGAAACGGCTTTCTGTCATCCGAGAAAAGTTCAAACGCCCGGTAGAAGAAGATGTCTTGGCGGATGCTTTTGCCCTTGTCCAGGAATCGGTCAGCCGAATTCTTGGCTATCGTCCTTATGTGGAACAGA
The DNA here is from genome assembly GCA_902800345.1 of Fibrobacter succinogenes. Taxonomy (GTDB): domain Bacteria; phylum Fibrobacterota; class Fibrobacteria; order Fibrobacterales; family Fibrobacteraceae; genus Fibrobacter; species Fibrobacter succinogenes_H. The sequence goes on from CADCDO010000032.1 coordinate 16,767, forward strand.
TTGCGGGTGCGCTAGCTTTGTACAACGGCTATATTGCCGAAATGTCCACGGGAGAGGGCAAAACGGTTACGGCTGCCATGTGCGGCATTGTCCGCGGGTGGAGCGGTCGCCCTTGCCACGTGATAACCGCAAACGATTATCTTGCTTCACGTGACGCCCAGATTATGGGTAAACTTTACAATTTTTGTGGGGTCTCTGTCGGGGCTGTGACGGGAGCGATGAAGCCTCCTGAGAGGCGTGCTGGTTATGCTGCCGACGTGACGTACTCGACCGCAAAGGAAGTGCTTGCCGATTTTTTGCGCGACCGCATCGCAATGGGCAAAAGCCAGAATTTTTCGAAAAGGATTCTGGACAGCTTTACTCTGCAGCAGAAGGCAGTTTCCGACAAGCTTGTACAGCGTGGGCTTTATACCGCTATTGTTGACGAGGCGGACAACGTGCTGATTGACGAGGCTGTAACGCCGTTGATTATTTCTCGCGAAAAAGAGAACAAGGGCTTCAACAGAACGTGCGAAATCGCCTTTGAACTTTCGAAAAAGCTTGTATGTGACGTCGATTACAAAGTCGATATCAAGTTGCGCACTGTACGTTTCTTGGTCGATATGGATGAGCGTCTTGAAGAAATTCAGGATGAGCTTGCCGAACAGAGCGGTGGAGATGGCGGCTTTTGCAGGGCTTCGTTCTTGAAGGACTTGGTGCGCCAGGCGTTAATTGCGAAGGAACTTTTTGTTCTTGGTCGCCAGTACGTGATTGAAGAAGGCAAAATCATCATCGTCGATGAATCGACGGGGCGCAAGATGCCGATGCGTTCGTGGAACGGCGGTTTGCATCAGATGATTGAACTGAAAGAGGGTCTGGAACTGAGCGGCCTCAAGGAAACCGAGGCGAGAATGAGTTTCCAGCGGTTCTTTAGGCTGTATAAACATTTCTCGGGAATGACGGGAACGGGGAAGGAAGCGTCGAACGAGTTCTGGATGATTTACGGGACTCCGGTGCTGTGCATTCCGAACCACCGCAAGAACAGACGAAAGATTTACCGACTCAAGACGTATTCGACCAAGGAAAAGAAACGCAAAGCGATTGTGAATGAAGTTGTCCGTGTCCACAAGCTGGGACGCCCGATTTTGATTGGTACGAAGGATATCGACGAAAGCGAAACTTTTGGACAGATGCTTTCGAAGATTGGACTCCATTGCAGGATTATCAACGCGGTGCGCAGCGACGACGAGGCGAACATCATTGCCGAGGCGGGCAAGGCGGGGGCGATTACTGTTGCGACGAATATGGCTGGCCGTGGTACCGATATCAAGATTCCGCCGGGAGTCCGCAAAATTGGCGGGCTGCATGTGATTGCGACGGAATGCAACATGTCGTCGCGTATTGACCGCCAGTTGTTTGGGCGTTCGGCGCGCCAGGGGGATCCGGGCAGCGCTAGCCATTATGCGAGTTTCGAGGACGAAGTGCTACGGCGGAATTTGCCAAATGCCTTGATGTCTTTATTCCGTCATGCGGGGCCCTTGGCGAGTTTAGCGGTCAAGTGGGCTCAGCACCGTGCGGGACGCAAGTCGTATCAGAGCCGCGTTTCCGTGCAGCGTACCGATACATGGCTCGAAGAATCGCTCGGTTTCAGCGGCGGCGACGTGTAAAACAAGCCTTTATGGGCGCTAATTTGTCGTTGCTTTTGCTGCAAGATTGGCGCTATTTGGGCTAGGCTTGCATTTATTTTGCTTTGCTTGTGTCCTTGGGGGCCACGGATGCGCTGGATTTCCCTTCGAAAGTCTTGATGGCGGCATCTTTTGCGGCGATAGCTGCATCTTTTGCCTTTTCGGCAGTTTCGCTGACTTTGTTTGAAACTTCGTTTGCGGCTTCCTTGACGGCGGCCTTTGCGCTATCCGCGGCCTGCTCGGTCGAACCTTTTGCTTTGTCCGTAATCGTCTTTGTCAGTTCGCTTGCCTTTTCCTTCGCCATCTTGCGCAGGTTAACCTCGTCGGACGAGTACCCCATCTTTTCGATAAACGACTTGTAAACGTTGTATGCGATGGCGCTGTCCCGGGTGTCCTTGAGGTCGCCTTGTACAGGCAACAGGTGCATAATGAAAAGAAGCGCAAAGCATATGATGGAAGCCTTGAGAAGTCCGAAAAGGAATCCGAGAATTCGGTTCGTCTTACCGACAATCGTGTTCTTGATGGAATCGCCGACCACGTGGCCGATAAACGAGAAAAAGAGGAAGGGGATCAGGAATCCTACGCATGTGCAAATGAGGTGCGCTGTGAAATCGCTAAATGCGAAGTTCTGTACTACGTATTCTCCGAAAAAACTTTGTGCGAAATAGGCGCCTAGAATTGCGGCAACCCATGCGCAAAGCCTGAATACGCTGCTTAACAATCCTCGCCACAGCCCGATGACACCGAAGATGATGAGGCAGGCGAGACATGCAATGTCTATCCAATTCATTGGACTAATCCTTCTAGATCGCAAACTGGATGGCTATGGACGCCACCGTGGCTACTAAAACTCCAAGTAAAAATCCTATTCCGTACTTAAATGTAGTTTTTTGCGGCTTAGGAGATATGAAGGAACCGATGGGTTGGTCTTCGTTCACCGTGTCTGCCCAATCGGCGATGTAAGGCGTCATGTCGCGCGGGTACTCGCTTAAAAGGTCTGCAAGTTCGTTTGCGGCGTCGCAGGCTGAAGACGGTCGCTTGCTTGCGCGTTTGTTCAGTAATTTTAGGACGAACTTGCGCAGAGGCTTGGGAACGTCGTCCGGGAAAACTTCGAGCTTGAATTTCATCTTGAGGATGTTTTCTCGGGTTTCTTCGAAGTCCTTGCCGCGGAAAAGGTTCTCGCCGATGAGCATTTCGCTTGCGATGATGCCCACGCTAAACAGGTCGCTTGCGTAGTTGACTTTTTCTCCCATGATTTGTTCGGGACTCATGTAGGCCGCAGTGCCGATGATGCACCCGGTTTGCGTGAGTTCGCGCCCGATATCGAGAGGCGTTTCCGTGTGCGCAATGCCAAAATCCAAAAGCCTTAAACGCCCGTCTTTGTCTATCATCATGTTCGCGGGTTTCAGGTCGCGGTGCGTGACGCCGTTGCGGTGCGCATGGCTCAATGCGTTCAAAAGTTCGTAGAGTATGGTTTCGACGACCCATATTGGAGGTCGCTTGTTGCGGAGAAGCAGGTCCTTGAGGCTCGAACCTTGTATGTACTCCATCGACATCGTGTAGTTGCCGTCGCTGTCTTTCCAGAGGGCGTACGGCTGCAGTATGTTCGGATGGTTCAGGTGGGCGAGGATGCTCCCTTCTTGCAGGAACCTCTTGACGTAGATATCCTGCTGGCTCAAATTAGAGTGGAGCCTTTTGGCGACGACGAGCCGGTCAAGGGACGGATCCCTGCAGAGCCACAAGCTGCCCATTGCTCCGCTATTCAGGGACTGTATGGGTTTGTATCCGCCAATTTTTGACGGAAGCTGATCTTTGACTTTTTTTCGAGACTGTGTTGCCTTGAGCTCTTCCATGCGTTCTTATATAGAAAAAGATTTATTTCTTGTCGCTCAGGTATATGCTTTGGTGCTTTGTTTTGGGGTCCTGGTTGGGGTAGTCCAGAATGTAGTGGAGACCGCGGGATTCTTTGCGACGGAGCGCTGCGATGAGAATCATCTTGGAAACTTGGAGCGCATTCAGAAATTCGAGGAAATGTAGATTTTCTGTTTCTTTGTTCTTGATAGCGGTGTCGACATCTTTCTGGAGTTCGTCGATGACTTTGAGGCCCTGGTTTAATCCGGCTACGGTGCGCACGATGCCGCAGTGTGTCCACATCATGTCCTGGAGTTGCTTCTTGCGCTTTTTCCAGTAGGCGGCCTTGGTGAAACTTACGGTTTCTTTCTTTGACTTTGGTGTAGTTAGTTTATCCTTGACGAGGCCGTTCTTGTCGATGTCATCGACGGCACGGATGGCGAACACGACGCTTTCCAAAAGCGAGTTCGAGGCGAGACGGTTTGCTCCGTGGACGCCCGTTGCAGCGACTTCGCCGCAGGCGTAAAGTCCCTTGATTTCGGTACGGGACCACGTATCGACGAGTACGCCGCCGCACATGTAGTGGGCTGCCGGGACAACCGGGATCCATTCCTTGGTGATGTCGATGCCGGCATCCATGCATTTGGAATAAATGTGCGGGAAGTGGCTCTTGATATCCTTTGGGGTACGGCCGGAAAGGTCAATGAACATGTGGTCTTTGCCGAGGCGCTGCATTTCGCTATGGATGGCGCGTGCCACGATGTCACGGGGGGCAAGCGAGTGCAGCGGGTGCACCTGGTTCATGAACTCTTCGCCCTTGTCGTTCTTGAGAATTCCGCCAAAACCGCGCACTGCTTCGGAGATGAGGAATGGTTTTTTGAAGCTTGGTGCGTACAAACTAGTCGGATGGAACTGCATGAACTCGATGTCCTGGAGGGCGGCTCCGGCGCGTGCTGCAATCGCCATGCCGTCACCACAGCTGTCGGGCGGGCAAACTGTATATTGCCAAATGCGGCCTGCGCCGCCGGTCGAGAGTATGGTTGCCTTGGCGTAGATGCTTTCGACTTCGCCAGTCTTCTGGTGGATGACTTTTGCGCCGATGCAGCGCTTGGCCTTGCCTTCGCCTTCGCAAATCAGGTCCTTGATGTAGCAATTCTCGAGATAGTCGATGTTCTTTTGCTTGTGGAGCTCGCAAAGGAGGGCGCGCATGATTTCCTTGCCGGTGAGGTCCGCTGCGTGCAGAATGCGGTGGTGGCTGTGTCCGCCTTCGAGGTGGAGGTCGAATTGCGACTTGTCTTCGGGCGACGGTGTGAACTGGACGCCCCACTTGACGAGCTGCTTGATGGTTGCGGGCCCGCTCTTAGTTAAAATGTTGACCGGTTCCTTTTTGCAAAGGCCTGCGCCCGCTTCGAGCGTGTCGGCGATGTGGAACTCGAATTTGTCCGTTTTTTCGGTCACGGTGGCGATTCCGCCTTGGGCGTAGTTCGATGAGCCGTCCGGCTTTGCTCCTTTGGTTAATATGACTACGTGAAAGCCTTTTTCTGCTGCATGGAGGGCTGCGCTCAATCCAGAAATGCCTGCGCCCAGAACCAAAATATCGTACATGGTAAAACTCCAAAGGAATTTATTGTTTTTGTATCCCATAAATAGAAAAAATAGGCTTCACTTGCAAAGTGTTTTTATTGAAATTCGAGAATGAAGTTTATGCGGGCGGGGCCCCAGCTCGGAGTTTTTTACCCATCCTGGCGCAAGCGCCAACCTTACGGCTCAGCAATGGGTCTGCAAGCAGCCCCGCTGCGTTCGCCTTTTAAGGTTGTGGCCGACGCTTTTATTCTTTCAACGACTACTTGTATTTTTATTTGAAAAAAAACGATAAATAATTTAGCAATGGTCTTTTTTTGAAGAATGCTTGCTAAAACATTCATTCTATTGAAATTCATAATTGTAAATGTGTGAAAATAGGGCTTTTCGGCATTATAATTGCCATATAATTTCGATAAAATAAAATGCAAATGTTTTTTTTTACTATTTTTCGTGCGACAAAATTTTAATGGAGTTGTCCCTATGTTAACGTGGATTAATGAAAAAGCCAAGTGGGTTATTGTGATCTTTGCCGCCGGTATCGCCATCGGTCTTCTTGCTATGGACCGTGTGCCGAACCAAGGGCATAGCTATCCTATCGGTGTCGTTAATGACAGAAAGATTTCCTATACAGAATTTGATTCTCGCGTGAAAATGGTCATGCAGAACCAGTATCAGAACCAGCACTTGGAAGACGAACAGTATTCCCAGCTCCGCAGTCAGGTGTTCTCCAGCTTCGTTCGTCAGGCGCTCTTTGCCGAACAGTTCGAAAAGGCTGAACTGACCGCCTCGGTTGCCGAACTCAAGGACGCTTTCAAGCGCAATTCCGATGCCGTCCGCGCTCGCCTGGTCCAAGAAGCTCAGGCTCGCCTCTATGCCATCCAGCAACAGGCTACCTCGCAGGAAGACTTGATGCAGCGTTCTCAGGCTTACATCGCTTCTCTCCCGAAGTTCCTCACGGACACGACTTTCAACAAGGCCGATTATGATGCCTGGATCGAAACTCCGGCTGCTTACCGCTGGAGCGCCATGCTCATGCTCGAAGACGAAATGAAGAATAACACGATTCCTTCCCGTCAGCTTCAGGCTCTGGTCGGTGCATCCGTCCATCCGACTTCTCTCGAAGCGAAGTGGAGCGTGGAACGTCGCATGACGGATTACGAACTGCAGGTGGCGGTTGCCCCGAATTCAGCATTTGTTGTGGATAGCAACTCCGTGGACAGCGTGATGGTGTCCGGCTACTTCAAGGCTCATGCACTCGACAGTTTCTTTGTTAAAAAGGACATGGCTCAGTTCCAGTATGTATCCATTCCGGTCGAAGCAACTGCCGCCGACGATGCCAGCATTCGTGAATACGCGATGACTCTTTATTACCAGCTGACGGATTCCTCTTCGGCAACGACTTTCGAAGATATGGCTCGTGTTTCTTCTGAAGATCCGGGCAGCGCCGAAAAGGGTGGCGTCTTGAGCGAAGATTTTGTTGGTCGCGGTACTTACGTGAAGTCTTTTGAAGATGTCGCTTTCGCTCTCGATTCCGGCAAGATTTCTGAACCGGTCCGCTCCCAGTACGGCTACCATATCATCAAGTCTTACGGCAACGTGAAGAACGACAAGGGCGAAGTCGAAAAGGTCAAGGTTGGCCATATCCTTCTTACTGTGACGGCTTCTTCCAATACGATTGATAGCCTCGAAAAGATTCTCACGAGCATCAAGAAGGATGTCGATGCCGGTTCTGACCTGGTGACCGAAGCCAACGCTCGCGGTCTCGATGTCAAGACTTCTGAATGGGTCGCTCGTGAAGACAATATCTCTGCTATGGGTTTCCTCAGGGGCCTTACCTCCTTTGCCTGGCCGAACGAAAACCTCCCGGACGAAGAAAGTGAAATTTCCAACGTGCTGAAGAACAACAAGTGGGTCGCCATTGCAAAGAAGGTCGGCACGTTCAAGGCCGGCGAACGCAGCCTTCCGTTGTACTACAAGGATATCAAGGAAGCTCTTCTCAAGCAGAAAGCTGGCAAGGCTGCCGAAATCTACCTGAATTCCGTTGCCGCTCAGGTGAAGGCTTGGAATCCGGCTGATTCTACGGCCAAAATCGACAAGATTGATCTTGAAACCAAGAACGCCTCTGTCGACGGCTTCGTCCCGGGCTTTGGCTACGGTGATCCTTTGATTGCAAAGGTTGTGACCAAGGCCAAGGTTGGTGAATGGACCGCTCCGGTTGTCGCTGAAAACGGCGCCGTGATGGTCAAGGTCGTATCGAAGAAAACTCCGAAGGTTGAAGACGTTGAAGAAGCCATCAAGCAGGATGTCGATAATGCTTACCGCTTTGGCATCATGACTGCCTTCAATGACTATGTCACGACTCTCGAAGCTTCTACGCCGGTCAAGAGCAACCTCGACCTCTATTATAGGGACTAGTGTTTAGTCAATGGTTGTCATTAGAGATGTTGTGACATTCTGCTAATGACAACTAAATACTAATAACGAAAAACTTAAATGCGGCGGCGTTGACCATCAGCAAATAAATTCAATTATCTGTTGACGGATGCGATTAAAATTGCTATAATGTGCCGCGCTTGCCCCCATCGTCTAGTGGCCCAGGACTCGGGATTCTCATTCCCGCAACAGCGGTTCGAGTCCGCTTGGGGGTACTAAAAACGACCAACGAAAAGTTGGCCGTTTTTATTTTTTTTTCGTCATCCTGAGCGTATGCGAAGGATCCAGTGACATTATATAAAAGCCAGGGCTTCTACCCTGGCTTCAAATGCGTTATTCGAACTGCGCGCAGTTTCAATTGCTGTTAATGTTCTGCGCGTTTGTGCTTATTATTACTTGAATGTGCTCGTGAGGCGGAATGCGAATCCGACGTCGCTAATTTCGTTGCCACTGTAAACGCTGAACTGGAATTTTGACTGGCCGACTTTCTTAGCCCATGCGACAGTCCATGCCCAGTCATCCATTTTATCTTCGGAATCGTGAATTTTTTGACGGTCACCGATGCGTTCCCATTCAATGTAAAGGCTGCTCATAAGCGTGTTCAAGAAGCCTTCCTTCGGGGCAATCTCGGCACCGAGGTAGAACGGGTGATATTTTTTGCCGGGTTGCAGATACTTGTTTTCAGGAGCGAGGTAGTCTTTTGCTTTTGTATCGACAGCATCGTCTTGGGTGAAGATATATGCATATTCACCGTAGATGCGGAAAGCTGAAAACGGCTGGATGCTCAAGTAAGCGGCCAAACGCTGGGTGTGGAGAACGTTGTTTTGAATGAGGTCGAATATGTTGCTGCGGTAGGCGAACTTTGCTTCGAGTGGAATGTCGAACTTGAGCGCTTCTTCGATGCGAATGTAGCCGGAGTTGAATTTGTTGTCCCTGGTGGCAAACATGGCGTTGAGCTGGGAGTAACCGGTTTTCCAGCCAAGTTCAAGGGCGTTGTGGCTATAGTCACGCATCCAGAGACCACGGGCCGTGAGGTCCTTGTCGATGTATGTACCGTAGTGTGTGGATTGGGACCAGTCTGTTTTCCAGTGACCGATTTTGATGTTGTAATTGTGGTCGCCGTAGCTCCATTTGTAGTTTGCCCAATAGAGGTCTGCGAGAATCTTGTCGTAGCTGGTGGTTTTGCCGTTGCCGTCTTTGATTTTGTTGCCGAACTGCGGGGCGAAAATGCGCAACATGATGAGTCCATCGAGATTTTCGCTCTTGTACTGGCCGCCCACGTTGGCACGGATCCAGTAGGAACTGAGATTGCTGCTGTCGTCGGCAATCATCTTGGTGGCCTGCGTCTGAACGTTGCCCTTGAGGCTGAATTCTCCGTCTGCTGCGAAGGCGGCGGTGGCCATGCCGGCAATTAAAAGCGCACTTGCAATTTTTTTGAAATTCATAAGATGCTCCTTATAAAGTCGTACAGTTGCAAATCTAGAAATTAAAAAAAAATATTTAAAGATAATTTGAAAGTCTTGCTTTCATTTTTTATTTTTGGGTGCGCAATTAATACATCAATTGGAGTGAAAGAATGAGATTGGTTTCCCGTATTGCGCTGTCGGCATTGGTCGCATCGTCTTTTGCCATGGCCGGCAGTTTGGCGCCGAACAAGACGCATGCCGTTTTGAACGTGACTTACACGAACAACGATGATGTCCCGCATACAAATAAAAAACTCACGTTTGTGGGGCAGAACAAGGGCCAGAGGGTGGTGGTTACGACGGACATGTATGGTGAAGCGAGCTTCCATATTCCACGTGAAGATACTTACACGATCCTCTGCGAGAGTTTGACTGGTCCGTTTGAATGCGGCGAAACCCCGTATGTGTCGCGTACGGCAAGCACGGGCGGCATCACGGTAGTCTTTGACGATACGCGTTCTGAACTCACGGGGGTGACGTTCAAGGCGGGTAGCGCCGAGCTCGTTCCAAGTTCGTTGAAGACGCTGGATGCTGCCATTGTCGGGCTCAAACGCAATCCGAAGGCGAAAATTGAAGTGGAAGGCCACACGAGTAGTGAAGGTGGCATCGAGCTGAACCAGCAACTTTCAGAAGATCGTGCGAACAGCGTCCGTGATTACATGATTGAGAACGGCATCGAGGCCGAACGTGTGACTGCCGTGGGCTACGGCCCGAGCCGCCCGAAGGGTGACAACTCGACGGAAGCCGGCCGTCGTGCAAACCGCCGCATCGAGCTCAAGGTTTTGAACGCCGACGAAGTGAATTTTTAGTTTGTTCAAACTTTGCGAAAAAGCCCGAAATCGAAAAAAGTGCGTTTTTTACGTGAAAATTTGTGAAAAATCGCAAGTTTTTACGTAATTTTTTTTATGTTGTCTGTTTAATTTTGGGTAAAAGCCGAGTTTTTGACTATAAAATATGCCCTGGATAGGGGTAAAATATCAAAAAAGCACCTTGGATGAATCTTCAAAGGTGCATTTTTTTATAAAATTGTTTAGTTTGTATGATTTTTTACGTGAAAAATTCGAGTAAAATCAATTTTTTCACGTAATTTTAGGCGTTTTTTCAAAATTTGCGTCACAGAACCCGATTTTTCGCTTTAAACGGCGCGCTTTTCACCGCGCACTTAAACTGCGTGGATTCCGTCTTCTTCGATGACAATTTTTTCTTCACGGAAGAGCGCTCCGATAATCTTCTTGAACGTCTTCTTGGACATGCCAAACTCGCGACGGATTGTTTCCGGGTCGGTGTGGTCGCCGTAGGGGAGGAATCCGCCCGCTTCTTCGAGCTTCTGCATGATTGTGTTGGGGCTTTCGCTCTTCATCATGCCTTTGTAGCCGACCGGAGTCAAGTTGAGCGTAATCTTTCCGTCGCTTGTGAAACGCTGGATGAATCCTGGCATCGTGTCGCCGATGTAGATGCGTTCCATGCCTGGCGTCACCATGATGCGGCCCGTGTAGCGGTAGTCGACGAGGCAATCGACGTAATCGGGTGTGACTTCGTAGGCGGCTAGTTCCACGCGCTGGCCGATGTGCAAGTCGTTCGTGTCCGGATCGATAAAGCTCTTGATTTTTTCGGTGGCGATGATGCGCCCGCTCTTTTCGTCTTCGAGCACGAAAACAACGCAGCGGTCGCCTTTCTGCAATTCGCCGAGTTGCTGCTTGAAGGGGAGGAACAAGTCCTTGTTGAGACCCCAGTCCAAAAATGCGCCGACGCGGTTGACTTCTTTGACCGTGAGCACGGCGAATTCGCCCACTTGCGCGAGTGGCTTGTCGAGTGTTGCGATGGGGCGATCTTCGGAGTCCGTATAGACGAACACGTCGATGATTTCGCCTTCGACGAGCGTGAATTTGTTGCGATTGCCGGGGAGGAGCACGCTTCCACCGGTTTCAAGTTCCAGATAGTAACCTTGCGGTGTGATGGATTCCACGCGTGCGCGGTTGATTCTTCCAAGTTCCATAATTTGCCTTTCCGTTCAAGTGATCCCGCGAAGCGGGGTGATGTGCCGCGAACATTTTAGCTTTAAACTGCTGCGACTTTTCCTCTGGATTCGTCATCCTGACACCGTAGGTGGTATAGAATTGTTGCCAATTTGATGCTTTTGGCATTCGCAACTTCGGCCCAACCATGCCAGTCTGCTAGCAGACTATCGCGGCATTAGCCTTGTATGCTTTTATTGGCTTACAATTCTTAAGCTCTGCGGGCTAAGGATCCAGTGATTTCCACAAATATACTTTTTTGCGCGGTTGCCCGCAAGGGTTCGCACATTCTCAGCCCCGCGCTTTCATGATTGTACGCATTCTCGGGCTCGCGCTTTCTTGTATTGCGACATTCGATTATGCGGTATTATTCCGTCGGAAGTTCCTTGCAATGCCGCATGAACCTGAGCGTTTCCTTTTCGCCGTCTTTCGCGAGCTTTTGGAGCAAGAACAACAACTTCTTGTAAGTCGTTTCCGTCATTTTTTCGTGCGCAGTACTCTTGGTCAAGTACAGGAGCGGCGATTCTTGCGTATAAGTTTCCTTGTTGTACGTTTTGGAGGCTGCAACGCGGTCGCAGAACATCTCCTTGATGTAACGGTCGGGCATGTCCATCGGCACGATTTTCTTTGTCTTCATGTCGTAATCGTACCAGAACTCAAAGTGGTGCTTGTTGCGGCCCTTGTGGTGCATCCATGCGAGGCTCATGCCCGTGTCGCGGCGCTCGCCGTTGTTCGGCGATTCTTTGCCCGTGTAGTATTTTGCGCCCGGGATAAATTCGCTGGGACTGTACTTCGACAAATCGTGGAACAGTCCCTGCAACCCGATACCGGCCTTAAAGCAAAGCCTGACGACCTCGTTTCGATGCTTTGTAATCGTGATGAAATGCCGAATCGGATGGAACATGCACGAAAATTAGCAAAAGCTGAGAATCTCGGCAAATTTGTTGAGATTTTTTTCCTTTTTACCTATCTTTTACAAACCGAACCTTGCCAAAATAGGGGCGTATTCTACATTTCCTCTTGCGGTTCGAAATAGTGCGCCGGGACATCCAAAAAAAAATTGGATGTTTTTCTTTTTTGGAGAATGGAGCATGAAGGAGAATCGTAAAAAGAAACTATCGGCACTGTTTGAGGCGGAGTCCAATGAATATAAAATATGCCACCCGGATGAGCCGGATGGCATTGTAAAACCACATTGTGCCTCAGTTGGCGCTTCGTCAGCCATACTAGCGAAGAGTGCTTACTTGGATAGGTGTTATGCCTCTGAAAGTTCTAGTTCTTGCGTAATGGAAGCAATTTCCAACCCACATAACTTGCCTAATCGGGAAGAAAATAGTAAAAAAGCTCGGCCCGGTCAAGCGGAAGACGCAAAATTTATTGACGGACGCATTCTTTCACGTCGAATTGACTCGATTCTCAATAAAACATCGTTGTTAAAGATGGTTTCTTCGTCAAATGGGTCATATACAGAAATAATTGGAAACGCACTAGGGATGAGTACCGGAGCATCACGATATAAGTTGTTCTATCCGAACTCGGATAAGACCGACAAACGAGAAATACGTGTTAGCTATCATAATGTAGTTCTAACAAACATTCCTATAAACATTGGCAAGGCGTTTTGCATCACGTTTGTTCGCCCTGATAAAGAACGTCTCTTTCTGCAAGAAAATTTGCTTCACAACACAATTCGGTATCGCAATATAGATGATACCGAATGTTTAGAATACATATTGTACCATAGCAAACTCAAAGCTGATTTTCAGTGCCATGTAGATGATATTACCCAATCATTGTTATATCAAATATTGAAAGGTATCCAAGAAAATTTAACTACCGGTGCGGTCAGTCAATTAAGTAACAATTGATTCAATAGCAAAAATCCCTGCCACACTTTGTGACAGGGATCTCAACTTTGTCATGCCCGCCACTGTGCGGGCATCTCCGTTTCAAAACAGAGAACTGCTAATTACTTCTTCTTCGTCTTCTTGGTTTCGAGCCATTCGTCGAAGGTAATGCTACGGTCAACAACACCGTTCGGCGTGAGTTCCAGAACGCGGTTCGCAATCGTTTGAACAAATTCATGGTCCTGCGAGCAGAAAATGACCGGTCCCGGGAATGCCTTGAGGCCGTTGTTCAAAGCGGTAATGGCTTCCAAGTCGAGGTGTGCGGTTGGTTCGTCGAGCAACAAGCAGTTTGCGTTCGAGAGCATCATCTTCGAAAGCATGCAGCGCACCTTTTCGCCACCGGAAAGGACGTTCGCTGATTTCAGCGCTTCTTCGCCGGTAAAGAGCATACGGCCGAGGAATCCGCGGATGAACGTTTCGTCCTGTTCCTTGCTGTACTGGCGTAGCCAATCCACGAGGGAGAGGTCCGTTTTGAAGTAAGTGTCGTTGTTCTTCGGGAAGTAGTTGTAGCTGATGGTGTTGCCCCATTTGAGCACGCCTTCCGGAGACTTGATTTCTTCGGCAATGAGCTGGAAGAAAGCGGTCTTGAGCGTGTCGAATTCGCCGACGAGGGCGACCTTGTCCTGGTTGCCGAGCGAGAACGTCAAATCCTTGCAGATAATGCCGTCGCCGCCGTCGATGGTCGCATTCTTGACTTCGAGCACAATCTTGCCCGGTTCGCGGTCCATTTTGAAGTTCACCCACGGGAACTTACGGCTCGATGCCGGCATTTCTTCGACGGTCATCTTATCCAAAAGCTTCTTACGGCTGGTGGCCTGTTTGGCCTTGGCGGCGTTAGAGGCGAAGCGGCGGATGAACGCCTTCAATTCTTCAATCTTTTCTTCGGCGCGGCGGTTCTGGTCTTTGCGCTGTTTCTGGGCGAGCTGGCTTGCTGCGTACCAGAATTCGTAGTTACCGCCGTAAATGTTGATTTTGCCGTAGTCGATATCGCAGGTGTGCGTGCAGACGGCGTTCAAGAAGTGACGGTCATGGCTCACCACGATCACGATGTTTTCGAAGCGTTCGAGATAGTCTTCGAGCCAGCCGACAGTTTCCAAGTCGAGGTGGTTCGTCGGTTCGTCCAAGAGCAAAATGTCCGGGTTGCCGAACAAAGCCTGGGCGAGGAGCACGCGGATTTTCTGGCCGCCATCGAGTTCGGACATCAAGTTGTAGTGGAATTCTTCGGGAATGCCGAGACCCTTGAGGAGCACGGCTGCACTCGAGTCGGCTTCGTAACCGCCGATTTCGCCAAAGCGAGTCTCGATTTCCATGGCCTGCATGCCCTGTTCTTCGGTCATTTCGGGCAGCGCGTAGAGTTCGTCGCGCTTTTTGCTAAGTTCGTAAAGTTCCGGGAAACCCATCATCACGGTTTCGAGGACAGTGTTGTTTTCGTAGGCAAAGTGGTCTTGCTTCAAAACGGCGATACGTTCGCCCGGGTCCTTCGTGACTTCACCCGTGTTCGGTTCGAGTTCGCCCGAAAGAATCTTGAGGAATGTGGATTTGCCGGCACCGTTTGCGCCGATGACACCGTAGCAGTTGCCTCTCTTGAAGGAAAGGTTCATTGGATACATTAAGCATGGCGCCAAAGATAGTAAATTATGGGGTGGGTTTGTAGGGGCTTGCTTGCGGAATCGTTTGAAATGAGGTTGTCATGCCCGACTTGATCGGACATCACCTTTTTTAAAATGTTATTATTTCAATTAGAAATTTTTTTAGGAATATGGGGTATTTATGTTATTAAAAAAATCCGCACACTTCGCTGCCGTCGCATCTCTTGCGCTAGCCTTGTTTGGCTGTTCCGATGACGATGGCGTGAGTGCGAACAATCACATCGTTCTGACGAGTTCCTCTTCTATACACGCTCCGGGGAGATATTTGTCTTCTTCGGCAGCAAAACCGGCTTCGTCCGCGACTTCATCCTCTGCGAAAGTTGCTAGTTCATCTTCGGCGAAGTCGTCTGCAAGTTCGTCCGCGGCAGTTCTTGCATCCTCCTCTTCGGCGAAGGTTGCGAACAGTTCTTCGGCGAAGCCCGCGGGTTCTTCCGCGTCGATTTCTCCATTATCGTCTTCTGCGACGGTCGCAACTTCATCTTTTGCGAAAAAATCCTCTGCTTCGGTTGCGCCACAATCTTCCTCTGCGGTCGTAAGCAGTTCCTCCGTGAAGGTCGCGAGCAGTTCTTCAGCGGCTCTTCCGCCATCATCGTCTTCTGCGGTCACGGTTAGTTCTTCGGCGAAGGCGCTGACATCTTCCGCCGCAACGAACAGTTTCTTTAGCGACAACTGGCGTCAAGCTTGCCTGGATAAAATCAACGAATACCGTGCAACCGAAAACCTTGGACCTTTGACACTTGCCCCCGAAGAAAAACAGACCTGCACCGACAAGCAAGCGGGGGACGACCTTGCCGAAAACAAAGCTCATGGTCATTTCCAGGCTTGTGGGGAATGGGCGCAGAACTCGGGCCCGAACTTCTCGACTAGCTGGCGCAAAACCGCGACCGAAGCCACCGATGCTTTCCTCAAGATGATGTGGGAAGACGAAAAAGCGCTTGTGACGAGTGGCGAACGCGATCCTGATAAAAAAGAAGATTACTCCTACATCGGCCATTACCTCAACATGAAAGGCAACTACAAAACTGTCGCCTGCGGCATCGCCCTCACCGAAGACGGCAAGAAAGGCTGGCTGAATATCAACTTTTTCTGATGCAACATCGTAAAAAAGTGACATAGCAAAAAAATAAGCTATCCCCGTGAGAAACTTCACTCGGGGATTTTTTTTGTCAAGTAAAAAACATTTTTTTTGTGAGTCTAATTTTTTATTTTTTTAATTATGATTTATCGATTGATTTTTATTGTGGCTTTGCTAATGTCGTTTGTTTTTGCGAATGCTGCGAATACTGTGTTTTTAGCTCCTCCGTTGCCGACGGATCCCGCGGTATCGGATTCTGTAAAACCGGCGCCAGTGAAAAAGGGTGGGCTGCTTGGAAGCCTTTTCCCAGTGTCCGAAGATGAAGCGATTCATCGTGGAAACGTCCTTACGGGGGCGACACTTTTTTTGCTTCAGGGGAAATCGGATGACGATGCGCTGAACATTCTGTTTGGCGACATTTACAAGGCCGAAGGCTATACTTTTACGGCGGAGGCTTTTTGGGGATATTTTGTTCGTGATGCCATGGCTCTTGGCCTACGAGCTGGCTACAGCAGAACATATGTCGATGTCGATTATTCTATTCTCGAAGACTTGGCCGACGTCAAGGAACACCGCAAATACGTGAGCAACGGATTCTTTGCGCAGCCGTTCCTCAAGAATTACTTGAAGGTGTTTGATTCCAGGACCATTTATTTTTTCAACGAAACATCGCTTACGGTGGAATATTCTTATGGAATCTCGCAATCGGATGATGGCGAGGACATCTCGAAAACGCGGACTCATGGATGGACTTTCAAGTTCGGCATCAATCCTGGACTTTGCATTATGGTGCTGGACCGTTTGGCGTTTGAAACATCGGTTGGGCTTTTGGGGCTCAGTTCTTCCTGGTTGGACGTTGAAGAAAATGGCGAAAATCACAGCGAAATTTCGCACAATATTGTAAATTTTAAAATTAATTTGCTTGCACTTGATTTTTCGTTGGTCTATTTCTTTTAGGAGCGCGTATGTTGTTTGAAAAGAAAAAAGATTCGAAAGAATTTTGTACGAAATCAGGGCGTTGCGCAAAGGTCTCGCTCTCGCTTCTTGGAATTTTTGCTTTTGTGTTTTTAAGCGCCTGTACGGCGGATTATGATACGTTTGGCGCTTCGGATTACCGTAACTTGGATGAAATATCGTTTGGAGAACAGGATGGTTCGCCTGTGGTGTATTCGGCGGAACATCGCATGGAATTTGATTTGGTGGCGCCTCCCGAATCGCTAAAGACTTGGAAGTCGGTGACCGTCGATAACATTGATATGAGTCATTTTGCATCGCTCCATCTAGCGGATGATGAAATCACGGAATTCCCGACAGATTCTCTAGAACTGGACAAGCTTGCGCAAAAGATTGCGTATTCCAGAAATGCAATAACCGCAGGTGATAAAATACGTATCCCTTCCGACCATGTTGTTTATATTGTAGTCATATCTGAGAGCGGAAAACGTTCCTTGTGGCAGTTGACGTTCAACATTCCGAATGAGGAACCGGTCAGCAGTTCATCGGTGAAATCCAGCAGCTCGAAAAAAGGGAGTAGTTCTTCTGTCGCTAAGTCGAACGGTTCTGCGGATTCGCGCAATTCCAGCAGTTCTACAAAAAATGTCGTTTCAAGCAGTTCGGTCAAAGCTGCAAATTCCAGCAGCTCGGTTGCCGGCGAATCCCACCAATCCAGTGAATCGCAGTCGTCTGGTAATTCCGTCGATTCCCAAAGTTCCGCAGATTCCCGTGATTCGAGCAGTTCCGCAAGCGATGAAACTCCAGGCAGTTCCGCGAGCCGAGCCCCTGAAATCCTTTCGCTTTCCATTGCCGGGAAGGCCGCCGAAATCGATTCCGAACGCAAGGTCATTCATGTGGATAATCTCGATTTCCGCACGGATCTCACTTTTCTAGAACTTTCCGAAATAACGCTGTCGGATGGCGCCACATCGGATGTTGAAGTGGGCGAGTCTTATGACTTTGGCGCGGGCGTCCAGGTGACTGTCTCGAATGCCGATGGAAAAACTGAGACGTATTCTGTCAAGGCGGGTTACCAGCTTCCGGGCGAAAATTTCAACTCCTGGAAAGGGGACGACGTGATGCCGGATTCCATCTGGGGAAACGCCAACACTATCTTGACGACAACCGAAAAGACGACATCGGGTTCGATGATTGGTGCCATAATCCAGACCAGTTCAGCTCTCACCAAAGTTGCAAGCGGAAGCCTTTATACGGCCGATTTCAATCCCAACGGCGTTGGAACGCTCTCGATGGCAAATTCTTCGACATGGCCCGATGGTAACGAGCTTCTGGATTTTGGCAAGCCTTTTGCCGCGCGCCCTGAATTCATGGAAGTCAAGTTCAGTTACGAAGGCAAGGGCGACAGCTGCGATATTTACATCCTGCTCGAAAATCGAACCGGTGACAAAAACGTGAACCGTAAATCGACTGACGTGAACAAACTCGTCGCATCGGCATGGTTCCGTTCTACAAAGTCCGATAATTCCGGCCGTGAAAATCCGGATGTCGTGAGCATTTCGGAACCCGACGAAAACAAGATGCGCACGCTTCGCCTCAAGCTCAAGTACGGCGAACCGCTTGCTGGTTCTCCCATCGAGAACTCCTCGACGTTCAATACCACGCTTGTTTCGTCGAACAAGTCGGCTATCAACAATGGACTTGTGCAGGGTACAGGCGACGAGCCGGTGACGCATATCCGCGTGGTGTTTGCCTCCAGCGCGGACGGGAACCACTACAGGGGCAACAAGGGCGCAACTCTGATTGTTGACGAAATGAGACTTATTTATTAGTTGTCACTTCGTTGTGTAATTTCTATCTTGCGGCCCGTGAAGCGGATTCATAGAACTGTTGCTAAAATTCTTGTGGTGAACGGCTACCTGCCAAAGCTTGGGCTTGCTGCGGTGATTGGCTGCGTGACGGGGCTTGTCGCGGTCGCGTTTCATTTTGGGCTTGGTACGGCGATAGAATGGGTTCGCAAGCCGTGGACGTTAGGGGTGCTTCCGTGGTGGTCTTTTGCCGCCGTTCCCGCAGTGGGCGGGCTTATTGTGGGACTGTTCATCCACAAGGTGGCGAAAGCTCCGGAGACGGCGGGGCAGGGCACCGACAGGATGATTTACTCTTTCCATCACCAGGGCGGGAACGTTCGCGCCCGCGTGGCGCCGGTAAAGTTCCTCGCGAGCATCGTGACGCTTTCGACAGGCGGCTCCGCGGGGTACGAAGGCCCGATTTCGCAGATTGGCTCCAGCATCGCTTCGACGATTTGCAAGTTCTTCAAGATGCCCCGGATGATGCGCGGTCAGTTCCTGTTGGCGGGAACGGCGGCGGGGCTTGGCGCCATTTTCAAGGCTCCGTTGGCAGGCGCGCTCACGTCGGTCGAGATGCTCTATCGTGAAGATTTCGAGTCGAACGCCTTTGCGACTTCGATTATTTCTTCGGTAGTTTCGTTTGCGGTCTATGTGACGTTTGTGGGAACCTCGCCTTTGATTGGCGGCGTGCCTGTATTCCCGTTTACGGGGGGCGTGGACCTTTTTGCTTGCGCCCTGCTTGGAATTCTTTGCTTCCCGTTTTCGTATCTCTACGTTCGCTGTTATTATGCGTCGGAGCGCAGGTTCAATAAATGGGCCGTTCCCGCTTGGATCAAGCCTGCGGTGGGCGGGGCGTTCATTTCACTTTTGGTGCTTGCGTTTCCCGAAGTATCGGGCGGCGGTTTCGAGTTTATCGATAACTTGATGGCGGGGCTTGTGCCGCATACGTTGGGGGGCGTCCTGCTTTTGCTCGGAATTGCGATTGCAAAAATTGTGGCGACCGCTCTGACGGTGGGCTCCGGCGGGTCAGGCGGTGTCTTTGGCCCTTCGCTTTTTATCGGGGGCGTCGTGGGCGCCATGTTTGCTGGAATTTGCGAACTTGTGCTGCCGGGATTTATCCGCATGCCTGAAATGTTCATTCTCGTCGGGATGGCTTCGTTCTTTGCCGGTGCAACGAAGGCTCCCATTGCGGGCGTCGTCATGGTCTGCGAAATGACGGGAAGCTACAGTTTGTTGCCGGGACTCTTGATTGCCGCTGTGATGCACATGGCGTTCTCGCGCAACTGGAGCATTTACAAGAGCCAGGTGCTCAACAAGTTTGCATCCCCAGCGCACCGCCGCGACATGGACCGCGAAATCATCCAGGCATATGATAAAATTAGTAGGCTGTAGGCCGTACTATCAAAGAGTTTTTTGCGAAAAATGATACTAAAATCGAAAAAAAATGAAATTTGGTATCATATTTTGCTTACAAATTAACGGAATTTTGATAAAAAATCGAGTTTGTTCGATAAAATGTGCTACCAAAATGGCAAAATACGGAATTTGGTAACATTTTATCTCATTCTTTCGAAAAAAAAACATTGGACAAAGTAGAAAAAATGATACTAAAATCGCAAAAAAGATGATTTTGGTATCAAAAAATGGTCAAAACTCGGTATAAAATTTCCAAAAATAGGGAAAAAATCAAAAATGCCCACTCATGGTGGGCATGACGAATATTTTTGTGAGGCTATCTCTCTTAAAGACTTCGAATTACCGTTTACTGCATTACGAGCAGCGGAGAACCATGCCCGGACGAATTTTTTCCGTCTTGAGGTTGTTCAGGCGCTTGATGTGTTCCACGGAAATACCGTACTTGTGTGCGATTTTTCCGAGACAGTCTCCGCGACGTACCCTGTAGAACTTAGTTTTGCCGATTTCTTTTTGGAAGGCTGCTTCAGTTTCCTGGAGCTTATCTGTATCGAGTGTGATGGAAATATCCCTGAAAGTCCCTTCTTCGAAATCATAGACCGTTTCGGGATTGATATAGACGCCGTTGTAGCGCATTTCAAAGTGCAAGTGTGCGCCGAATGAACGGCCGGAGTTGCCTCCAACGCCAATCAAGTCACCCGCCTGCAATTCGTCGCCGACCTTGACCTTCCAACGTTCGAGGTGCGCATAAAGTGTTGTGAGACCGTTCCCGTGGTCGAGGATGACGTATCGACCGTACCCCTTGCGGCGGCCCTGGTTCCTGACTTTGACAACCTTGCCTGCGAATGCGGCGACGATAGTGCGGTCTTCTCCGTGGCAGAGCCCGAGATCGACTCCGCGGTGCATGCGGTGCTTGCGCGGTCCGTAGTGGCCTGCTATGCGGCGGCTTTGCGTCGGGATGATAGACGTCGTCATGTCGAGAACGAACAGCTTGGCCGGTGCGCCAGTCGAGGCTGAATCCGTTGTCGCCTTGATGTCGGCATCCGCTTCGGCGTATTCGCGTGCGGCTTCTTCGGTATCGAGGCTGTCGCTATTGATGCCTTCTTCGGTGCCCAAATCAGTTCTGGAGTAGCTGTCGGAATCAGCTTTTGCAGCCTTCGCTGCTTTGGATGAAGCCTTGCTCGCTACCTTGGATTTTTTGGATTTAGCTTTTTTGTTTGAAAAGCTGCTTTCGTTGATGACGAACTTTCCAACGGACGGCGCTTCTGCTTCGGGAGCAAAATCATTTTTCTCCAGACCGTCGATAGTCTGGGTCAATTCCGTGTTTCTTGATTCAATTAGGCGAGGAACTATTTTTCCAGCCAGATCGTCATCTTTTGCAAAGACGGCAAGCGGCAGGACTCCTGCAATGAGTATTGTTTTGATCTTCATAAATATTCACGTATTATATATATGGGTCTAATAATACTCATTTTCTTTGATTTTGTCACTAGATTTCGGTCACATTTTAACGAGTTATTAACATGAAACAATCATGTAAGTTTGTTGTAGTAAATAACTGGACTATACGAGAACAAATGTTGATAAAAATGGTCAAAAAGTCGGATTTTCTAAATGTAAAAAATTATTCAAAAGTGCCGTTTTTTTAATTTGTCTCGGATGATTTTGCTATGTTCGAGGCCATTTTCAAAAATGCGTTGATGAGACTGTCGTTAAAGGCTGCACAAGGTTTGACGCTTGCTTCATGTTTTTCCAAAAGTTTACGTAATTCTATATTCAAAAAACAGTTCAAGTTAATTTTTTGAAACATTAAGTCCGAGATAGACCTAGTATCTCGAAGTTATACGAAATTTAGAACGTTGACGCTTTTTGCGTCAGCACATGCTTTGTGAGTTTATCTTTAATATCGATAAAAGTTTTTCTTCGGCTTCGGTCGATTTGTTCAGAAATAGCTTGTCTGGAATAGGACTATCTTTCGTGAGCATGAAGTTTTTTCAATTCTTTATTTGAGTGAGTCGCAGCGAACCGCTTTATTGACTGTTTCTTTGAAAACATCCATGTATTCTTCGTAAAAAAGCTCGTTTCTGGCTTCAAGCGCCCTGATGTATGCTTCATCAATTTTTACGGAATCTTTGCCCTCGT
>CADCDO010000033.1 GCA_902800345.1 Fibrobacter succinogenes
ACGGCGCCAATTATAGAATTTTTGGATATCTTTGCAAGGGGTAAATTCGAAAAAATTTCACTTTTTTTCACTTTTTTCGATAGAAACGGGATGTAGGCAGCCGCGCTACATATTATTCACAAAATGTAAACAGAAATCTTCGGGACGAGCCGGCCAGGGAATGGCGGGTCGGGGCACGCCATGACGTTCTTGCGCATTTTTTAAAGGAGGTGCCCGCTCGGAGGCGGGCATGACAAACAAAAGAGTTCGGTAAATGCCTCGCTCACGGAGGTGCCCGATCGTGCTGGGCATGACAGGCGCAAGGACTGCTCATAATGGCGACACCGCAGCAAGTGCGGGCATGACAACGCATTAAAAAAACTCCTCGCGGAGTGCGGGGAGTCTCAAATCTATTCGATTACTTTATTTAACATCGCAACCGGCACTCGGATTTACCCAGCCCTCTTCCGGGGGAGCCTCGCCCGCCTTCCAGCAATGGAGCGTGTCGAGCACGTCGCCTTCCTTGAAGGTGGACCAGTCATCAACCTTCTTGTAGTTGTTTTCCAAGGAGGTGTTGAATCGTGTCATGTAATGGTCAATCAAGTACTGCGGGCATTCCACTTCTTCGATGTAGTAGGTCGGATTGTCCGCAGCCATGTACCAGTCGGCAAACCAGTGGCAACCGCGCAACAAGTTCGGGAGCCCGGCGTCACCGAAAGCCGCGTCGCACATGTCCTTCACGCACGTCTGGTAACATTCCAAGGAACCTTCGGTACCGCAGTTCGTGTTTTTCTGGCATTCCGTAAGGAACCCGCCAAAGCCAGCGCCCCAGTTAAAACCGGCACCCTTGTTCACCTGGGTAGAGAGCGCATCGAAGGCGCCCACGCCGCCACCCGGGACCATCAAGTCAAACTGTCCTGCCGGAAGATTGGCATTGCCACCCGCCACATCGTTACCGATGTTGGAGGCCATTACCACCAGGTGTTTACCCTTGAGCGCCTTATGGGTCGCCTTGGGAGGATTATTCTCGAACTCATCCTTAAAGTGACCGTCGTACTGCAAGTGATAGCACTTGCCGCACTTGCTATCGGCAGTGCCCGCAACGTATGCATAAGAAAGAGTATCGTTCACAGCTATTGGAGCCATGTCCGTACAAGTGAACACGCCCTTTTCCTTTTCTTTGCCGCAAGCGCTTCTGGTCCCGTTGTAACCGAACCAGGACTTCGTCACGTCACCCAGGGTAAAGGTGGGGACTTCAACATCGTGGACGTTGCAGTTACGCGCAGTGGCAAGTTCGGCAAGATACGCCTCGTTGGAAGACGTGTCCGCACGGGTTATATCGTTAGCGCTTTCCCTAAGCCAGGAGCAGTGCGGCTTGCAGGCGTCCCAGTAACGGGTATTCCAGCCGCGTTTCGCCGTAGCGCTAATGTCCTTGGTGTACGCAGCCGGAGGTTTGCCGTAAGATTCAAGCGTCGGGAACCCGCTCGCATCGAGTTCGGGCCCTTTGCTACTAGAACTTCCGGGGACCACATCGGCACTGGACCCCGGAACCGTGCCGCTCGATGTCGGGTTGACTGCAGTGCTAGAATTCGGGCCGACTGCCGCGCTGGAACTCGTTGCAGAACTCAACGGACCATCCGCAGAACTAAGCGGAATATCAGCGGAACTCGAAGCCAAATTAGAACTACTGGAGTTCAGCCCAACAGAAGAACTGCTTTGTTCCTCCCAAGCAACACTCGATGAAGAAGCCGCAACAGGCGGATTAAGCGGAGGCGGAGTAAGCGGAGACGGAGAATCATCAGAGCAAGCATTAAACATTGCACAAGCGCCCGCAGCCAATACAGAACTCAATAAAACCTTTTTCATAATCAACCTTTTAATACCTCGTCTAAAATTAGATTTAATCATCTAAAAAGGTACAAAAAAAAGTTTTTAAAAGAGTTTTTGTGAGCAGTCCATAAAAAACGCCCAGGAGCGCAGAGCTTCCGGGGCGTTTCCAATTGCGGTTACGCGTCTTGCGCGCGTTCTGGCGAACGCTTAGATTTTCTTCAAGATAAACATGTGGCCAGGAGCCTTTGCGGGATCAAGTTTCACATAGTTCTTGTTACCACGCCAAACGTAACTTTCGTCAGTCACGATATCCTTCAAGAAGTAGAACGAATCGTTCTGGAGACCGAGTTTGCCCATGTCTAGTTCCACGATTCCCTCTTGAATGTGATCCATGTCCATGTTGCACACGCAAAGAATCACGTCATCGCCGGACTTCTTGGAATAGACCATGAGCTGGTCGTTCTGTGCATAATGGAATTCGAGGTTATCGTATTCCTGCAAAGCGGCGTGTTCCTGACGCGCAACATTCAGACGACGAACAAAGTCTTGAATACCCGGGCCGGACCAATTGTGTACTTTGTACTGATATTTTTCGCTATCTGCAAGTTCTTCCTTGACAGGAGACGGAATGTTTTCGCAGAGTTCATATCCGTTGTACATGCCTGTGAGACTCGAAAGCGATGCAGCCAAGAAATAGCGCTGCTTGAAAGCATTCGGTCCTTTGTATGCAAGATATTTCGGGAAAATATCCGGCGTCGTCGGGAAAAAGATACCGCGCATATATTCCTTGGCATCGGACTGCGTGAGTTCCTTCAGGTACTGTTCGAATTCCCACTTCGCAGAGCGCCAGGCAAAATACGTGTAGCTCATGTCAAAGCCGGACTTTGCCAAGCGATGCATCATCTTCGGGCGGGTGAACGCTTCGGCGAGGAACACGAGTTCCGGACGTTTTTCCTTCACGTCGGCGATGAGCCATTCCCAGAACGGGAACGGCTTGGTATGCGGATTGTCAATGCGGAAGATTTCAACGCCTTTGCCAGCCCAGAACAAAATAATGTTCTCGATTTCCTTCCAGAGTTCCTTGTAGTTCTCGTTGTAGTAGTCGAACGGGTAGATGTCCTCGTACTTCTTTGGCGGGTTTTCCGCAAACTTGATGCTGCCATCCGGTTCGTGGTAGAACCATTCCGGGTGCGACTTTACATAAGGATGATCCGGGCTGCAGTTGAGCGCAATGTCCAACGCAAGGCGAAGACCTTTAGCACGAGCAGTTTTTGCAAAATGTTCGAAGTCCTTCATCGTTCCGAGTTCCGGATCGACATCGTAATGACCGCCGTTCTTGTTACCCACAGCGTAAGGACATCCCGGTTCCAGCGGATTGCCTTTCTTATCGACCTTCGCATGAAGCGCATTGTTAGCGCCCTTGCGGTTCGTGACTCCAATCGGGTGAATCGGAACAAGATAAACTGTATCAAAACCAAGACCTGCAATATAGTCGAGCTGTTTTTCGCAATCCTTCCACGTGGCACTCTTCTTCGGGTCTGTACCCTGGCTTTTCGGCCACATTTCGTACCATGTGCCCACACGGCTGTAAGTCGGATCCACACGAAGCTTCATCACCGGGCTTTCCGTCGGGACATCCTTCGGTTCCTTGGTCCATGCACAAATCTTGTATTCGTAATAGCCGATGTTGCCGACCGTGAAGGTTCCTTCCCACAAGTCATTATCCACAAAATGCATCGGTGCCGTTTCCCATTTTTTCTTGGAAACATGGCGGTAAAAAATCGCTGCATCGTACTTTTCGTGACTGTGGCGGAAAATGTCGGCCTGCAAAGTCACAGTATCGCCGGGTTCACGTTTGATCATGAAGCGGCCGCCCTCAATGTTTGGGCGAATATTCTCGATAACGAGATTTTCTTTTAAAGTTGGAATCGTTGCCATAATGGCTAGAATTTAGCAAACTACTTAATCCGAATCAACTGCACATCCTTGATCCATATCGTTCTTTCGCTCTTGCCCAAATTCAAATCCAGGCGAGCAAACGGGTCCGTTCGCACTGCCTTAAACTCTTTTTCATACGACTGGCCAGTCGTCGTGACATTGACATGTTCCTGGAAGCCATTGGTGCTGTCATTGTAAATATAGCCCCCCAATCGCGCAGTAATTATTCCTTCAACATCAGACCATATGGTGAATACAAACTTGTATGTAGCACCAGCGACAACGGAAATATTTTCATGCAACAACTGGACGCTGTACGAATACCCGCCACCTTTCGTTACATGGACTTGCATCACATTTTCGCCATTTTCCTTCACGACGGAAGTATCGGCGGCGCCATTCAACTGGGTGTGCAAAATCCAGTCTTCACCACCCTTCTTAAAGTTCCCATTATCAACAAGGTTCTTGTTCTTTTTTCCACTGAGTTTATCCCAAACATCATCGACGTAATCACTATAGTCTTTGCCCATGGCATCTGTATATTCAAACCGCAAAGCCTGGAAACTCGGGAGGAACCTTTCATTGAGTGATTCCCAAAGTTCCACATTTTGCGTATTGTTGATATAGATTACCCCATCTTCGCCCACTTCCGCAGAGGCCAGATCCAAGCCATCTACAAATCGGTGGACACGGAAAGCAACAGACAAATTCACCACAGAATCTTGAACTTTTATCTGTGAATAATGATATCGTAACAAGAACAGCTGCACATTGGAAAGTTCATAGACAAACGGGATTTCCTTGTCTTTCTTGCGGATGTGCCCATAAATCGAATTGAATCCTTTCTTTTTGCCGACCTCAAATGCGACACCAATTTCTTTCAAGCGGCCTTCGGTCTGCAGGTTGATGTTCTTGAACGCATCCTCGACAAATTCACCATCCGTGAAAGAAATGGGAAGCACCGCCGCAGGATTTTCCTCGTACGGCCAAAGCACAAGTCCCGATTCCAGATCGACAGACATCCCCGCATAGAAGCTACAATAGGAGCGCACTTCCATCAACATAAGACGGAACGTATCAATAACGACCTTTTCATCTTCCGCAGCGTTCTTGGAAAGCCCGATCGGCTTCGCCTCCGAATAGTCAATCGAAAAATCTGCCGTAAGCCCAATGTTACGGGCGACCTCCGGATTTCCAATTTCAATACCGGCCGTAGAGTCGGAGTCTGAACACCCGACAATCCACAATGCCACAAGCACGCAACCGATTATTGAACTCAAAAAACGCATCATACTCCTCGTGTTAGAGGGTACAGCTGGATGTTGATTTGCACAACCTCTTCTGCCTCACCCGCTTTCGCCGAGAAATCTAGCAGTTCTTTGCGCATAAGTTGCAAATGTTTTTTCAAATTGGGGAAATCTTCGCGCCTAATGCTGAACGTCAAAGCAGAAACATCCCTTTGCGGAGCCGGAAGATTCGAAAGCATGTTCGCAGAAAGCTTGAACATCTGGAGATGGTACATTTTGACCATCAAATCCTGGACTTCGTCATCAGTGGTAATCAAGGGATCCCGCTGGCGGAACCCGTTCGCCGTCTTAACCAGGAGTCCAAGTTCCACAAGAAGCTTGAGCGATTCGATCACCTGCGCAGGCGTCACAAGCCCACCGAGGCGTTTAGAAATCCAGTCGGGAATCGGGCGGAAATCCTTGAGCACCACCATTTCGAGAATCGCGGAGTGGTGCCATTCGCGGAAAATGCGGAACTGGGCCTGTTCCATTTTGTGCAGTTTTGAACGCGGGCTCGCCTTCAAAAGCTGGGCGTAGTAAACCTGCTTGTCGGCATCGGTCTGGGCCTGATTGAAGAAAACAAGACTTTCAAAATACGCGGCACGATGGCCTTCAAGTCCGAGACCGTGAATAAGCTTCACCACCGTGTTCTTTGTAATGTTTCGCTTGCCGTCAATAGTGAGCTTGAGATGGGCATGGCTCGAAAGCCCGGCCTTCTCCGCGAAGAAACGGAGGCTGAACGCCGGAACCGTTTTCTTCTTGAACTCGTAGTAGTCCCGCAAATACACACGGTAGTTGGTGTATTGCAGAACATCAGGTTCAACTATGCGATTTTCTCCTGTTTCCATATTCTATAAGATAGAAGTGTTTAGACTCAAATTCAAAGATTAAATGGACTTTCCCGTTTACTCAAGTAACCATGTGAGGGTGTGGGGTGTGAGGGCGGCGCAGAGCGCCTTTGGGGTGTGGAGTAGTTAGTAGGAAGTAGATTGTTGGTTTGGTGGGGGAAGGCCTTCCCCTGATTGCAGCCTTGCCCTATAGTCGAGCCAACTTCCGAACGGGCACCTCCCCCTCTAGGGCAAGTCTTCCATCACCCCTTCTAGCGGGGGCCCCCGCAACGCCCCGTAACGTTCAGCAGAAGTCTCTCGCCAAGAGCGAGAAGCGCACGTGATCCTCGAACCGCCCATGGAGGCATTCGTACTCGCGGCAAACGCCCTCTTCGCTAAACCCGGCCCGGCGGGCAACGGCAGCACTTTTCGGATTATTGACCGACGCCGTCAGTTCAAGGCGGTTTAGTCCCATCGCAAAAGCTTCACCAGCAGCCAAAAGCAGCGCTTCAGTCGCAAGGCCACGACCGCAAAAACGTTCACCGAGCCAGAAACTGACAGTTGCCGAACGGTGTTTCCACTGCACCCAACCCAGCATGATGCAACCCGCAATTTTTTCACACGGCGGTTCACCCGATTTTTCAGCCGGAATCTTTTCAAAAACACCCCAACAGGCACCATTCGCCATCTGAGCCTGCATGTCCCAAGACTCGATTCTGGAAGCGACATCTTCGGCAGAGCGGCATTCGTCCGGCCACGGCAAATGTTCCGACAAGAAACGGCGCGATTCGTCAACGAGACGGAACAACGACGGTGCGTCCGCATCACACAGCGGGCGCAGCACAACGCGTTCGCCTTCAATTTCTTGCAGCGAAAATTCGCATGGTTCATCGTCTAAAAAATCGCTCATTATAACCTTTTGCAAAACAATCACCCCAAAGAGTACATAATTACAACGTCATTCTGAGCCATCCATGGCGAAGAATCCAGTTATACCGAGAAATTATGGATCACCTTCGCTCCGCTTCGAGGATAACAGAAAAACCCGATAGCGAACTACCGGGGTTTTCAGTGCGGATGAAAGGACTTGAACCTTCATGCCCTCGCGAGCACTAGAACCTGAATCTAGCGTGTCTACCAGTTCCACCACATCCGCGTGGTGCAAAAAATCCCCATTTGTCAAGGGGATAACTTTGAAAAGGGGATAACTTTGAATCTACTTTCTTTTACGCCAACGGCATCTATGATCCAGTCCATGCGATAATTCTTCCAGTACGACCAGTCATGCTCACCTTCGGGGTCGAACCGCAGTTCGCAGTCCACCTGAACCGCCTTGCAAAATTCCGTTATCCAAGGAACAGTTTGGTCCGACGGATAAAGCCTATCCTTGCCGCCCTGCAAAAAACGCCACCGTCCCGAATGCATTTTCATTTGCGACGCCAAGGCCTGCGGTTCCCCCAGAAAGCCTCCGAACGAACTCATCAGCAAACGGTTTTCCACTGCCCGACGGCCTTCCAGCGAATAAGTGAGCACGCCAAGGGAACCATCCGAAATACCCACCAGCGAAACTTTTTCTACAGGCGATTTCCGACGAGCCGCCACGGAATCCAGTGCCGCATCAACAACGTCTATCATCCCCTTCGTGACCCAATGATTTTCGCGGCATGCGGAAACGCTCACCACAATTTTTCCCGGATAAAAATCCGCAAAATCTTCACCGGCGACAAGCCCCTTCGCACAATTCGAACTCCCCATGCCGCCATGAAACCATACAACCACTGGGGACTTAGACGCATATTCGTTGTTTACGGGTTTCCACTTCGCCTTTCCCCTGACTTTTACTGGCCACCAGATTCCCGTCGGACTTTGGAAAGACAAAGTCCCCGTCGCCCCCCGAACATCAACCATCAGCGAATCAGGCGAGGCAAACGCATTTGCGACAAAAGCACACGTCAACAAAAACGCCACAGCAAAACAAAAACGTTTCATCATTCCGCATTCTCAACCGAAACCGGCGATACCACGGGTTTCGGCTTATGCACAATCCCGACAATGACAAGAACAAGACCAAAGATCAACATCACGACGACAGCGCTCACGCCCACGAAGCACCAGTAAAACTGGTAATCCACCGAAAGTTCTTCCCAGCTAAGTTCCCCATCCGTCGAAGCCATTGACTTTACGACAAACTTGTTTCCCACCCGGGTGGCGTAAATTTCAAGCGGGACCTCGCTTGCATTCGACGCCGAAAAATCGTACCACTCCGCCATGCGGTCGAGAATGTCATCGTTTGCATAAAGAACAAACGTTGCCCCCGTATCTCCGTTTATCTGGAAAAAAATCTTGTCGAAAAACGGCAAGTTTGAACCGCCGAACAAGCTAGGAATCGCAGCATAGCTCACCTTGCCATAAAAAAGGTCCTCTTCGACGAAGAAGCTTTTCGCAAGTGGATAAATGTACCACGACATCCAACACGAAAGAAAAATAAAAAGCAGACCAAAATTGATAAAGGCAACTTTACGAACACGAAAAACAGACATTTCAATCCTTACTGTTTAGACTTGAAGATAAAGAACAACGTTGCAAGCAACAACACCAGCGACAAGAAGTAGAACGCCAAAGGCACTTTCGCCGACAGTGAAATTTCCTTCAAGTTTTCCATCTGGAAAAAATGAAGCAGTTCATCACTAGCGGCAAGCGTCTTGTCGTTGTCGAACTGGTTCCAGGCATTATGCAGTTCCAAATTCTTTTGAAGCAGCAACACCACGCTCCTTTCAAGGGGCATCGGCAAATCCACAGAATCGGGAACTACGGCATACCCCGCCTTGGCAGAATCGAGTTTGCGCATCAGCGGCAAGTCGATTTCCGCAGAATTCAATTCCATCGAGCGGTAAAAATTATCAAGTTCCGCAAACCAAGCGTTTCGCTCCGAAAGGTAACGTTGCAAACAAGATACCTTCGCCAAGACGTTCGTCTTGAAGAGCGAAACCGACACCTTGGACGGAGCCGAAAAACCAGCCTGTTCCAATTTTTCAAAATCGGTCTCAAACGAAAGCGCCACCTCGCGGAGCGTCACCATCTGCGAAATGATAAATGACGTATCGACTTCGAACCCGTTCCGCACGCGCTCCATCGAGCGCATCAGGCTCGCCTCGGCATACTGGTAATCGCAAAGCGACTTGGCATACTGGGAATAAACGGCCACCTGCGGCTTCTGCGAAACATAAAACAAAGCCGTCAGACAAACCGTAAGAACAAGAACAAGCCAAACCCAAGGGGTTTGAATCTTTAAGTGCAAGGTTTCCGCAATTGACTTTTTCTTTGGCTCGTTCACAACTAGAAATTACCTTTTTTTCTACTTTGCGAATAATGAAGTTCCGCTATTTACTCGTTTTTTTACCCTTTTTATGCAGTTTCCTAGGCTGTACCGTTGAACATGCCGAAGAGCAGATTATCGCAAGGCACGTCAATGGAGTCAAGAAAACCTCCATCTGGGTCTATCCGGATGGAACCATCCTCAAGCGAAACGAATGGTACAACGACGGTATCAAGGAACTCGAAATTCCATACGACGACAGCGTTCCTCATGGCGAATTCAAGCGCTGGACGGGCTTTGGCGATGTCGCGATGATCGGGCACTACAAGAAGGGACTCCGCGACGGCAAGTGGACAAGCTACTTTGTGGACAGATTGAACAGCCGCAAAAAAGAAGCCGAACGCTACTACAAGGACGACCACCCCGTTGGCGACTGGATAGGCTGGCACTACAACGGCGAAAAAGCATTCGAGGAACATTATGACGACAATGGAAACCCCACAGGCGTGTGGAAAAAGTGGCACGACAATGGAGTGCTTGCCGAAGAAAAATACAACTGTCATGACTTGACGAGAAGCATTTCTGGCGAATCGCCAATACTAGGGTACATCAAGCGTTACGGACGAAACTGCAAAATTATAGAGCACTTTAAATGTTCCGATGACCATTTAGACGGAGAATACAAGAAATACTACGAATCATACGGACCAGTCGATTCAATCGCAGGAAATTGCGAACAAGCGCAACTCAAGGAAGAAGGGCTCATCGATTCCGAAATCGACTTCGGTGCACACACCACCTACAGGGCAGACGGTTCCCTCATCAAAAAAATCAAGTCGAATTATTTCAAGGGGCGTGAAAAAATACAATGGTTCGACGAGAACAACAACGTTGTCCGCGAAAGCAATTTTATTACGGAAGAAACAGACGGACCTACAGAAAGCTCAGGCATTTCTTACGGGACTTGTGCCAATTCTTCTACGCTGTTCTGCGCCGAGACTTCGTTTGTCCGTTCTTCTTGGCCAAGCGGGACACTCGACACTTGCACCTTAAGCTACAAAGACGCATTCAAACAGAATATCGGAAAGTACCCAGCATCGCTACGCTACATCAAGGCTGGACACGTTCTTTTATACGAAGAATTTTGGGCATACGACGATCCACCGACAAGCTATGGCGATCCAGCAC
Organism: Fibrobacter succinogenes; assembly: GCA_902800345.1. Taxonomy (GTDB): domain Bacteria; phylum Fibrobacterota; class Fibrobacteria; order Fibrobacterales; family Fibrobacteraceae; genus Fibrobacter; species Fibrobacter succinogenes_H. The sequence continues at coordinate 10,365 of CADCDO010000033.1, forward strand.
TTCGCGTGAGTCGCAGTTTCTACCCAGACAGCATGGGTGGCAAAATGGCAAGCGAAGGTTTTTGGCAAAGAACTCTTGACGGCAAATCCAAACCTCACGGCATCTGGCGCAACTGGTACCCGAGCGGCATCCTGCGCGACAGCCTTACGTACGTGAACGGGGAGCGCGTCGGAGAACAGTTCAGCTACGACAGCACAGGCAAGTTAACAATCCACAAAACCGAGAACGGCAAGAACCGCCCTGTGATCATGCACATTTTAGGGCAATGAGCGCGCACCTACGGTGCTTTGGGGTATGAGGTCGCTTCGCTTTGGGGTAATAGCCCATACCTCAAAGGCACGAAGTGCCGAGCCCATACCCCATACCTAATTATCTAATGACACTTGAAACTTCAATGGACTGCGTCGTGCCTTTGAAATTCCAGGAGACCCTGACGGTCACCTGCTTTGCATAGATGTGCGACACGGTTTCAAACTGCGATGCGTTTTCAATTGTGTAGTCCGATGTAGCCGCGACAGTCACCCTAGGTGTATAAGTCACCGTCGCCGATCCGCCCAGACCACGCTCCCACGAGCGTTCAATAGGATCCACAATGAAAGTCGTATCGGCATCCGGCTTCGAGGGGATGGAGGCGAGCCCCTTGGATTTCAGTTCATCCAGGACCTGCTGTGCAACATCGACCGCGCCGTCGCGACCACGGATACGCAACAAGGCATCGTGGTTACCGCCCTGCATGTTCAAAATGGCCATGTACATAAAGCCAAGGACAGCCGCAGCGACCAGGATTTCTACAATACCGAAGCCTTTCTTGTTCTTCAAAAATTTCATCTCATCCCCCTACAATTTTTGCCAACCGCCCCCAGCACTCCACTTGGGGACAATCATATTCTTGCCAGGTTCCTTTATAGCTAGCCCATAAATTTCATCGCCACCATATTGAATACAAACAAATCCGTTAGACGGAGCCGCCGACAATCCGATACGCGGCACAAAAGCGACCCCATCGTCATTGACCCAGTTTTGAGATTCGTCAATGTCGTCATCGATATTACAGCCAAAATGAGCGGGCGAATCAAGATTTGGGTCTAAGGGGAACTGATCAAACACTGGAGTAGTATTCGAAACGTCCGCGCAATTGGACTCGTAAACATTTATCATTTTCGGCATCACCCTGACGCACAGAGTCTTTGACATTCTGCTCGCATCGTTGGCAATGCGTTCCAAGAAAGCGGCCGTGTTCAGCGCATAGTCCCTCACTCGATTATTGACGACGGCGTTCCTCATGCTAATGACGCCCATCGAGGACAAAACGCCCATGATAATGATGACGACAAGGACTTCTACCAATGTAAAGCCGTTCTTTTTGGAATCGACATTCACCATACCGAAATCTCCACGCGACAAGTCTCCTAGACAACTCGAAATTAAAAACGTTTTAAAATTAGCAATAAAAATAAATCATTTTTTCTTTTTAATCCAACCCATAATATATATTATCGCACGCCCGAAAGTAAACATTTGTAAACAGAAAATATGCTTTTAACGAAAAATGTGATAAAAACCATAAAGGTTTTTGCATTTTTGGTAATTGTACGCACTCAAAATTTGCTATATTACGCACGCACAACCTGCCCAGGTGGTGGAATGGTAGACACTGGGGACTTAAAATCCCTTGGGGGCAACCTCGTGCGGGTTCAAGTCCCGCCCCGGGCATTTTTTCAACCTCGCACAAGGAGGGAAATCATGATTGAATTCTATCCAAACAGCATCTATTACCCGCGCGAAGCGGTGGATGAAAAACTGGCCAAAGGCGAGCTTGAAAAAACGAAAAAATACTTAATAGACTGGACGGAACGTCACCGTGACGAAATTTGGGAATGCGCCCACGAAGACGCCGAAAATCCAACGGACGAAATCTTGCTCGACAACTTGCGTGCGTTGCTCCTCTGCAAGGGTTCCCTCCAACCGGCTGCCGAAATGGGCGCCATGATTCGCGAAATCACGAAGGAAGTCTGGTACCAGAACGAAAACGGCCCGAAGGATCCGGACACAATTGCAATGGACTGGCAGACGAAATACATGACCAAGTGGCGCGAGGCCCGCATGTTCGAAGCCTTCGTCCTCATCGAAAAGAACGCGAAGCAGCTCGTCGAAATGTTGAGAGCATAATCGCTCGCAAAACGCAACCCGTTTGTCAAGCCCCACTAGATGGGGCTTCTTTTTTTGCCAATAACCACTGACAAATAACCAACGACTATTGACTATTGGCCAACAACCAACCACTAGTTCGCGTGAAATCTGATCGGAATCCAGATTTCAAGTTTCCCGCGCTCGCTTGGCGGGAAGCGCCAATAATACTCGACATGTTTCAAAAGTTTCACCTTGAACACGTCATCATCGGAATCCGAAAACATGATTTGCGGATTCATGAAACGTCCAAGGCTATCGAGCGTGAGATGGAGTCCAAGGAACACGTCGTCATCGGACTTGAAGAACTTGTGGCCTTTTCGGCTAGCCCTGATTTTCTTGAAATATTCCGACGAGAGGTAATGCAACCCAGCGGCACGACCCTCCAGGAACAGAGCTAGTTTATTCAGGTCCCGTCCTGCGGAATTTTCAATCACGTAGATTTCGTCGATCGAGGGCATATCCACGCGACCGACAAACGAATCCTCGACAATTTCTTCTTCATCGTTTTCAGCTTCTACGACGGGTTCGTACTGGGGAATGCTATAGACAAAGTACAGCAAAGCCACGAAGACAAGCAAAAAGGCGAGTAAAGGTGCGTTACGTTTCAGCATGACCTACTCGATGGACTTGATGCAAAGTTGCACCGTTTTAGAATTGTTGTAATAGTTCCAAATAGGCTCGAAAACGACTGTTATCGGGCGGGAACGCCCAATCAAAGCCTTGCTCTTGCGAAGCCCAAAGGCGATTGCCGGGAATACGGCGCTCCCCGCCTGTGAAATTTCCATCTGCAAGTGACCGCCGCGAAGTTCACGGACACGATGCACGGTAACACCTTCGGCACGGAACGTCGGGTAAGGGAAATTTCCGCCAAACGGTTCTAGCAAATCGATATATTCAAGAATTGAACGCTCGCGGGTCGGGAACCTTCCGCCCGGAGTACGCATCTCTACAGTCAGTTCCCGTAGCGCAATTTTGATATCGTACGGGTACGATTCGTCAGAGTCGACGATTTCGCCCGTATAGCCCTGCTCTGCCGCCGACAGCAATAGACGATGGCGCAGTTCGTCAATTTTCGAGGCGTCGAGCGAGAAGCCGGCCGCGTTGGCATGACCGCCCCAACGGTCAAAAAGTTCTCGGCTTTCGAAAAGCGCCCTGTGCCAGTTGAATCCCGGAACCGCACGGGCACTCGCATGCGCCATGCCGTCGATAATCGAAAGCACTGCCGAGGGTCTGTGGAATTCTTGCGCAAGTTTCGCCGCGACAATACCTATCACGCCCACATGCCAGTTATCCCCCGCCACGACAATGACAGTCGGAATCGTATCACCGTAAAGCGACTTCACCTGTTCCATCGCCATTTCTGTGATTTCCGCTTCTTTTTCCTTGCGGCGCGCGTTCCACTCCTTCAGTTCGGCAAGCAGCTGCGGCGCCTCGTTCTTGTTTTCGCACAAAAGAAGTTTCAGAGCCGGATCCGGGCGTTCCATACGGCCAGGAGCGTTGAGGAGCGGAGCTAGTTTGTACATCACGTCGATGCCGCCCACACAACTATGAGGTTTCATGAGCGAGGCGTACATTTCCTGCACACCGGGCCAACGGCTGTTCTTCAAGCAATCCAGACCGGACCGCGTAAAATACCTATTCTCGGGAGTCATCTGCACCAGGTCCGCAAGCGTCCCTAGTGCGACCAGATCCAAATATTCTACAGGAGCCTTAATGCCAAGACGGCTGAACAGCGCACAGATAAATTTGTACGAGACCCCGACTCCGCAAAGTTCAGGGTTCGGGTAATTGTCGCCATCCTGATGAGGGTCCAGAAGCACATCGCTAATCGGGAGTCCATCGCCCGACGGTTGATGATGGTCCATCACCATGACCGCCATGCCGAGTTCCTTGGCATGCGCAATTTCCACGTTCGCGGTAATGCCCGTATCGACAGTAATCAAGTTGCGCGCCCCCGCTTCGTACATTTCATCGACTGCAGAAACCGAAAGTCCGTAGCCGTCGCCAAAGCGGTTCGGAAGTCTCCACTCGGACTCAATGCCCACCGTCTTGAGGCAGCGGGTCAGAAGCGTCACGGACGTCATGCCGTCCAAGTCGTAGTCGCCAAAAATGAACACACGCTCGCCACGTTCACGGACAGCCATAATCCAATCCACGGCCTTGTCCATCCCCATCATGAGGAAGGGGTCGTGCACATCGTTCTCGCTCGAACGAAGCATGTGGTAAGCGTCGGATACCGTCCTAATGCCACGCGAAACGAGGAATCTCGCCACCGCATGCGGAATTTTTAACGTAGAGGACAATGTTGAGGCGACAAGATCTTCCATTTTACTTGTAGCCTTCAAAAAGTTTCATCGAGAGGTTCTGGAGGCACATCACAGCCGCCATACGCCTAGAAGCGATTCTCGACATGGTCTCCTGGACGCACACGAGCGCAAGTTCCAAGGCCGAAGCCCCCACCTGCGGGAAACGTTCAAGGTTCACGCGGCCAGTCGCATCCGGGATGCGGAGCGGGGCGCCCGATTGTTGGCGCAGCAAATCCGAAACCAAAAACGACAGGACTTCCAAGAAACGGTTCACGATGGCCGGATCTTCGAGCCCGGACTCTTCTAGTTCAAAGAACAAATCCGTGTAATCCTGCGCAAGCGACTTTTCGACAAAATCGACAGCCAGAGAACACCATTCCTTCGCATGTTCCGCATAGTAAAGAGCCATACCCGGAGAACCCACGGCAAGCCCGATGACATCGTCGGTCAAGGTCGATTCATCAAAGTCCTCGCCGCCCACGCGAATCGCCTCCTGCCGGACTTCTTCGTCCGTGAGGGGCGGCAAGTGAAGCGCAAGACAGCGCGAACGAATGGTCTGCAAGAGCTTTTCGCGGGACGATGTCGTCAAAATGAAATACGTGTTCGGGGGGACTTCTTCGAGAGTCTTGAGGAAAGCGTTCGCCGCAGAATCGTTCATGCGGTCGGCCTCGGCAATAATCACCACGCGCACGCGGTCACCCTTCATCGCAAAAGATGCGGTCATCGTTCGGATGAGTTCCACCGAAATAACGGCGCCCGCACTAAAAATGTCGGCGCGGTACGGATTTTTCGCAATTTCTTCGATGTACGCCTGTTTAAAATCCTGAATCGTCTTCGCGGAACTCCCGGCAGAGACATCGGAAGCATTGCGGGCACTCGCCTCTTTCGCTTCCATCGGCACGACCCAGTTGTCCGTGACACCGGTATCGGTCGCCATCCTGCAGCCAAAGCATTTACCGCACGGGCGAACACTGGCGTTCGTGCACTGAAGCGCCTGGGCTATTTCCATCGCCAAAGCCTTTTTGCCAATGCCCACAGGTCCATCGATAAGAATCGACTGCGGGAAGCGGTTCTCACGCAACGCCGCCATGAGGCGGATGCGGATGCGTTCCTGGGAGGCAGGGCCATTCAAGCGGTATTCGATCATTTTTGTTTCAACCATTGCAACGGGTCCACGGTCTGTGTCCCTTCGCTTACTTGGAAATACAATTTAATTCCATTTAACGAAGCAATATCGCCCACTTCTCCAATTTCTTCGCATTTCTTGACACTTTTGCCCTCTTGGACGTGGATTGCTTTCATGTGACCATAGACCGTATAAGTTCCGTCTTCGTGCTCGATAATGACGGAGGGGCCGCGGCCGTCAATTTCGGCGACCATCGCTACAGTCCCTGCCGCAGCGGCACGGATGCGTCCCCCGCGCTTTCCGCGGATTTCCACCCCGAGGTTACGCGTCATGATGTGGAGCACCGGATGTTCCTGCAAGCCATATTCGCTGATGATCGGACCGTCGAGCGGCATACATTTCGGACCCTTGAACGGTTGCGCCTGCACCATCTTTTTCGCCACCTCGGCCTGGCGGGCCTTTTCGGCTTCGCGTTTCTTTTCCTCTTCGCGCTTTTTCTCGGCAGCCTTTTCCTTTTTCTTGAGAGCGGCAAGGCGGGCCGCCTCGGCCTTCTTGGCCTCTTCGATTTCGCGCTTGCGACGTTCTTCGAGTTTCTTGATAAGCGAAAGCATCGTCTTCTGGTTACGTTCAAACTCCTTGAGCGCCATGCGTTGCACGGCCTTGTCGTGCTTGAGGGAATGCAGCATTCGCTCCTGGCCGTTCATCTGCGCCACAAGGCCACGTTCCTCGACGGCCTTGCGCGAACGCAACCTCGAAAGTTCCGCCAAGTGTTTTTCCTGAGCCTGCTGTTTTTGCGTACGTTCAGCAACAAGACTGCGCAGCGTCTCCACATTTTCGCGGTCGCGGTTCAGCAAGTGGTGCACCCAGTAAACTTCACGTTCCGGGTTGCCGTTCTTGGTCAGAAGTTCAAATAAAATTTCGGCATCGTTGCTGCGGCCATGCACATACAAACTACGAATTCGTTTCCGCATGGCGCGCTTTCTGTTTTTGATTTTCGCGTCCAAGGAATCAATATCCAGCACAAGTTGCTTTACGGCCCCCTGCAACATATCCTCGTTGCGCGAAAGTTCCGACAGGTACGACCTTGTGCGGTTCAGGTTCTGGTCCAAAAGAGAAATTGTGTTCAGTACGCCCTTTTCTTCGGTTTCGAGAACGGCCAGTTCCTCGCGCTTTTTTGCCAAGTCCACTTCCAGTTTTTTGAGAGCGTTCTTTTGTTCGTCAATCTGCGCATCCGTCTTTTTCGGGGCAGCCAAAGCCGCACCCACAGCAAAGACTAGAATCAGCAAGAACAACCGAAAAACGAGGCGCATTATTCCTGCTCACCCTTCTTTTCAAACAAGAAACTGCGCACCGTGCGGAAACTAAAGTAACCCGCAAGAGTAGTCTCCAGAACTACCGTAAACAGAACTACAATCCAAAAGTAAGAAACGCTCGCGGCCACAACCGGAAACATCCGCACCACCGACTGGATGACCAGCCCCACCAGCAATATGGCAGCGCCGCTTCCGACAAAACCTTGCGCAGCTCCTTCCAGTACAAACGGGAACTCGATAAACAGGTAGCTGCCCCCCGCATACTTCATGTTCTCGACCAGGAGTTTACGGGACATGAGCGAAAGCCTCACCGAGTTGCAAATGATGAGCGAGAGCGTAATGAGCAGAAGGATGCTTATGCAGATTGGCCAGAAAACCATCTTGAACTTCCAGGACGCAATTCGCGATGCCCACCTTACCGGCGCCTGCACCTCTTCGAAATACGACTCTTCGGCAATCACATTGCGCACTTCGGAAAGATCCGACGGGTTTCGGGCCTCGTCGCAGAGCGACACCCGGAAAAACGCAGGAATCGGATTTCCTTCGACAAGTTCCAGCATATCCGGCGAAAAATGACTGCGGAAATCCGCAAGCGCCGAATCCGCACTCACAAACGACACGGATTCCACATAACGCGTATGCTCAAGCCGTGTCTGGATAACGGCAACCGAATCCTCGGGGACGTCTTCCTTTAGGAACGCCTCGATGACGTACAGGGACTTCTCCGCAGAGATAAGCTTAAACGAAACGCCGAGCGCCGTAAAAGACGACGCCAACAGGAGCGAACACAAGAAAATCGTCAAAAGAGACGGAAGAATCACCGTACGGTGCTGCTTCCATCCGCGAAAAGATTCCGATATTAAGTAACCTAATTGTCCGAACACGCCTCGAATATAATTAAATTTATAGAGGTTCTTTACGGGGCTTTTATGGGAAACATCATATTAAAGATTACCGCATTGATTTGCGCGATGGCCCTCTGGTTCTATGTCATCTCGCTGAAGGACTTCCAACTGACGATGGAAGTTCCGCTTACGTTCGTGAAGTTGCCCGAAGCTTTGGCAATTGCATCCAAGCCGCCCACCACCGTTTCCGTGACAGTCGAAGGCAAGCCCCTCGACCTCATCCGCCTCCAGTCGCAAAAGCAGGCGGCAATGGTCGTCGACATGCACCTCGCCGAACTCGGCTCCAAGCGCATCCACCTCGACTCGAAGAACTTTGTAGCCCCGAACTTTTCGTCGGTCCACTACATAGAACCCGACAACCAGTACCTTTTTATTGACGTCGCCGTCGATACGCGTATCGAGCGAAACATCCCCATCAAGAATAACGTAAACTTCAGCCCAGCCCCCGGCTACATCATCGTACAGCCGCCAAAGCTCCTCCAAGAAGCACTCAAGGTCACCGGCGCAAGAAATGCGCTCACCCGCATCATCGACATTCCGACGGACTCCCTGTTCATCGACAGCATCAAGGATAGCAAGACATATTCCATCCCGCTTGTGACCGAACGACTCCCGTCTTTTGTGACACCCAGCGATTCCGTGGCAAAAATTTTTGTCGATGTTCAAAAAATCAAGACCAAGGATTTCAGGAATATCCCCATCCAGCTTATCGGTTTCTATGACCGAGCATTGAACACGCTCTCCCCGCAAAGTGCGACCGTAGAGATTACAGGTGGAGACAAAGTCATCGAGGCCATCAACAGTGACGACATCGAGCTGTTCATCGAATACAACCGTTTCGCCATCGAAGACGCCGACAGCCTCGCACCGACCATCAAGCTGAACCTCCCGCCCGACATCGACCGCAACATGACCATCAAGGCGATTCTTGTCAAACCTGACAAGATTAAGCTCATCAAGACTCACACGGAAGACGAAAACAAGGACGAGGAATACGGAATATGATTTGGCTTGGAATTGAATCTAGCTGCGACGAAACCGCTTGTGCCGTTTTACAGGACGACCCGCTCAAGGTCCTGTCGAACCCGCTCTACAGCCAAATCGACGAACACGCACTCTACGGAGGAGTCGTTCCCGAAATTGCCGCCCGCGCTCACCTGCAAAAAATTGCCCCCATCGCCGAAGCCGCCGTAAAAGAAGCCGGCATCGAACTCAAGGACATCGACGCCATCGCTTATACCACGGGTCCAGGCCTCATGGGACCGCTCCTCGTGGGCGCAAGCTTTGCAAAAGGACTCGCCCGCGACTTGAACATACCCGCTTACGGCATGAACCACCTCGAAGGGCATCTCGCCGCGGCCTGGCTCAGCAACCCGGACATCGAACCGCCGTTCCTCACGCTCACCGTCTCGGGAGGCCACACGGAACTCGTGATGGAAGAACCCGGATTCAAGTACACAAGCATCGGACGCACCCGCGACGATGCAGCCGGAGAAGCATTCGACAAATGCGGTAAGCTCATCGGTCTCAAGTACCCCGCAGGCGCCACAATCAGCCGCCTGGGCAAAGATAAAAACCGCAAATTCGTCGAATTCCCGCGCGCACTCCACACGCACGACAACTGCGAATTCTCGTTCAGCGGGCTCAAGACCGCCGTGCTCCGTTACACCGAAACGCATGACCCGGAATTTATCCAGCAGAATCTCGGCGACATCTGCGCCTCGCTCGAAGACGCCATCGTCGATAGCCTTGTCACAAAGACCATCAACGCCCTCAAAAAGACCCGCATGAAAACGCTCGTGATGGGCGGAGGCGTAAGCGCGAACAGCTGGTTGCGCACTCGCCTGCAAGATTACTGCAACAAGAAAGGCATCCGCTTCTGCGTCCCGGACAGAAGCCTCAGTACAGATAACGGCGCGATGATTGCCGCTGCTGCCATCCGTCGCAAATTGCAGGGCAGACTCGAATCCATCGATGTCGTAAAACCCTGGATGCCGCTAGCGATTTAGGTCTTAGGTCTTAGGTTGTAGGCAGTAGGGACATAGACGAGAGACGAAAGACTCGTCATCCTGAGCATCGCGATATAGAATTGTCGGCAGCTTGCTGCCCTACAATTCTTAGGTTCGTAGGAGCAGGATCCAGTGAAGTTTAGTTGGTAGAGCTTAGAACTTAGAGCTTAGTAGGCAGTAGTTTATAAACGAGCTATATAATACTCTTCGTACGACAAAAGCGTATCATAACAGTAGCATGACTTTTTTCGCCGTATTTTCAGCTAAGCTTTTTAGCATTCCCTGTATTTTTCATGAATTTTCATTGTATATTATGGATATGATTTTATCCTTCAAACATAAGGTAATGCTATTTCTCTGCGCTTCGGCTCTCTGCTGGGCGCAGGATTTGAGCAAACCCGTAAGTGACGTTGATGTTTTCCGCCCCGAAAAGCGCGAAACCAAAGTCCAGCTCGTTGATTCCTCGCAAACTAATTCCGTAAAACTGAACGTCGATATTTTTGCCGATGGATTCGTCGGATCGTACTATATCCTTTGGGACAATGTCGATCTTTCCGAAGACATCAAGAAACTCATGACGACCCGCGATTTCGCCCGCGACGAGTTCTTTATGCAAAACATCGACCGCGAGCAGTTCGAGCAAGAACGCATGCTGCAACTTTTCGAAGACAAGAAGCAAGAATTCTTCAACATATTCCCCGAAGAAGCTCTCAAGGAACTGCAAGAAAAGCAAGCGGACGAGTAGTGCGGCGGAGCTGCAGTTCGTAGAACTTAGCCCGCTCCACTCTTAGAACTTAGTCGGTCCTTCAGCAACACATCGGCATACTCAGTGCATCAGCTCAGTACAGACTTAAGCTCACCAACCTTTTGTCGAACCAAAGTTCCAAATCCTAAGCTCTAAGTTCTAAATTCTAACAACTAACGACCAAGCAAATGTTTTCGCAAGAACGTTCATTCACGGACTGGCAGTTCACGGGATTCGGCAATGCTCCGGCCTACCTTTTCGAGACTATCGAAAGCACGCACAAGCTCATGAAAGAAATGGCTCGAACAGGTGAAATCTCACCGGGCACACTCTTTGTCGCCGATTCGCAAAGCAACGGACATGGCCGCCACGAACGCACCTGGGACTCCCCCGCCGGAAAAAATCTCTACTTCAACATTCTAGTTCCGCTCGACAATATTCCCGCCAACCGTTTCGCCCAAATCACGCAAGTCGCGGCATTGACATTCGCGGAATCATTCAACGGATTACTGGAAGCCGCCGTCAATGAAAATAAGGATAGCGCAAATTTAACAAGCGGCAAACGAGCGGACTACGCCGACAAGAACAGCGAAACAATTTCCAAAATCACCGTCAAGTGGCCCAACGACATACTCTACGGCAAGAGCAAATTCTGCGGGATTTTGGCGGAAGTCGTTTACACAAGATGGCAGTCCCCGGAACCCGGAACCAGTCCGGGAGAGGCTCAACCGGAAATGGCAAGAGAAAAAGCTCCGCGCCCGACCCTCAATATGGGAGTCGGTATAAACGTCAACAGTGAACCCGAAGACTATGTGCACCTGAACAGGAACGTCACCACGCTCAAAGCCATCGTCGGCAAGACCATCAACCGGGAAAAGCTCCTGCAACAACTCGTCGGTAACCTCGAGCGCGCCATCGGGCAGTTCCGCGCTTTCGGCATCCGCCCCTGGATCGCCGCATGGAAACGCATGGACCAGTTCATCGGAGCCCGCGGCACTATCGTCGTCAACAACCGCTGCACCGACCAAAATCACGCCTCCGGCGAAGGGGCCATCAAGAAAACAGGCACCATCATCGACATGCAAGACGATGGAAGTCTGCTATTCCAATGCGACGACGGCAAAATCGAGACAGTCCTTTCCGCCGACTTGGAAATCTAAATGCGCTTTCGTCGATTCAAATTCAGCCTACTATTAATCCCGTGCCTATCCGCATGGTTTCTGTCCGGATGCAACGCATTTAACCAACTGAACGTCCATTCCGGAGAATTCGACGTTTACGCCCCACCCGTCTTCACAGGAGCCGGATACAACGTCAAAAAAGACACTTCCGTCAATCGAGCTAGCTTACAGATAAAATTACAAAAAGAAAAAAGACTGCAGCTACACGATGTCTGGAATAAAAAAATTTCTGGTGACGACAGAACATTACCTGAAGAAAAAGCAAATATCGCATACCATCTGAAAAATTTCCCTGTGACCGCCTCATATGACCGACTTATAAAATCGGAGGTCTGGTTGGCCACTCTTGGCGGCGGCCTTGATCCGTTCCCCTATCTAAAAGCATATACAGGCTGGAACAGCAATCATTTTGAATTCGGTATAGGATTTCAATTAGGCTTTGGAAGATACAAGTACTCTCTAGAAGGCGATTGGCTTAAGCATTGCCATACATTCGAAGGAGAATACGACTGCGGATACGACCATTTGTCGCAAAAAGACCAATGGGATTTTTCTTTTACGGCATTGCTCAGCACCTATATAGGCGTATTCCTCACTAAGGAATTAGCACTGACGTACGCCCCGGCCATCTATTTTCCGTGGTGGTCTACGGATAGTTTCGACTCCCATGACATTACATTCTCATTCCCATTTATCATCGAACAATATATGGGAGCCTCCTACTTGCTGAACGAACGCATTCAGTTTTCTTTAGGAGCAACGGTTTACGTCGGCCAAAATTTTGCCGGAAAACATTGGCAAGTCAATACCGGCATCGGCTATCTATTCTGACAACCCCAAAAACTATTTCTTCAGGAACTCCAAAATCCTGGAGCGGTAATCCGGCGCTTCGTCATATGCGGCATGTCCGTAATTGTCGTAAACGTAGAGTTCCACAGGCACGCCATTTCGTTCTAGCGCTTCGGCGATCTCTCTTGACGCAATCACGCCCAAAGTCCGGTCCAGTTCAGCGCCCAGAACAAGCGTCGGACACTTGAGATTTTTCAGCCCTTCATACGCTTCAAATTCGAGACACGCACGGGCGAGCACACAAAAACGCTTCATGTCCTGTTCGGTCGCATTCGAATTCAAACGCATCAAGCTCTTTTTGTACTTGCGAATAGTCTCTTCGGAAAAAACTTTATCTATAAAGTTCGAGCAAAGCGCTTCGACATTTCCTTCATCGGCAAGGCGTTTCCATTCCGTCATCACCGCACGAGACATGTCGTTCAAACGAGATGCACTTGAACCAAGCGCTAGGCGCTCTACCTTCTGCGGGAACTGTTCCGCAATGAGTTGAGCAATCATGCCTCCCTGCGAAATGCCAATCATGCAAGCGCTCCCAATGCCAATGGCATCCATCGCTTCGGCCGTATCCACGGCCATCTGCTCCATCGGATAAGATTCGCCAAAATTCTTCTTGCGGTCGAACAGATAAACCGTAAAATCATCCCTGAATATTTTATATGAATCCGCCACCATCGAAGCGACGCTCATCGTGCTTTTGAGACTCATGCCAGGCAACAAAACAAGCGGGCGCACGCCCGTGCCGAACTTGGCATAGTCCATCTCAAAATTTTCCGTTTTAACGGTCTGTACTAAATTCTCTGCCATACTTCAAAATTCCTATAATTTCAACGTTTTCAGATATGCTTTTTGTTCATCGGTAATTCGGTAGCTTTCAACGGCCTTCTGAATAGTCTTGTTGTGCGTCCATACGTCTAGTACTCGATTTTCGATAAACGGGAGCGTCGCCTCGTACTGCTTGGCCAGCGCAGTCGCAAAGAACCATGCGACCATCATGTTCAAGTAATATTCCCCGCTTCGGATCTTCGAGACCCATTTCAAAAATTTCGGGTCAAAATCATCATCCAAAAAGAACGACATCAACGTTTCGATGCCAAAGCGCACCGTGTATACTTCCGTCACGGGAGTTTTCATCCAGCGCTCCACATTCTTTAAGAGACGTGCCCGATTTGCAGCCTTGGCAAACGTCTTTGGGCGCATCTGGTCGCAAGTCGCCCAGTTATCGACAAACGGCAAGAACGCATCAACATGCGCCACGCAATCATCATAATCTTTCATCAAGGACAAGATAAAGGCATGGACCTGATTTTCATCATAATACTTGTGCGGAAGCGCCGTCAGAAAAGTTTCCACATCTGCCCGGTTCGCAAACGTTTTGGCAATCGCGCGCAAGTCCGGAGTCCGCACTCCGATAATCGTTTTTGCATCCGTCGTCGGAATCAGCTTGCTGTGAAAAGCCTTGAATTTCAAGTCCTGCTTAGCCAGGAGCGCCTTTTGAATTTCGTTAACAATTGACATAATCTCCCCGATTTCCACCCATAATTTAATCTTTTTTTATCGGTTGGTCCCAAGGGAAATCTGCAATTGCCGAATCCGGAGTTTCCACAGGAATCACGACTTCATCAGGGAACTTTCCAAAATCCACGCAAACCAAAAAAAACGGGAACACGAAGGCGAAAATAAGACTCAACGACCGTTCGTTCTGTTCCGTCTCTTCCCTTATTTGTTTTCTCGTTTTTCTGCGGGACCAGTCATATTCGTCGTCCCTACTGTGGTCTATTTCTTTTTTCACTCTATGCGCATATGCAGAACCATATACAACGCCATCTTTCTTCGCCTCCAGATACATTCCGCTTTCTGCCGTACTTTCAACGGTGCAGGCATCGCTACTGGAACACACCAATTCGCCATTTCTATAAATGGAATAATCCCCGCCGCCATCCGAAACACTGACATTCACGTAAGAAGCGCACCCCACAAGCCAAAGCGACATTACAAACAAGATACAACAAATTTTCATACGCCGATTTTCACTCCCACGGAAAAGCCATGAACAGCGCCTTTTTTTCCGCTAAGGATGTTGTTCATTTTATAAAATTCTCTAAAATATCGGGACTCCAGCATAATGTGGACTTCATTTTTCAACTTCAGCGAAAGTCCCATTTCGAAAAAGTATCCTGGAGAACCAAACGTTTCGCTTTCGGATTCCTTCTCAGTTACCCCATACCTGTTTACGACTTCTTTTTCGACAGACGTTATGAAAAGTGCACCATTTATGCCGGCCCCCAAATACGGGACCACAAAATGACGGCCGAACATATACGCAACGGAAAGGGACGGTCCCAACACAGAACCATGCACGCCATGGGGTCGGGATCCAAGAAATGCGATATTAAGATCCAAAACAATCTTAACCGATTCCACACGGAACTGCACAAAAGGTTCGTAATTGTAATCCACAAAATCTACAGGGCCTATCATTCCAAGAGCCCCAAATCCAAAACCCCAAATCCAATCCGTTTCCAGTTTATCAATTTCGCGGGCGACATAGCTCACTACAGACGCGAAGTCCCCGGGAGAATAGACGATATGCCCATAAGACCAAAGGGTCTCGCTACTTTTGTTCTTTTTCTCATAAACGAGCGCTACACCCTTTTCTTTTCGGATTAATTTTACCTGCAACAAATAATCACACGCAGACGCATCCGAAACAAATCCATAACCTTCCGCCGCAAAATAGTCCTTGGTCAAGGAAACTATTTTTTCAGCGTAGTCTTCGTGGACGCCATCCAAATGCATCGGCAAAATGCAATATTCCGTTCTCGCCCACAAGCAAGAAACGGACAGCGCAAAGACTAAAAAGAATCTACGATAAAAATCCATATGCTCAAAATGAAAAAAGACCTCAAGCGCTATTCCGCACTTGTCATTCAAAAAATTAGTAGCCTACCTAGAGCAATATAGCGCTACAGCTGGTTTTGATACGGCCAAAGGTATAAACCGTTCCATTGCGAGTCTCACAAGAGTCCTCGAAATCATCATCGCAGTTCTCGACAATCTCCGCTTTCGCCTCGGAATAGCACCCTTCGACTGTGGCATGACCATCGTAGCATTCAGGAAAGCCCGTATTCACAGCGGACACGTCACAGTTTTCTAACGGCAAGCAAATCCACGGTCTTCCAATCGTGTAGGCCATCGGATAGTATCCCGTCTGAGTCACCAAGGAAATCTTGCACAACGTTGTCGGCAACGCCACGCTCGAAGAACTCTCCTCAACAGCGGAGGACATCGCCGATGATGACAAAGGTTGGTTTTCCAAAGACGATCCCGCGCTATTCGCAGCAGCTGAAGATGCAGGGATGACAGTTTCTTGCGGAGCCGTAGTAGAAGAGCTGTCGTCACAACCAGCTGCCAAAACGCAAGCAACAACAGATACGGCGCGAATCACATTCCAAACGTTTCTATTCATGAAATAGAATATAAAAAAACACGCACCGTCTGCCCACCCCATTTCAAATTAAAACGCAAATGGGCTACTCTCGGCAAACGCCACTTTGTAGTTTACTAAACGAGGGCAGTTGTTCGTCCTCGCAATAAAGAACAAGGAGTCAATCATGAAAACCGTAAAGATAATGATGACCGTAGCGCTTGCGGTTATGGTCACCACATCTTTCGCAGCAAGAGTCGTCAAGTCAAAACTGGGAAACATCGACGTCACATCCGACAAAGACGGTGGCTCGGTGATTTGCACTGCAGGCTTCCACGACGAACTAACGATTCTCAAAGAATCAGACACAAAAGTTTTCGTCAAGGGCAACTGCGGAAACGGCTGGGTCGATAAATCCAAAATCGAATACGTCGCAAAAGGCCCCGGTGACAAATCTATCGTAATGGATAGCGTTGGCATCGAAGCCTGGATAGACAACCCAAGCGCCATTTTCGTGTTGGAAGACAACAATACCGATTTCGATGGTGTCGATATCAACCGCGATTTCAGGGAATACCTGACATACACGATGGATAGAGAAAAAATCGAAATGAGTAACGGCGAAAATTAAGTTTGTTCAACATTCAACCGCTGTCCTTCAGGGCAGCGCCTTTTTTTTATTACAAACTATTTCAGTATTCCAAACTAAACTATTGATGCATTGGTCTCTGTAAACTTTTCTTTGTAGTTTACAATTGAGGCAATCAAACGCCTCACAATAAAGGAACAGGAGGCAATCATGAAAAACATCAAGATAATGGTGGCTGTAGCGCTTGCGGTTATGGTCACTACATCTTTCGCAGCAAGCGCCATCAAATCGAAACGAGGCAGCATCGAACTCACTTCAAATAAAGATGGAGGCACGGTGATCTGCACTGCAGATTTTAATGACGAACTGACAATCATTTCACAGTCCGATACAAAAGTTTTCGTCAAAGGGAATTGCGGGAAAGGTTGGGTCGAAAAATCCAAAGTCGAATACGTTGCCAAAGGACCGGGAGACAAATCTATTACAATGGATGACGTCATTCTCGTCGGATGGGACGACAACCGGACACTTATTGACATTTTCTCGGACCATATCGAAGATTTCGAGGGAGTGGATATCAACCGCGATTTCAGGGAATACTTGACTTACACCATGGATCGCGAGCAGACGGAAATGCGTAACGGCGAAAATTAATCATACATCAACCCAATTCAACACAACGCCATCCCCTTTATCCAAGGGGTGGCGTTTTTTTTATGGCAAACGCTCAAAGCGCGTGATGCTTTTCCTCATTCCTTAAATCACCGGATTCTATCCGTTGACGCCTCCAGGACGACCAATCTCATTTTTACCATTTTATTACATTTTCCGTTGGTTAAAAAAATCAGAAATATCAAGGATTTCTTTATGAATATTGCAATCGTCGGAACGGGTTATGTAGGTCTCGTTAGCGGTACATGCTTTGCCGAAATGGGCGTCAACGTCACATGCGTCGATGTGAACCAGGCAAAGATCGAATCCCTCCAGAAAGGCGAAATTCCCATATACGAACCGGGACTCGACGAAATGGTATTGAGGAACCAGCGCGAAGGCCGCCTGCACTTTACGACCGACCTCGCAAGCGTCCTCGACAACGTAGAGATGGTCTTCAGCGCCGTGGGCACTCCCCCCGACGAAGACGGTTCCGCCGACTTGCAATACGTTCTCGCTGTGGCACGCACCTTCGGCCAGAACATCAAGAAATATACAGTCCTCGTGACGAAATCCACCGTCCCCGTCGGCACCGCCAAGAAAGTCAAGGCCGCCATCCAGGAAGAGCTCGACAAGCGCGGGGTCAAGATTCCGTTCGATGTGGCAAGCAACCCGGAATTCCTCAAGGAAGGTAGCGCCATTACGGACTTCATGAAGCCCGACCGCGTCGTCGTCGGCGTCGAAAGCGAACAGGCCAAGGAACTCATGACCCGCCTCTACCGCCCGATGATGCTCAACAACTTCCGCGTAATCTTCACCGACATCCCGAGCGCCGAAATGATCAAGTACGCCGCGAACTCCATGCTCGCGACCCGCATCAGCTTCATGAACGACATCGCGAACCTCTGCGAACTCGTAGGCGCCGACGTGAACATGGTGAGGAAGGGCATCGGCAGCGATACCCGCATCGGCTCGAAGTTCCTCTACCCCGGCTGCGGCTACGGCGGAAGCTGTTTCCCGAAAGACGTGAAGGCCCTCATCAAGACCGCCGAAAAAAACGGCTACAAGATGGGCGTCCTCAAAGCAGTCGAAGAAGTCAACGAATACCAGAAGACCGTACTTTTCAACAAACTCGCAAAGCGCTTCGGCGGAGAAGCGAACCTCAAGGGCAAGACCATCGCCATGTGGGGCCTCGCGTTCAAACCCGAGACCGACGACATGCGCGAAGCAACCGCACTTGTTTTGATTGACTTGTTGGTGAAAGCCGGCGCTGTCGTGCGAGTCTATGACCCGGTCGCCATGAACGAATGCAAGCGCCGCGTGGGTGACATCGTCACCTACTGCAACGACATGTACGAAGCATTGCTCGACGCCGACGCTCTGTTGCTCGTCACCGAATGGAAGCAATTCCGCATGCCGAGCTTCGGCGTGATGAAGAAGTCCATGAAGAACGCCCTCATCATCGACGGCCGCAACATCTACGACGCAAAGGAACTCGCCGAAGCGGGATTCGAATACAGCGCCATCGGCTGCTAAGGGAACCCTATGCTGGATAAGAACGTCAACCTCAACGGAAAGACAGTCCTCGTTACCGGAGCCGCCGGCTTTATCGGCTGCAACCTCTGCAAGAAGTTACTGGGAGACTACAACTGCTCCGAGCTCGTCGGCCTCGACTCCATCACCGACTACTATGACGTGAACATCAAGTACGAGCGACTCAAGGAAATCGAAGCCCTCGCCACCTCGACCGGCAAGAAATGGACATTCGTCAAGGCGAACCTCGCCGACAAGGCCGCCATCGACAGCCTGTTCGAAAAGTACCACTTCGCCGTCGTCGTGAACCTCGCCGCCCAGGCCGGCGTCCGCTATTCCATCACGAACCCGGACGCCTACATCCAGAGCAACCTCATCGGCTTCTACAATATCCTCGAAGCCTGCCGCAGAGGCGCCGAGAAAGGCGAAGTCGAACACCTCGTTTACGCCAGTTCCTCCAGCGTCTATGGCAGCAACAAGAAGATCCCCTACTCCACCGACGACAAAGTGGACAACCCGGTTTCCCTGTACGCCGCCACCAAAAAGAGCAACGAGCTCATGGCCCACGCCTACAGCAAGCTCTACAACATCCCCAGCACAGGGCTGCGCTTCTTTACCGTCTACGGCCCCGCCGGTCGCCCCGACATGGCCTACTTCGGCTTCACCAACAAGCTTAAAGCCGGCAAGACCATTCAGATATTCAACTACGGCAAATGCAAACGCGACTTTACCTACGTCGATGACATCGTCGAAGGCGTCGTCCGCGTCATGCAGCACGCCCCCGAAAAGCAAAACGGCGAAGACGGACTCCCGCTGCCGCCCTACAAAGTCTATAACATCGGGAACAACCACCCCGAGAACCTCCTCGATTTCGTGACCATTTTGCAAGAAGAACTCGTCCGTGCCAAAGTGCTCCCCGCCGATTACGACTTCGAAGCGCACAAGGAACTCGTGCCCATGCAACCCGGCGACGTGCCAGTGACCTACGCCGACACGACCGCACTCGAACAGGACTTCGGCTTCAAGCCCGCCACCCCGCTCAGGGAAGGCTTAAGGAAATTTGCGGAATGGTATGCAGAGTATTACGGAAAGGGAGTGTAGAGAACAAATATGAACCGTAAAGACGCTATAGTAAAAGGCAACAACGCATTTTCAAAACGTCATGGTTGCAAAAAGAACAGCGGTTACTATATTTTAAAAAAAATCATTAAGAGATGACGAAATACCCCGAATACAGCGTTTTAATAAGCGTTTATTACAAAGAACAACCAGAATGGTTTCAGGATGCTATAGAAAGCATCCTCAATCAAACTGTACCCCCATCAGAAATTGTACTTGTCGAAGATGGTCCTCTTACAGACGAACTCTATAAAATCGTTGACAAATATGCACAAAACCCCATTTTTAAAATAGTTCCCCTAGAAAAAAATGTTGGTTTAGGATTGGCTCTACGCGAAGGTCTCAAGCAATGTAAAAATGATTTAATTGCAAGAATGGACACCGACGATATTGCGGTTCCTAACAGGTGTGAAAAACAGCTTAAAAAATTTATCGAAGACTCAAATCTTGATATAGTAGGCTGTTGGGAAAATGAGTTTTGGGGAAATTCGATAAACGACGCCTTTTCCTGCCATAAAGTTCCAGAAAAACATGATGAGATAGTAAAATTCATGAGACGTCGTTGTGCATTACTACACCCTACAGTTATATTCAAGAAGACCGCCGTTTTGAAAGCGGGTAATTACCAACACCGTCCATTATTTGAAGATTACGACTTATTTGTACGAATGTTACAAACAGGTTCCAAATGTTATAACCTCCAAGAAAGCCTATATTCTTTACGAGTAAATCCCAATTTGTTTAAAAGACGTGGTGGATTTAAATACGGATTAACGCAATTAAAATTCAAATACGAAATGTACCGTTCCGGTTTTTCGTCATTTCTCGACTTTTTCATTAGCGGTCTAGGACATTTCTGTGTATGTATCATGCCCAACAAGGGACGATCTTTATTTTATAAAACCATTCTACGTGTCTTCGTCAGTTTTTATTTTATTTTTGCCATTTCGCATATTTTTGAAGAAAGTCTTACAAACGCTTTATATTCTATTTAGATATTCATTGAACTCAAATTAGGAAATAATTCTGGAAAACAAAGCGGTAATAATAGAATATGAAAATAGCATTTATTTTACCCAATTACTGTCTCATCGATGGGAATGCAGGTGGAGTACATATCCAAGCCACACAATGGGCGAATTACATAAAGTCTTGTGGTCACGATGTTGTCGAAATTAATGTGTGGGGAAATTATAATTGGAGTTCTTTTGATATTATTCAGTTTTTCTATTTTGGATTTACATATCTACCATTGTATGAGGCCATTAAAGCAAAAGCTCCTAATGCGAAATTCATTTGTGCCCCCATTCTAGACCCACACAAGCCCATTTGGGTTTATAGACTTTTATCTCTTGTAGCAATACCCAAAATAAAGTTATGGACTGAATTTTCTATCCTGAGACATTACAAAAACATTTTTGAATGTTTTTTGGCCAGAACAGAATTTGAAGCAACCTATTTAACAAAAGCTTTCGGAATTCCACGGGAAAAGATAAAAATCATCCCCTTAAATAGTCGTTTCATATCTTCCAATGTAAACAAGCCCAAAGAAGACTTCTGTCTCCATGTATCCAGGATATGTGATCCAACAAAAAATGTAGAACGACTTGTTGATGCGGCTTTAAGATATAACTTTAATCTTGTTTTAGCTGGATCTAGTTCAATTGAATTCGATAATAAAATCAAGAAAAAAATAGGTTTTCGTTCGAACATAACGCTTTTAGGCCGTATATCTGATGAAGAATTAAAGGATTTATATTCTCGTGCAAAAGTTTTTGCCTTACCATCATTCCGAGAAGGTGTCGGATACGCAGCTCTAGAAGCAGCCTCTTATGGGTGTGATATCGTTATTACGGCTATTGGAGGCCCAAAAGAATATTTCTTGCCATACGCTATTGCGGTAAATCCAAATAGTGTCAATGATATTGGATTATCCATAAAAAAGTTTCTTGATGGTAAAACTTTTCAACCACAATTATCTGCGCATATTGCAAAAAATAGTTCAAAAAAAAATACTGTAAAATTGTTGATGACTGTATATCAAGGATTGTTGTAATGCCAACTGTATATACATCTTTCATTATAGCGGCGTTTGGCGCACTGATGATAAGCTTTACGAACTTGAAAAAGCTTAACAGATTAACCTTTCTATTGCTTCTCTTTTTTATTATCGCCATTACAGGTCTTCGATCAGAATATGTAGGAACAGACTCATTACAATATTATCTAACTTTTAAAGAACTAAATAACATGGCCTTGACCCATGCCTACGCGACACGATACGCTATAGGCTATGTTTCATGGACGAGATTTATC
Source organism: Fibrobacter succinogenes (assembly GCA_902800345.1). Taxonomy (GTDB): domain Bacteria; phylum Fibrobacterota; class Fibrobacteria; order Fibrobacterales; family Fibrobacteraceae; genus Fibrobacter; species Fibrobacter succinogenes_H. The sequence continues at coordinate 32,621 of CADCDO010000033.1, forward strand.
GGTTCATTTATAGATTCACCATATGCATTTTTCTTCATAACGGCATCAATAACTTTATCCATATATTTTTATTTCTTAAGGCGTTATTCAGTCAATGTATTCTCTTCTATAATTGTATTTTTTTGTTTAAACTGGACTCTTTATATGGTTGCAATGAGACAAGCTTATGCAATGATGTTTGTTTTATTAGGAGTTCCATTTTTATTAAAAAGAAAACTAATATTTTTCATTTTATTCGTTATAATTGCAATGCAATTTCATTCAGCAGCCATAACGGCTCTTTTCTTAATTCCGCTTCTCAAAATAGAACTAAATAAAAAAAGCATTGCGATTTTCTGTGGTGTAACCATTTTTTTATTCTTCTCCATGAATATTCTATGGCTTCTTGTTCGGACTTTTGGAGGAGCATACGCACAATACATGGCAGGCGACTATGATGTCGGAGGAACAAATTTCATAAACGACATAATAATAAAAATTATGCCGTCTTTATTTATTTTTTGTTTGGGTTATTGGGGAAGCAAGAACAATGCATCAATAGAAAACCATTTTTTTTTAACGGTATGTTTGTTCAACATCTGCATCGCAGTAATTGGCTTGAATTCAGTAATTTTCACAAGACTAAATGGATATTTTGATTTCGCCAACCCCATCGTTTTTTCTTATTTTCTCGCATCAAAACAAATAAAAAAATTTTCTGTAAGAAGTCTAACCCTATTAGCCTTGTTTCTTTTCGTTGCCTTTTTTACGGTAATTCAAATAGCACGTCCTGAATGGATGAAAATATCTCCATATTCTCCATTTTGGTCTCCTGTAAATGAATATGGTTTATACGCAACTCAATATTTTTGGTAAAAAAAGGAATAAAATGAAGTTTCTATACGTCTGCACCAGTTCAAATACCGATTTTTTTTTGGAACAAACCTTTGTTTCCATTGTAACACTCAAGTTAAACACGCCAAACGCATTTGTATCATTACTTATAGATAAAGCTACAAAAAAAACACTTGTCAACGATCGTAAAAAAATAAAAGATATTGTTGATGAAATTACCGTCATCGACCTAGACGAATCGTTATCAGCCCAAATCCGATCTAGACTCTTGAAAACATCTATGCGACATCACATTCAAGATGATTTTCTTTTCATCGACTCGGATACCATAATATTATCAAATTTAGAGGAAATTAACCAAAACCCAAATGATTTAGCAGGGGTTTTAGATTGTCATACATTACTTCATAACAATCCACAAATACAGATACATAGTCACATAAAAAAAATGAAGAATCTTTGTTCTGATAGAGCATTTTTGAATAATGAACTATATTTCAACAGTGGAGTTCTTTTAGTCAGAGATTCTAATGAAAATCATTCCTTCTTCAAAATGTGGCACGAATTATACAAAAAGCATCAAAAGCAAAACAACATAATTCAAGATCAGCCAACGCTCGCGTTGACCAATTTTAAAAGCGGCAATGTAATAAAAGAACTTGACGGAACATGGAACTGCCAATTAAACTACGGAACGCATCTTTTCAGATCTGCGAAAATTTTGCATTTTTTTGCATCTGTAAATATACCTATGGCAATGCAAAACATGTATAAAAAAGTGAGACAGCTTGCATTTAGTCAAAGCGCAGTTTCTTTTATTGAACGTTATTACGAAACAGCCGCATTTGATTTTGGTTCAACAGCCTTAGTAAAGGGAGCTGAATACAAGGTGTTAAACACAGCTCTTTATAGATTTTTAATATATACATACAGCTCTCATAAAAAATTATACAATTTCTTTGAAAAAATCGCATCATTAGGTCGTGGTCACGGTTTTTATTATAAAACCAAAAAAGGATAAAAAATGGAAGAAAAAAAATTAGTGATCGTATCGGTGCCCTACAAACCGTTTCTTTCCGTTGTCAAAGCAGGGTGCAAAATAACTAATGTGAGTTTTCTCATTGTTGAGTATAGAAAATTTTGGGTGTGGAAGGTCTTGTTTAGATTATGTTTTGCACTTAGGCTATATACGCTAGCTACAAAATGCAAAATTTCCACAAATAATTTTAAAGAATTTCGAAAGTTTTCAAAAAATAGCTCCACGCGTTTTTTGTTTTGGAGTCCGTTCTATTTGCCTTGGTGGATATCGATGAGCCATCTTATTCCACAAAATGATAAGAAATGCTTTTGTTGGGGGCCTGCGGGAAACGCTCAAAATATAAAAAAAAGAGAACGATATATAAACATGGCAAAAAATTTAGGAATAGCGTTTTACACAATGAACGCCAGTGATGCAAATAAATATGGAATGTTTTATACAACGCAATGTTATAGATATTTTAATGACGAAACAATGGATGAAACAAAATATGATTTTTTCTTTTTGGGATACAAAAAAGGGCGCGAAAAAATCCTTTTATCTTTGCAAAATAAGTTACAGCAGAAAGGTTTTTCTACAAATTTCATAATACGCGACCACAATCAGCCTGAAACCGATTTTTCAGAGAATGTAAAACTAGCCAAGCAAAGCCGTTGTATAGTCGATATAGTAGCCAGCCAATCAATATACAAACAAGATGGAATGACTCTGAGACCCTTAGAAGCACTATTTTTAGGGAAAAAATTGATTACGAATTTCAATAAAATTAAAGAATTCGATTTTTACCACCCTAATAATATTTACATAATCGATGAACAATTCGATTTAAATTCATTAGAATCATTTATGCAAAAGCCCTATCATACTATAAATGACGATATTGTTAAAAAGTATGAGGTTAATAATTGGATAAATAGATATTTTATGGAATAGTTATGATCAAAACAAGACAAGATTTAAAATCTACACTGAAAGCTGATTTAATATCAAATGGTTTTGATAAAAAAAGCAAGTTCATTGAATTTGTAAAAGGGAATCTTATTGACATTCAAATGTTGAATTATACGATTTTATTGAGAAAACTAGAATATTATACATACAAAAAAAACAATGGTAATCCTATTTTTAAAATACTCTTTTTATTTTATAAGCATCGACTAATGAGAAAAAGCCTCAAACTGAATATGTTGATATATCCATATTCTTTGGGCCCTGGTCTGAATATCATTCATAGTGGATATCGTTGGATTGATTCTGTTTCTTGCATAGGATCAAATTGCACAATACTTCCTAGGGTTTTACTTGGAAAGAAACATTCTGGGATTCCCTCACCATGCATCTTTATCGGAAATAATTGCTATATAGGTACAGGAGCAACTATTCTTGGACCAATAAAGATTGGGAACAATGTAACTATAGGAGCTGGAGCCGTAGTTGTAAAAGATGTTCCGGACGACTGTGTTGTTGTTGGAAATCCTGCTCGAGTAATAAAGCGAACAAATTTTTCTGCAGATCAAAACAAGGAATAAATATGTTACAAGTGTCAAGAGAAACAAAAATATACATTTTATCCCCTGCATTTCATAAAACTGGCGGCACAGAATTAGCGCATCAGTTAGTTTACACAATAAACAACAATGGTTTAAAAGCTCAGATTGTATATTACGAAAGTACGAACAATCCAATGCAAATCAATCCTGCTTTTAAACAGTACGTCAATTCATTTATCAGTATTCAAGATGTTATAGATTCTAGAGATAACATCATTATTGTCCCAGAGCTAGACACTCAATATCTAAAAAAATTTAAAAACATCCAAAAATGCATTTGGTGGATGAGTGTCGATAACTATACAAAGCATCATTATATAGTTAGTGCTTACCAGCATTATGGTTTATGGTCGACAATAAAAGATATTTTAAAAAGAAATCTCGGTGTTCATTATTACCCTCACTTTGAAAAAAACATCACACATTTCTATCAGAGTGAATATGCCCGAAACTTCTTGGAGAAAGCAGGCATTACAAAAGTTTCTCGTCTTTCTGATTACTTAAATGAAGAATATCTTCACTTAGATATAAAAACAAAACGTAACGACATTGTCCTTTATAACCCCAAAAAAGGACTTGCATTCACACAAAGACTGATGAAAGCTGCTCCAGACATCAGATGGGTTCCTCTGCAAAACATGACCACAGAACAAGTCAAAGAAACCCTGCTTCACAGCAAGGTTTATATAGACTTCGGCAATCACCCTGGTAAAGACCGTTTTCCTAGAGAAGCTGCCATGTGTGGTTGTTGCGTCATCACGGGAAAACGCGGCAGTGCAAAATTCTTCGAAGATGTCCCCATTGATAACGAATTCAAATATGACGAATCCGCAAAAACAATTCCACTAATCATTTCAAAAATTCGAGAATGTTTAAATAATTACGAAACTGAATCCTCAAAATTCAATGGCTATCGAGAATTCATCAAAGGTGAATATCAAACATTCCAAGATGACGTGAAGTCCATTTTCATTTCAAACGAAAACACAACGAAATAGATGAAGGATTCTCTCATGAAAACAGTTCTTTTAGCAGGTGGTTTTGGTTCAAGAATTTCAGAAGAATCAGCATTCAAGCCCAAGCCAATGGTCGAAATAGGTGGAAAACCGATTCTTTGGCACATTATGAAGGAATTTGCCTATTACGGACATACAGAATTCATTATTTGTGCAGGATACAAGCAGGAATACATAAAGGAGTGGTACTTTATACACAATTCTGATGTAACTTTTGATTTCCGCAATAACAAAAATGAAGTTTCCATACATCACAGTCATTTGGAGCCCTGGAAGGTGACCATTGTCGACACTGGCTACAACACCATGACTGGCGGCCGCATTAAACGCATTCAGGAATACGTCGATGGAGAACCATTCTTTATGACCTATGGTGACGGAGTCTGTGATGTAGACATCAACAAGCTCCTAGATTTCCATAAAAACCATGGGAAAACGGCAACTCTTACTGCCGTAAAATTAGCACAAGATAAGGGAGTTCTCAACATTGGTGGAGACAATGCGGTTAAGTCATTCCGCGAAAAGAATGTTAATGATGGAGTAACTATCAATGCCGGCTATATGGTGCTAGAGCCCCAAATATTCAATTATCTTACAGATGATTCTTGCGTTTTCGAAAAGGAACCATTAACAAAATTGGCCAATGAAGGACAATTGATGTCGTATATACATACCGGTTTTTGGCAATGTATGGATAATGTTCGCGAAAAAGAAATGCTAGAAAAGCTACTTTTTAACAACGCTGCGCCATGGAAAAAATGGTAATGTAAAGGATTTTATCATGTCTAGAAAAGAAGAACTCAAACAGCAGATACTGGAACTCACTCGCGAATACTACAAGGAGGTCCACGAAGTCAAGCCTGAATTTGTACCGGGCAAGACGCACGTGAACTATGGCGGCCGCTACTTTGATGCTGAAGAAATGGTAAACCTTGTAGATTCGTCGCTGGATTTTTGGCTCACGGCAGGTCCTTGGGCTCGCAAGTTCGAGACTCGCTTTGCTAAGTGGCTCGGAGTCAAACACTGTAGCCTAGTCAATTCGGGTTCTTCGGCAAATCTAGTTGCATTCTTTGCCCTGACGGCTCAGGAACTCGGAGATAAACAAATCAAGCGCGGAGATGAAGTGATTACTGTTGCTGCCGGATTTCCGACAACAGTCGCCCCAATCGTGCAGTATGGTGCGGTCCCCGTATTCGTGGACATGAACATTCCCGAATACAATATCGACGTTTCCAAACTCGAGGCCGCCTATTCTCCCAAGTGCAAAGCCGTGATGATTGCGCACTCGTTGGGCAACCCTTACAACCTTCAGGCGGTCGTTGATTTTTGCCGCAAGCATAACCTGTGGCTGGTCGAAGACAACTGCGATGCGCTCGGTTCCGAATACCTGATTGACGGCGAATGGAAAAAGACCGGTACCATCGGAGACATCGGCACGAGTTCCTTCTACCCGCCGCACCACATGACTATGGGTGAAGGCGGCGCCGTTTATACCAACAACGACGAACTCGATAAGTACGTGAAGTCGTTCCGCGACTGGGGGCGCGAATGCTGGTGCGTGGGAGGTGTAGACAACACCTGCGGCAAACGCTTTACGGGTCAGTTCGGCCAGCTCCCCATGGGTTACGACCACAAGTACGTCTATAGCCATCTCGGTTTCAATCTCAAGGCGACCGACATGCAGGCCGCCATTGGCTGTGCACAACTAGAAAAGCTCGACACTATCGTGCAACGCCGCCGGGAAAACTTCAAGGTGCTTCGCGAAGGTCTTGAAGGAACCAAGGGGCTTATTCTCCCAGAACCGCAAAAAAATTCTAATCCGTCGTGGTTCGGTTTCCTGATTACGGTCAAGGAAGACGCAGGCTTTACGCGTAACGATTTGACCACCTACCTCGAAAGCAAGAAAATCCAGACGCGCAACCTGTTTGCTGGCAACCTGATCAAGCACCCAGCATTCGAACAGTACCGCGAGAACGTGGATTACCGCATCTCGGGCAACCTCGAGGTAAGTGACTTTATTATGGAACACACTTTCTGGATTGGAGTATATCCCGGCATGACCGAAGAAAAGCTCCAGTACATGATCGATTCTATTAAGGAATTCTGCAACCGGTAACTTATGATTGACCTGTTCAACGGTTTCAAAGGTAAACGAGTCCTTGTAACTGGCCATACCGGATTCAAGGGCAGCTGGCTTTCCATTTGGCTTCATGAACTCGGTGCCGAAGTAATCGGAGTCGGACTGGAGCCGTATTCACCAAGGGACAACTTTGTCCTAAGCGGCATTGGCGGTATAATCGAAGCGGACATCCGTACAGACATTCGAGACTTAGCAAAGATAAAAGAGGTCTTTGCGGAATACCGTCCAGAAATAGTCTTTCACCTTGCAGCGCAGCCTCTTGTCCGTTTAAGCTACGAAAAGCCTGTGGAAACCTATGAAACAAACGTCATGGGAACCATCAACATTCTCGAAGCGATTCGTGCTACCGATAGCGTGAAGGCCGGGGTAATGATAACCACGGACAAGTGCTACGACAACAAGGAACAGCTCCGCGGATACAAAGAAGATGACCCGTTTGGAGGCTACGATCCGTATAGTTCCTCGAAGGGAGCCTGCGAAATTGCAATCCAGTCCTGGCGTCGAAGTTATTTTAATCCGGACCAATTTGAAAAGCATGGCAAGTCTATAGCCTCCGTTCGTGCTGGCAACGTTATTGGCGGCGGCGACTGGGCTTTGGACAGAATCATTCCCGACTGCATTCGCGCTCTAGAAGCAGACAAACCTATCGACATTCGTTCTCCTAAATCTGTACGTCCGTGGGAACATGTGCTAGAACCGCTATCAGGCTATATGCTGTTGGCACAAAAAATGTGGGAACACCCGACGGAATATTGCGAGGGCTGGAATTTCGGTCCTGAAGCGGATTCTGTTTCTACAGTTTGGGAAGTTGCGACTGATCTCGTCAAAAACTTTGGCAAGGGTGAATTGAAAGATTCGTCTAACCCGAATGCTGTTCACGAAGCACAGTTATTAATGCTTGATATTACCAAAGCCAAAACCCGTTTAGGTTGGAAGCCAAGATTGAATATGCGCCAATGCATAGCATTGGTCGCAGATTGGTACAAGCGATACAAGCATGAAGATGTATATAAGCTTTGTGTAGAAGAAATCGAAAAATTCGCAGCTGCAGTTAATAGTTAGAATTGAGGGCTTATAAATGGGAAAAATAAAACTTTTGGATTGCACCTTACGTGACGGCGGGTACGTTAACGATTGGCGCTTTGGATACACCAATATTGTAAGCATATTTGAACGACTTGTCGATGCAAATGTAGACATCATTGAAGTTGGCTTTCTAGATGAACGTAGACCGTTTGATATCGATAGAGCAATATTTCCCGATACTAAATCAGCAGATAAAATATATGGTTCGCTGGACAAAAAGAATACCCTCATCGTAGGAATGATTGACTACGGAACTTGTTCCATTGAAAACCTATCCCCCTGTGATGAATCTTTTTTGGATGGAATTAGGGTCATCTTTAAGAAAGGAAAGATGCACCCCGCCATGGAATTTTGCAGGCAAGTAAAGGCTTTAGGGTATAAAGTATTCGCGCAGCTTGTTTCTGTCACCAGCTACACAGATGAAGAGATGCTGGAGCTCATTCAACTCGTAAACGATGTAAAGCCCTATGCGGTATCCATGGTTGACACATATGGTTTGATTGATAGCGAATGGATGTTGCATATTTACAAATTACTTGACGACAATGTCGACACGCAGATTGGCATCGGATTCCACGCCCACAACAACTTTCAACTTGGATACTCAAATGCTCTTGCGTTTTTAAAATATGAAGGCAAGCATGATATAGTTGTTGATGGAACTCTTTATGGAATGGGCAAAAGTGCAGGCAATGCCCCAATCGAACTTATTTCCATGACTTTGAATGAAAAATACGGTGGGCACTATAATATCAACGCCATGCTAGAGTCAATCAACGAATCGGTGATGGCCTTCTATAGAAAAACCCCTTGGGGATATAAGACATTCTTCTATCTCTGCGCAAAGAACAAGTGCCATCCAAATTACCTGACTGATTATGAAAAAGAAGAAAATCTTTCTGTTTCGATGATTGATGATTTACTTTCAACTATTGAACCAGAAGACAAAAAACTTCTTTATGACAAGGATATTGGCAAAAAATATTACGACACCTTTGTTAAGGAACAAGTAAACGAGGGAATCTCTGTTAATAATTTTTTAGACTTTGTCGGAAAAAAGAAAATATTGTTAATCGGACCAGGGAAAAACATTGGTTTGCAAGCAAGCAAAGTACAAAAGTTTATAGCGGAAGAAAAGCCCGTAGTCATTTCGGTAAATTACCTTCCAAAAGAAGTTACAACGGACTGTGTATTTATTACAAATCCCAAGCGTTATCATGACATGACACTTTCTCTTAAGGAAAAGCGCCATCAGAAAGTCAAAACGCTTGCAACTACAAATGTCACATGTCGAAACGGACAATTCGACTTCGTAATCAATAGGGCTCCTTTACTCGAAAAGGACGAAAAGATTATTGACAATTCATTCTTAATGCTCGTTAAATTTTTAAACAACATAGGCATCAAAGAAGTATATTGCGCAGGATTCGATGGATATTCAGACAAGGAAAACAACTACAACAATCCAGAAATGGAATACGACTTTGTCAAGAGAGAGGCGGTAAGTTTGAATAGCCATATGAAAGCGTCCATCGCAAATTACAGAAAAACTATGGACATTGTCTTTATAACGTATTCAGCATATGATGCTGAAGAAGATATTCATGGCGCAGCCATTTAAATAGTTTTGAAAATAGAAAGGTCATAAACATGGAAGTCAAAGTAGCAAAGTATATTTCTCAGTTTCTTGTAAAGCAAGGAATTAAAGATTGCTTTATGGTAACAGGCGGTGGAGCGATGCATCTTGATGATGCCATCGGTCATCAAGAAGGACTGCATTGCACATTCAATCATCACGAACAAGCTTGCGCTATAGCCGCTGAAGGATATACGAGAATGACAGGCAAATTGTCTGTCGTCTGTGTTACAAGTGGTCCGGGTGGTACGAACGCAATAACTGGCGTTATGGGTGGATGGCTTGACTCCATTCCCATGTTTGTTATTTCGGGACAAGTTAAACGAGAAACTACAATTTGGGCCGTTCCAGACCTAAATCTTCGACAACTCGGTGATCAAGAATTTAATGTTATTGATTCCGTCAAAAACATGACAAAATATTCCGTCATGGTCACAAATCCACAAGAAATTGCCTACCACCTTGAAAAAGCCTTATTCATGGCAACAAATGGACGCGGAGGCCCTGTTTGGCTGGATATTCCCCTTGACGTACAAGGAGCAAAAATCAATACAGAAGATTTGATCCATTTCAATCCAGACCAAGAAGTTGTTTGGAGAACTCCTGACGTGAAGCAGTCTGCGATCGACATAGTACTCCAAAAGATTCGAAATGCAAAGGCTCCATTGGTTCTTGCAGGAACAGGAATAAATCTTGGCGGTGCACAGCAGAAGCTATTGGATTTTTTGGAAAAATACCAAATTCCGGTCGTTACAGCATGGAATGCAAATGACACTGTCGCTTATGATAATCCCTATTATGTCGGAATGCCTGGAACAGTAGGAATGCGATCGGGTAATTTCGCAATTCAGAATTGTGATTTACTAATTAGTTTGGGATGTCGCATGAACATTCGAATGATCGGATATACGCATCACGACTTTGCAAAGAACGCATTCAAGGTAGTCGTTGATGTAGATCCGAGAGAATTAATCAAGCCAACAGTTCAGTCCGACCTTCCTATTCATGCAAACGTAAACCAATTCCTAGACTCAATGATTAAGCAGGAGTATTCACCTGTAGACAGTCACAAAAAATGGGTCAAATGGTGTAAAGATCTTTTATTTAAGTACCCAACAGTAAAAGAAGAATTCCATAAAGACGGACTTATTAACCCTTACGTCTTTATTGACAAATTATTCAGTCATTTGAATTCATCCGATCGCATTATCTGCGGTAACGGAGCTGCATGCGTTATCACATTCCAGGCCGCAAAGGTGAAACAAGGGCAAAGAATGTTTACCAATTCTGGATGTGCTGCTATGGGCTATGGATTCCCTGCTGCAGTCGGTGTTGCCGTTTCTGATAATAGCAAAAGAACTATCTGTATAGATGGCGATGGAAGTGTGATGATGAATATTCAGGAACTAGCAACAGTAGCCCACAATAAGCTGAATGTTAAACTGATCATTCTGAACAATAATGGTTATCTTTCTATTCGTCAAACACAGAGAAACCTTTTCCAGCCGCCGTTTATTGGAATTGATAGCGAAAGCGGTGTTGGTTTCCCAAGTTTTGAAAAGCTTGCTGATGCATTCGGTTTGAAATATTTCAGAATTGATCACGAGAACACTTCAGATGAAATTTTGAAGCAAGTTTTAGATAGCGATGGCCCATGTGTTTGCGAAGCCGTCGTCGATCCAAATCAGAATTTCGAGCCCAAATCATCATCAAAAGTTCTTCCCGATGGTCGCATAGTATCACCATCTCTTGATGACATGGCTCCGTTCTTGGCTCGTGAAGAATTTGAAAAAATCAGGTATAACAGATGATAAGAAATGTCATCTTCGACCTTGACGGCACTCTACTTGATACAAGAGAGGGTGTTATCGAGAGTGCAAAATATGCAGCAAAAGAAATGGGGTATTCCTCGTTACCTCACGAGACAATGCTCACTTTCGTAGGGCCGCCTATCCAAAATTCATTCATGAAACATTATGGATGCGATGAGGAAACAGCCCAAAAAGCCGCAAACATTTTTCGTGACTATTATAAAAACAAAGCACTTCTTCTTGCAGAACCTTATGAAGGGATATATGACCTCTGCAAAATATTGAAAGAGAAGGGTGTCAAAATGTCAGTGGCTACATACAAGCGAGAAGATTACGCCCAGACTTTACTGCGTCATTTCGGTTTTGACAAGTTCTGCAATCCAATGCACGGAGCAGACAACAACAATATTCTGAAAAAAGAGGATATCGTGCGAATGTGTCAGGACGAGATGGGCGCGTCAGGAGATAGCTGCGTTCTTATTGGAGATACGGATAATGATGCGAAAGGAGCTATAAAAGCCCATACAAAATTCATCGCAGTTACATATGGGTTCGGCTTTAAAAATGAAAAAGACGTCATTGACTATCCTCATATTGGAATTGCCCATAAACCCATAGAAATAAAAGATATAATTTTAGGGAAATAACATAATGAAAAGAGCTATTATCACTGGAGCAACAGGGACAGTCGGAACAGCAATTATTCAAGAATTAATTAAAAGTAATGTAGAAGTACTTGTTTTTTGCCGTCATGATTCAAAAAGAATCTCTCAAATACCACAAAGCCCCTTAGTGACAATAAAGTATTGCTCTTTGCACGATTTGGCAAATGTAGAGAACGATTCAGAAAAAAAATATGATGTTTTCTATCATCTTGCTTGGGAAGGAACTTCGGGCGAAGCTCGAGACAATTATTATCTTCAAAATAAGAATGTTCAATATGCGCTTGACGCTGTTGGCGTAGCGAAAAGATTTGGTTGTGATACTTTTATCGGAGTTGGTTCACAAGCCGAATACGGGCGTGTTGAGGGAATGCTTAAACCTGATACTCCAACATTTCCGACAATGGGCTATGGAATAGGAAAACTTTCTGCGGGTTTGTTGACGAGACAATATGCGCGACAATTAGGGCTAAAACATATATGGGTCCGTATTTTAAGTGTTTACGGACCAAACGATGGCAAACAAAGTCTTACTGTTTCAACAATCAATAAATTATTGGCTGGTGAGGTTCCCCTGTTAACCAAGGGGGATCAAATGTGGGATTTTTTGTATAGCGGAGATGCTGCAAAAGCATTTGTGTTGTTGGGCGATAAGGGTGTAAATGGAAAAACCTATGTTTTGGGAAGCGGCAAAGTAAAACGCCTTAGAGAATATATTGAAGATTTGCGTGATGTAGTTTCTCCTAATAGTGATCTAGCTTTTGGAGCAATCGATTATTACCCTCATCAAGTAATGCATCTGCAGGCAGATACCACAGAACTGGAACAAGATACTGGATGGCGTCCGACTGTAGAATTCAGGGATGGAATAAAACAATTACTTCGCTGGATTTTGGGAAAATGATTTCTACAATAAAAACACTACTAAAAAAATTAGGTATCGACAAAGCGATCGCTTACTCATCCGGTGCAAGAGTTGTGCAAGCATTTACCGGTGTCGGATCTATTTTCTTTATTTCCACATTTCTTTCAGGTGTGGAACAAGGGTTCTATTACACATTTGGAAGCATTGTTGCAATACAGGTTTTCTTTGAACTGGGTCTAACAGGCATAATAACACAATTCGTCGCACACGAAGCAGCACATTTGCAATTAGATGCCTCATACAAATATTCGGGCGAAGAAAAATATAGATCAAGATTAGCATCCCTGTTACATTTTTGTGTTAAATGGTATGTGATTCTTTCACTTATAGTTTTATTAGTGCTCCTCATCGTTGGTTTTATTTTCTTTAATTCATATTCCAATGAAGAAAATTCTGCATCATGGGAACTTCCATGGATACTTCTCTGCGTGGCAACAGCGATAAAGCTTTTACAATCCCCGTTCAATTCGTTTATCATGGGTATTGGAAAGGTCAAGGAAATGAGTAAGATTTCTTTTTATCAGCAAATTATATTGCCCTTATCTTCTTGGCTAGGTCTTATTTGTGGATTTAAACTGTATGTTATCGGCATCAGTGCAATTTTGTCAGTTTTAATCTGGAACATCTATGTTTTCAGTACAGACATTTGGAAAATTCTGAAGAACCTTTGGAAAGAAACCATTTCGGAACGTGTACTCTATTTTAAAGAAATTTTTCCATACCAGTGGCGCATTGCATTGAGCTGGGCTAGTGGCTATTTCATTTTCCAGCTATTTAATCCCGTTTTATTTGCCACAGAAGGGGCTAAAATCGCCGGACAAATGGGAATGACACTCCAAGCTCTGAACGCAATCCAAGCATTTGCCATGAGCTGGATGAATACCAAAGTCCCCCTATACTCTGGAATGATATCACTTAAAGAATATGAAAAACTTGACAAACTCTTTAACAAGACATTGTGGCAAATGTCATCCATTTGTCTATGCTTATTAGCAACCATGTATGGGTTTATCGAGATTCTTCGCATAACCGAATTTAAAATAAATACAACAATTATTGCGGATCGTTTTCTTGATAACTGGCCAATGTTTTTCATGATGATTCCCGTAATGGCCAACCAGTTTGTATTTTCATGGGCCACCTATTTAAGATGCCATAAAAAAGAACCATTCTTAATACAATCTATAGTAATGGGTTTACTTTGCTGTGTATCCACAATAGGAATGGGTCACTTATACGGGGTATACGGAATTACAATAAGCTATGCATGCTTATGTATTGGAATTGGAACTCCTTGGGCGTATTGGATATTCAGAACAAAAAAGAGAGAATGGCATGGGAAATAAGGAACCTCTTTTATCAATTTGCATTCCAACAAGAAATCGTGCGGATGTCTTAAATCTTTGCTTAAAATCGATTGTTGAAGATCCAGATTTTTCTGATAATATTGAAATTGTGGTTTCTGACAATTGTTCAACGGATAATACAAAGGACATCGTTATGTCATATTCCGAAAACAGTCAGAACATTAAGTATTTTAGAAACGATACTGATGTTGGTGGCGATAGGAATATTCTAATGTCTTTAGAGCGAGGAACAGGAACGTTTTTAAAGCTAAATAATGACTATAGTATTTTTAAGGAAGGAGCTCTAGGCTTCCTATTGCATGAAATACAAGAGAATATAGAAGAAAAACCTGTTTTATACTTCCATAAGGGTAATAGTTCATCTTGCGAAAGAGAAATCATAACAGATTTCAATGATATATTAAAAAAAGAAAAATGGTCAATGTCATGGATTGGCAGTTATGGTTATTGGAAAGATGATTTTCAGAATTTCGAAGAACGTGACCGAAGAATCAGCACAATGTTCCAACAGGTAGACTGGTTTATCCGCAGTTTCAAGAAGAAGAAAAAGATTCTCTACTTGTCAAAAGAACTGACAACCAGATTACCCTTCAAGGCTAAGCAGGGCGGCTATAACTTTATAGAAGTCCACACAAAAAACTACTTGATCCAATTTCAGGAACTTGTATCTGAAGGTATTTTACAGGAATCAACAATAGAATATGTAAAAAAAGAAGCTCTCTTGCCATCAATGGTTTCCTGGCTACTCAAAATAAAATTTGCAAACAAAGGACGTTTTTCCTATCCAACCGAGGACGGCTGGAAAATATTAAAAAGAGAATTCGGTCATTACAGTTGGTACTATCCCATATTATTAAAATCCATACTTAAATCATTCTACGCAATTATAAAAACCGAATACATCAAGCCAATCATTGAAAAATTCCATAAAATTCCGTCTAACACCTAGCTTACATAGCCTCATATTTTGTAAAAAATGGAGATAAATATGATTGCTTGCAAATACGACTACCTCATCGTTGGATCCGGCTTATTCGGGGCGACATTTGCCTACCGCGCTACCAAAGCAGGCAAGAAATGTCTTGTCATTGACAAACGTCCGCAGTTAGGAGGAAATGTCTATTGCGAGAATATCGAGGGTATCAACGTTCATAAATACGGAGCACACATATTCCATACAAGTAATAAACAAGTGTGGGACTTCGTGAATTCCATCGTTGAATTCAACCGCTACACGAACAGCCCTGTCGCGAATTACAAAGGCAAGCTTTACAACCTGCCGTTCAACATGAACACGTTCTACCAGATGTGGGGCGTCACGACACCGGCAGAAGCCAAGGCAAAAATCGAAGAGCAAAAGGCAGAAGCCATCGCCGCCTTGAACGGCCGCGAGCCCGCAAACCTCGAAGAACAGGCGCTCACGCTCGTGGGCAAGGACATCTTCGAAAAG
>CADCDO010000034.1 GCA_902800345.1 Fibrobacter succinogenes
CATGCCCTTCGGGCTCGGGCCAAACGGGTTTTCGTTGCTGGCGAGCTTGTCGATGTCTTTCGGATCGAGGCCGAATTCACGAGCGGTGTAGGCGATGGGCTTGCCGGTCACGTAGAGCGGCTGCTTCAGAATGTGCTGTTGTGCGAGTTCGTTAATATCCATAATAAAGATTATAGGTCTTAGGTTATAGGTTTTAAGAATTGTCATTCCCGCATGGTTCGGTATAAGGGCTGAGCTTAAGCCTGTGCTGAGCTTGTCGAAGCAAAACACACCAATCTTAGCGGGAATTTCCTGTTCTCGCATAATATAGTTCTTTTGGCGGCGATTGCCTTGCTGTTTGACCTGTATTTGCCTTTTTAATGTATATTTCTAGCATGAAGAAAGTGCCCTTAAAGATTTTCCTTGTTGGTCTTGTCGCCACATTCTTTGCGGCTTGTTCTGCAACTGGCGATTTCGTAGGTGGTGATGAAGACGAATTGTCGTCCGGTGTTCAAAAAAAATCTTCCAGCAGCGTTGCTGAGTCATCCTCAAGCAAGGTAAAGTCCAGTAGCTCCAAGGTTTTATCTTCTTCAAGTAATAAGGTTATAGAATCTTCCTCCAGTAAGGTAAAGTCTAGCAGTTCTAAAATTTCATCATCTTCATGCAGTTCAGAAATAAGCTCTTCGTCTAGTGTTCAAAAAAATTCTTCTAGCAGCGTTGCTGAGTCATCTAACGCTAGTGTAAAGAGCATTTACGATGCTGTGGAGGAATCCGGCCTCTATACGACCAAGGACTCTGTGGCTGCGTACTTGTGTAAGTTCGATAAATTGCCCGCAAATTATGTCGGAAAGAATGAGGGGAAAAAACTTTACGAATCCAAAACGGGCAAGACATTTGAAAAATGGAATTTTAACCCGTGGACCACAATTAACGTGATGATTGGCGGCGACAACTTTGACAATTTTGCCTCTAGTCCGGATAATTATCACGAAACGTTACCCGAAGGTTCTTACCACGAAGCCGATGTGGAGTATTCCGCCAAGAATCGTGGAACAAAGCGGTTGGTCTATCAGCCGGATTGCGTAATCTACTATACTGCAGACCACTACGAGACTTTCACTAGAATGGAAGTGCGGTAGTTTTTAGGGGTGTAATTGTAAAAAATTGTTCTGTACGAATTGAACTTACTTTCTTGATATATATTAATTACAGAACAACCCCTGAGGAGGTCTAAAATGAAGAACTATTTCGATATCAAGGACAAGATCGCTGTTGTTACAGGAGCTTCGTCAGGTCTTGGATTGCAAATTGCGCGTGCGTACGCAAGTCAGGGAGCAAAGGTAGCCCTGTTTGCTAGGCGCGAGGACCGTCTCAAGGACAATGTCGCCGCGATTCAAAAGGAGTTTGGCGTCGATGCGATGTATGCCACTTGCGACGTGGGCGATTACGACAGCATCACCAAGGCCGTCGAGAAGGTCATGGCTGCTTACGGGCGTATCGACATCCTCGTCAACTCCGCCGGTATGGGTTGCAACAAAATGGTCATGGACCAGTCCAACGAGGAGTGGGAACGCCACCTTCATGTTGACTTGAGCGGCGTCTATTACATGTGTAAGGCTGTGGGCAAGGTCATGATCGACCAGAACTACGGCAAGATTATCAATATCGGCTCGATTCATTCTAGGGTGATTTTCCCGGGCGGTGGCATCAGTGCTTACGCTTCGGCGAAGGGCGGCGTGATGAACTTGACCAAGAACTTGGCTGTGGAATGGGCGAAGTATAACATTACCGTGAACGCTATCGGTCCTGCGGTGTTCGAAACCGAACTGACGGCAAGCTCTCTCGAAATCCCCGGCTTCATGGACCTCATCAAGGCTTACTGCCCGGCGGGTCGTTTGGGCAAGCCCGGTGAATTGGACGGTATCGCCATTTACTTGGCGTCCGACGCATCGAGTTTCTGCACGGGCCAGCTAATCTGTATCGACGGTGGCTGGACTGCAATCTAGCAGGAAAAATCCAATATTTAAAATAGCACATTGTATTTGTAAAAAGCTTTGACATTGCGAAAAAATTAGCCGTTTTTGTAAGAAAACGGCTTTTTCTGTGCTTTTGTTTGACTGAATTTCTTGACAAAATGTCTAGAAATTAAATGCAAAATTACGCTCTATAATGATTTTTGGAATATAGATTATATCATGGTGAAATTATAAGGAAGTTGGTGAGATGTTTGAAGTTTCGAATCGAATTTTAGCGGTATTGTGCGGACTGGCCGTTTGTGCGTCTGCAGCGGTGGACCAGTGCAAGCCGATTGGCTGGGCGACTCGTTCGGGCCGAACCTCTACGGCGTTTGAGGTAACCGGTGGCGGAAATGAGGCTCCTGTTACAGTGAAGACTTTTGACGATTTGCAAAAATACGCAAAGGATTCTTCGCCGCGAGTGATTTACATTGACGGTACGCTTGGTAGCGGGTGGAACGGACGGACAGGGGACCGCTTGAACATCACGGGTTCCAATAAGACCATTATCGGACTAAAGCCGGGAACTGTGCTCAAAGCACCAATCCATATCAGCAAGGCGTCTAATATCATCGTCCGCAACATTGTGATTCAGGGGCCGGGCAGCAATGCCGACCAAGCTTGGGACAACCTTACCATTGAAAATAACGGTTCCAAAAATATTTGGATTGACCATTGCGAATTCTGGGACGGGCAGGACGGCAACGCCGATGTGGTAAAAGGTGCCGACAACGTTACGTTTACTTGGTGTATTTTTGGCTACAAGAAAAAGAGTACACACAACCTCTCGAACCTCATCGGTAGCTCTGACAACGAACCTGAAAGCGAAGGCAAGTTGAACGTGACTTACATGTTCAACTGGTGGAAGGCCGCGAACCAGCGCAAGCCCCGCTGCCGCTATGGCAACGTGCATGTCGTGAACAACCTTTTGACGGGCGACGCGAGTATCACGAACGGCACGGATGTGCTTGGCGTTTCGGCGGGTCACATGTGCAAAGTGCGCACTGAAAGGAACGTGTTCATCAACGAATCGAACCCGATTTATACGGGCAATGCGAACGGTACGGGCGTAAACGAAGTCATCGACAACATTTTCACGAACTGCTCGGGCAACACGAGAGGAACGGGAACGTCTTTTACTCCGCCGTATGAATTCGAAAGCTTTATGCTCAAGGCAAGCGAAGTTGAAGCTGCCGTGAAAGCAAATGCGGGCGCAACGCTCAAGAGCCCGACGGAATGCGATGCGAATTATGTGGAACCGCCTCCTCCGACACCGGATAAGCAATATCAGGCCGAAAAGGGAACAATCACGGGCGGCGCTTCTGAAAGCAGCAACGCCGGTTACCATGGTGACGGTTACGTGAATTTTGACAAGGGCGGCGATGTCGTCGTGAAAGTCAAAGTTGATACCGCGGGTCAGTACAAACTGAGTATCGATTTTACAAACGGCTCGGGTGAGGAACGCACTCTTGCTGTGAGTGCAGGCCTAGATACGGCGATAACAAAATTCAAAGCGACGAGCGCCTGGACTGTTTGGGATTCAACCGAGGTCCTGATTAATCTTGCCGCAGGCGAAAACGCTGTGAAATTTGCGACAGTTGGCGGTAATGACGGCCCGAACATCGACCAGTTCGATGTGACGCTCGTGAAAGCTGCCGTCAAGCCGGATACGACAAAAAAGGATACGACTGCGAAGGATTCTTCCAAAACGAATATTGTGAAACCGTTGTCCATGATGGCTCCGAAAACTTATCGCGTTAGCCTTTTCGATACGAAGGGCGCGTTAGTGCGTCGCCTAAAAGTGGAATCTGCGAAAATTGGCGATGTCGCGTGGTTGACGCGCGGGTTGCCTGCAGGCCTATACGTGATGCGGATGACTGCTCCCGGCGTGGATTATCGCAGGTTTATTGCTGTGAAGTGATGGGAGAGTCGCTTTAAACGGATTTTTTGCCTGTTTGTGCAAATACATCATAAAGCCTCAGATCGTAGATGTACTTGTACTCTGCAACCATATTAGACGAAATGGAGTAGTATTCGTGATTGGGGTTGGGTAGAAAAAAGCGTAGTGATCCTTTATTAAGCTTCCAAAATTTCACTTTTAGACTAAAAATATTGTATTATTTGTCTAAATCTTGTGTAAAATGATTGATTTAGATAGATAATAGCGGTTTTTGTGTCTAAATCGTGTGTTTTATTATTGCAGCCCCGCTTTTGTCATTCCCGCGAAGGCTGGCATCTCCCTTTCATACGTCATTGCGCGGAGCGCATGACTGCACCGGCTCGGCAATAGAACTCGCAAGCAGTTCTGCTGCACTCGCCTCGCACGTCATTGCGAGCGAAGCTATACGATACTTGGCAATTTATTGCCTTTGTAGAGTTATCCCCTATGGGGAGAAGCAATCTATCCATCATGTTTTTACTAATATTCGTATGACATAGCCTCTTGCTTCACGGCGAGGGGCGCATAGAAATTTGAGATTCGTCTCTTATTCTCACTACTGAAACTACCACTTTCAAACCATACGAGAATAAGACGAGCGCTCACGTCCCATTTGGGGCGTGGGTCGTTTGTGCTTATTGTATGGTAGGGTGTGGTAGCCCGCAGTAGTGATAGGTGCTTACGACTCCACGCCCTTTTTGTTTATTCCCCATAAAAAGAAGAGTGCGGCTCGCAAGTGCTTTTAAGGGAAGAATCCTTTTAGAAAGGATTTTCGATGCCGCAGGACAAGCCTCTCCAATACTTCGTCGTTCGATCCCCGTTCGCCCAACTCCTCGTTACGGGCGTAAAGACTTTCGAATTCCGCACCAACGCGAAGATATTCGCAAACAAGCGCCTAGCCATTGCGGTCTCGAAGTTCGATGGCTCCGAAGAAGACTTCGATAAGCAAATCGCCTATTGGGAAAAGCAACTGAGCAAGTCGTTCAAGAAAAAGCCTGCTGCAGAACAAGACTTCGCCCGGGCGGAATTTGAACGTGCTTGCGACAAGGCTCGAAAACTTATTGCAAAGACAAACGGTAGTGGAAAAATTATCGGTGAAGTGCTCACTGGTGATATGGATGTTTTTGATGGCGAATATGGCATCCATATTCTCGAATTTAAATTGTGGCAAGAATCTGAATGGCTCGATTCTCCGGGAGGCTTGGGAATCCGTTACATGCCGGGTGTAGAACGCCCCGAAAGCAATGCGCCTAAAATAAATTTGAGTAATGCTTATAAATCCACCTTCATTCGTATTTTAGACGAGTATCGTAATGAAAGTTTATCTGAACGCGACAAAGGAAACAAGTTCGAACTTTTGATGTTGCGTTACCTCAAAACAGACCCGATTTACGCAAATACACTTTCCGAGGTCTGGTTGTGGAATGACTTTTTTGCTAAGGATCAGTTCGGAGGTAAGGATGTCGGCATTGATTTAGTCGCCGAAACAACTGGCGGAAGCTTTTGGGCAATCCAATGTAAATGTTACAAGGCCGATGCTAAAATTGACAAGCCCGCAGTCGATACATTCCTTGCAACATCCGGCAAAACATTCAAGGATAGGGACGGGAACAAAGTGCGTTTTGCGTTCCGCTTGTGGCTAGATACAACTGAACAGGGTTTCAATCGCGAAGCTCTCAATTCGCTAGAAAACCAAGACCCGGAATTTCATCGCATCGGTCTCTTGGAACTTGAAAACGCTATGGTCGATTGGGAGCGACTCAACAAAGGTTCCAGTGGTGAAAATGCGCAGGTGAAAAAGAAATCTCCTCGCGACCACCAAAAAGAGGCGATTGCGAAAGTTCACGAATACTTTAAGGACGAATCCCACGACCGTGGAAAGCTTATCATGGCGTGTGGTACGGGTAAAACCTATACATCTCTTTGCATTGCCGAAAAAGAAACGGATAGCAAAGGAACAATTTTGTTCTTAGTTCCCTCAATTGCTCTTTTAGGACAAACGCTTCGTGAATGGACTGCCGATGCAAAACAGCCTATCAAGCCCATTTGTATTTGTAGTGATTCTGGCGTATCTAAAATGTCCCGTAAGAATGAAAACGAGGGCGACGGTTACAGCGTTACCGACCTTGCACTCCCTGCATCAACAAATGTTTCGACAATAGTCAAACAACTCGAATTGGCCCAATACAAAAAGGGCGGTATGACGGTAGTTTTCAGCACTTACCAGTCTATCGACGTGATTTCGAAGGCTCAGAAAAAGCTGGGCGACAAAAGCGTGTTCGACATGATTATATGCGACGAGGCTCACCGCACGACGGGTGCTACTTTGATGGGGGCAGAAGAATCGAATTTCGTGAAAGTTCACGATAACAATTTTTTGCGAGCGAAAAAGCGTATTTATATGACGGCAACGCCACGCCTTTTCAGCGAATCCAGCAAGAAAAAAGCAGAAGAAGGATCCGTAGAAATTTGCTCCATGGACGACCCGAAACTTTATGGCGAAGAAATGTATCGCATTGGTTTTGGTGAAGCGGTTGAAAAACAGTTGCTCTCCGATTACAAGGTTTTGGTACTAACGATCGACCCCATGGCAATGACCGAAAGTTTGCAGATGTCGCTGGCGAACGATTCTGGTGAAGTTCTTTCGGATGACCAAGCGAAACTTATTGGGTGTTTCAATGCTCTCTCTAAAATTACGCTTGTTGATGATCACCAACTAAAAGAAACCGATAAAGAAACCGATCCCACGCCAATGAAACGTGCTGTTGCATTCTCGCAGAACATCAAGGTTTCAAAGGAAATTCGAGACCTCATTAACGAACTTGAAGATTCTTATTATGAAGCCTTAAAGCCTGAGGCTAAAAAGCAGACGGTCCGTGTCGAGGCGATGCATATCGATGGCAGTATGGGTGCATCAACTCGCGACGAATTGCTTGCGTGGTTAAAGGCTGATGTTGAAGATGGGCAATGCCGCATTTTGAACAATGTCCGTTGCCTGAGCGAGGGCGTAGATGTTCCGAGCCTTGATGCTGTGTTATTCCTAAGTGCCCGTGATTCTGAAGTTGATGTGGTACAATCCGTTGGACGCGTTATGCGTACGGCCCCCAGCAAAAAATACGGCTACATCATTATTCCTGTGATTGTCCCTGCAAGCGAAAAAGCCGAAGATGCCCTGAACAACAACGAACGTTTCAAGGTTGTATGGAAAATTCTGAACGCTTTGCGTGCCCACGATGACCGTTTCAATGCGATGGTGAACAAAATACAGTTTAACACTCGTGAACGTGGCAAAAGCGTAACTGATAATCGTATTGGAATTTCGGACGGCATCAATCATGGACAAACTGATACGGAGAACCTTGATCCTGCAAAACGGGAAAAGCAAAAGGAACTCCAGGACCAGCTGGAACTCAAATTCCAGGAATTGCAGGGAGCCATTTATGCAAAGATGGTCGAAAAAGTCGGTAGCCGCCGCTATTGGGAAGACTGGGCGAATGATGTGGCCGACATTGCCAAACGCCACGAAGACCGTATCCGCAAACTTATTGCCGTTGATGGCAAGCCGAAAGTGCAATTTGATAAGTTCCTTGTGGCACTGAAAAAGAACTTGAACCCCGGCGTGAACGAGGAGCAGGCGATAGAGATGCTTTCGCAGCACCTGATTACAAAACCTGTTTTCGAGGCTCTGTTTGAAGATTACGACTTCGCGAAAAACAACCCTGTTTCTAGAGCGTTACAGCGTGTTATCAATGTAGTGGAAAGTACCACCGATGATGTTGATAAACGAAGTCTTGAAAACTTTTACAAGAGCGTGAAGCTCCGTGCCGAAGGAGTTGAAAGTGCTGAGGGCAAACAGAAAATCATTATCGAACTTTATGATAAATTCTTCAAGAGCGCTCTCCCCAAGACCGTCGAAAAGTTAGGCATTGTCTATACGCCGGTGGAATGTGTCGATTTTATTCTCCATAGCGTGAATGACGTTTTGCGTCAAGAATTTGGCCGTAAACTTAGTGACGAAAACGTGAACATTATCGATCCGTTTACGGGAACAGGAACGTTCATAACGCGGCTTATCCAAAGCGGGCTTATTGGCAAAAAGGATTTGGAACGCAAGTTCAAGAAGGAACTCAAGGCGAATGAAATTGTTTTGCTGGCATACTACATCGCGAGCGTGAACATCGAAAACGCCTATCACGATGTTATGGGCTCAGAAGAATACACGCCGTTTGAAGGAATTTGTTTGACGGATAGTTTCCAATTGGGCGAGAAGGTGGACCAAGAAGATTGTGGCGAAGATATTTTCCCCGTGAATGGTCCGCGTGCTCGTGCACAGAAGCGTGTGCCCATTCAAGTGGTGATTGGGAACCCGCCATATTCTGTAGGGCAAAAATCTGCGAACGATAATGCGCAAAATCAGAAATATCCTGATTTGGACGCTCGCGTTGATATAAAATACGCCCAAGAAAGCACTGCAACAAACAAGAACTCTCTGTATGATAGCTACATCAAGGCATTCCGCTGGGCGACGGATAGGCTTGACCCTAAAAATGGTGGCGTGATAGGTTTTATTACGAATGGTAGCTGGATAGATGGAAACGCAACGGATGGATTCCGCAAGAGTTTGGAAAAAGAATTCAGCAAAATATTCGTGTTCAACCTACGCGGGAACCAACGCACTAGCGGCGAACTCTCTCGAAAAGAAGGTGGCAAAATTTTCGGAAGTGGCAGCCGTACCCCCGTCTCCATCACCATCCTTGTCAAACATCCAATAGGGTATCGTCAAAACATTTCTTCTACTCGTCATCCTGAACGTAGTGAAGGATCTAGTGATGTTTCCAAAAAAGCTCTGGATTCTTCGGCTTTGCCTCAGAATGACGTAAAAAACAAAGCAGTCATCAAATACTACGATATTGGTGATTACTTGTCTCGCGAACAAAAACTGAAAATCATCCATGATGCCGAAAGCATTACGCATCTTCAGATGGAAACCCTACACCCCAATGAACATGGCGACTGGATTAATCAGAGAAACGAATCATTTGGTAAATGGACACCGATTGAACCTGAAAAGAAATTTGATGAAAAGAGTAAGAGTTGGTTTGTGATAAATTCCAATGGGGCCAAAACACAACGCGATTCATGGAGCTATGGATCTTCAGAAGAAAATGTTAATTTAATTGCTAAGACAAGTATCAATTATTATAACGACACATTAAAACTTATACAAAATGGAAGTGTCTCGGAACCCAATTTTAACACAAAAAAAATTAGTTGGACGAGAGCGGTTCTTGATGATTTGAAACGCAAGAAAAAATATAACTTTAATGATGCTGAAATAAGAAAAGCCCTTTACAGACCCTTCTTCAAACAAAAAATGCTGTGGTATGCTCCACTAGTTGAAATGCGATATAGAATATCAAGTCTCTATCCTGATTGTGACTTAGGAAATTATGTAATACTTGTAAATATGAACTCGTCTCATGGGGTAACGCCTTTAATAACCGATTGCTTGCCTGATCTTCATAGCAATGGTGATGCTCAATGTTTCCCGCTCTACTACTACGAAAAACTTGATTCTACAGACATGTTCGCATCCAAAGACAAATACGTTCGCAAAGACGCCGTCAGCGATTACATTCTGAAGCAGGCCCGCACGCAATATAGCGACCCCAAAATTCGCAAAGAAGACATCTTCTATTACGTCTATGGATTCTTGCACTGCGAAGAATACCGCACCGAATTCGCCGCAGACCTCAAGAAAATGCTCCCGCGCATCCCGCTTGTCGATACCGCTGACGAATTTTGGGCTTTCAGCAAGGCCGGCCGCAAGTTCGCCGACATCCACCTGAACTACGAAACAGCTGAACCTTACAGATGTCTCATTGTCTCGTCAAAATCTACTTCAGCGGATTTGCCTTTGTTCGGTCTCGCTGCTGGTGAAAATCGAGCTTTCTTCAGTGCCGAAGCTCCTGAAACTCTTTATAAAGTTCGACAGATGCGTTTTGCGAAAAAACAGGTTAAAGCGGCCAATGGTAAAATGAAAACTGAAGACGACAAAACCCGAATCGTCTATAACGACAAAATCACGATTGCTAAAATCCCGCTCGAAGCCTATGAATATGTCGTCAACGGCAAATCCGCCATTGAATGGATTATGGAACGCTACGCCATCACCACCGACAAAGCAAGCGGCATCGTCAACGACCCAAACGACTGGGCTTTGGAGCATAACGACCCCAAATACATTTTCAACCTAGTTCTCCGCATCATCACCGTCAGCCTCGAAACCATGAAAATCGTCAAAAGTTTGCCCAAAGTGAAATTTTAGGAATTAAATTGAAAATTAACTTAAAGTTAATTAAAAGTATAGTTTTAGTTAATTTCTGATTGCTATGACACAATATATTGTGGCTTTTTATGAAATCTTTCTAAAATTACTTGACAAAATGATAATTTTAATGTAGTTTAGAAGCAAAGGGAGATACCACTATGAGTGAACAGTTTAATGAACGATTGCAACAGGCTATATCAAGGTCGGGAATGACGCAGAAGGAACTTGCTGAAAAAGTGGGAATTACAGAAGCGGCTGTTAGTCATTATTTGAAGGGAGACCGAATGCCGAGATCAGCTGTTGCTGTAAAGCTAGCTGATGTGTTGAATATGTCAGTGGATGAATTGATGGGCGGTAATACTGAAACGAGTTTCGATGAAGTTTATAAAATTGTGGCTCGCAGTGCGAAACAGTTGGATAATGATCAAAAGGCGGCACTTGTTAGAGTTCTTTTTGGAGATGGAAAAATTTAATGCTCCTAGATGATGAAACATACGAAGAAATAAAAGGAGAAGTTGCGCATTACCTTGTGCGATGCGGCATGTCTTATCCGCTTGATGCAGGCGTGTTTGCTCGTAGAATGGATATCGACTTTGTTCCTTATAGTACTCTTGGGAGAGATGCCTATATTGCTGCTATGAAAACTAGTCGAGATGGTTTTCTTTGTGAAAAGAATTGCGGTCCCGCCTACATTTTCTTTAATGACGAGAGAATGAAGGAACGGCAGGATATGTCAATGCTCCATGAAATTGGTCATCAGGTTTTAGACCATAATTCAACGCCGAATAAATCTGATGAAGTGAAAGAATCTGAAGCAAAATTTTTTGCCAAATATGCAAAGGCTCCAATGCCGTTGATTCACTTGCTCCCGATGAAAACGGTCGAAACGATTCAAAAGGCTTTCGGCTTGAGTTGCGAGGCGGCTGGTTATGCTTTGGATAATTACAAAAAATGGCTAGAACATTTTGATGGAACATATAAAGACTACGAACTCAAAATTTTGGCTCTAGAAAGAAGTGGACTCGAAGCCTATATTTTTGAACTGAACGGAATTAAGAAACTTCAATCCGAATGCGACCAACAATTGGATTGGAACAAATATAGACCAGACTTAGTAAAGGAAGTTCGCGGACATGCTGTTCCTTTGCAAAGTCATAACAGCACATTCGTGCAAAGAAACTTGTATGAAGTTCGACAAATATCAGAATTTGGAGGTGTTATGTAAATGAACCCAAATAACAAGTCATCAAAAAAGCCCCGAAACTATTAGCGGTAGTTTCGAGGCTCGCTTGGAAACCTCTAATTTGAGGCTTAGCTTTTTCAAAGATAGATTTTTCCCAGCGTTTTGACCACCCTTAAGCGGCGAAATTCTTTTTATGGATTTTCGCTTTAGGGCTATTTTGCTCAAAAAAAATTGACATAGGATAACTTTTTGCAATTAGCGCCTCAAAAGCGCAAAGCGTGTTTGCGAATGTGAACCCGCTAGACCAACCTTAATCTCCGGGAAATTTTTATGAAAAAAATGACTGACAATTTCAAGAAAAAGCGCTTGTTGCTCCATTATCTGGACTACACCAACAAGACTCACAAAACTGGCAAATTAGAATTGCCTAGTGTTCAGTGTAATACGCAAGTGTTGCCCGATTATATCGCACTGTATTCGCAAGTGGGCGACTATTGCCATACATCAAGGACTGCTGTTGCCTATTTCCAATTCGACAATGTGTTTGATGGGCAACATGGGCTTTACAATGCCATCTATTATAATAACCGCAGGGATCTGCGAGCTTTCAAGAAGCGTTTCAAGGGTGTTAAATTCGTTATCGCTCCGGATTGCTCGGAATGCGGCGATGTGGACCTTTTGGAAAATCTGTATCGGTTGAAAAGGTCCCGTGTGATTTCTTTGTGGCTTACGATTGAACTTGGAATTTGCGTTATACCTTTGATAACGTTTCCCAATTTGAATTTCTTGCCCTTCGTCTTGGAAGGGCTTCTGGAGTGCCGCGTTGTTGCTTTTAGTACAAAGGGCTATATCGACAATGCCGAAGAACGGGAAATTCTCATCAAAGCGATAAAGTTGACTGTTGATACGTTGCATCTTAAAACTATTGTCGTTTACGATGTCTGCGGAACGGACGAAAAGGCTTTGGCGATATTTGAATATGCTATTCAAAAAGGGATTGAAGTTGTTATTCCTGATAACATCTTAAAAGGCCGAAATAAATTGGGTAAGAAAAAGCAAAAAGGAGGGGACGATGCGAAGTAGCAATACTGGACTCAGTCATGGGACATCGGGTTCACCGCAGGAAAGCATAGAATCGCTGGAATACGGAGCCAAGGTTCAAGAAATTGAGGCGAAACTTAAAGAGAAACTGGGGCAACAGGAGTACTCAATGGAAGCCCTTTCAAATCTGGGCAACATCGAACACTTTACAGAAGGAGCGATAAAACATATATTTGAAGGAGAGCTCAATAATAGAGGAGACGCTAAAGGATATCATTACGAGGGAATTGAGAATACAGTGGGAACGCTTGTGCCTGGTACGCGAACTGCACCGAATCCTAACGGAGTATATCGTGGAAATGTGAAAGTGAGTGGAGTATCTAAAATTGGGTTCAGCACGTTCTTTCCGAGAGAATGGTCTCCGCAACAAGTCATAAATTCGATTAATCAAGCGTATGAAACTAAAAAACGTCTATCGGGTAACCGATATTACGGCTATGCCAATGGGGTCAAGATAGAAATGTTTATTAATTCTAACGGCAAAATTATTTCTGCTTTTCCGAAGGAGTAGGTCTATATGAATTACGAAGTAAAATACATAGAAGAACAGGGAAAAATCGAAGATATGGTTTTTATCTTTGATGGCAATTTCAGTATCCTGAGTGAATTCTTGGATGATGTTGAGTCTTTTTCTAAGGAGTACTTGGAAATTTTTGACAGACTCCTTTCTGGCGAAGTGGAAAAATATTCTGCAAACGGGAATTGTTGCTCTTTTGAGGCCGACAAGGATAAAACTATCGTTGAATTTCTCTACCCAGAGAATGAAAACGAACGGAAAATTTGCACGGTCAATACGCATGAACTTCGTTTACTGATGGATGAGTGGTTGAAGAAAAAAGCTGAATTTTTCAAAAGTAAAAAGAAGTAAGGCTGGTGTGCATCAGCGTTAGGGATGGCGATGCTTCATAGAAACTCCTGGGGTATATACGTATGAATGGAATTAGAAAGCCAACTGTCATTTTGGCAAATCTCATAGAAAAGTACATGGATTGTTTTAATTTGTATAAAAATTTTTCTAAGGGTAAATTATGTTTGCTGGAATTGGGGTGATAAGCTCATCGTGCTGGAAGGGAATTTGACGAATTAGCTGCTGGTGAAATTCTTCAGTCTAATATTTTGCCATGGAATGTTTAAATTTTCTGCAAAAACTCGACTAGTTCGCGATTAAGCGAGTCATTGAGGCTATCCGCTTCTTGGACGGTGTGGTTTGCGTCGCCTTCGAAGTTTTGGGCGCGTTCTCCGCAGATGTCGATGCCAAGAATTTTGTGGTTTGCGGCGAGGGTTGAGATGCACTCTTTGAGCGCGTCTAGCGTGAGCGAACCTTGATCCCAGTTGGTTGCGGCGTAGGCGGGGGCGAGAGCGTCTTTGTCGATGGAAATGTAGAGGGAATGTGGAGACGAAAGACGATAGACGAAAGACGATAGAGTGGTTTGTGGCGAGAGAGTGTTTAGTTCGCTTTCGCGAATGAATGTGACTTTATCTAAAATGTTCGATTCACCAGATTGCGAAAGTTCTTCGCATGCGGTTTCCACGAGTTCTTCTTTGACTCCAATGATGATTATGTTTTGAACAAATTTGTTATTTTCGAGGACTTCTTTGACCCAGCCGCCGCAGCTTAGAATTCCACCGAAACGGGGTGGTTGCATATCGGGATGATGGTCGAATACGATGAGCGTGAACGGTTCTTGGACTCTATCGGTCCAGAGCTTGCTCATGTAATGGTAATTGCCGTTGTCGAAAAAGTGAATTGCGGGAACGTTCGCGGAATTGCCGCTTTTCTCGATAATGCTTTTACTTTCTGTCCTATTGCAACTTTCGGCGTTGTCGATCAATTCATTGATTTCCTTGATGGCGTCATCATCACAGTAACAGTCGGTGCCGACGATTTTCGTGCAGTCGAGCCAGCGAACATCTTTGCTTGTCTTGGCTGCGTTGCGCAGTCCTTGCATAAAGGGCTGTTCGGCGTAAACTCCCGTAAAATCTTGAACCGTGATTTCCATGTTCTAATAATAACTAAAAACTAATGACTAGTGACCAATAACTAAAAAGTTATTTAAACCGTTTGCGAAATGTGCAAGTTTGGCAGAAGGGGTGGCGTAGTTCGTGCTGCGCAAACCCTTCGCGGATGTTGCTCGCGAGTGGGCTTTCTAATATCTCGCTAAGGCTTTGTTTGCCGATGTGGCCGAGCGTAATTTGTCCGCTATGGTCGAGGCAGCAGGCGACAACGCGACCGTCATGGAGTATGGCGACGTGCGTGTCTAAAGCGCGGCACGTGCCAACAACGATTTTGCTGTTAGATTCTTCGACGTCGCATCTATCGATGCTATGCTCAGGATGACTCAAGGTCAGTGAGCCGGTTGATGAGCCTGTCGAATTAGTCGAACTGCTCTCGTCTAAACTAGGCCATTCAAATCTTGTGTCTTCGTGCAGATAAAGTCGCCCTGTGATGTTGAAGCTTTTGTGGCGGCTGCAAAAATGCCCGGGCGTGACATCAACGCCGAACGTTTCGTGGATGCGTTTGAGCATGTAGCTATTCCACGGGGAAGCTTCTTTGGCTCCGATGTTCCAAAGTCGCAAATTGATGTAGAGGTCCGGGCGTTCGACAATCGCGAGGCTGCAAAAATCTAGGACGTTTTGCAGATATCGTTCGGCGGTTTCGCGGGGGAGTTCTGCGTAAGCGTGCGTTGAAAAATTTACTTGACGGACGGCGGGACTTGCAAAAATCTGGTGGCCAGTGCGTTCGATGGTGGTGCCGTTTGTCGTAAGTGTAAGCTTTAAGGGAGTTTGTTCTAGTTTTTTGACGTAATGCGCAAATCCGGGATGGAGCGTGGGTTCGCCAAGAACGTGAAAATAGACATTTGTGGCTCCGATTTCTTGCGCTCCTGCGATACAGGTCTCAAAGAGTTTCGAATCCATGAACGCCCGATTCGCGGAAATCGACGGATTGTCTGCCGCGCTTTCATTGCCTGCCGTTGTTCCGCAAGGGCAAAAACTGCAATGCAAATTGCAAACGTTCGTGATTTCGATATAGACGCTGTTCACGATTGCCCCCTCAACTCTATAATTGCTTCTTGATATTCGCTGAGTTTCCCTGCTTTCTTGATTTTCTTGAAAATTTTCTTGGGAATGCTGGGTTCGAGATATTCCCAGAAGCTTTGAACATGCGAAAGAATTTGACTGTCGCCTTGGTACGTTTTGCAAGCGTGCTCGAAAATGATTTGGTGCATTTGGAGGAGCTTGTTTGTAAATTCGCTTTCGCTTATGGCCCCGTTTTTGCGAACATCCTTTGTATTTGCATTTTCTGCCTTGTTCGCGTTTCCCGCTTTGTATTCCGCTGCGAGGCTTGGTCGGGCGAGCAATCCGCGTCCAATCATGACGCCGGTGAGTTTCGGGTAGCTTTTTTCCATTTCGCAGATTTGTGAAACGCTTGAGATATCTCCGTTATAAACGAGCGGATGGCGACATTCGCTATAAAATTTTTCAAACGATTTAAAATCAATCGCGCCCTTGTATTGTTGCTTGCCGAGCCGCGGGTGGAGCGTGATTTGCACAAGCGGAGTTTCGTTTAAAATAGGGAGTAGTGCAAATGCTTCGTCAGGGGAGTATTGCCCGAGTCGCATCTTGACGGAAAATTTTATTGGCGCAGTTCCGTTTGCTGTGCTAGACATTTTTTTGATTTCGTCCATGATTGCTTGGACGGTTTGCGTGTCGCTTAACAGTCCGGAACCGCGATGGCGATTGACTTGCATCGGGAACGGGCAACCCATGTTGAAGTCGATTTCCGTGTGGCCTTTGGCGATTAATGCGTCGGTGAGAACTTTGAATTCATCGACGCTGTTTGCAATAATTTGCGGCACGGTTTTTGCATAGGTCTGCTTTTCTGAATTGGAATGCTGCGGATTGGAAGTTTCCAAATCCCGCAGGTCTTTTTCGCGTGGCTTTCCATTTTCTATGCGCAAAAACGGTGCGTAATATGCATCGACTCCGCCAAAGATTTCCGCATGGGCTTTGCGATAAATGCCCGTCGTGTAACCTTGTAGTGGAGCGAATAGAATTTTTAACATGGCGCAATTTTTGCGGATGTTTCAAAAAGTGGCGGGCCTTTATTTTCCGAGGGCTTTTTTCAGCGCTCGGATGGCGTTTCCGCGATGGCTGATGCGTTTTTTCTCTTCGAGTTCCATTTGCGCAAAAGTTCTCGTTTCTCCATCGGGGACGAACAGCGGATCGTAACCGAATCCCATGTCGCCAACGGGAGCGTGGTTGATTTCGCCACGGCATTCGCCTTCGAAAATGATGGGCTTGCTGATGACAAATTCACCTTGTTCGTTCTTCGTGACGGTCTGATATGAAAGTGCGCAGAAGTAACGGGCCTTGCGGTCTTCAATCCCTTCGAGCTTTTGCATCAAAAGATTGTTGTTCGCATCATCGTCGCCATGCTTGCCGCAATAGCGGGCGCTGTAAATGCCAGGTTCGCTGTTCAGTGCGAAAACTTCAAGGCCGGAGTCGTCAGCGAGAACGGTCGCTTCGATGTTGCGCTTGGCGAGCCATTGCGCGGTCGTGTTGGATTTGATGATAGCGTTTTCTGCGAAGGTCTTTCCGTCTTCGATAATGTCTTCGTCAAATCCGATATCTTTCAATGTCTTGAATTCGTAATGGTCGGTACCGAGAATGTGGGCGAAGTCTCTGATTTTTCCGGCACTGCCGGTCGCGATAACAAAAAGGTGTTTCATAAATTAGTGGTTAGTAAGCAGTGGTTAGTAAACAGGAATGAATTTAGTGGTTAGTAAATAGTGGTTAGTATGTAGGGATGTAAAAGGAACATTCTTATTGCAATCCTAACCACTAACCACTGACCACTAATCACTAGCTAGTACTTCTCCGGTTTCATGACTATCAAAATGGCGTCAACTATAGTTCCTATACCAAAAAGTCCACCGGTAAAGAGCCAAAGAAGTCCCGTCCAAATTTTCCCTTCGTAGAAACGGTGCAAACCGCAGATCCCGGGAAAAATGAAAATGGGGGCGAGGCAAAAACCAGGGATGAGGCATAGGATGAGCGCAATCCATTTATTATGTTCACCTTTAGCGGGCATAAGGACTCCTTGTTTGTTTCGATTATAATTTAGAAAATGTGTGTTCAATGGTCGATAGTCAATGGTCAATAGTCAATAGCTGGTAACCCATAACTGATAACTAATGACCAAAGACCGATTCTGCTAGCTTCAACATTTATTATAATTCCTTTTGTGAAAATGAAAAATATCTCTATTCCTTTTTTATGCTTTGCGGGGTTTGCCGCAGGCGTGCTTGGCGTTACATCTTGTGCATCTTCGTCTGCAAAGCCTTCTGTTGAGGCTTCTAGCGAGGCGGAATCTGCTCCACCGACGAATTTGCCTCCGGCTTACGTGGCTCCGGTGGCTGTTTTTGAATTGCGCGTGCTTGATTTTGACAAGCAGGTGCGAGTCGTCGATAAACCGACGCTTGCAGCACTTGATTTTGCAGCGTATTTCTCGAATCCGATCCGTTTGGCGGGTATGGACGAAAAGCCTGAAAATTATACAGGCAAAATGGCGAACGCAAAACTTGCGGATTACCCGTTCCCGATGCTCGATTCGATTTCGGAATATGAACCGGATGCGGTTGCTGGTTTGACGCCAATCGCCTGGGAACCGTTTTCGAAGATTCTTTATGCGCAGACTGGTGATGAAATGCTTGCAAAAACGTTGAACGAAGTTGAAGCTGTGAAATGGGATGAACCCGATGTCTTCCGCGCGTTCCAGACGGTAAGCCGCTTGTGGGGTGTTCCTGGAAAGGGCGATAATCAGGGAACGGTGGAATGGTGGGTCGAAGTCATGCCCGCCATTTGGACGAACCGCGCTCCGTTCTATGGTAAACTGAAATTCGTTTCGGGCGGTGAATCGGCAGAAGTCCTGAATTATTACATGACTGCCGAGATGAACGGTGAAGAGGCGATGAACTGGGCGCGTACGCTTTCGTCTTACTGGTACCCGACATTGAATACCGATTTGGAACAACATACTCCCGGCGCCATTTGGGAAAATTCTAGCGCCAACCGTCCGTTTGCGGTAATGCGCGGAAACCCGATGGGAAAACCGATGTGGGTGGCGTTTGAAGTTCCTGCGTTCCGCTTGACGGATGAACAGTTGCGAGCCAATGCCGTTGCCGATTCGCTTGCCGCTGCAGGCGAGGTCGTTCCTGTCAATCGTACGCTTGATACGAGTTCGTTTGCGCGCCTAGAAACGCTCGCGTCTCTTGAAAATAGCTGCCCGGCAACGCCTGCGACAAAGAAGTTCCGCGACGCATTGAAGAAAAAGCTTTCGAAACTCCCGAAGGAGCAAAATGCGTGGGCCGATGACGGAATGCTTTGGTTCCGTCGCAATGCAAATTACCTCGTTGCAGATAAAATTAGCGGTCAGGATAGTCTTCACAATCCGCTTCCGCGAATGGTTGAACTCAAACAGTATCTGGATTCGATGAATGTCCAACTGTTGGTTGTTCCGATTCCAGTGAAAGAAGAAATCTATGCGGACAAGCTTGTGAAGGGGACGCCCGCGGATTTGTGCGTGAATGTGAACGGTCGTGAATTTATCCGTGAATTGCTTGCGGCTGGAATTGACGTGTTGGACCTTTACCCGTCTTTGATGGCTGCCCGCAGTGGCGATGAACCGCCTCATTACAGCTACCAGCGCTACGACACGCATTGGGCATTGCCTGGCATGCTTGCCGCGATGGAACAGCTCGCTTCCCGTGTGACGCAGTACAGCTGGTATGCCGAAGCGAATCCGCAACCGGGTAGTCTTTTGATGAAGGATACGGTCGTGCTGCGCGAAGGCGACTTGGTCGCTCATTTGCCGGATAAGGAAAAGTCGAAGTATGCCGCCGATACGCTTGTGGGCATGAAAATTTACAAGGGCGATAAACCGTACAAGGGCGGCAAAAATGCTCCGATCCTCTTGATGGGCGATTCGTTTACGGGCGTGTTCGAATCTGTTGACCAGAAAAGCGGTGGTCCGGGCTCTTTGCTTGCTTATGCGACGGGGCTTGACGTTCAGGTGCTTACGAGCTGGGGCGGTGGTCCCGGCGTTCGTGCTCGCTTGAAGAAAATGAAAAAAGACATGCTGAGCAAGCGCCTCGTGATTTACATGATGACCGCTCGCGACTTCTGGCAAAGCCCGATGGAATGGGACGGAATTTAGACGAAAGAACGCTCGCGATGCTCGCTACAGACGAAAGACTAGAGATGGTGTGAAAATGGAAAAAAGCAAAAATCTCTCGTCTCTTCCTTCGACATGCTCAGGACAGGCTACTCGTCTCTCGTCTAAACTATTCTGGCCGGCGTTAGTTATTGTCTTTGTTGTTGCGCTTTCGCTGATTCTTTGGAGCGGGAGCGGCAAAGATGTTTCTTATCGTGAAATGGCTTGCACGTTCGAAGAACGGAATCCGTCGTGCTTGGATTCCATTCGCGAGTGGCGTGATGGACTTGCTTACTTTGATAGTAGTGTCGCGGTGACTCATGATACCTTAAATTCCTTCAAAAGTTTGTTGTGGAATTTTTGGAATATCGAATTTGCCGGGGCGGGCGAAGCTTCGGTTGCAAAAGATGCAGTGCTTCCGCTTCGTGTTCTTGAAAACAGGAAATCCGGTTGCATGGGGCTTTCGTGGCTTGCGCTTATGGTGGCGGAGGCGCGCCATTTGCAGCTCGATGCCATTCTTTTGCCGGGGCATGTTTTTTTGCGCTACAATTCCGCGAACGAATCAATGAATTTGGAACCCAACCGTCGTGGATTTTCATACACGGATGAAGAATATCGCGAAAAGTACAAAGACGGAAAATGGACGGGGTTGGAATTCCGTGCGCTTGAACCTAAGGAATTTGTTGGACTTGCCGCGTTCGATATTGGCAATTTGTACCTTGAAAATGACGTGCCTCGGGCACTGACTTGGTACCGGATGGCCGAAGAATTTTTCCCGAATTACCCGGGGATTCGGGCAAACCAGCAGATTGCCAAAAGTCGTTTGCCCGATTTAATATAATTTTCTTACATTGAAGTGCTTTATAGCTTGTAGAAGCGGTTGATGCCGATTCTTGTTGTTTTTTGTAAGCTCAAAAAGCTATTTTTATGGAGTAATGTCAAAGCGCTCAAATCATTCATTTTTCTTTGTCAAGATACTTTTTTTAGTATCGTCTGTTCTCTTCCTTTGTAGTTGTGATACTTTTTTTGGAGAGCATGTCTGGTTGAATGCTCCGGCAGAAACGGATACGGCTCACGATGGGCTTGTTGTCATTAGGGCGTCAAAAGTAAAAAATTTAAGTGGTGGAGCAGTCTCGTTCATGGGAACATATGAGACGTCAGCCAAGGCGATTGAACGTCCGCAATTACGTGTTATATTGAATTATGATTTTTCGATGGGCAAACATGAAGTCACTTGTGCCGAATTCAAAAAAGTTATGGGGACGACTTTCGATGAACGTTGCCGAAAAAAGAATTCAGATTTGTTGCCGGTGACGAATGTGACGTACTATGACGTTGTTCTTTATGCTAATGAACGTAGTAAGCGTGAAGGTTATGATACGGCGTATTCTTATAAGTCGATGGTTTTTGATGCTGCTGGAAATTGTATTTCCATGGAAGGTCTTGTCTTTCATCCAGAAGTTGATGCGTATCGCTTGCCGACCGAAGCGGAATGGATTCTGGTTGCCGATAGGCATTGGAATCCCACGGCGGAATGGAATGCTTTGAATTCAAATTTTGAACCGAAGAACGTTTGTTCATACGGGCGCTTGGGTGGTGACTTTTGTGATATGGCCGGAAACGTCAAGGAATGGGTTTCTGATTGGTTGGGATATTTTAGGGATATGAACATTACGAATTATGTAGGGGCTCCAGATGGCGGTGTTTTGGGAGAACGTGTTATCAAGGGCGGTAGCTACCGTAACGATCCGGCTGCAATCAAGTTGTATAATCGTGGTGATGTCTATATCGTGACTTCGGCGGCAAAGTCCGATTATCTCGGTTTCCGTATTGCGTTTGGTAAAATTCCGAATGCGGCTTGGATGGGCTATGATGGTTTGCTTCGGGAAAGCCGTATTATACCGATGGCAAGTGCATCTGTTGTCGAGAAAAATATCGGAACTTATCGTACGAAACTAGTTTTTCGCAACGATGTGTCGGGAAATTTGGCTTATGTTGATTATGTGGATGGAATTTTGTCTGTTATAGAACTTGCGGATACCGTCAATTCTTATCATCCCGATATTTCTCCAGATGGGCGTTTTGTGGCGTATTGTACGGGTATGGAAGGTGTATCTGGAAAATCAAGTATCTATATTCGTCCGCTTTCGTTGACCACGACAAAACCACTCAAACTTAACGTAAAAGGTAACGCCTCCATCCCGCGATGGCGTGTCTTGGAAAATGGGGATACAGCAATAGTTTATGTGTCCGATGCCGGGAATAACAAAGATGCGTCTGCATTTAAGTCCAGGAGTACTTGGCAGGTGAAGTATGGCAATGGACGGTTTGGAACTCCGAAAAAACTGTTCAATGGAGCGTATCACGGAGGTGTATCCGAAGATAATACTTTTGCCGTGACAGGTGCTCGTTTGCTGCGTGCGCATGTTGCAAATCGCGATACGGTCTGGTATAATGGTGAACAGGCTTGTAACGTGTCTCTTTCTAAAGATGGAACGAAACGGGTGGCGTTCCTTGATTTTGGCGGGAAAACGGGTGCCAAGTTTGTTGGTGAAAGTTATGGAACTCATGAACGTTTACTGATTGCTGATAGTACGGGGCGCTTGATTAAAGCTATTGCTTCGCCCGAAGGCTATAGTTTTGACCATGTAGAGTGGGCTTTGAACTATGTAAGTGGAGATGATGATGGTGGTTTCATTGTTGCGACTCTTACAAATTCTAATGGCTCGCATTCGAAAATCGTCCTCGTGAATGTACATGATTCCTCTATCCTAGATTTGGTTGAAGGCGATGAACTTTGGCATCCGTGTATCTGGCGAAAAAATGTTTATGTGCCGAAATCAGCAAAACTAGATTCTGATAGCGCCGGAATTTATTTGCATCCGTCGGATAAGTGGGAATCTGTTATTATGCGCTATAAAATGGAGCTCCTCTGGAAATATCGAGATTCAGCAAATGTTGCAGTTCTTGGTTCTTCAAGACCGATGCATGGCGTTAGCCCCAAGGAATTGGATAAGAAGTTTTTTGCCGTTAATTTTGGACAAACTCCTAACTCCATTTACATGTCCAGAGATTTTCTGAAAAAGTATATTTTTAACCACTTGAAAAAACTCAGATATATTGTAATTTCGTTGGATATCGATTTTTGGTATAAAAATGACGGCCCGAAAAGCGATAATTTCTTTTATACAGATTTCGGAAATTATCCAGGATATGTTTATGATGAAAACCATGACTTTTGGAAAGATGGTTATCCGGAAGGCCTGCTAGAATATACGGAGGGTGCCGTAGGTTCTTCGGATGAATCTTCTTACATGAAAGATAGGGGGCGTTTTTTGAACGCATTATGTAATTCGTGGCATGACGAACCTGAAATCGAACAGGATAGCAATTATTTGGATAATCACTGGAACCTGATTGATGACAGTATGGAAACGCTCCTTGAAATTATTAAAGAGGCGGCTAAGCGGAATATTCGTGTTGTTGGATTGATCTTTCCGCAGAGCCCAGCATATGCGAAAACGGGATCGTTTGGACGATATGGCTTGCGCCGGAGTTCTGCAAAAAAATTAATTAATGACATAAAAGCGTTAGAAAAGAAATATTCGAATTTTATGCTGATGGACGAAAATAAAATGGGCAAACACGACTATACAGACGGAATGGCTATTGACGAAGATCATCTGTGTGGTGGTGGAAGTGTTATTTTGACGTCTCGCTTGAATAAATTGCTGTTATCATGGGAATCAAAAAAATGAAAATGTGTGCTCTACAGAATTTGAAACATATAGCATTTTTCTTGTTGAGTGCCGTTTTCTTTGTTGCATGTTCTGAAGAAAATGACATTACTGCGCTGAAAATGAATGATGAAATTGCAAAAAAGATAGACGGTTTTGTATTTGTCTCAGCTAATGGTAAATCAACATTTCTTGGAACGAATATAAAGGGAGGACGCACAAGCGAATCTCCGCAAATGGAAACTTTTTTTACGTACAATTTTTACATAGGCGATCATGAAGTATCTCGTGGTGAATACAACGCTTTGCGCAAAAACGCCGGTGCCGAATGTGAAGGCGAGTGTAATGGTAACAGTCCTGTGACAAATGTGACGTATTATGATGCCATTCTTTATGCAAATGCTAAAAGCAAAGCAGAAAATTTGGATACCGTTTATACGTATAAAAAAGCATCCTTTAACGCTCTAGGGGGATGTGATGACCTTGAAGGCCTCATTTTTCATGAAACAGTAAATGGATATCGCTTGCCAACAGAAGCTGAATGGGTGTTTGTGGCTAGTCAAGGTTGGAATCCTGAGATTGGCTGGCATAGTGGTAATTCTGGTTTTGTGGCCCATGACGTGAATACTTCTGTGGCAAATGATCTTGGCGTTTATGACATGGCTGGGAATGTTTTGGAGTGGGTCAATGATTGGCTTACCTATTTTAGCGGAAATCCTGTCACAAATTTTGTGGGCGGTGCTGATGGAGGTAGTCTTGGTGAACGAGTTGTCAAAGGCGGAAGTTATCGAAATGATGTTTTGCAAATAAATACGTTTAGTCGTGGGGACATTTATACAGTGACCTCTGCGACAAAGGGCGATTATTTGGGCTTTAGACTTGCTTTGGGGAAAATTCCTAATGCTTCAAGGCTCGATGAAAACGGTTCTGTCAAGGAATCCATGGTGAATTCATTGGCAGACACTTATGAAGTGAAACATTTGACAGGAACCTTTGAATCAAAACTAGTATTTCGTAATGATGTAACAGGAAATCTCTCGTATATTGATTATGGAAATGGAATAAATTCTGTAGTTGAAATAAAAGATACTCTTCAAGTTTATCATCCTGATATTTCACCAGATGGAAAGCGTGTTGTCTTTTGTACAGGAATTGAAGGTGGCGTAAGTCCATCTAGTGTTTATGTCCGTAACTTGGATGCGTCTGGATCTGGACTTGTAAAGTTGGATGTTGACAATGCTGTTATTCCTCGTTGGCGTCTTTTGGAGAATGGCGACACGACAATTGTTTATGTCTCGA
The DNA here is from genome assembly GCA_902800345.1 of Fibrobacter succinogenes. Lineage (GTDB taxonomy): Bacteria > Fibrobacterota > Fibrobacteria > Fibrobacterales > Fibrobacteraceae > Fibrobacter > Fibrobacter succinogenes_H. Next base: position 24,798 of record CADCDO010000034.1, read on the forward strand.
GCGCAGCAAATAATAGCGATGCTGCTGCGTTTGCATCTTTTAGTACATGGCAAGTTCCCTTCAACAATGGAACGTTTGGCTCGCCCCAAAAAATACTTGATGGAGCATTTCATGGAGGCGTCAGCGCCGATAAGCAACTTGCCGTTACGGGTTCAAAACTCTTGCGTGCAAAAATGGCAACGGATCATCAAGATGTTTTTAATGGAATTGATTCTGTATGGTATAATGGGGAACAAGCTTGCAATGTATCCCTCGCCAATGATGGCTCTAATCGGACTCTGTTTTTAGATTTTGGTGGAAAGACTGGTGCTGCATTTGTAGGAAAAAACTATCGTACTCATGAACGACTTTTGATTATGAACGGGAAAGGAGAACTTGTTCAAAGTGTTGCTGCACCACAGGGCTATACGTTTGATCATACGGAGTGGGTTTTAGGGGGCTCTGATTATGTTGTTGCGACGCTTACGAATGTAAATGGTGCTCATCAGAAAATTGTTTTAATTAATCTATCAACAGATGAAATTTTGACGCTTGTAGAGGGGGATGAACTGTGGCATCCGTGTCTTTGGCATTCTCGGAACCGTTATGATAGTGAAAATTTAGATACGGATAGCGCTGGCGTTTATTACACGTCCAAAGCGTTCTATAGTGCGCTTGAACTTCGCGTGAAAATGGAAAAATTTTGGGAAAATCGCGAAAATGCTACTGCAGTTGCTCTAGGTTCGTCACGAACGATGTTTGGGATTTATGATAAGGAAATACAATCTCATAAGCTTTTGAATATGGCTTTTTCTGCGGGGCAGATTGATGGAATGGATTATCTATTCCAGAATTATGTCGTGAATCATTTGAAAAAATTAAAGGTTCTGATATTGGAATTTTCGCCGGATATGTTATGGACGGACGCTTCTTCGACATGGTTGGATGTTATATACGATAAAGTTCCTGGCTTTAAGTACGATGAAAACCATAGTTTTTGGGTAGATGGTTTGCCGGAACATTTTGTTGATGCCGTAAAGGTGACGCCTCGCCCAGAGACGGCTATGCAATTTTATTATGATTTAGAGGATTTTTTATTGCCTTCCAATAATTGGGGAAATGCGGTTTGTATTAGAGATTCGACTATTCAAGATTATGACTCTCCTTATTTTATTCGCAATATAAATCATTTTGAAAAAGTTGTGAATGATGCTCGTGCAAAAGGCTTTGTTGTTGTTGTGACCGTTTTTCCGCAAAATCCAGATTTTGCAAAAACAGGAGTCTTTGGTGTTTATGGCCCTAGACGAAGCTATGCCATGGAACTGATTGGACGGATAAAGAAACTCGATGTTATAGTGTTTGACGAGAATAAATTTGGTGAACATGATTATACGCCCGATATGGCTTTCAATGAGGATCATTTGAGTGCTGCCGGAGCAAAACAGTTTACGCATAGATTGGATTCTTTACTTTCTACATTGGAGTGATGACGCACAAAATATGGGAGATTTTTTATTATGTTGAAAAAAATGGATTGTTTACTTTTCTGTATATTGCTTTTTTTGTCCATATTTGAAATGACATCATGTTCTGATGGTGTTTCTTCGTCGGAAAATTGGAAAATTGATGCGAAAGAAGATTCTCTTTCTGGAATGTTGCGTGTATCTGCCAATAATTTGACAATCCGCTTGGGAACCGATGATTGTTTAGCAAAATCTAGTGAACGCCCTGAAATGAAGGTCGTGTTAGATTATGATTTTTCTATTGGCAAAACCGAGGTGACTTGTCAAGATTTTAATGCGTTGATGAAACCCTTGACTGGTCTGAAGTTGAATTGTTCAAGTAAGAAAAATCCAGTCACGGATGTGACTTATTATGATGCTGTGCTTTATGCAAATGAACGCAGTAAAGCAGATGGATTTGATACCGCATATACATATATCGAAGCCCGTTTTGATTCCGATAAACATTGCACAAGTTTGGAAGGATTTGTTTTTCATTCTGAGGTGGACGCTTATCGTTTGCCAACGGAGGCTGAATGGACTCTTGTTGCCAAAAATTATTGGAATCTGGCAGAAGGCTGGACTGCCGACAATTCGGATTTTAAACTGCACGAGGTTTGCAGCAAAAAAGGTAAGAACTCTGCTGTGTGCGACATTGTCGGAAATGCAATGGAATGGGTGAATGATTGGCTCGGATATTTACGCGATACGACGGTATCGAATTATGTTGGGGCGCCCGACGGTGGAACTTTGGGCGAGCGTATTGTAAAAGGTGGAAGTTATCGTAATGCGGCAGAAACAATTCATTTGTATAATCGTGGCGATGTATATACTGTGACGTCTTCCACTCGTGCGGATTATGTGGGATTTCGTCTAGCTTTTGGATCGATTCCCAATGCGGTGTGGATGGGAAACGATGGCTCTGCAACAACGAGTATAATTACTCCGCTAGCAACTTCTGCAAAAGTTCGTTCTTTGGCAGGCACTTACAATGCCAAGCTTGTGTTCAGGAATTCGGTTACTGGAAATATTGCTTTTGTTGATTATCTAAACAGCATCCTTTCGGTGAACGAAATTGTAGATACAATTGATGCCTTTCATCCTGAAGTTTCGCCTAATGGGAAGAAAGTTGCTTTTTGTACAAAATTAGAAGGAGTATCAGGTAATTCGAATCTTTATGTACGGGATTTGAATGTTGATGGCACGAATCTTGTGAAGCTAGATGTGAAAAGCGCTGCAATTCCGCGTTGGCGCGTTCTTGAAAATGGAGATACAGTAATCGTTTATGTAACGGATGCCGGAAATAACAAGAATGAGTCTTCGTTCAAGTCTGCATCGACTTGGCAAGTCAAATTTTCGAATGGAAAATTTGGCAAACCCAAAAAACTTTTTGATGGGGCCTATCATGGAGGAATCAGCGATGACAATACGCTTGCCGTTTCGGGTGCACGTCTTTTGCGAGCCCGTATAGCAAAGTCTGGGTCGTCCGTTACAGAAAAGGCGGTCGATACCGTGTGGTACAAGAAAAGCGGCGAGGCCGAACAGGCTTGCAATGTTTCTCTTGCGAAAGATGGTGGCAAACGTACGTTGTTCCTTGATTTTGGTGGCAAGACCGGTCGAAAGTTTGTGGGTGAAAATTATGGTACGCATGAACGTTTGCTCATTGCGGATTCCTCTGGAAAGTTAATTCAGTCTGTTGCTGCGCCAAACGGATATTCATTTGACCATACGGAATGGGCGTGGAAACGATATGCCCTGGATAATGCAACAAAGACTCTTAAACAAAACGACTTGGTCGTTGCTTCTCTGACTAATGCGGGTGGCGCTCATTCGAAAATTGTTTTGGTGAATTTGTCCGACAGCTCTGTCGTTGACCTCGTCGAAGGTGATGAATTGTGGCATCCGTGTTTATGGATTAAAAGTGATGAAATCTCAAATGGCGGTGATAATCGCACTGCGGGTATGAAATTCGAATCTGATAGTGCCGGAGTGTATCTTGCTGGAAATGCGGATGCCGCAGCTGGAATTCTCCGTTACAAAATGGAATTGCTGTGGACATACAAAGATAGTGCAAATGTTGTCGTTCTTGGCTCTTCAAGACCTTTGAATGCTGTTATTCCCCAAAAATTTGATGAAGAATTCTTTGTGTTAAATCTAGCGAATGTCCCTAATATGATGGTTGTTTCCGACTATCTTGCTACAAATTATGTTATTCCGCATTTTGGTAATTTAAAATATCTTGTGCTCTCATTAGATATTGATTTGTGGCATCATAATGAAAATACGGAGTATAACTTCTTTTATCAGGAATATAAAAAGTATCCTGGATATGTCTATGATGCAAATCATAATTTCTGGAAAAATGAGAATACCGAAGGCTTGGCTCTTTTAACGAATGAATCTGTAGGTATTGAATTTTATCAACAGAAATTTATGGAATCAAGGGGATTTAATAGCGAAAAATCGGGTTCTTGGGAAGCCAAACCCTCTGTAGAATATGATAGCACCTGGTTCTCTTCTGAATCAAAAAATTACTACGCAAGTTTAGGTTACTTAAGAAATATTTTGCAAGCTGCCGAAAACCGTGGAATTTATGTAATCGGGGTGGTTTTTCCGCAAAGTCCTGGTTTCAAGAAAACTGGAGCTTTTGGTCGTTATGGAATTCGGAGAAGTGAAGCACCGAAGTTACTGAACGAACTAGAATCGCTGAGTCAAAAATATCCTCACTTTATTTTTTGGGACGAAAATAAAATGGGAAATCATGATTATACCGACAAAATGGCTGCAAATAAAGACCATTTATGTACATTAGGGGCTGAAAAATTTACGCAGCGTCTGGATTCTTTATTAAAAACGTTGAAGTAATGTATATAGAAGCATGTGAGAACAAACCGATATGAAAAAGTTGAATGCAAAAAAAGTTTTTATTTGGCTTTTGTCGATACTGTTTCTTTCGATGTTCGAATCATGTTCTGAAGAATCATCGACAGGTGCAGAACCGGGTTCTCCTACAATTTGTTCTTCAAAAGCGGATTGTCCCAATGTGGATTTGCAAGACGATTTTATATTGATTCGATCTTCTAAAAAAAGAACTGTTTTAGGAACCAATTCTAATTCGGCTAAATCAAATGAACGCCCTGAAATGGAGGTTTCGTTCGATTATGCTTTTCAATTGGGGATGCATGAAGTAACCTGTGGCGAATACAATGCCTTGATGGGTGGGAAAAAGGACAGTGCTACGCTTGAGTGCGCTAACGATTCCTTACCTGCGGTTAATGTGACTTATTACGATGCCGTTCTCTTTGCAAATGCTAAAAGTAAAAAAGAGGGGAAGGATACGGCGTATGCTTATGTTTCCGCGGAATTTGATAAGAAAGGTCATTGTGTTTTGCTGAATGGCTTCAAGTTTAATTTTGATGTTGATGCTTACCGGTTGCCTACTGAAGCCGAGTGGGTTTTTGCGTCGGAACTTTCGGTTGATGTTGAAAATAGTTGGAATTCGGAAAATTCGGATTTTGCCGCACATGAAGTTTGTCGCAAAAAAGAAAAAAATGGTTTTTGCGATTTGTCTGGGAATGTGACAGAATGGGTTAACGATTGGCTTGGAGCTTTTCGTGATACGTCGGTTACGAATTATATGGGCGCTCCAAATGGGGGAACTCTTGATGAACGTGTTATCAAGGGGGGTAACTTCAGAAGTGAACCGTCCTTGATAAATCTTCATTCACGTGGTGATGTTTACACTGTAACGAGCGCCAGCTATTCGGATTATTTGGGCTTTCGTTTGGCGTACGGAAAGATTGAAAATCCTGTTTGGTTTGATGCTTCTGGTAATGTTGTCCTTTCGAATGTTTTGGTGTTGACGAATAAACGGAGCATATCACCGCTTTTAGGTTCGTCCCGTTTAAAAATGGCTTTCCGTAATGATGTGACCGGAAATCTTGCTTTTGTCGATTTTTCAAATATCTTGCCTTCTGTTGTTGAAATCAAGGACACGATTAACGCTTATCATCCTGATATTTCACCGGATGGAAAGCGCGTTGCATTCTGCACTGGGCAGGAAGGCATTGCGGGTAAATCGGTTGTTTATGTCCGGGACTTGAATGAAAAAGGGACTAATCTTGTGAAGTTGGATGTGAAATCCGCCGCGGTGCCCCGTTGGCGAGTCCTTGAGAATGGAGATACCGCGATTGTCTATGTAACGGATACGGGCAATAATAAAGAAAACGCAGAATTTTTTTCTCAAAGTACATGGCAGGTTCCTTTTGCTAAAGGAAAGTTCGGTAAACCGGTAAAATTGTTTGATGGAGCCTACCATGGAGGCATTAGTGATGATGAAAAATTGTCGGTTTCGGGGGCTCGCTTACTACGTGCTCGCATGGCTAAGAATGAATCGACGATAATATCGAAGGCTGTGGACTCTATTTGGTACGACGGTAACCAAGCGTGCAACGCATCTTTGAACAAACAGACGAAGCGTTCGCTTTTCCTTGATTTTGCGGGTGAAACTGGAATTAATTTTGTCGGAAAGAAATACCGGACGCATGAACGTTTGTTCATTGCTGATAGTACGGGTAAATTGCTTTCTTCCGTAGTTTCGCCTCAAGGATACACATTTGATCATAGTGAATGGGTTTTAAATCATGATGAATTTGCTGTGGTTTCGCTTGTAAATGCTGACGGGGCCCATCAGAAAATTGCCTTGGTGAATACAAAGGATGGAACTATAACGAACCTTGCTGAAGGGAATGAACTTTGGCACCCCTGTTTTTGGACTCCGTTTGATAAATTGACGAACAACGTAAATTGGAGCATAGATAGTGTTGGCCATTATTTTTCTGAAGAAAACCAACCTTATAATTTGCTTTCGCATAAAATGGCTTTGTTCTGGAGCCTTAAGGATTCTGTGGAATTGATGGCTCTTGGAAATTCCCGTATTCGATCTGGTTTTGATCCTCTTCTTATGAGCGTTAATTCTATAAATTTGTCTTCGATTCCATGCGATATGCATTGTATTCATTATCTCTTTAAAAATTATGTTTTGAATCAGTGCCCTAAAATTAAATATGTTGTTTTGAGCCTTGATTTCGATTTGTGGTATAATTATAATGAATTCGAGGATATTGAAAAGGTTGCAGGTGGAGTTCCTGGCTATGAATACGACAAAAATCATAATTTTTATCCAGAAGGTGTTGATTCAACTTTTGTAAAATTGGTTTGGGATAATGCTTCTTCGGATGCCGACGATATGATGAAATTTAAAGGTTGGGCTCCATCTGATATAAATGTAGGATGGATTAATTATAATGGCGTGGCTGAAATACTTCATGATTCCATATGGAGTGATTATATGTTGAATCAGAGCTATTTCGACTGTCTTGTTGATTATGATGAAAAAACGTGCGAATCTACGTATCATTTAAATGTATTAAATCCCGATTCCAGTTTGACAGGGTGCCTTAAAGACCATGATATAGATAAATGCTATTCCACAATATCCTTTAGTTTAAATAAATTAAAGGATATTATCCTTTTGGCGAAAAAACAAAATATCACAGTTATTGGGATTGTGTTTCCGATAAGTCCTTATTATAAAGGAACGGGTGCTTATGGACGTCATGGAATGCAGCGTAGTCATGCAAAAAAAATAGTAGAAAAAATCCGGAATATGGCGGAAAATGATCCGAATTTTATCTTTGTTGATGAAAATAAATTTGGCGATCACGATTACCCGAATACGATGGCTTTTGACTATGATCACTTGAACAGATTGGGCGCAGAAAAACTTTCTTCACGTATAGATTCTTTAATCCAAGTATTGGAAATAAAATAAAGGTGAAGCATGTTGGGGCTACACATTTGGGTGTCTATAGCGGTAGTTCTTTTTGCAGTTTTTCCGCTGACGGATACTGATATCTGGTGGCATTTGGCCTGTGCGCGGGGGTGGGTGACGACTTGGACGCCTGTGCGCGAGCCTGTCGTCCAAGTGCATGAATTCTTTCAGCAGACGGTTGCGTTTGTCTATAATATTGGTGGAGCCTCGTTGTTGGTTTCGTTTAAGGCGCTTCTTTGGGGCATTGTATTTTTTCTGTTTTTATTGCCCTTGTTGCGTTCTTCAAAATTGTCGAAGGGTCCCGTTACGTTGGTTGTCGTCGCTAGCGTTGCGATACTTCTTTATGTTTTTCGTTATCAGTTTGAAATTCGTCCAGTGCTGTTTAGCTTGCTGTTCCTCGGTGTTTATTGGAACGTGTTGCCGTGGCTCTTGAGGGACTCGGCAATCCCGTATGGCATAAAAAAAATCTCGGCGACTGTACTGATTCTCGTTATTCAATGGATTTGGTGCAAGTGTCAGGGATTGTATATTCTTGGTCCGCTTTTTGCTTTTTTGGTTTTTGTTTCTGTTCGCAAAGCGATTGCCTGGCAGGCTGCTTTTATTCTCTTGCTGTTTGCGATGCCGTTTTTGCACCGTGATGGTATGAATTTATTCTTGTACCCGTTCGGCTTGTTGGACCGTCTGCTTGGGCTTTCGCCTTCGGCTGCAATTTTTGCAAGTGAAATCGCTGAAAATCGTTCGCCGGTTACGCTTTTGCTAAATGGCGAAAATGTGATACAAAGTGTATTGATGATTGTGCTGTGCATGGCTGGGACTGTCGTGAGTTGCGCAACACTTTTTAAATGTTTTCGGAACTCTGCGGAGAGATTTCAAGAAATATGGAAATACGTTACTCTCCTTGTCACCGCTAGTCTTGCCTTTGTTGCCGAACGCAATTTTGTTCTTTTTTTGCCAGTGCTTGTGGCCATCGCCATTCCTGCGGTCAACAAAGCTCTCTCTAAGTTCTGCCAAAGTCATCCTAGCCTCCAATCGCTAGCTACGACCCACATCCATCAAAGTTCCTACTTCTATCAACTCTGTTCTAAATTACGTTTCCCGACTACATTCTACTTGTTGTTTCCTATTCTTGTAATCGCTTTCCTTCTTGGATTTTGGACCAAATCCCTCGCGTCATATGACCGTTCCATGATTGCGTTCCAACGTGTACCGGTTGCAGCGACCGCCTGGATGGTCGGACATCCTCATCCGGGCCGACTATTCAATGACGACCGTGCGGGAGGCTACTTGGCGTTTATGAATCCGTCCGATTCGACGTATATCGATGGTCGATTCATCTTGAAAACGGCAGATTTTTTTGAACGCTATCTTGAATATTCGGAAACGCCCTCGCTTTTTTTGCGTGATGCCGATTCGCTAGATATCGACCGCGTGGTGCTTCCGTTGCGTTATTATGCCCGGTGGAATGGTTTGCTTATGACTCTCGATTCTGCCGAAAATTGGCACGTAGTGTATCGGGATTCGCTTTTTGTTGTGATGGACCGCACAAAGTTCTGAAACGTATGTCATAAATAATTTATTTTTGAGTACTAAAAATTTATTTTTAAATAGATTTAACGGCCCTCGGGGCATAGGAGTTGGTATGAATCGTTTGGTTAAAATTGGACTTGCCGGTTTGCTTGCTTTTGGGCTTGCGCAGGCTAAAGTCAATTTCCCGTATCCGCAAAATTCCAATTATGGTGGGAACGGTATTGTTCTTTCGAACCAGACTGAAGCTGCAGCGCAGTTGAAGAAAGCCTTTGAGTTCTATTTAAAGGACAAGTACAAGGAAAACGGAAATTATGCAGCGATAGAAAAGGACAAGGGGAGCAACAACTTTGTTTCTGAAGGAACCGGCTACGGCATGTTGATGATGGTCTATTTCAGCGACAATACGACAAGCTATCAGTCCCAGTTCGATAAAATGTGGGCGTTCTACAAGGCGGGTTCCAACGAACATGGCCTCATGAACTGGTCGTTTGGAAACTTGAATCCTACAAACAATCATGCCAATGCAGCTACTGATGCGGAAATGGATGTTGCGGCCGCTTTGATTATGGCTGCGTACCAGTTTGGCGATGACAAGTATTTAGATGAAGCCCGCACCCTTTTGAAAAATGTGAAACAGTATGAATTTGAAGAAAATGGTTTGCATAAACCGGGTGACGCTTGGAACGACAAGAAAAATCCGTCCTATGTTGCGCCTGCTTATTACAGGCTGTTTGCCGAGGTGGATAAGGATAATGCCGATTTCTGGAATACAACGGCGATGAATGCAAATTATGCTTTGCTTGAAACGAACTCGGCGGAATATTCTACAGGACTTTTCGATAACTGGTCCAATGCTAGCGGAAAGGGCATGGATAAATATTATGGTTACGATGCCGCCCGTACGCCGTGGCGTTTGGCGCAGGACTTCTATTGGTTCGGTGAAGAAAAAGCGAAAACGATGTTGGATAAGCTCGGTAAATGGGTGAGTGGTAAGGCTGCGTCGTCTATGAACGGGACTATTGAACGTAGTGGTAGCCAGATGTGGAACGACCACAACAGTACGTTTGTCGCGACGTTGATGACGTCCTTGGTTACGGACGAATCGCGTCAGGGAAAACTTGATGAGTACTGGAAAGAGGCTGTTAGTCTGGGGGATGAAGCCTATTTTGAGCAGTCTATGAAGGTCCTTTGCGGTCTCCTGGTTTCGGGTAACATGCCGAATCTTGCTGCGGCTCCTGCGTCTTCGAGTTCTGCGGAGAATCCGGCGAGTTCGTCCGCTGCAAATCCTGGGTCCAGCGCTACGGTTCCTTCTAGCTCCGCGGGATTGCAATCCAGTTCCAGTGGCGGTGAAGCTGCGCTGCCGACTGCTGCCATGAACGTTCCGAAAATGGAGCTTTCTGGTAGAACGCTCCTGCTGAGTGTAAACGGCAATGTGCGTGTGGATTTGATTTCTATGACGGGTGCAGTGGCGAAGTCTTACGACAGGAGTTCGACTGGTTCTGTTTCCGTTTCGTTTGACGCGGTTCCGAGTGGTCTTTACATTGTGCGTGTCAAGAATGCTGGTATGACAATGCTCAAAAAAATCAAGTTGGATTAATTGCAGGGTTCTTTAGAATAACGTTTTAAAGCAGAAGAAAAAAAATCCGGAATTTCCGGATTTTTTTTGCTTTTAGATTCTGTATTTTTATTCAAAATTTTGCAAATATATTTTAACATCCAAGATAAATTATTGTTTGCTTAGGAGTAAAAATAAAATTACATAATATGAGAATTTGCTCGATTTTTTTGCTTTTTAAGCATATTTTGGCTTTATTGTAAATGATTTGTATGTTTTCACTTATTTTATATGATTGATTTACTAAATTTATTTAACCTTAAAATAAATCAAAAAGAAGGTGAATAAATGAAAAAAACAAAAAGTACAGCATTGTTCTTGGGGATAGCGTCAGCGATGGCGTTTGCTCAGGACGGCTCAGCTTGTATCGCGTTCAAAAACGGTACGGGCGACTATGACAAGCACTGTTATAACTCCGGTCTAAGACAAATGGCTGAAGGCAAGTGCTATACCATGAATAAGGATCGCGTAAAGGAAGGGGTCCCGCAGTGGATTAACGAAGAAGCGAACCAGACTTGGTGGTGGGAGGAAACTTCATGTGGTGAAGCTCCTGCTTCTAGTTCCAGCGTGAAACCGGTTGAATCCAGTTCCAGCATTGCTCCGGTCTCCAGCTCCAGCGTAAAGCCGGTTAGCTCTAGCGTTGTTCCGGTCTCTAGCTCTAGCGTGAAACCAGCCTCCAGTTCAAGTGCAATTGTCGCTTCGACTTGCGTGGCTTTCAAGAACGGTACTGGCGATTACAATGGCAAGTGCTTCAATTCCGGTCTTAATGACATGGAACCCGGCAAGTGCTATAAGCTGAATCCGGATCGTGGTCAAGTAAATCAGCAGTGGATTAACAACCGTGCCGTCGATTCTTACTGGTGGGTCGAAACTCCGTGTGGTGATGTTGTCGAATCCAGCTCCAGCGTGGAATCTTCCAGCTCTGTCGAATCTAGCTCCAGCGTGGAATCTTCCAGCTCTGTCGAATCTAGCTCCAGTGTGGAATCTTCCAGCTCTGTCGAATCTAGCTCCAGCGAAGAATCTTCCAGCTCTGTCGAATCCAGCTCCAGCGAAGAATCTTCCAGCTCTGTTGAATCCAGCTCCAGCGTGGAATCCTCCAGCTCTGTCGAATCCAGCTCCAGCGAAACCCCTGTTGAACTCTGCATTGATTTCGGCAGCGTCCAACACGGTATTGGTCAATACTGCTATAAGTCCGGTTTGACGAACATGGCTGCTGGCAAGTGCTATGCTGTGGTCGAGAGCAAGAGGGGCGAACGCTCAGATAGAATCCTAGTTCTGTTGAATCCAGCTCTAGCGTGGAATCCTCCAGCTCTGTTGAATCCAGCTCCAGTGTGGAATCCTCCAGCTCTGTTGAATCCAGCTCTAGCGTGGAATCTTCCAGCTCTGTCGAATCCAGCTCCAGCGTGGAATCTTCCAGCTCTGTCGAATCCAGCTCCAGCGAAGTCGTCGTTTCCAAGTGCATCGCTTTCAAGAACGGCACTGGCGATTACGACAAGAATTGCTACAACTCTGGTTTGAGAGGCATGACTGCTGGCAAGTGCTACACCATGAACCCGGATCGCGTTCGTGAAGGTGTCCCGCAGTGGATCAACGAAGAAGCCTCCCAGACTTGGTGGTGGGTCGAAACTTCCTGCGGTGAAGTTGTCGTCTCTAGCTCCAGTGTGGAATCTTCCAGTTCTGTTGTCTCCAGCTCTAGCGTGGAATCTTCCAGCTCTGTCGAATCCAGCTCTAGCGTGGAATCTTCCAGCTCTGTCGAGTCCAGCTCTAGCGTGGAATCCTCCAGTTCTGTTGAATCCAGCTCCAGCGAAGAATCTTCCAGCTCTGTTGAATCCAGCTCCAGCGAAACCCCTGTTGAACTCTGCATTGATTTCGGCAGTGTCCAACATGGTCTTGGTCAATACTGCTATAAGTCCGGTTTGACGAACATGGCTGCTGGCAAGTGCTATGCTGTGGTCGAGAGCAAGAGGGGCGAACGCTCAGATAGAATCCTAGCTCCAGCGTGGAATCCTCCAGCTCTGTTGAATCCAGCTCTAGCGTGGAATCCTCCAGCTCTGTTGAATCCAGCTCCAGTGTGGAATCCTCCAGCTCTGTTGAATCCAGCTCCAGCGAAGAATCTTCCAGCTCTGTTGAATCCAGCTCTAGCGTGGAATCCTCCAGCTCTGTCGAATCCAGCTCCAGCGAAGTCGTTGTTTCCAAGTGTGTCGCTTTCAAGAACGGCACCGGCGATTACAATGGCAAGTGCTTCAACTCCGGTCTTAATGACATGGAACCCGGCAAGTGCTATAAGCTGAATCCAGATCGTGGTCAGGTCAATCAGCAGTGGATTAACAACCGTGCTGTCGATACTTACTGGTGGGTCGAAACTCCTTGCTACGAAGAAATTTCTAGCTCCAGCGTGGAATCCTCCAGCTCTGTTGAATCCAGCTCCAGTGTGGTTTCTTCCAGCTCTGTCGAATCCAGCTCCAGTGTGGAATCTTCCAGCTCTGTTGAATCCAGCTCTAGCGTCGAATCCTCCAGCTCTGTTGAATCCAGCTCTAGCGAAATCGTCGTGTCCACTTGCATCGCATTCAAGAACGGCAAGGGTGATTACGACAAGAACTGCTACAATTCTGGCTTGAGAAACATGGCAGAAGGCAAGTGCTACACCATGAATCCGGATCGCGTTCGTGAAGGCGTTCCGCAGTGGATCAACGAAGAAGCCAACCAAACTTGGTGGTGGTCTGTTGTTCCGTGCGACGCCACTATTGTTAAGAAGGCTATTGGCCGCGACAATGGCACGACGCGTATCGTTGCTGCCGCCGAAGTCAAGGCCAACATGGCTGTCGTGAACAACTCCCTGAACATTGCAACGACCTCCAACGGCATGAAGTCTGTGAAGGTATTCGATGTTCGCGGTAACATGCTCCTCTCTGAAACATTCTCCGGTGCTTCCATGAGCATGGATATGTCGAAGTTTGCGGGCAAGGGCGCTGTGATTGTTCGCCTCTCCGAAGGCCGCAAGGTCCTCGCTACGAAGCGCGTTGCAGTCCGCTAATCTGCTAACGGATTAAAGTCAATTCGTGAAATGGGCTTCCTCGAAAGAGGAAGCCTTTTTTTATGCTTTTGAACGGCTGTATTCGATTACGTAATCGTAGAGCGATTTCGACTTGACGGCTCCGTTTTCATCGGTGCGAAGCCATGAAAGATAGCCTTTTTTGCCTTTCTCTACCAATGATGTCGCCAACGCTATGACCTCTTCGTATTGCTGGTGGTTGAGCATCTGCAGCATGCTTGCCAAATCGTTGTCGTCGCTACTCAAGCCCGATGATTCGAATGCAAACGAATCGACATCGTGGTTCTTCGACAAGAAAACGTCTATCAGCTGTTGTGCTTTCATGAAAATCCCGAGCCAGACGCTTTCACGGCTTTCCGCTGAGAAGTCTTCGCTTTTTTGCGGCGGAAGGTCTGTCCTCGACAGCAAAAAGCTGGGCGCAGAAACGACAATCGCACGGTCGCCGAGAGAACATTTCTTTTCCCAAATGTTTATTTCATCCAGCAAGATATCGTCGAAGTAACAGGGCTTGACGTAAAATTCTACGTTGTCAAAATAGGGATATTGATTGTACTGGACGTAGAAAAAATATTTTTCTTTAACAATCCAATTGCAGTATGACGCTTGCTTAAATCCGTATTGTTTCCCCATTTTTCGGCGAGCGTCGTTATCAATCTTCTTGTTTTCTTTTATCGTTTTTGAGGTCTTTTTGGAACGTTGTTTGTTGAACCCGTCAAAAACATATTTTTTACCGGATTGCTCTGCAATAGTCTTTTTGACGTAATGTTCGAAATCGTTTTTGCTGAATTTATAGCACGGCGGCAAGCACTCTTCAAATCCGCAAGGAAAATCCAAAAATGATTCGTAGTTCATTTTGCTGAGGAGGTAAGGCAAAATGCGGCTTTCGAAACACGATTTAAACTGTTCCATTACTTTTCTGTATTCATCTTCGGGCAAATCAAAATCAAAGGCTCCATCGAAATGCAACTCGTTGAACAATATTTCATGAAGTCTAAACGAAATTGTCCAATCGCAGTCTTTGGGAGGGATCTCGAGAAGGCTCTCTTTCTCCGAATAATCAGAAAAGAAATACCCTATATTCAGGTAGAAACCATGTAAAGCATACCCTTCCTGGTATTTGCACAGGAGATAAATGTTATCTTTCCGGATGTACCATATTTCACCTTTCTCGTTGAACCCATGCTCTTTGAAAAAGGTGCTCAATTCTTTTAGCACTTCATCTTTATTTGCCATAAATTTTCATGCTCGGTTATGGTAACAAATTAATTCTTTGCTTGGTTTTTCCGGAGGCGATGTTTGCGTTGATTTTGTCTATAATGGCTTGCCTGTTGGAAAATACGGAAATAAGATCCTCTTTCCAAAATTCATACCTTTGGCCGAACCGTTGTTCAAACCATTGAGGATCTTGACGGGCATAGTCTTCCATCTTTTTCATCGAAGTCACGATTTCATCAAAGAGTGATTTGTCGTTTAAATAAGTAGCCATGTAAGTTTTCAGCACAAAAATCGTGTTCTGCTGAACAGGGTTGGTGGCGTATTCTTCGGAATACTTTTTGAATATGTCCAGTATCTGATTTTTGTGGATATCCTTAGTCAAGTCAAAGCCCATGTATCTCTCTGCGTTAAGGAACACTTCGTCTTTTCGTGCTAGCATCTTTGACGCGGATATTTGATAACCAAATCCTTTCGAGTCTTCTATGCAATGATAAAGGCAATATCCCTGAAGGCAATCTTTTATATCGTTTCCCCATAAAGGATAAATCATAAAATGCGGTTGGAGTTCTCCTCGCGTCCTTATCTGTTCAAAACCAATGAGAAAACATCCTACGATTTTATAGTACTTGTATGTGGATATGGCCGTAAGTCCAAAATGATTGATCCACTCGTTTTTCAGAATCGTTTCTTCTTTCATTGATTGCCCCTTTGTCTATAAAATATATCTTTTTTTGGCTTTGAAACGATTGCTTTAGGGGGTGAATGAGCGCAATTTTGCGAAAATGTGCTACCAAAGTGAGGAAAAATGTGGATTTGGTATTAAAATTTGTAGATAAATTAAGCATTTTGCGGGCGATTTGTGGGGTTTGCGGGGTCGCGATGATACCAAAACGAATGAATTTTGTGTTTTGGTAACATGTAGTGCGTCTTTGGACATGAAATTATTGCGTATAAACTAAAAAATGTGCTACCATTTTAGATTTTTTTGTGGGTTTGGTATCATTTTTGGGGAAAAATGGGCCTTGCGGCTGCAAAAAGCCCGGCTCAGAGGCCGGGGTGACAACTCAAAAAAGGAACCCCGCAGGGTTCCTCTTCTAATAACTAATGACTAGTAACTAGTAACGCGGCTATGTCGCTATCTCACCTTATTTGCACGTTCGAGTTCGCGGGCGTTGATGATAAGCATCTGCAAGCGGTTCTCGATGTTTGCAAAACTGGTATCCGGGTCGTAGTCGAGGCTCAAAATTTGCACGTGCGGACAACGTTCCTTCACGGCCTTCGTGAGTCCGCGGCCACTGATGTGGTTTGCGAGGCAGGCGAACGGCTGCACGATGATGAAGCTGTTGATGCCGTGCTTGGAGTTGTACAGAATTTCCGCCGGGATGAGCCAGCCTTCGCCCGTGTTGTACGTCGGGTCGATAATGCCGTCGATGTAGTTCACGAGCTCGAAGCAGTCGGCGTGATGCTCGTAAAGCTTGAACGTTTGCATCACCTTTTTGGCGGTCTCTGCCGCGTGGGCAAAGAGCTTCGCGGTGATGTTGCCTTCGAGGCGGTCTGCAATCGGGTTGGCCGAGAATCCGCGTTTAATCTTTTCGGCACGAACAACTTCATCGACGCGGAAGAAGTCCATCATGCCGGGGAGATAAACTTCCATGCCGTTGTCCATCAGGTAGTCTTCGACGTGGCCGTTTGCGCTCGGATGGTAGTTCATGAGAATTTCGCCGAGCACGGCGACACGCGGCTTGCGGATACCCTTTTGGCGAGCTTCCGTGATTTCGACCTTGTTGAATTCTTCGATGCACTGGCGCAGCATGTCGACAAGACGCTTGGCAGAGCCGAGTTCTGTCTTCTTGAGCGTGGCGGCGGTCTTCATCAGTTCCGGCATCCACTTGCTGTAAATCTTCTTGGTTTCACCCTTGTTGATTTCGTAGGGGCGGAGAGCGCGGTACGCCGTTTCGATGGCGTCCATGAATGCAAGGCCCCAAAGCGTATGAATGCGGAAGTCGAGTCCGAGCTGGAATCCCGGATGCATGCCTTTATAGTCGATGCCTGTCGTGATGATGGAAACGTCCTTGTAGCCTGCTTCGTCAAGCGCCTTGCGGCCGAGCACGGAATACTGCACGGCGCGGCAGTTTTCGCAGTTCTTGGCGAGGCACATCGATACTTCGTTCTGCGGAACGTTCGGATGTTCTTCGAGCCACTTGAGGCATTCGCCGATGTTGATCTGGCAGGGGAAGCAGATGTCGTTGTGCACGTACTTCTTGCCAAGTTCGATAGCGCGCTTGTCTGCAACCGGGAGGTAATCCGAGAGGTAACCCTTGCCCTGGATGTAGGAACTTGCGAGAATGGCGAAAGCAGGCGAGAGGTTCGGCGTCAAGATGATGCGCTTTGTCTTGTCGCTTGCCACGTACGGCGTGTGGAACTGCGGCTCGTTTGAAGGCGGCTTGTCCGGGAGGTTCGCCGCACGGCGGGCCTTCACGGTTTCGATAAAGCTCTTGATACGAATGCCGACCGGGCCGCGGGCGTCACCTTCGTCGAGCTTGAGCATGAGCATTTCCTTGTTGGAATCGCGGTGCATCATGCGCATCATTTCATCGGTCAACACGGAATCGTGTCCGCAACCGAAGCTCACGATCTGGGCGAGTTCTACGTTCGGGTCTCTTGAAGCGATCATCGTCGCTCCGAGCATACGCAAGTGGAACGTGTTCTTGATTTCTACGCGGGTGTGGCTTGGAACGTCCTGGTCGTAAACGCCCGGGAGCGATTCGGTGGTGAGCACCGGGATGCCCATCGCGGTAAAGTGGCTTGCAATGTTGTGGTTGATGAGCAAGTCGGCGTGGTAGGGGCGGCCTGCGATGACCACGGCAAAGCTGTCGTTCGCCTTCACGTCGTCGAGAATCTTCTGGCCTTCTTCGAGGAGCGTGGTACGGTAGTTGTTGAGCGCCTTTTCGCCTTCCGTGACGGCCTTGTCCAAAATCTTCCTGTCGATGTTCCAGTTGTCGTGGAACCAGTCAATCGTCTGGCTTCTGCGGAGCTTGCTGTTTGCCCAGTGGAAAATCGGCTGGTCCATCGGGATGCCGTAATTCTTTTCGGGTTCGTCCGTGTTCTGGCAGATGTTCGGGTAGCCCTGCACGACCGGGCAGACCGTCGTGGCGTTAAACTTGGTGTGGTCGCTCGGGAGCGAAATCATCATCGGGAAGAAGATGCGGTCGACCTTCTTTTCGATGAGGCTGAGCACGTGACCGTGCACGAGCTTGGCCGGGAAGCAGACCGTATCCGAAGGCACGCTGTGGAGCCCGGCTTCGAACATCTTGTAATCGCTTTGGCGGCTTATGACAACGGTGTAGCCGAGGGCCGTGAAGAACGCTTTCCAGTAGGGGAGGCTGTTCCAGAATTCGAGCACGCGCGGGATGCCGATCGTCTTTCCGTTCTGCGGCAAGAGAATCTGCGGGGCATAGTCCTTGACCAGGAGCTGGTTCGTGCGTTTGATCATGTCCGGCACGGCCTGCATCTTCTTGTTGATTTCGGCAATGAGCTTCTTCGTTGCCGGATCGTTCGGGTCGGCGGTGACTTCGCCGCGTTCGCAGCGGTTGCCCGTCACAAAACTCTGACCATCGCTGAATGTAACGATGGTGCGGGAACAGTGGTTGGTGCAGTATTGGCAAAGCTGGCCCGGCTGGTTGTGCCAGCTGAAGGTGCGCATCGCTTCGAGACCGATGAACTTGCTTTGCAAATTCGGATCCTGGACGCGCTTTTCTTCCATGAACTTCTTTGTGAGGAGCGCGATACCGATAGCGCCCATTTCACCCGGGCGTTCCGGACGGATGGCCTTGAGGCCCGTGTACTGTTCGAAGGCGCGGAGAACGGCGTTGTTCTTGAACGTACCGCCCTGCACCACGACCTTCTTGCCGAGCGTATTCAGGTTGCGGATTCGGATGACCTTCGTAAAGACGTTGTTGATGATGGAGCGGCAGATGCCTGCGATGATGTCTTCGGGCTGCTTGCCGTCGCGCTGTTCCGTGATGATGGAACTGTTCATGAACACCGTGCAGCGGCTGCCGAGCTGGGAGGGACTCTTGGAGTTGAACGCCATGTCCGCAATTTTTTCCATCGGGATGCCGAGGCTGCGGGCGTACGTTTCGATGAACGAACCGCAACCCGAGGAACAGGCTTCGTTGAGGATAATGCCCGTGACGACACCGTCTTGCACGGAAATGGCTTTCATGTCCTGACCGCCAATGTCCAAAATGAACGAGACGTCGGGGCAGAGACGCTGGGCTGCGTTCGCATGGGCGACCGTTTCCACCGTGTGGTAGTCCGCGTGGACGGCTTTCGCGAAAAGCTGTTCGCCGTAACCGGTTGTACCCACACCCAAGATGTTGAGCTTCACGCCGTATTCTTCGTAGCGGTCGGCGAGGTCCACCATGGCGCGTTTCAACACGGCGAGCGGTTCACCGTCGTTGCTGGCATAGAACCCGTCGATGACCTTTTCGTTTTCGTCAAGGAGCACGAATTTCGTGGTGGTAGAACCGGCGTCGATTCCCAAGTAGGCGTTGATGGTCGAACCGGAAGGTGGTTGCGGATAATGGTTATCCGCCATCTTGTGTTCTTCGAGGAACAGCTTGTATTCGGCATCGTTCTTGAAGAAAAGGTCGGATGCGGCCTTGGCCTTGTTTTCGGCCTGGCGTGTTTCGCTAAAGTGGACGAGCGCGTCGAGTGAACCTTCTTCGCGGTACATGCATTCCTGGTTTGCGAACATGGAGCCGAGCGAAAGAGCTGCACCCATGGCGACGAGCACTTCGGAATGTTCCGGCACGATGGCCTGTTCGTCGGTGATGCCGAGACGTTCCTTGAATGCACGGACGAGCGTCGGGTTGAACGTCAGGGGACCGCCTTCAAAAATGACGGGCGGCTTGATTTCCATGCCTTGGGCGAGACCGCCGATGGTCTGCTTTGCGATGGCGTGGAAACTCGAAAGGGCGATATCTTCTTTGGCGATGCCGTTGTTGAGCATCGGTTGGATGTCCGTCTTGGCGAACACGCCGCAACGACCTGAAATTTCATAGACCTTTTGGCCACGCTTGGCATAACTTTCGAATACTTCGGTCTTGATGCGGAGAAGTTCTGCGACCTGGTCGATAAATGCACCCGTACCGCCGGCGCAGACACCGTTCATGCGCATGTCGGAGGCGATGAGTTTACCGGTGGTCTTGTCCTTTTCGAAAAAGACAACTTTGGCATCTTGGCCGCCCAATTCTACGGCGACTCTGGATTCAGGGTAAGTGGCACGCACGGCAAGTGCGTTTGCGACTACTTCTTGTACAAAAAAGGCGTGCGTAGCTTCGGCAAACGGCTGTCCGCCGCTACCGCAAAATGCAACTCTGAAATTCTTGCCGGGGAAAAGGGCATGCGCCTCGCGCAGGACCTCATAAACTTTCTGGGCCTGCATGGCGTTGTGGCGCTGATACGTATAGTGCAAAAGTTTAGATGTCTCGGGATCGACTACAGCAATTTTCACAGTGGTGGAGCCAACATCGACTCCAACCCATAAATCGTTCAAAGAAGTATTCATAGTGTGCCAAATTTAGTTTTTTTTCATTTTTTGAAAATGATTTTTTGTGTTTATGGCGACAAAATGCACAATTTGGGGGGTAGAGGGTAAATCGTAAATAGGAGTTTGGAAATAGGAATTGAAATGATATGGGATGGTGCTTGTATGTGCAGTGAAAGAGGGGGTGGACTGCACTGTTACTTGATAGAAAGCGCCTTGGCAACGCCGTCTTCCGAAACGCCTATCGATCGAAGATACTCCGCAATTTTCTTGTCGCGTGCTGCGTTTGCAACTTCGTTTTTCGCACGTTCGTCGGCAGCACCTTTAGCTTCTGCTTTGAGCCAAATTTCGGCTTCGATTGCTACGTCAGCGTGTTTATCGAACATATGTTTTCACCTTTCTAAAAACTTTCACCGAATTGCAGTCCAATTCTGAGTAGCGAAACAGCCCCGCTTAGTGAAATTGCTACGCTGAAGCGGGGCGAAAAGAAGTTCATTTCTCTACGTGACGATTTTGTCGAAGGGCTTCAAGCTCGGATTGTATTTCAGTAATCAACGATTCAGAAAGACCCTTGGCTCGCAGAACGGCTTCTGTATCGACTTTATTTTCTGCACGTTCCTGTTCTCGTCCTTTAGCTTCTGCTTTGAGCCAAATTTCGGCTTCGATTGCTTCATCAGCGTGTTTGTCGAACATATGTTCCTCCAAGGCTTTAAGCAGTTCAGGGCTTATGCGGCTTACGCGCAAACGGTTGAGGGCTTCCCTAAAAATGGGGTCCTTCGATTCAGGAACTTCAAGTGGACCCTGCGACAAGAGTTTCAGCCAGTAGTCCTCGCGTGAACTGATGCTCTCTCGCAACCTCTTGAAATTCTGTAAATCAACTATAATATATTTATTTTTGGTGAAGATGGGAAGAACCCTATGCACAGAGTCGCTGTGGTGAACTTCGTCCTCGCTATAGACCGCCCAAGTGTCCTTAAAAATATCCTTTGACTTGAGAATCGAGAAATTACAAAGCCAGATGGATATCGTTTCAGGAAGTTCATAAAAATGAACCTTACGCTCTTTTTCGTCCATCAATTTGAAATACGTTGACCTGTTATATTCGTACTTGCCACGCAATGTTTGATAAGAATTGTAGAGTTGCAAGCGATCCAAAAAGAAGGGGTGGCTACGATTTTGTAACTCAATATTAAAATAGCGGTTATCTTTGGTGGTTACCCACACGTCAAGGCGTGCGGAATCATCTTCCGGCATGAAAACGTCAATGGGCTTTTCGAACTCGTAATCGAGATCGATGATTTCGTGGTTGCGGTCTAGCCCAAGCAAGCAGTTGAGCATATCGCGTATGGTGTCCTTGTCATCCATCAGCACACGGAACGTTTCACTGTAATACGGAAGCAAGAATTCTTCTCCCTGCGCGTTCGTGACGATATAGTAGGCCTTCTTTTCTGAAGTCGTGTTGTTTTCGGTCATTTACAATTCCTTTAGAGGGTTGGTTATGATTTGCCCCCTATACTATTAACACGCTTCAGCAAGCCGTTTGTTCCAAGAAATCTTTGTAAAATATTTTTAGGCAGGAGCGGGGCGTGCGTGGACAATCGCTAACTACGTTACTTTTGTATATTGCGTTGTATGAAAAAGAATCTGCGTTTAGTTGTAATTTGTTTTGCTCTGATTGTTTGTTCGCTATTTTGCACATCATGTACAGAATTGGTAAGATATATCGCGCTAAAGCGCAGCTCCCTAAATGCCGAAACGAAACCGTCAAAATTTGCATCGACTCAAAAGTCCGTACATGGGAAACCTCGCTAAATTCGAAGGTCCAAAACGATTATTGCTTAAAATTTCAAGCACCAACGCTTATCGGCGTCTATCAAATTCATGTGAAATTTTTCGATAATGACAGTGCCTATGAAATTAATCTAGCGGTCGGGATGAAGTATCTCGATTTCAAAAATGAAAAAGTTCTTTTGGAATATAACAATGCAGATCCCAAAAGGTTCGCGTCTATTACAGGGGCGTATTTAGTCGATAAATATCCTGTAACAAACTGTGAAATCGTTCAATTGATGTGGGATAGCATTCCAACAACAACAGCATTTATAACTCCAGAACAAAGAGAATGGGTTAATAGAAAAAAAGCCTCTAAACGCAATGAAATATGCGATGCCCACGACTCAGCTGCTAAAATGATATTCCTATTTCAGGCCATGATGTATGCTAATAATCGAAGTGTCAAAGAGGGGCTAAAACCATATTATCTATTTTCAGATTTACCGACAAATTACGATACATTTAAAAAAAAGAACAACGAGTACCATAGAAAAAATAAAAAAGAGAAAAATCAGTCTTTGGAATCGATATTGGCAAAGAGTTTGTCTCGACCTCCAATATATCATCAGGAATCAAGATCCACATCAAGAATTTTATCAAAAGGAAAATACGTCATTGCAAATCATGATTTCATAGGTCATGGTAATAACGTATCCCTTGTTACAGTTGATTATTCTTCTGATGGCTATCGACTTCCTTTTTATGACGAATGGATGATGCTTGCTCGCGGAGGAGATAAGAAAAATTATGCCCTTTGGGATGATTCAACAAAAAATATTGAAGATGTACTAAAATACGCAAAATTTGGTACTGCCAAAAAAGAATATGATTCGGAACCCGTAGGGCAACTGCTTCCTAATGGATATGGTTTATATGATATATTTGGTTTAGTTTGGGAACATGTTGTTTTTGAAGAGAAAAATCCATTCTCATTTTTAGAAGGAAATGCATCCTGCTTAAAAGGAGGAGACAATAAGGTAAGACTATATAAAAAAGAGGATGTTGTTTTTTCTGTAAACCCTGTTTGGACTGATATCGGCTTTTCTTATTCAAAAATAAACTCAAACGCACACGAACTAGCCGGTTTCCGTCTTGTCCGCAACATCGGCAACAACGCCAAATGGAGCGATATCAAGTCCAAAGCAGAATAACTGTTCCGTGAAATGACAAAGGTAGAACCGAGCAATTTCGTTTTTTTTGTATATTCGATTATATGAAAATAAAGATTCTTTTATTGTGTGTGGCTTTTTTTGTTCTTCTTTTGAATGCGTGCTCGAATAGCGCTAAAAAACAGGATCTTTCAACTGAAATAACAAAGCAGTTCGGCCCGATAGAAAGAAGTTTTGATGTAATCCGAGATTCTCTGGACGAAGAAAACTGGCTCGAAGTGGAGAAGAATGAAATCGTTAAAATTTGTGTTGACGTGCCTGTTGTTGCGTGGAAAACGTCGTTAAAATCAAGTATTCTCAACGATTCATGCCTAATATTCCAGGCTCCCACTCTTGTTGGCGTCGATATTGTTAAAGTATTTTTTCCAGAGGCCGATACATCTAACAACATTAATTTGGCCGTCGGCATGAAGTATCTGAACTTCAAGAACGAAAAGGTGCTGCTTGGATTCAATGAATATAGCGAAGAACGCCAAAAGATATTGGGCGAAAAAAATACTGATCCAGAAAGACTGGCTTCCGTGACCGGAACATATTTGGTTGACAAATATCCCGTAACAAATTGCGAATTTATTCAGGTGCTTTGGGACAGTATTCCAGAAAAAGCAACTTACGACAATAAATTGTTCATAGAGCAAGATCGTCAAAAATGGTTGTTAAGGAGGAAAAACAGCAAACGCAATGAAAACTGCGTCACTCATGATACCGCAACAAATGTCATACCTCTGTTCCAAACATTTAAGTATGCAAATGCGCGCAGCGCCCGAGAAGGCCTGAAACCGTATTACATTTTTTCGGATACAATAATGGCTGAAAACGGTGAACGTGCTTTTTACAACAACGGTAGTTATGGATTCATTGTATATTATTGGGATTTTAAACAACAAAAGAACCGATACGTCAAGGTTTCAGTAGACGAGTCTTCTGACGGCTATAGGCTCCCGTACTATGACGAATGGATGATGTTCGCCCGTGGTGGGGACAAGAAAAATAGAGCACCTTGGGGTGATTCTACCGCGACTTTAGAAGAAGCTCAAAAATACGCTCAATTCAACAGTGTAAGGCCACGAAGTGCAGAGGAAGAGAGTATTTTAAAGCCGGTGGGCTTGCTACAGCCTAACGGATATGGTTTATACGACATGTTCGGTCTTGTCGAAGAGCGAGTTCTTGTAACAAATGTTAACATTAGAGGTGATTTTGGATTTCCTTCACTCCTAAAAGGTGGTGGCTATTGGGTCGAGTTGACGGAGGAAGGATTTAACGTTTTATTTAACCCATACTGGAAATGGATTGACTACGGGTATTTTCATCCAGGTCATCATGGAACCACAGGTGGTTTCCGCCTAATCCGTAACATTGGCAAAAAAACGGTATGGAATGATTCAGATAAGAAAATTATCTATGATGATGAACCGTTTTATACTCCTGTGGATTGGGGTTGCGATTAACAACATAATTATCCTACGTAAGCAAACGCCAGAACAAGTCCGCATGTATCATTGTCCTCATCCATATATGTATGCTTCCCTGTAATGTGTTGCTTGCAAAACAGATAATTGAAAAAAGAGCAAAAGTTGCTCTTTTTTTATATATTCTGTTATATGGACCGGAATGCCTTCATGAAAACGATTCTTCTGTTATTCGTCTCATGCCTTGCCTTGGCGAATGCGCGTCAGTATACCATTGAATCCCTGAAAAATCCAAGCACCAATCAACAAAACATAGCTTTGTTAAGTCAGGTACAAAAGACGATAGATGTGAATCGAAAATCCTTAAAGAAATTGCAATGGATTGAAGTTGAAAAGAATGAAATCATCAAAATGTGTTTGGATACTCGAGTTCTTTCATGGGAAACTTCGTTAAACGCGGCGATATACAGCGATTCGTGCATCGTATTCCAAGCTCCGACACTTATCGGTGTTGATTCGCTTAAAGCCTATTTCCGTAAAGGCAACAAATCGCACAAGATCAACTTGGCCATAGGCATGAAATACTTAAATTTCAAAAACGAAAAAGTCAAATTAGGATATAACGATTATACCGAAGAAGAAAAATTTCTATACGGAATTCAAAATGACGATCCTGAAAGATTCGTTTCGTTCACAGGAACATTTCTAGTCGATAAGTACCCCGTAACAAATTGTGAAATCAT
>CADCDO010000035.1 GCA_902800345.1 Fibrobacter succinogenes
ACCCCGCTTAGATTTTCGCTTGTTTCCAGATGTACCAAGGAATCAGGTCCAAAAACATAATAGTCATTATTGCCCATCATGGTAAAACTATCCCATGTTTTACCCCAAACGATTGCAGAAAGGCATAAAAGTAATAAAGATACTTTCTTCATTTTATTCTCCTTTCTTGTATGGCGGGAACCTTGGACATTTTCTTTGTTGCTATTTAATATAATTTTAAAAAATCGTATATTGACAGTAGCTTGCTAATTTGCTAGAGAATTTCGTGTAAATTTTTCGTATAAGTCACTGGATCCTTCCTCCTTACTGTCGTCAGGATGACGGTGTGCGAAACATTCCTGGATCCTATCGAGGCTTCGCCTCTCCAGGATGACGGAGAAAAATTGCAGTTTGTCGTTTACTGTACAGTGCCAGCGTCAACCCATACGAATTTTTTTGCATCGAGTTTCTGTTCGCCATCGAAGCGGTAGGCGACAAGGCGTCCGTCTCCACGATATCCGGCAACACTGTAATCCAAACAGCAAACATTATCACGAATAAGTTCAGGAATTCCCAACAGCCAATAATGCCCAAAGAACACAGGGCGTTCGTTTTCGCCATAAAAATCGCGTTCGTGGACTTCGCGCGAAACCTCGCAAGGAGACAACTCTACGCCCGGCTGAAAACTCAGTTGTTGCAAGTTCGCATTTTTCGGGTCCATCCACCAGCGGATTCGCGTGCGTTTGCGAAGCACACCTTCCCCATCGCGGAACGTCAAGCCCTCCGGCAAACTCATTTCAGGGCCTTTCAAGAACAAATTTATCGGATCAAAAATAGAATCTTCGTATTCGTGGTATTGGTCGTTTGCCCGCGCAATCAGTTCATCGAAATTTCCATCCGTAAAAGAACGGATGCCCACCGCCTTTAGCGTTTCGGCGCTTTTCAAGTCAAAGCACGCATGCTGCGCCCGGAACGTTTCCGATTCCAGATAAAACGGAAGTGTTTTAAGAAAATCGAGCATCTCGAAGAATTCCGCCTTACGCCCGCGATAGCTTTCGATGGTTTTCACATGAATCGCTACTTTGTTAAAAGTATGTTCACGCAAAAAACCACCGTGAATCGCTTCAATGCGATGACCGCCTACCCCATTTTCGTGCCAAAAGCTGAGTGCGTTGAATTCGTGATTGCCCATCAACGCCACGGCGGCCCCCGCATCGCGCATGGCACGCACGAGATTCACCGTCTCACGCACTTGACTGCCTCGGTCAATGTAATCGCCCAAGAATACGACAGTCCGTGCATCGCCGGGATAACGGAACGCACCACCACGTTCTTCGTAGCCAAGTTTTTTAAGAAGCACCACGAGTTCATCGTAGTGCCCATGAACATCCCCTATAAAGTCAATAGAATTATTCATTAAACAGCAATCGGAGCCTTGATAGTCGGCCACGGGTCATAATCGACAAGTTCAAAATCTTCGAACTTGAAATCGAACAAATCCTTGACATCGGGATTCATCTTCATCGTCGGGAGCGCACGCGGCGTACGCGAGAGCTGTTCCCTAGCCTGGTCAAAGTGGTTGCTGTACAAATGTAAATCGCCAAAAGTATGGACAAACTCACCCGCTTCGTAACCGCAAACCTGGGCAAGCATCATCGTCAACAGCGAATAAGACGCGATGTTGAACGGCACGCCGAGGAACATGTCCGCGCTGCGCTGGTAAAGCTGGCAACTGAGCTTGCGTTTGCCGCTGGCGCCGACACCGCCCACGTAGAACTGGAACAGGCAATGACAAGGCGGCAAGGCCATCTTATCGACTTCCGCGACATTCCAGGCACAAACGAGATGCCTACGCGAGTCGGGGTTGTTCTTGAGACTGTTGATGAGGTTCGCAATTTGGTCGATGTGTCCGCCATCGGGAGTCGGCCAGCTGCGCCACTGGTGTCCATAGACCGGGCCCAAGTCGCCATTTTCATCGGCCCATTCGTCCCAAATCGTAACCTTGTTGTCGTGCAGATACTTGATGTTCGTATCGCCTTTCAAGAACCACAGCAACTCATGAATAATGCTGCGCAGGTGGAGTTTCTTTGTCGTAAGGCACGGGAAGCCCTTGGAAAGGTCAAAGCGGGTCTGGCGACCGAAAACAGAACGTGTACCGGTGCCAGTGCGATCGGAACGATCTACACCGTTGTCGATAATATCTTGAAGTAAGTCTAAGTATTGCTGCATATTGATAATTATAATAAAAGTAAGCCGAAGGCTGTAGGACAAATGCCAAGGTCGGGAGTCGCGACAAAACTTGTTTTGGCATGACCGAGACCAGCATTGAACGCCAAGGCGTTCGTGACTGCGGTTATGCCATATCTGAATACAAGTATTCTGCTGCGTCATAACCTTGCGCACTATTGGTACTTGAACGAAGTGAAAGTGCAAGTAGGCAGTGGTTAGTAAACAGGGATATGGGGTGTGGGCTATGGGGTATGGGCACGGGCCTACGGCCCTTTCAGGTATGAGATTTAGTTGGTTAAGCTTAGGGACGTCATCCTGAAGCCTGTAGGGCTGAAGGATCCAGTGATTTCTTGTGGTTAGTAGGCAATAGGCAGTAGGCAGCGACCCCATCGCCCCTAGCTAAGCGATTTCGTCGTTTCCAAACACTTCCAAACGTTTGTACTGTTTTGCGACTTTGCCTTCGACTTCGGCGGATTTCAACAACAAGAGTTTGTTCAAAGCCTGCAAAATCAAGTCCTGCGTATGCTTGGGCACGGGCTTCTTGCCAAGGCGGGCCTTCTGCACCATCTTGTGGTTCAAGTTCACGGGCAACATTTCAACGAGGTCGTGGTTGCTAAAGTTGTTCGAAGTCAGAATTTCATCAAGTTTTGTCATATCGTAAATGTAGAAACAAAAAAGCCCCAGGCTTAACGCCCGGGGCTTTCGATTAAGATTTTTTAATCACGACTTATTCGACGTAATTGCTTTCGCACTTCATACCGTCGTTATCCGGTGTGACAAAGTGCATTTCAATACGACGGTTGTTTTCACGACCTTCTGCCGTAGAGTTGTCGTCAACCGGGCAGGTAGAGCCGAGACCGATAGACTTGATGCGATCCTTAGCGACGCCGAACTTCGTGAGCTGCTTCATAACTGCCTTAGCGCGGTTTTCGGAGAGCTTGAGGTTCTTCTTGGCCTTACCGCGGTTGTCGGTATGACCCTGGATCACAATCTTGAGTTCCTTGTAAGCGTCGTCTTCCTTGAGTTTCTGGGCGACACCCTTAAGGATTCTCTTAGCGTTAGAAGAGATGGTAGCCTTGCCGCTCTTGAAGGTCAAGCCTTCGAGCTTTTCGACCTTCTTCTTCGGGCAGCCGAATCCATCGTCACCAGCTTCAGCCGGGCAACGGTCGAGACCAGCGCAGACACCTTCGAAGAGGTTGAACATGTTCTTTTCGGTGACCCAAGCATCGCAGACGCCGTCCTTATCGAGGTCCGGATCCGGGAGCGGGCAACCGTCGTTAGCAGCAGCGCCGTGTTCGAGCGGGCACTTGTCGAGACCCTTACAGGTCTTGGAAATGAACCATTCCTTAGCAACAGATTCGTCTTCGGCAGCCTTTTCGAAGTAGTAGCCGAGCTTCTTCTGGACAACCCATTCGTCGCAGATACCGTCGCCGTCGCTATCCGGGTCATCCCACGGGCAGCCCTTATTGCCGGCAGCACCAGCTTCACCCGGACACATGTCGTAGCCCTTGCAGACGCCGGCATACTGGTCGAGTTTGTTCTTGTCAGTGACCCACGGAGAGCAGAGACCGTCGCCATCCGGATCCGGATTGTCTTCCGGGCAACCGTTGTTCATGAGCGTACCAGCTTCAGCCGGGCACTGGTCGATGCCTTCGCAAATATCCTTGAACTGATCGAATGCGCCCTTCTGGCTTACCCAAGCATCGCAAACGCCATCCTTATCGGCATCCGGATCGTCGGTCGGGCAACCATTGGTGCTGCTACCCTTTTCGTTCGGGCACTGGTCAACACCTTCGCAAACATTACGGAATTCATCAGCCATACCCTTTTCAGAAACCCAAGCGTCGCAGACGCCGTCTTCATCGGTATCCGGATTGCCAAGCGGGCAACCAGAGTTCAGGCGGTGACCATAGTCATCCGGGCAGCGGTCATCGGCATCAGCAATGCCGTCGCCATCGCGGTCCTGCGGCATGAGGAAGCCGGACCATGTCAAACCACCGAACAAGGCGATTTCCGGATTCACGCGGGTCTTGGTAGCGATAGAATACATCGTTTCTTCGTTTTCAAGAACCTTGACGAAATGGATGAAATTGTTCTTGTTTCCGACATAGAAAGAACCACCCAACTGGATATCGAGACCCACCGGCAAGTGGAACACGAGACCAGCAGTGAGCTGTTTCATGTCGAGTTTTTCTTCCATCACAATCGGCATGCCGTCAGCTCCAAGCACCGGAGTTCCCGTGGGATCCACAATCATGTTCTTGAACTTCTTGGACTGGATGTCCATGTAGAATTCAGCGAACAGAGAGAGGAAGTCGAGCGGATAAACTTCGAGAGCTGCGCTAGCGAACGGGAAGTTCTCGAAAGCCATGCCGTTAACCTTGCCCATGGACATTTTGTAACCGCCATTCAAATGGAGGAGCAGCGGCAAGACATCAACCTTGGAAAGGTCAAAGGTGAGAGCGGCACCAGCCGTCAGGTCGGACTTCTTGGCGCCATACGGGTAGGCAATACCACCTTCCTTCGTGATGTAGCTCGGGTCACGGATCCAGAGACCCTGCTTCGTGGCCTTGGATGTAGCAAAAGAATATCTGACAAATGCAGCGAAATCGACCGGAATGTCGGACGGAATCGGAGCGCGAGCCTTCAAGCTGGCAGTCAGGTTACCAATGTACCCCTTCTTGGTACCTGAAAGAGGAGTCGGATCGCAGCCCTCAGACTCATTACAAAGCGGATTGCCGTTGAACTGGTCATAATAGACCGGCAAAATCACACCGATATCGAAGTAGTCCAAGAGACCGATGGCAAAACCTACATAAGCACTAATGCCGTTATAGTTTGCAACTTCAGATTTTTTAGGCAAAGACGAACCTGGCACTCCCGGATTTGCCACAGGATAGGCATAACCAGCGTCCGCCTCGGTCTGGAACATTTTATTTCCAAACGTATAATCGCCCAAAGCGGTAAATACCAACTTTGAATGTCCAAGAGACTGAGCCGACTGTGTCTTGTTGACACCGACGAAACCAGCCTTGTTTATTGTCTGGGCATGCTGGTCTGCAAAGGCGGATACCGCCAACGCAAACGCAAGTCCCATTGCTACTCGTTTCATAGAGTCTCCTTGTTTTGAACCCACCTTGAATGGGTCGGTTCTTATCGTATAGTATATGTTTAGTAGAAATATAACTCTTTAATAAATAGTCTGCACTTTGAATTATGCAAAAAGATTGACAAATAGTACATAGTTTTTGCAATTTTTTAGTTTCATTTATTTTTTTTTACACAAATTCACTTTCCAAACGAACTTTCAAACACTTCCGGATAGAGTCGGCACAGACTTGTAAACCCACTTTTACCTATGATGATGTGGTCAAGAACTGGTATTTGCAAAATTTTACCAGACGCACAGAGAAGGCGCGTGATGGACAAGTCTTCAGGACTGGGTTCCAGCGAGCCGGACGGATGATTGTGAACAAAGATGACAGAAACCGCCCTGTCCTCGATTGCAAGCGCAAACGCCTCGCGCGGGTGAACTGGAGTTTGGTTCACAAGACCGGTCGTGAGTTCATGCACTCGAATAATGTAATTCGCCGAATTCAGCGAAACGACAACCAGATGCTCTTGCGACTCGTACTTCATGTACGCCACACGCGAAAGCACATCCTCCGGAGTCGAAACGGGGATCGCCTTGTCGCTCAAAATAAAGCGGCCCGACAGTTCAAGACAAGCTAATATCTGCGCTGCCTTGACTTTTCCTAGCCCGCGAATGCTCTTGAGACGCTGTAGCGACGGGACCGAAGTTTCCGTAGACAGGAACTGCGCTAGGCGCCGCGAAAGTTCAAATACATCGCATTCGTGGCAGCCGCTCCCCAAGATAATCGCAAGAAGTTCTTCGTTGCTCAGTACGCTGACTCCAGCGCATTCCAGCTTTTCGCGAGGCATCAGGTTATGCGCTATCAAGTCGTATTTTTGCCCCGTAAATAAAGTCACTTGATTATGGTTCATATTCTCTCCTTTGAAAAACGCATCCATCATTGGCTTCCATTATTATTAACACGCTTTTTTCAGGATTTTGGACCAGACTTTTTTGTAAAAATTTCTGCAATAATTAAAAAAGGCGGGATGGAACCCGCCTGAACATCACATTAGATGAAATAGAAATTGAACAACAGCTGGATAGCGAAATTTTTCGTTTTATTTTCAAAGGTTTTTATTTCATCGGCATCTTCGTCGTAGTAATGTAGCTTGTCATTCTTTTCAATGCGGCCGACATCAAGGACTAGGCGAAGGCCGACATCAAATTCATGCCCATTGGGCCGAATCGTTCCACCCAAGCCAAAAATCAAGGACGGAACAAACGACTTGACATTCCACTTATCCAATTCTGCGCTTGAGTTGTCATAAACACTGCTATTGTCATAACTCTTTTTAAGGCTATGACTTGTACCTAAGTTAAAATTCAAACGTCCGCCCGTTTCCAGATAAAGGAAATAAACAGGGCTGTAGCGGAGAACAAGGGGGACATCCACGAAAAAGACGGTACGCGATTCGCTAACCGTATAATCCGAAAACATCGCCGAACCTTCACCGACTTCTCTAGAAGATATGTTAAATCCAAAATTGACTTCGGGCACAAGCGCGAACAAATTATTTATCCGATACCGTAGCACACAACCGATATCTAAGGACGCTCCAAACCAGTCGTTATCCCCATATTCAGAAGGATAATCCCAGAACGAACCAAAACCCACCGCAAAGTGCACGCCCAATCCGAGCGGGCGTTCGTTTTTTGGCGAAGAATCGAGCCGTTCAAAGTTTTTGAAAACATCCTCCGCAAAGCTAAAGGATCCAAGGCTCAAAACCGTAACGATAACTGCAAAAACAATTTTTTTCATAGCAACTCCAAAATAGCAAATCAAAACAAAGACAGGATGCAAATAAAAAAAATCTCCCCCACGCAAGGAGGAGATTCAGGTATCAAGGAAACAAGAACTTATACTAGAAGAGATAGAAATTCATGATAAACTGGAACGACATCCATTTCGTTTCTTCCTTGACAACCAGTTTTTCTCCATTTTCATCCTTGACAAACTGGTTGTTTTCATCAATGAACTCAACTTCGTTGTCCTTTTCCAAGCCAACCAAATCCCAAGAGAAGCGGATACCGAAATCAAAGTCGCGACCCTTCATCTTGAACGAACCGCCAACACCGGCAATCACAGACGGGATAAAGGTATTCACCTTCCATTCAGAGAGTTTCTGGCTATACTGTTTTTCAGTCCCGCTTTCGGGATCATAGACCATGTAAGGGTTTCCGTCCTTATCGGTATAGTCATTGGAGTGAGAAGTCCCTACATTGAAGTTCAAACGAGCGCCAGCTTCAAGATACAAGTACTGGATCGGAGTCAGGCGAAACGCTATCGGAACATTGACGTTCATGAACATACGGCTTTCGTTTACCTTGTATTCACTCCACTTCCAGTCATAGCCGCGGTCGATTTCTCTCGAAGAAATCCCGAATCCCAAGTTCACTTCGGGAACGATCGTCAACAGGCTATTGACGCGGTACTTGATGATACCACCGAAATCTATGGAGTAGTTGTCCCATTCATCCTTTTTGCCCTTGTATTCCGTATATAACGGATGAGACGGATAACTCAACAAGGACCCAAAACCAAAACCGATATGGAGACCGAGGTTCAACACCGGGCTAGAAACATTACCGGACGAAGAACGGGCCTCGCCATAAGTCTTATATTCCGGTTCATTCGCCGGAAGCTTGTTGCCGTAACCGTCATCGACGGTGCCTTCTTCCCTTGCTGCAGGAATATCGTTACCATAACCATCGTCTTCGGCAAAGGCATTTGCGCTAAGGCACATCATGGCAATTGTGGATGCGAGAATGAATTTTTTCATTTGTACTCCTTGGGCAACATTAAATTTTAAAAGCAACCCATGTTTTTCGTGAATTGAGAGTAAAATACAAAAATGAGGAACAAATTACAAAGATTTTTTATAAAAAACTTAAAAAAAAGTGCCTCGTAGATACATGATTTTTCTCAAAGACCGAATCGACCTCGACAGCATTTGCAAAAAAAGGGCCGCATCGCTGCGGTCCCTTTTCTAGACGATAGAACGGAGCTCCGCTCCTATAGACTATAGACGAAAGAGGTTCTACCGGGAAATCATCTTTCGTCTTTCGTCTGTAGCGAGCCGAAGGCGAAGCGTTCTCTCGTCAAACTAGTCGTTGCGCTTGCGCCCTGCGGGCTTAAGCGCAGACTCGCGGCGCCTCGGTCATGGCGAAATGCAAGCACTTCGCCGCGACGCTCGGCTTGCTAGGGGACTCCTTCGGAGTCCCTCGCCACTCGGCTCACCAATACGAAAATGCAAGCATTTTCGTGCTGGATTCGCCTCATTGCTAGTCTTTCCCGTACACCTTTTCGGCGTAGGTCACGGTGGCGCCGAGGTATTCGCGGTTCATCTTGGCGATGTAATCGACGGTGATACCCTTCGGACATGCAGCCTGGCATTCGTAAAGGTTCGTGCAATTGCCGAAGCCTTCCTTGTCCATCTGGGCGACCATGGCCAAGACGCGCTTCTTCGCTTCGACCTTGCCCTGCGGCAAGAAGCTGAGGTGAGCAACCTTCGCAGAGACGAAGAGCATCGCAGAAGCGTTCTTACAGGCAGCGACGCAAGCACCGCAACCGATGCAAGCGGCAGCGTCAAAGGCGCGGTCGGCATCAGCCTTCGGTACAGGAATCACGGATGCTTCAGGAGCGGCACCGGTGTTGACGGAAACGAAGCCGCCAGCCTGGATGATACGGTCGAAAGCGGTACGGTCGACGGCGCAGTCACGGATAACCGGGAATGCGGCGGCACGCCACGGTTCGATCACGATGGTGTCGCCATCCTTGAACTTGCGCATGTGAAGCTGGCAGGTAGTCGTTGCATGGTCGGGGCCGTGCGGCATACCGTTGATGACCAACGAGCACATACCGCAAATACCTTCGCGGCAGTCGTGGTCGAAAGCAAAGCCTTCCTTGCCCTGCTTCATCTGTTCTTCGTTCACGATGTCCAACATTTCGAGGAAGGACATGTCCGGGGAAACGTCGTTGATCTTGACAGTTTCGAACTGTCCCTTGGTCTTGGCATCCTTCTGGCGCCAAATTTTCAATGTCAAATTCAGTCCGCTCATTATTTGTAGCTCCTAGTTGCAAGGTGGCAGTAATCGAATGTAAGAGGTTCCTTGGAAAGTTCCGGTGCGATACCATCGCCCTTGTATTCCCAAGCACCGACGTAGCAGAAGTTTTCGTCGTCGCGCTTTGCTTCGCCTTCCGGAGTCTGGCTTTCTTCACGGAAGTGGCCACCACAGGATTCTTTACGATGGAGAGCGTCGAGAGTGAGGACTTCGGCAAATTCGAGGAAGTCAGCCACGCGGCCGGCACGTTCGAGGTTCTGGTTGAAGGAACCTTCGGAACCGACAACGTTCACGTCTTCCCAGAATTCCTGGCGGAGGGCCGGAATCTTTTCGAGAGCGGTCTTGAGGCCGGCTTCGTTACGGGCCATGCCCACGTATTCCCACATGATGTTGCCGAGTTCGCGATGGAATTCGTTCACCGTGCGGTGACCATGGACGTTCAGGAGCTTGTGGATGCGTTCTTCGGTCTGCTTCTTGCAATCGTTGAATGCCGGATCCGTTTCGGAGACCTTTTCGAGCTTGGTGCCAGCGAAGTAGCCGCCGATGGTGAACGGAATCACGAAGTAACCGTCGGAGAGGCCCTGCATAAGAGCAGAAGCGCCGAGGCGGTTTGCACCGTGGTCGGAGAAGTTCGCTTCACCGAGGACGAAGCAACCCGGAATCGTGGACATCAAATCGTAGTCAACCCAGAGGCCGCCCATCGTGTAGTGGATGGCCGGGAAGATGCGCATCGGGACCTTGTACGGGTCTTCGTCGGTGATCTTTTCGTACATCTGGAAGAGGTTGCCGTACTTGGCAGAAACGCCTGCAACGCCCATGCGCTGGATAGCGTCGGCGAAGTCGAGGTAAACGGCCTGCTTGGTAGAACCCACGCCGAGACCTGCATCGCAGACCTGCTTGGCGTTACGGGATGCCACGTCACGGGGCACGAGGTTACCGAAGCTCGGGTACTTTTCTTCGAGGTAGTAGTAACGATCTTCTTCGGGGATCTGGTCCGGAGAACGGGTGTCACCCGCCTTGCGCGGGACCCAGATACGGCCGTCGTTACGGAGGGATTCGCTCATCAAGGTGAGCTTGGACTGCAGGTCACCATGACGCGGAATGCAAGTCGGGTGGATCTGCGTGTAGCACGGGTTTGCAAAGAGAGCGCCGCGCTTGTAGGCACGGAAAGCAGCCGTGACGTTGGAACCCTGGGCGTTGGTAGAAAGGTAATAGACGTTACCGTAACCGCCAGTGCAAAGGCAGACAGCGTCACCGACGTGGCTTTCGAGTTCGCCAGTGATGAGGTTACGGACGATGATACCGCGGGCCTTGCCATCAATCACGACGAGGTCCATCATTTCGCGGCGGGGGAACATCTTCACCTTGCCGGCGGCAACCTGGCGCATGAGGGCCTGGTAAGCACCGAGCAAGAGCTGCTGACCCGTCTGGCCACGGGCGTAGAACGTACGGGAAACCTGCGTACCACCGAAGGAACGGTTGTCGAGGAGGCCACCGTATTCACGACCGAACGGAACGCCCTGGGCGACGCACTGGTCGATGATGAGGTTCGAGTTTTCGGCCAAGCGGTGCACGTTGGCTTCGCGAGCGCGGAAGTCACCGCCCTTCACGGTGTCATAGAACAAACGATAAACGGAGTCGCCGTCGTTCTTGTAGTTCTTGGCAGCGTTGATACCGCCCTGAGCAGCGATGGAGTGAGCACGACGCGGGCTATCCTGGATGCAGAAAGACTTGACGTTGTATCCAAGTTCAGCAAGAGAAGCTGCAGCGGATGCA
The DNA here is from genome assembly GCA_902800345.1 of Fibrobacter succinogenes. GTDB lineage: Bacteria > Fibrobacterota > Fibrobacteria > Fibrobacterales > Fibrobacteraceae > Fibrobacter > Fibrobacter succinogenes_H. Next base: position 11,183 of record CADCDO010000035.1, read on the forward strand.
CCGGCAAGGCCAGTACCCACGACAATCACGGTAAACTTACGCTTGTTAGCGGGGTTCACAAGCTTGAGTTCAAACTTGTGCTTGGTCCACTTTTCTTCGATGGAACCACCAGGAATTTTAGAATCAAGAATCATTAGTGGTCTCCTTACTTTTCAATGTTGAGAGAAACTTGAACTTCGCCAATGGACGGGATGACGAAAGAAGCCTTCTTTTCGGCGTCCATCTTGGCCTTCTGCTGTTCGTACTGCGGCTGGAGGGCGCGGGACTTTTCAATCAAGGCCTGCGTTTCGGGCTGACCGCTGAGGTAGAATGCGGCAACGGCGGTGATGCCAAAGCCGAGAGCGACGACGACGCTATAGACGATGCCGGCGATATCGATAATCGGGGTCCACTTCTGGTGGGCGATACCCATGGTCTGGAAGGCAGAAGAAATAGCGTGGAACAGATGAACGCCGATGACGAACATGCTAACGACATAGAAGGCAGCCCAACCCGGATTCGAGAACATCTGGATCGTGGTGAGCCACATGTCGCGTACGATTTCACCCTTGTCGTTCACATAGAGGTAGTGTTCGCCAAACTTGAGCATCATGAGGTGCTGCACGAGGAAACCGAGAATGAAGAGACCGGACCAGATCATCGTGAAAGTCGCGAAAGTCTTCTTGCCCTTGCGAGCGTTGACTTCGTAACCCACGTTACCGCGAGCCTTCTTGTTTTCGATCTTGAGCGTCACGGCAAGGAAGATGTGGAGAGCGAAAGCAGCCACCAGCACCAGTTCGACGAGGTAAATCATCTTCACCGGGAAGTGGAGCGGATTGAAGCCGGTCAGGAACTCGGTGTAAGCGTTGTAGGACGCCTGGGCCGAAGCCTGATCGAAATTCAACAACTGGAAGTTGCCGCACATGTGACCGAAGATGAACAAGGCGAGGAAAGCGCCCGTGCATCCCATAATCTGCTTCTTACCGATGGAAGAAGTAAGATACGTGATGATCCATTTCATTTGAGTCTGTCTCCTTAGAGAGGGATTTTATTGTTTTATTGTTAAACTTCTTTTGGACTAGAGAACGCAGCAAGCCTTGAGGCAGGGCATTTCGTAAGCGTAGCGTTCTTCCTTCTTGAACCAGAAGTCGAGTTCGCGTTCTGCAGATGCCGGGCTATCGGAGCTGTGAACGACGTTTTCGGTCATGGAAGGAGCAAAATCGTAGCGGAGGGTACCCGGTTCCGCCTTGGCCGGATTGGTAGCGCCGTTAATGGCGCGAACCTTTGCAATGGCATTTTCGCCACCGAGAGCGAGCATCACGGACGGGCCCTTGGTCATGTAAGCTTCGAGTTCCGGGAAGAACGGCTTTTCGACGTGTTCGGCGTAGAAGCCGCGTGCATCTTCGGAGGTCATCTGGTGCATCTTCACGGCGCAGACGGAGAGGCCTGCAGCGATGTAACGGTCGATAATGCGGCCCACGAGGCCGGATTTCACGGCATTGGGCTTGATCATTGCAAATGTCATTTCCATAGTAGGTACCTTTTAGTTTAAGATGTGAGAAATATAGTTATTAGGTTTGAGCTATGAGGTCGTGCTTGCGCACTTTGGGGTCGCACCTTCGGTGCTTTGGGCTAAGTAGTCGCACCTACGGCGCCTAATTTCACCCCAAAGGTTGCTGAAAGCAACCGAGCCCATACCCCAGAGCGAGTGTAACGAGCGAGCCCTTACTCTTCCGATTCGATTTTCTTCATCAGGTCGTCGGCGAGTTTTCCACCGCTCTTGATGTTGTTGACTAGCCAATCGACGGACTCGGTAAGTTCGCTCTTCGGGTAAAGCTTCTTGAACGCGTCAAAGGTTTCAAGAGCAAGAGAATCCTTGTGCAAGTTCTCCGTCAGAATAAAGCCACGGCTGAACATCGCCTTTTCGGCTTCCGGAGATTCGGGCCATGTCATGTAGAAAGCCCTGTATTCCCTCTGGGCCTTGTCAAAGTCTTCCTTGTCACTTAAAATGTGTGCAATTTCAAATGTCGCCTTGCGGGCAACGGAATCGATATCCACGTAGCGGTCACGAATGCCCGTCCATGCGACATAAGCCTTTTCGATGTCCTTCGCCTTCGTATAAAGGGAATCCGCGGAATTCATCGCCAATTCAACGGACCATTCCTGCGGCATGAGAGTTATGTTGTCAGCAAATAAATCAACCTTGGCCTTGCTCCAGGCAAGCACGACTTCCTTGTCCCAACGGTTGAAACGATACCGAGAAAGCACATTCCCGAACACGTCCTTTTTTGCTTGTTCGTAGTCATTGGGCAGGTAGTCTTCGAGGGCGTAGTAATACGATCTCTTCAAGAGGTTTTCAGGCATCTCGAACCATTCGTTCAAATCGTAGCGAGAGCCTTCGTATCCCTCGTTCGGGTGAGCCGGATTCCCCATACGGGCAAATAGGGCCTTGAGGGAATCTTCGGGAACCGAGATATGGCGCAGAACCTTTTCCCTATAAATCTTGATGATATAGTCCACATCACTTTGGCGGCAAAGAGCCCTGTATTCCCAGGTACGGTCAAGTCCGAGTTCACGGGCTTCAGAGGCGAAAGCAAGCTGGATGGCGAGGGAATTCACGATTTGCTGGTGCGACTTGCGGGAACGGACAAGCATCGGATTGTCTTCGTATGTCGCAAAGACATCCTTTTCGCGGATAGCGGGTTCGCCGTTTTTCGTCACGAGAACGTACGACGAATCGAGTTCATAATTAGCGGTCGTGGCAAGTTCGCGCTCAATGGACTTGCGGACGCGATCAAGCGGTTTGACTGCGGTAGGGACAAAAGACTCGCGGTAGAACACGTGGAATTTTCCGGTCGATTCCGAACGGAGAACCGAAGAGATATAACCGTCAGGCTGGTCGCCGAATTCCTTGAACATGTCCGTCACAAAGCCGATGCCATACGGAAGCGGGTATCCAAAGTAGACCTTGCCCACATAGCCCTTCGCCTTTTTAGTTTCCTTGTTCGCGCTGTATTTAGAGGCGATTTTCATAAACGCCTGGAGGTCCATTTTCTTGTTCTTGAAGCGCTTGGCAAGAGACGCGGAGTCCGCCGATTCCACGTGATAGACGACATAGCCGAACGGAGTCTTATACTTGTTCTGGTGCTTTTCGTAATATTCTTCCACCGAGGGCATCACAATTACGGATTCCTGGATATTGAATTTCTTGAGCAAAGCAGGGCCCGTTTCGCGAACAATCCGTTGGCGATGGTCCGAAACAAACCGTTCCTTGATATCGTCCGAAATTTCGGCATCCGAAGAAGTGTTCGTCAAAGTTTTCTGCTTGAACGCATAGGCCCTGAGGGAATCCTGGTGGGATTCGAGATACTTGGCCTCGGCAACCTTGTTGCGGACGTTCATGTAAGAAAGCGAATCGCCAAACTGCGAGCTGTGCTTGTCGTAGTAGAATGCCAGTTCGTCGTCACTATACATGAGGCGGTCCATCGAGTAAAGGCGCTGATAGACAAACGTCAAGAGGTAGTTATCCACCGTAAAATTGCGGTTCGCAAGCGAATCCTTGAATTCAGGATATTTTTGGAGCGCGACCGTATAAAGCGCCTTGCGACTAAAAAGAGACCCCGAAGCCTTCCTCATCTGTTCCGTATTGGGGACTATGTTCCCTACACGCATCATGAAAGCATAGTCTTCTTTATAAATAGGTTCACCGTTTACCCTAGCAACAAGCGTATCCTTGTCTCCAATGGAATTACACCCCGTAAAAAACAGGGTACAGCAAGAAATAATCGCAAGCAAAGCGTTTTTCATAAAGTCCTCATGAATATGTGTGCGTGAATATAACAAATTTTTAGTTGGAAGTGGTTAGTTGGTAGAGCCTAGAGCGAGTTTACGAGCGTCCCCATCGACCGGCCATAAAATACTTTATCATAAATAAACAATAATTTACAGTTCACGGGTACAATCTGTTTCAAGCATAAGTCCTACAGCAGCATTCATTTAACAAACTCCAACATTATCTATATTAAAGGCACTTGAAAAGTCTATTATCAATATTCTTTGTCAAAGCCGTCATGACAACGGCTATTGTGGGTGCCATAGCGACAGGCGTCTGGTATGTACATTTTGCCATAGAAGAAATACTCTCGACACCGCACACATTTGGCGACTTGACGATAACCCCCTACGGACACCGTAAAAACAGTCTTCTCGAACATTTCTACGATTCCATCCTAGTCCAAAAAGGTCCATCGACCTACATGATCCGGGGACCGCATCTCGATGTCACTTTGCTGGGCGACAACAAGGGGGTCGTTCTCGAAGTCGACGAGATTTCAGCGAACCAAGTCCTGGACACCACAAGCAAAGCGGCCAGCACACCGGCAGACAAGGACACCTCGAAAACAGGGCCCATCGAATTTCCCGACAACATCAAAATTCCGCTCCCTGTAAGAGTCAGCATCAACAAACTCGACTTCAAAATGGGGGATATGGGCTGGAGCGCGCAGAACATCGAAGCCAAGAACTCGGGACTGCATGCGGTCACGGTCAGCGCCGACAGCATCAAGGGCGACTTCGTCAAGGAACCGACCTCCGTAAAGCTGGACGTGGATTTCTCCGAAAAGAACGTCTCCGCCAAGGGGAAAATTTCGACATCGAGCGACAACATCGCATTTAACGTCACCGCCCCCAAAAAAGACCTCACCCAGCTAAAGACTTCGACAAGCGTAAGCGTCAAGGATCCGTCCAAATGGATTCCGATGAAACTTCCCAAGGCCATCCCCGCATTCAGCAACATCACCTTCAACGGGAACGTTTCGACATCGCTCACCCAGAAATCGTTACAGTACAATTTCACGCTCAAGCTGCACATCGGCGAATTCTGGCCGTTCTTGCCGCTCGACGCGACCATCAAGGTTAGCGGCAATCCCAAGCAGACTTTCGTCGAATCCTTCTTCAAGAACAACGAAGGCGGCACCATAAACCTCGAAGGAGTCGTCAACGACAAACTGGACTTCGATTTTTCCGGCGACATTTCGTACATGAGCGCCATGTTCGGTCCGCAAATGATGCCGATGGACATGGACATCCACTCCATCACCAAAACCGGGGACGACATCGACGCGTCCATCGAAACGCGTGAAGGTTCGGTCATCAGGAGCCATGTCAAGACAAAAGACAGCTTGAAAGTATTCTTTGCGGCAAACCTCGCCGCCACAGAACCTTGGGTTCTAGACTGGGTCAAGGGGAACGTCGAAGTCGGACGCAATCCCAAACTTATCGGGACTTTCGAAAACGGCAAGCTGCGAGCATTCCTAAAAATCGATTCCATCATCAACGCCTACCACCTGAAAGCAGATTCCCTCCGCCTGCAGCTATCCCTCGACGGACATGGGCTCACGGTTCCCAAGGCGACCATTTACACTCCCAAGGATGTTTTCACCATCTCGGGCGATGTCGATTGGAAAGAACATCCCATGAAGACGTCATGGAACTTGTCACAAAAGAACGGCGGTTCTGCCGAAGCGACGGTCCACCTTGGCGATTCGCTCCTCATATGGGCCAAAACCGACCACGTCGAAATTTCGACCATCCCGCTCTCCGACGTCAAACTCTCCGACAATCTCAATGGCACGGTTACAGGTTCTGTGTTCTACAATCTCGATTCCAGAGTCGGCGAAGCGGAACTAGACATCGACGCCAATGTCGATCCGTTCGTCATTCACGGATACACAAAGATAAGGGAAAATGGCGACACCGTAATTATCGACAAAGCGCTCGTCACGCACAACAGCAACAAGGTCGCCATGGAAGCCTCGTTTGTGCTCCCCAACGACTCGAACCCGGACTACAAGCCCACGGCCATGCTCCCCATCCAAGTTCTGCACGCCTGGACTTCACTCCAGAACTTCAACATCCCGCTTTTGCTGGAGCCGCTCGGCGATACGACTCTTTATTCGGGCCGATTCAACGGTGAAATTTCTTTCGACGAAACAAACGGGTTGCTCGGAGATATCGATTTCAAGGACTTGAGCTTCAACAACATTCCCACGGAAGTGTTGAACATCAAACAGATGAAGCTTTCCGCCAAGAAAAATAAAATCGAACTCCTCACGAACTTCGACATATCCAATGGCGTATGGACGGGCATCACGAACGTTGTCGTCGATGACATTTTCGAGCCCACGAGAAAAATAAGCCTCGCATACCAGAGTCCGAACAACGGATTCATCAACGGCAGCGGAACGTTAACGAACAACCTTGAATTCTTGGGAGACATCAAGATTGGCGGCACATGGCTTGTTCCCGGAGTCCGCGGGGAAATTTCCAAAACGGACTTGAACATTGGCGTACAGGCAAACTTCAGCGAAGGGCTGCAAGGGATTACGGCCAAGATCCGTTCGGACTCCACCATCGTCAAGTATTCAACACTGCCCAACGATTTCCCTGTCCGCGTGAGAGGCGACATCAAGAACGGCCTTGTCAAGATCAACGAAATTTCTACACAAAACGAATTTGGCGACAAAGTCTTTGCGACTTTGCTTTACGACTTGCAAAAGATGCAACTGGAAGCCATCGACATCAAGACCGACAAATACACGCTGCAATCCGACCAGCATACCATCACCGTCCGCAACGTCACAAGCCATCTGGAAGATTCCGAAGAGCAGATGTCCCTTGTCGCAAAGATTCCATCGATACAATACACGTTTGACGACGATACATACGGAACCGCAAAGCTAAAGGGAAAGAGCGACATCACGTTCAACATTCCGCACACGCAAGAAGGACAAATCAAGAACAACAGCGTGACAGGCAACTTCGTCATAGACAAGCTCGTCTATCGAAAGGACTTGGACATCGAAATCACCCCGAGTTCGCTCGACAAGATTTTGTCGATGCTGAACAACGCCATCGCAAGCCTCCGTAGCAAGGAAAAAACAGAAGCCAAGATTTCCGTTTCAAGCCCCATTGACTTGTCGTTCCACATCAGCGATTCACAAAGCGATTCCGTTGAAATCATCTCGCCGTTCGCCGCATTCCCCTTCACGCTTGACATCTGGGTGCTCGGCACATCCAACAGGCCCATCTTGCGTGGCGACGTTTCGAATGCAGACAACGGATTCATCGGCGTCAAGAGTCTTTACGAATTCGACCTCAATACGTTCAACATTTCATGGAACGACGTTCCCTGGCAGCACGGCATCATCGACGTTTCCAGTACGCAGGAACTCCCCTACTGCTCGGAGCCCGACGATAGCGAAAAACAAACTTGCCCTATCAACTTCGACATTCAGGGAACGATTACAAACTTACAGCCCAACCCCACATCCAACTGCGGGACGGAATCTACCGCTGCAGATACATACCGCAACATATTCCTCGGTTGTATCGCAAGCGAATCCGGGGAATCCGCCGACTGGAACAAGCTTGCCGGCAAGGCTATCGGAAAAGTCATTTCCTCGACAGCGAACAAGACTTTGGGCGGTGAATACATTGGTGACATCGACATGAAAGTGATGTTGTTCGGCAACAATTCTAACAGCGAAAAAGATTCTTCTTACGTGAAGGTGCCAATATCCCTTGACCGTTGGGTCAAAAACTTGAGCCTCATTTTCGGTTATACGCAAGACCAGAGCGCAAGCCCGACTTACGACCAATCGCTCCAGTTTGGCGCGACATACACGCTCCCCGTATTCCAAGACAAAGAATACTCGCACAAGAACCATCTATCGCCAGCGCTCACGCTAAACGGACTTCTCATCGCAAAGCAGTACCAGTCCAACACGGCTACAGACGAAAACGAGAACCGTATCGAAAAAAACATCGGCATCAACTACTCGTATAAATTCTGGAATCCCTGCATTCTGGGCATTGGGCACTGCGAAACAGTTCGCCCGCCAAGAGCGATGCGGCAACCGAACGACGTGACGGAAGGCGATTCCACAGCAACCAAGCCAACGGGGAAAACAAAATGATTCTATTGATTTGCGCATTATTGTTTTTTTCGTCACTAGCATTCGCCGATTCCGACGAGAAAAGTCCCTGGTCCGTCAACATCAGCGGGAACAAGGTTTTCTCGAAATTCCAGCTAAACGAGCAATTGGATATTCCCGAAGAATTCGGACAGTTAGACACCATCAAGCAAGACTTTTTGATGCGTCTTTCAACAGAGAACGTGCGTGCGCTTTACTATTCCCGTGGCTACTACAGTCTCGACATGAAACTAGACATCCAGCGGGAAGAGTTGTCCGACGGGCTCATACAACGTAATTACTTTCTTTCCGTAAGCGAAGGCGACTGCTACAAATTCAATAACGCAGAAATCGTCCTGGACGGAGAAGACGAAATCCCCATCAACGTCAAATCGCTCAACATTTCAAAGCACCGTTACTACAACCAGGAAGACGTTTCGGAAGACCTTCTGGAAATACAGAAAATTTACCGTAAGGAAGGATTTCTGCACGTCTATATATCATCCGAAGAGCATGTCGATACGACTGCCAAGCAAGTGAATGTCCTCATAAACGTGAGGCCCGGCCCCAAAGTCTTGATGGGAAACATCATCACGACCACCCAGCGCGTGATGAGCAAGAACGAAAAGAAAGCAGAACCGGAGCAAGGACTGTCGGACACCCAATGGCTTTCATCGCTTTGGCGAATTCCCAAAGGCCAAATCATTGACGGTAACCAGTATTTCAACTTCAAGAACAAACTTTATTCGACCCAGCTATTTACGCAAGTCAAGTTAAATGACGAGCTACGCGACGATGGGCTTTCGGACATTCACCTGGATGTCATCGAACGCGTACCGGGCGAAACACGATACGGCTTTTTCTTCGAAGAAATCTACGGCTTTGGAGCCATGGCGTACGCCCACCATAAAAATTTCTTCGGAAAATTCAACGAATTTTCGACAAGCGTGCAAATAGCGCAGCACAAGCAAGAAATCACACTCGGTTACGCAAATCCGCTGTTGTTCGGAACATCGTTCACCTTTATCCCTACCGCAATCCGATTTACGGACCGTCTTTCGTTCAACCACGAGAAAATCAATCCGCCGGCCTACCCCGACAGCGTCGAAGAACGTTACGAAATCATCAACCGTGGCGACTTGACATTCGGAATCACGAACAACATCAAATTCCGTGGTACGATCGATACCCGATACGTGAACAAGAATGACGATAAACTTTTCAAGCTCAAGGGCGAAATCGCCTTGACGTTTGATTACACGGACGACTATTTCAATCCGACTAAAGGTATCCGCGTTTCGCCGACAGCAGGTCTCGGCACAAACTTTAGCGAAAACGAAAACATCGAAGATGGCCGCGTTTACACATACGGAGAGGCCACCGCAAACATATACGTTCCCCTGTTCTGGACGTTGTACGGGGCGCTCAGCGGAAGCATCGGCAGCTTTTTCAATAGAGCCATCGAAGACGACGCCCGCGTATTCTATCAAGGCGGCTCCCGTTCTGTACGCGGTTACAAATTCCGCAGCATTTTCGCAAGTGACACCACACACGTCTCTGTTCCCGTCACAAAGAAACAGGAAGACGGCACCGAAACCACCGAAAACGAAACGAAGGAAGTCATCAGCACCGCCCTCACGCCGATGTACTACCGCATCAACGAGGAACTCCGCTGGACACTCCCGTGGAAATCCTTGAGGGCATGGCAAATCGTACAATTCTGCGACTGGGCCCGTGTCGTCGATACCAAGGACAAACGCTACAAGGACAAGGAAGACGGGAGCCTTGGCCTCGGCATCCGCTACCACTGGCAATTTCTCACATTCCGTCTCGATTACGCATTCAAGAAAGGACTTACGAACTGGCACAAGTCCGAAGGCTTCACCTGGAGCCGATTCGCATTTGACCTATCGCAGGCGTTCTAGTTTAGACGAGAGATTAGCACCGTCATCCTGAGCATCGCGATATAGAATTGTCGGCAGCTTGCTGCCCTACAATTCTTAGGTTCGTAGGAGCAGGATCCAGTGATGTTTAGTTGGTAGAGCTTAGAACTTAGTGCTTAGTAGAAAGTAGGCGGTAGGAAGTATAAACGTCATCCTGAGCATCGCGATATAGAATTGTCGGCAGCTTGCTGCCCTACAATTCTTAGGTTCGTAGGAGCAGGATCCAGTGAAGGTATGGGGTATGGGCACGGTCGCCTACGGCTCCCTCTGAGGTATGAGTGATTGCTCATCGCCCAAAGGCTTGTAAAACAAGCCGACCTCAAAGCGCAGCGTGCTCATAGCTCAATAGCGTGCAAAACGAGTATGCCCAAAGGCGAATGCTGCGTTTGTGCTAGCACACAAGCATAGCTGAGCCGTAAGCATGACGCGATAGCGTCAATGTCGCAGAAATATGGTTGACGCTTCACGTCCATTTCTTCGGCTCACAAATAGAAAACATAAATGTTTTCTGCCTGCTTCGCCTTGTGAACTATTGCATTTTCTATGAGCGAGTGCAGCTCTGTGTGGCTCGGAACTTTAGTTCCGTTCACAGTTTATATTGATGAAATAGCCACCGATGTAACTTGCACATTCATAGAAATTTTAATTTCGTTATGAATGTAGCTGGGTACTGCGGACGCTGGAAGCGTCAAAGGAGGTTTAGCTCCGTGCTCTTAGCTCAAAGCGAAGCGATAATCCAATGAGGAATTAAGACGTTTTACTGGACAATTGAGCGGTAAATATCCGCGAGGGATTCGCCCTTGACGGTGATTTGTGACGGAACAAGCCCCGCATTCTTTAACGCACTTTCGATTTGTTCCCGGGCGGTCGGATTTTCGAAACCTACTTCAAAACACTTCGCAGACGAGACAGGAGAATTCACAACGCTTGGGTTCTCCCCCGCCTTGAGCACCTCACCACGATCAATAATGGCGTAATCCGTCGCCCATTCATCCATTTCGGCAAGCACATGCGAACAAACAATCGCTGTTCCGCACGCTTTTTGCCGCCACTCGTCGAGCAGATGCCAAACAGTATCCCGTGAAATCGGATCGAGATTCGCGACAGGCTCGTCAAGAATCAAAAGTTTCGGATTAGGCAACAAGGCCCGGAGAATCTGGACCTTCTGGCGGTTCCCGAGCGATAGCGTTTCCATGCGAACGTCTAGTGACGGCAAATTCAGACGCTCCGCAAGATTACGGCAACGGTCAAAAGCGATGCCATTCTCTCGCCAAGCGTCATCTCCAAAACCGTAAAAGCCCGTAAAATACTGGAGGTATTCCTTTATCGTAAGTTTCGGATAAATTCCCGGATTTTCAAGCAAGACACCATACTTTTTCGAGTCGAGGAATCCCGTGGAATTGCGCAAGGATTCCTCAATTTTTAAAAGACCCTTGAATGCGCCCAAGCGCCCGCAAAGCAAACGCAACAAGGTCGTCTTGCCAGCCCCATTGGGGCCAATCAAGGCAAAAAAGCTCCCCTGCGGAATGCAAAGCGACAAATTAGACAGCGCATCTGTCGTGGATTTCGGATAACGAAATGTCACCGAATCCAGTTCTATCATGCACAGAATTCCTTGACGGCAGGGAACGGATTCTTGATAAGCTTGAGCGCCTCCTTGGACTGGCGCACCGCTTCCATCTGTACGTTCTCGCTCGCACGTTGCAAATACTGGATGCAACGCCAGTCCGTGCGAACAGCCGCAAGCTGCACCGCCTCGGTACGACGGCGAATGCTTACGTACTCAAACGCATGGTAATCCTGCTTGACCGCAGCCACGACGACCGCAGCCGTCGGATTCTCGATTTCCTGGAGATATTTCCAATCGCGTTCAATAGCGGCAACAAGCACTTTCTCGCCCGGATGACGGATAAACTTCAGAGCCTCTGCGCTCTGACGAACGGCCTCGGCCCATAGTTCGTCAGAGGCGTCATCGATTTTTCGAACAATTTTCCAGTCCTGCGAGACAGCCGCCTTGAGCAGCAACGGATTCGTAATGAACTTCAGCAAGTTCGGTTCCGCCTTGAACGACCTCAGGAACGTCGATTCATCCATGGCGTTAAGAGACTCTTTTAAAGCCTCGCACGGGCCGCACTTCACGTAAAGAATAGCCTGCTCGTTCTTTGCGAATGCAGCCTTTTGCACTGTTTCAGTCGGATTCTGAATTAAGCTAATAGCGTACCAATTGAGCCCGATAGCTTCGAGCTGTTGTTCTTCGGTGGGGTTCTCAATGTTCTTGATTTCGGTCCAGGACTGCATAAAACCTCGTGTTATCAGCACAAAGATAATAATAGCTATGAGATACGAGGTAAGAGCTCGCCCGCTGTAGCAGGTTTTGAGAAGCAAATATTAATCTTTTGTCTCTCGTCTATAGCCTGATGCATCGACACGCTCAGCAACCTGGCTGGGCGTTCTTTCGTCTATTCTTTCACGCAGCGGATTGAATAAGCGACTCCTTTCGATGCAGCCGAATGCATGTCTATCGAACCGCCACCATATAATTCCATAACATCAAGCATTTTTCCAAATACAAACCAGAAAGTCGCATGAGTCGCACTACCATTCTCCCTCGGTCTAACATTGCAGTATTCCTCCGTAACTTCAGAAGATTCATTCTGGCTGTAGTATTTCAATCCGGCAGGAACAGCGCCAAATCCAAACATATCTTTACCTTGGCTGTATTTCCATCCATCGACAGCCCTTAAAAGATCACCATTGTCAACGCATCCACCTAAATCATAGTGGGTTTGCGCCTCTAGTTCTTTTAGACGCTTCATTTCATCAAACAATGGCAAACGCCACCCCGCAGGGCACGCCTCCTTCGCTTCTTTCGAAGGGTACAAACGTCCCCAGCCATCACATGAAGTCGTATCACCACAATTGCAAAAAGTAAGACCATCTGGGACTTTATATTTTAGGTTGTCCACAAACCAAACCGTGCCATCAATATCTACAGTCCTATAGACATTGCCATCGCGTTCATCCGTAAACGAGCCATACTCGCCGGAGTAGGGCGTAGGCTTGTCGCAATCAACCGATGGATACGTATAGGGTGGCGGCAGTTGATTTTCACCATCCTTGAGGCAACGTACAGGAGCCTCCAAACTGTGATATTGAGCTATTTGATAAGTTTTTAGTTTAGCGCTATCTGCGCCTATTTCAAAAAAGATGTTACCAAACCAGTAAAATTCGGTAGCCGCATTCGTCGAGGACCAGAAACGAACTTCTGATTTACCATCTGTAGGCTTTGCGCCGAATCCGTAAGCATCAATGCCATTTTTCCCATCGGGCCAGCCGGTCGTCGATTTCAGCATCGAGCCCGTCAATAAACCTTTAGCAAAAACATCGGCATAGTCCAAGCCGTTGACAAAAGCACTAAGCACATTCCATTCATAAGAACTCGGCACATGCCAGCCGTCAGGGCAAATTCCTTGAATAGGCAATTCCGCAGAGCAAGAATTCCACATTCCATAATCATCGCCCCAGATCAAGCTATCCAAATAACAACCCGTAACCGGAGCATTTACCATTTCTTCATAAGTGTAATTTTCTTTGGAACCGTAAGTCAAATTTTCAGCCATCCAGACCCAGCCGCCAATATCGACAGTCTTATAGACATGCCCATCGCGAGCATCCGTAAGGGAATCGAAAGCCCCCGCGTAAGTGTTCTCGGCGCGATGAATCTGGACATCCAAGCCCTTTTTCCCTTCCCCTTGAATGCACCGAACAATATTCCCGCTACTCCAATCCGTTGGCGAAGTCCAAAAAAAGGCATTAGCGGTATATTTAGAAAAGCCAAGCGTAATTACATCGGCATAATAGCGCGCATCGGAACTCAAAATTTCGGCAAAGCCATCCTTAGTAGAAGGCATCAAATTGAAACCAAAGCAATCCACCCCATTACCGACACCATCCCACCCTATCGTCGATTTCAAGTACTTGCCCGCATATTTGAAACCACCGGCAAATTCTATCAAAGTTTTAAAATCATCAGCGGTCGGCAAACGCCAACCATCGGGACAAAGACCTTGAGCAGGCATCGCCATAGGACAGTTCCTGAAAGTAATGTCTTCTAGAACAAAATATCCTTTAGCGGGGCAGCCCGCCTCTACACCCCCCGAAGCCTCATTCCATGAATAATCGAATATCGAATGAGTACCGTCTTCTTCGTGTTTATGCAGAAGGTTCTCGGCCATCCAAACTTGGTTTCCAATCTTCGCGGTTTTATAGACATGTCCATCGCGGACATCCGTAAATTCGCCAATAATCCGCGTCGAATCGGAACAATTAAATTTTGGATCTACGGCATTGCCAGAAGTGTCCGGTAAACTGGACGAATGAAAAACGAGCGTTCGGGAAGCAGACGGATTATCGTCACCTAAAGCAAAAGCGGTATTATCTTGGCAAGCGGAAAAAAATATCAGGGCACCAAGAACTCCTAAAATTTTAAATTTTATACATTTACAACAAATTAAATCCATAACACATACCTCTTTTTGCATTTAATCTATAATTAAAAGAGGACAATTAAACGAAACCCTGTTCAATTCAAAGAAATGGAATTACGTTTTTGTTGCATCCGTTGCATAAAGGGATGAGCAATGAGGTATGAGCAGCAAGCATGCTTGTAAACGTTTCAAAATCACCATTACCAGGCAAGTACCAACCGCTCGGGCAAACATGATCCGCAACTTCCCACTTGTATAGGCGACCATACTTCTCGCAATATTCGGCAAAATCCTTGTAACAGAAACTGGAATCTACTTCAAAATTCAGGTTCTCTGCCATCCACCAATGGTCACCGATTTTCACAAACTTGTAGGTCTGCCCATCGCGGTCGTCCACAAACTCTTGGTAATCAATATTTGGGTTCAAATAATTCCATGCCGTTTTCCAAATCGCAGAACTGCTGCTCGTCATGGCGGACAGAGCCTGCCTTGAGCTTGACGAATGGGATCCGCCATCTCCCTTATTGCTAGATTCCGGGTCAAGCCCGGGATGACGGCTGCTACTGAACGCGCCGGATGAAGACCCTTCCGAAGGCCGCGTCGAGAAATCGCTACCGTCGTCACCGCCAGCGACAAGCATCGCCGCACAAGCAAGAATTCCAAGCCAAAGGTGTCGCATGTATAATAGAATCTTTCTGTAGCCGTTGGTAGAAAATTCCCTTTCTGGCGGTGAAAACGACAATTTTTCAGCTATTTCACCGCCACTTTATTAGTTTATCCGTACAATTTTGTTCATTTTCGTCCCCCAAAGGCCGCACACGGCGGTGATTTTGAACATTTTTCTTCCATTTCACCGCCAGCATCATGTCCTGCAACACGAAAAAGGCTCATTTTTATACACACAAAGTAAATTTTGGCGGTGAAAACGACAATTTTTCAGCCATTTCACCGCCACTTTGGCAATTTTGTGCTTTTTCTATATATAAAAAGCGACCCGTTTTAACGGGCCGCCAATATTCTGGACTGGATCCTTCGCTACGCTCAGGATGACGCAACACGCGGAGCGTTTGCCCCGCTACACTTTACTTGTACAGCGGATGCTTCTTGCAGAGTTCGACAATTTCCTGACGGATCTTGGCGAGAGCGGCATCGTCGTCCTTGGCCTGGATAGCGCGGTCGATGATGCGAGCCACTTCGCGGGTATCTTCTTCGTCGAAGCCACGGGTCGTGATAGCAGCAGTACCGAGACGAACACCGGACGGATCCATCGGCTTGCGCGGATCGAACGGGATGGTAGAACGGCTGCAGGAGATGCCGACCTTTTCCATGGCGACTTCGGCTTCCTTACCGGAAACGCCCTTGGAAGTCATATCGACAACGATGAGGTGGTTGTCGGTGCCATCGCTAATCACCTTGTAGCCGAGCTTCTGCATTTCAGCGCACATGGCCTGAGCGTTCTTGATGACGTTCTTCGCATAGGTCTGGAATTCCGGCTGCAGAGCTTCGAGGAATGCAACAGCCTTACCGGCGTTGATGTGGTCGTGCGGACCACCCTGCATGCCCGGGAACACGCCCTTGTCGATTTCCTTGGCCAAAGAAACTTCCTTGAGTTCGCCCTTCACCATCTTCTGGATGGTGCGGTCCTTGCACATGATGATACATCTTCTGGATGGTGCGGTCCTTGCACATGATGATAGCGGAACGCGGGCCACGGAGAGTCTTGTGGGTCGTGGTCGTCACGATGTCGAAGTACGGCACCGGAGAATCAATAGCCTTACCGGCGATGAGGCCAGCGACGTGAGAAATGTCAGCCATAGTGAGGGCGCCAACTTCGTCAGCGATTTCCTTGAAGCGCTTCCAGTCGAGGTTACGGCTGTAGGCAGAGAAACCGGCGAGAATCATCTTCGGCTTTTCGCGGAGAGCGATTTCGCGGACCTTGTCCATGTCGATGCGGCCAGTTTCCTTATCGACTTCGTACTGCACGAAGTTGTAGAGCATGCCGGAGAAGTTCACCGGATGGCCGTGAGAAAGGTGTCCACCGTGGTCGAGCTTGAGGCCGAGGACCTTGTCGCCCGGTTTGAGGACGGCGAAGTACACGGCAGCGTTGGCCGGAGAACCGGATGAGAACGGCGAAGTAAACAGCAGCGTTAGCCGGAGAACCGGAAAGCGGCTGGATGTTCACGTGGTCGCAACCAAAGAGCTTCTTGCAACGATCGATAGCGAGAGCTTCCATTTCGTCGATAACTTCGTTACCACCGTAGTAGCGCTTGCCAACGTAACCTTCACTGTACTTGTTCGTGAGAACAGAACCCATGGCTTCCATCACAGCCTTGGAAGTGTAGTTTTCAGAAGCGATAAGTTCGATACCATATTCCTGGCGTTCGGCTTCCTTCTGGATGATGTTATAGATTTCCGGATCGGTCTGTTGCAATGTAGATTTAAGCATTATAGCTCCTTTAAAGTTCGCGTCCCAAATATAGCTTTTTTAGACGAGAGACGAGGGACGAGAGACGAGAGATTTTTCTTAAAACTAGCGCAAAGTGCAGTCTTTTTATGGAAGGGGGATGTATCCCCCTGGTTCGCACGTTGTTACTCTCCACCCCCTCTACGGGCTTAGAGCCTGCCCCGGACTTGTTCCGGGGCCAGCCCGTAACGCCCGGCTTAGCAAGATTCTACCGGGGACCGGCTCCGTTTTTCACGCGAACGGCAAGTTCAGCACCAGATTCATCAACAGAAACCTTGTAATCGGGCTTATAGCCTTTGGCATCGCCAGCAAGTTCCTCACCACTACGGCCAAACCAGTTGTCTATCATGTAAACATAGCCTTCCGTAGCCTTATCCGGCGAGCCATCTTCAATTTTCAGGCGATAGTCCCGAACAGGCACATTGTTATTGTAAACATTACCTTCAATGTAACAAGACGCCGAATCCGAGCATTCCATTCCAGCATCCCCCACATCGTAGATGAAATTGTTATAGGCATGAATTTTACCACGACGCGCAAGTACGCCTCGAAGTTCCAAGTTCGAGAAGTAATTGTGATGCAAAGTCAACGTCTGTGCTGAATCAACGAAAAGGTCCGGTTCCAGCCCAAATAAAATGCCTGACTGTGCATTTTCAAAACGATTCCACGAGAGCGTGACCGCATTCGAGCCTCGCTTGACATCAACCAAGATTAGCGGATACTCTTCAAACGTGCAATGGTCCACCCAGACATGGTGCGTGCGGTTATGGATCGAGAGCGCACGACGGCTTGATGTATCCTGAGCTGTTATGGACGGAGCAGTAAAGGTCAGATTTTCAAAGATAAGGTTAGCCGATTCGTTCGTCAAAATGCCCATTCCCGTAATGCGGACATCGCGGCCACGGCCATCAATCGTCTTGTTAGACCTTATACGCAGTGGCGACC
>CADCDO010000036.1 GCA_902800345.1 Fibrobacter succinogenes
CAATGAAAGTCCTTTTAGATACAAATATCGTGATTCATCGCGAAAATGTGAAGGTGACGAATCCGTCGATTGGGCTTTTGTTTTATTGGCTTGATAAACTGCATTACGAAAAGTGCATTCATCCGTGGTCTCTTGAAGAGTTAAAGGGCTATAAGGACAAAAATATGCAGGAACTTTATGAAACGAAGTTGCCTGCGTATACAATTTTGAAATCGGTCTCTGTTCCCCAAGAAGTTTTTTTGGCGAAAATGCCGAAAGAAGAATCATCGAACGACAAAATTGACCATCAGTTGCTTTGCGAGGTCTTCAATAATCGCGTAGATTTGCTGATTACGGAAGACAAAAAACTTCGAGAAAAGGCCCGCAAGCTCGGCATTGGGCAGAAAATCTATTCAATTAATGAATTCGTTTCAGAAAAAACCGAAGAATATCCCGAATTAATCAGCTACAAGATGCTCTCCGTCAAAAAAGAGCTGTTTGGTGACGTTGATTTGAATGACGTATTCTTTGACAGCCTTAAAGAGGCTTATCCTGATTTTGTTCCCTGGTTCAACAAGAAAAGCGAAGAAGAGGCCTACGTTTGCCGTACCGATGAGGGGGTTATAAAGGGGTTCCTGTACATCAAAACAGAAGACCAGTCCGAAAACTACTCAAGTATTGAGCCGAGTTTTTTGCCAAAGAAAAGACTGAAAATCGGAACATTCAAAGTTGATGTTTCCGGATTTAGACTTGGAGAACGCTTCATAAAGATTATTTTCGACAATGCTCTTTACCGAAAAGTAGATGAGATTTACGTTACTTTTTTTGAGGATAGTCCGAATTTGGAGGCTCTGAAGGGTTTGTTAGAAACATGGGGCTTTGTGCGGCATGGCATAAAACACTCCTATGGGAAAGAAGAGGCTGTATTCGTCAAGAAATTGAACGCATTTAACCCTGAATTGTCGGCAAAGAATAATTTCCCAAACATTCTGTTCAACAAGCAGAAATTTATTCTTCCGATAATGGCGAAATACCATACTTCATTGTTGCCGGATTCTATCCTGAAAACAGAAAAGCAAATTGACTTTATGGGCAAAGACGCCCAGAAATACGCTTTGCAGAAAGTCTATATTTCGTGGTCGCCGGAGCGGAATATCAATCCCGGTGATTTGGTTCTGTTCTACAGAATGGGTGAAGATGGCTCCAATAAGAAATACACGTCGGTCTTGACAACTTTAGGGATGGTCGACCGAATTCATTATGGATTCAATAATAAAGATGACTTCTTGAAGCAATGCCAAAATAGAAGTGTATTTTCAAAAGATGATCTTGATTATTTTTGGAACCGGCATCGGGCCAATTTAATGGTTTTGAAATTTGTTTTTGTAAAAAGCCTGAAGAAACGCCTGACTTTGGATTATTTGCATCAACTTGGCGTGGTCGAACCTCCTAATGGACCGCGTCCATTTATGCGAATATCTGATGAGGTTTTCAAACAGATTCTCTCTGATTCGAATACAAATGTTAAATTTGTGGATGGTTAAACATGTGTACGATTCTTCTTTCCATTAAACCCGAATACACCAACCGGATTCTCGAAGGTTCAAAAAAATTTGAGTTCCGCAGAAGCGTCGCCAAAAAAAAGGTGGACCGCATTCTGATTTATTCAACCGCTCCAGAAATGAAAGTGGTTGCGATGGTCGAAGTTATTGGTGTCATGAAGGATTCCCCAAAGAAACTTTGGGAGAAGACTCGTACTCATGCAGGAATTTCTCGCCCGAAATTCATGGATTACTACGCCAACCGGTCGGTGGCATATGCTTACCAATTGGGCGAACTGCAGAAATTTGATACGCCTAAGACGCTTGCGACGCTTGCCGAATACGGCATTTCTGCTGCCCCGCAGTCTTTCGTGTATATTGAAGGGTAAACTTTCCTCTCTCAAAAGCAAGATTATGTTTGGCCTTGATTGCTGCACAAGGAACTCCGATGCGAAAGAAACCGTCAGAACTGGATTTTGAAGAATACATTCGTCAGGTCGAACCCGCCAAGCGGGAAAAATCCTACGCGTGGTCTACGGCAATCGGCTTGCAGCAAGTCGATGGTTTAACGCCTTCGGATTATTTGCTTGAAATCGCCAAGAAAAACATTGAGGGCGAGATTTCCCTGAACAAGGCTCAGGCTCTCATTGATTCTTATTACGAATCGAAGACGGAGCGTTCCGACGACAAAGACGATACTGAAGAAGCAGACAAAGTTTCTGCCCGCATTGCGCAAATATTGAGTGAAAAAGCGTTTAGCTTTTCGCCATCTTTCTTGATTGCAATCCACAAGCGTCTCTTTGATCGAGTTCTCAAAAATGCTGGTGAAATCCGCAAATACAATATTTCGAAAAAGGAGTGGGTGCTGAACGGGGATTCCGTGATGTATGGGGCTTCGTTCGAGTTGCGGATGGCTTTGGATTACGATTTTGAACGCGAAAGGGAGTTCAATTACAGCGACTTGAGTATGGACGAAATTGTCCGTCATTTGTCGTCTTTTGTTTCGCGTCTGTGGCAGATTCACGCCTTTGGCGAAGGGAATACGCGTACCACGGCGGTTTTTACCATCAAGTATCTGCGTTCCATGGGCTTTAAAGTCGGGAACGATATTTTTGCCAAGAATTCGTGGTATTTCAGGAATGCGCTCGTCCGCGCCAACTACAAGAATGTGGCGAAGGGCATTCGGCAGGAGCCGGAGTATCTTGAAAAGTTCTTCCGGAACCTGCTAATGGGCGAACACAATGAACTGAAAAATCGCTATCTGCATGTTGACTACAAGAAAGTCAAGGACAAAACTGTGATCGGGAAATCGAAACCAAATGCACCGAAAAAACGTAGTGAAAATGTCCCGATAAATGTCCCGATAAATGTCCCTATAAAAGATAGACAGAAAAAAATTATTGCCGCCCTCTCCAAAGACTCTTATGTGTCAGCCACAAAGCTTGCTGAAAAATTTGGCGTTACGGAAAAAACAATCAGAAGAGATTTGCAGTTACTGAAGCAGCAAAATCTGATTACACGTGTTGGAGCCAACAAAAACGGCTATTGGAAAGTGAACTAGTCGCTAAATGCAAGGTCGACCGAATTCTGATTTATTCAACTGCACCTGAAATGAAGGTTGTGGAAGTGTCAAGGGCCTTTCGTCTAACCCTAACTTCTCATAATGGGGGTTATGTCTTCATTTTTTTTCGATAAAATCACCAGATCTCTTGACAAATTTTTGAAATAGTGTATATTTGTGCAGTAGCCTGTTTTTGCCGCTTTTTTTTGCATGTAGGCGGAGGAGTTGATATGGTTAGTTTAAAACGTGTGCTAGTTCCGACAGTTAAGTCTTTTTTCCCTCACATCGTGGTATTGACTTCTTGTAGCCGATTGGCTACATTATAGGAGGGAATATGTTTCGAATCAAAAAGACGGAATATTTTTCTAATTGGCGTAACCTAATTAAAGACGATCATGCTCGTGCAAAAATTGACCTTAGGATAGAGCAAACTAAACTAGGAAATTTTGGAGATTTCAAGTTTGTTGGTGATGGTATATATGAGATGCGTATTCATTACGGGCCGGGGTATCGCATCTATTATACAAAAGAAGATAATGTCATTGTTCTTTTGTTGGTGGGCGGCGATAAATCAACGCAACAAAAGGATATTGAAAAGGCAAAGGAGTTAAAAAATGAAAAAAAATGATGCTGAAATTTCTGATTTGGACGTTGCTGATCTCTTGCAAACAGAAGACGAGGTCAAATATTTTTTGCAAGAAGCTCTTGCTGAAAATGATCCTGTTTTATGGCAACATGCAATTGAAGATGCAGCTCGGTCTGCGGGTATGGCAAAGATTGCTGAAAAATCGGGCTTGAACCGTGAAAGTCTCTACAAGGCTCTAAAAGAAGATGCTCATCCAAGGTTTGACACTGTTATGCGGGTGCTTAATGCTATGGGTTTAAAGCTTACCATAACGCCTTGCGTTGCAGAAAAACAAGCAAAGTATTCTGCGAAGTGATACGGTAATTTCACTAATTGCCGGAATGATGTGTGACTGCGAAAGAGCTTTTTCAATAAAGAGGGGGAAATTTGTGATGGAGTGTTTCGTCTTTTATCTTGCCGAAAGGCTTTCGTTTTGCCAATATCTGGAAGGGCAGAACCTTGCTGCGAATACGATGGAATCTTACTGCTGGACTGCGGATTTTTTCAAGTCGCATTTCGGGCGGTTCGGTCGTAAGTCACTTGCGGATTACAAGAACTTTCTTCTCGAAAATTTTAAACCAAAGACGGTTAATTTGCGGATTCAAGGTATTAACAAGTATTTGGATTTTGCAGGGAAGTCGAAACTACGCGTCAAGAATGTCAAGGTTCAGCAGAAAAGTTTTTTGGAAAATGTTATCAGCAATGCGGATTACCAGTTTTTGAAAACGAGCTTGTTGCGGGATGGTCAGACCAAGTGGTATTTTGTTGTGTGGTTCCTTTCGGCGACGGGCGCCCGCGTGGGGGAACTTGTGAAACTCAAGGTGGAGCATGTGGAGTGCGGATATTTCGATATCTACGGGAAGGGCGGAAAGTTGCGGCGGCTTTACATTCCCGAGACATTGCGAAAGGATGCTCTGCGTTGGTTGGAACGTGAAGGACGTTTTAGCGGATACCTTTTCTTAAACCGTTTCGGCAAGCAAATTACACCGCGAGGAATCGCTTCGCAGTTGAAAACATTTGCAAAGAAATATGGTTTAGACGAAGCCGTGGTTTATCCCCATTCGTTCCGTCACAGGTTCGCCAAGAATTTTTTGGAAAAGCGGAACGATATCGCGTTGTTAGCTGACCTCATGGGGCATGAACATATTGAAACGACCCGCATCTATTTGCGTCAGACGGCAAGTGAACAGCGTGAAGTTGTGAATAAAATCGTGACTTGGTGATTTAATCACGTTCCTTTCCCATAGCATCTACCCGTGTTGATGTCCACAAAATCGTCATCAACGATGCGAATAGGAATAGGACATATTCTTTCAAGAAGTGAGCATGTTCTGCCATATTTGTTCGGAATTTACTGTGACATTGCAGACGAAATTTCTCAGCAAAATGTCACAGTAAAAAACGGTGCGTGCAAAAATAGATTCTTAAAATTGCAAAAATCCGCAGCTCTAACACCGTGGATTCTCAAATGGATTGTTTAGCGTTGCGCTCGGCGCTTTTGAATTTCGTCTAGCGGAACGCCTGAAATGCAAGAGATGTCTTCATCTGTAAATTTGGGAATGGCGAACATAGCTTCAATCTATTCACGATTACGTTGAGCAATCTTTTCCGCGATTTCTTCTTCTTCGACTTCGGCAATGGACTTGTAGCCGTAAACTTCGCTGCATTTCTTGAAATCCATTTTGAATTGCTCCTTGGCTTCGCAAAAAATGGTAATCAGTCAACGTTTCCAGGAATGAGCGACTTCTTCAGGAATATTGAAATAAGAAATAGCATCATCTTGGGTGATTTTCCCGGCTTTAAACATTGTCTTTGCAATGCTTTCATCGTGATGAGCAATCTTTTCCGCGATTTCTTCTTCTTCGACTTCGGCAATGGACTTGTAGCCATAAACTTCGCTGCATTTCTTGAAATCCATTTTGAACTGCTCCTTGGCTTCGCCTTTGAACCACTTTTTCAAATATATAAAAGTTTGAGTGAGAAAGTCCTCCGCTTCTTCGCGGGGGAGCGATTTGAGTCCCGCCATAGCCGGTTTCAGATATTTCTTTAGTTTTTCTCCGTTAAAAACGTACTTCAAAGCAACCAGTGCGAGTGCAATCTTAGGTGAAATCATCGGAATTTCAAAGTCTTCGAAGATTTCACTTACGTCAACGATTTCTAGCAAAAACGGCAACCCGATTTTGTGGTAGTATTCGGGATAATTCGGGTACATCACTTCTTTTTCGATGCGATAAGGATCTTTTCCGTTGTACAAAACGATAGCTACTGTCGGGATGTTCTTCTGGTTGCGAAACATTATCTGGAACCAGTACTTGACAATCTGCGGAATGATACCCGCTTCTGGATAGCTTTTGTGTTCTTCGATGATGCCGACAAGAAGTTCGGCTTGCTTTGGTTCATCGCTCTCGAGCTTTACGGTAAATGCCAAGTCTCCAGCGCCGTGTGTTGCCGTATCGCTGAATGCTTCGGAAATTTCTTGCAACGTGTCGAGATTCACCGTCGCAAGGAATTGTGCGAGATTGCTGTTTTTCCGAGACGCAAGGCGAAGGAGTTCCGCTGTACGAACGGGATCCTTCAGCACTGAGCGAACGTAAGAGTCGTGCGAAAATTTTTGAGTCATAATTGCCCCTCCATTAAGCTTAGAGGTTCAAATCTATAATGGCGAATTTCAAAAAAGCAAAACTTTGCAAATTTTGCAACCAACTGCTTGCAAAATCGTTCATTTTGTCAACTATCGATGGACCGTTCTTTAAAAAAAATTGTGATCCCCGTTACTCTCATTCCTAATAAAATTTGGTATTTTAAAAAGACTTCTCGGCACCCCAAAAGTTTAAGGAGTTTGACTATGCTTCAGAAATTATGGAATACATGCAAAAAATGTGGATGCAATAAAACCGTAAACTCTGAAAAACTTTGCGAATCATGCAAAGAAAAACGTCGCGAATTTTGGAGCGATATCAAGAAAATTGTTGGCGTTGGCGGAGCCGCCTTTTTAGTGCTCATCGCGGGCGGCAAATTGACGAAAAAGTCCTAATCCCTATCCTTCGTCAGCGCGTATCCGCGGATTGTTCTCAAACGCTTTGTTTTCGGGTCGATGGTCACGCCCCAAAATCCGGTGGATAATAGTAAGTAAATTTCTTTGCCAAGATGTTTCCATGTAATGAAAACCTCGTTTTTCCCGGCTGAAATGTCTTTGTATTGGATTTGGTCCCAATTGGTTCTGTGTTCCTGTTCTCCATTGACAATGTAAGGGAAGAATTTTGTTATCCATCCGTTGAAGCGCGGGGCAGCTCCGCAACCGAGATCCTCCGGAAAATATTTGTAGATTCCTCTCCAAAATTTCATGTTAATCTTGTTGTTGAAAGATTGGATAAATTCATTTAGAATTGGATCGAGTTGTTCTGCCCACCAAGGCATGTCGAAAATAAGCGTAAGATTATCGAATGAATCTTTCAACTTTTGCCAATCTCGCTTTTTTCCTTTGATGATAATTTGAGGAATCCCGCACAAAGTGTGTATGGAGTAAGAGTAATATTTCGAACTGATGGACATAAGCGTTGCTTTTGCAACAAACTTGTCAATTGCTGTGGATGTAGAAAAGTCTATGTCGAACGTATTTCTTGTATCTTCCGGGAGTTTTTGGTAAAGTGAATCGTATATTTGTGCAATGTTCTTTTTCCATGCGCTGGGTGGCGATTGCAAAGTAAGAGCGTTATCATTTATGACAAGATTTGTGTCGGCCTCGTTTTTTACGAATTTATCTTTAAATTTATCGCGATTGTATTTAACATGCAGACGGATTCCGTCCATAATCAAAAGCCAAATGTCATCGGGATAAATCTCAATAGAGTGGTGATTCGCAAAAGCGGTCCCAATCATGGCTACAAAAGGGTGTGGGAATTTGTAATCGTCGATATATAAATCCTGGATAAACTTTTTTTCGGTTCGTTCTTCTAAGAGAACTTGCTGGCCATCAAAATCCATGATTTCAATCATGGTATATTTGGGCTTGCTTTCCTTGACTTTTTTGTCCTTGACGATTGCGTCAGCTGCGGCGGTTCCAAGCCCAATTGCAAAAAACAGGATGAAAATAAATTTATTCATGACCCGATATATAGAGGTTTATTTCTGCACCATTTTTTCGTCAACGCTTTCGATTGTGGGTACAATCCAGTCTTTGACATTCTCTTCGGATCTTGTCGGAGCGGTCATTTCTATGGCGACAAAATTTCTTTGGGGCGTTATGCGAAGCGCTACGCAATGAATGACATCGGGGTCTTTGGGATAGTGACAACTGTAACCATAGTTGAGTTCATTATTGTAGGTTGCATCTTCTTTGATTGCCGATGGATAGTAATTTGTGAGAACGTATTTGATGTAAAAATCGATATATTCTGGGTCGCTCAAGTTTTCTGCTGGGTGAAAGCTTGTGTCGGCTTTCATATATCTTGGAGCCATAGCCCTGATTCTTGTAATGACATCGTCTTTGATAAATGTAAAAGCGGAGAGACTCCATTCATAGGTGTAAATAGGGGTTGCGTATTTGTAATCGTGATTTTTGTTGATGAATTTAAGATCAATTTCTGTGGGTACTGGAATTTCGGTATGGAGGTACAGATTACCTGTCAAGAAACGATAGTTTGTGTATGAAGGATTACTGCTGCTGGATCCTGCACAACCCGCAAAGAAGAGGGCGAATGTAAATGTAATGTATAAGATAAATTTCTTCATAATGCTCCTTTTTCCCTGAAAATAATAAATTATTCGTTTGAATTTTTTACTATCGTCAGCACGTATCCGCGGATGGTTCTCAATCGCTTTGTTTTGGGATTGATGGTCACGCCCCAAAATCCGGTGGAAAGCTTCAGGGGTATTTCGCGGTCAAGATATTTCCATTTGATGGGAACGTCGTTTTTGCCAATCGTAAAATCCTTATAGTCGAGTGACTTGCTCCAGTTGGTGCGGTGTTGCCGAGAGGCTATGGAATCTGCCTCCATACGGGCTTTAAATATCTTTTTCTCTTCTTCGGACCATGACTTGAATGCTTCTTCAATTAGGTCCTTGTCGGCTTTGTATTCACCCGTCTTGTCGATGTAGGGGAAAAATTTGGTTATCCAACCATTGATTTTAGGCTGCGTTCCGCTTCCTTTGCCACGAGGCACATCTTTGTAGATGCTTCTCCAAAATTCCATGTTGTATTTTTTTTCAAAAGCATTGACAAATTCATTGAGTATCGGGTCGATTTGTTCTGCCCACCAGGGCATGTCGAGAATGACCGCAAGTTTGTCGAATGAAGCCTTCAGTTTTTCCCAATCTTCTTTTTTGCCTTTGATGAAAATTTGCGGGATACCACACAATGTCATTATCGTGTAGGTGTAGTATTCCGAGCTAATGGCCATGAGCATCGTCTTTGAAACGAATTTGTCTATGGCGGTGGAGGTGGAAAAATCGACGTCGAAAGCGGTTTTTGTCGTTTCGGGCAACTTTTGGTAGAGCGTGTCGTATATTTCGGAGATGTTCTTTTTCCATGCTGTTGGCGGAGCTTGCGGAGTTAGGGAATTGTCGATAATGACGATATTCGTATCGGATCCGTCTTGAACAAATTTCCCTTTGAGTGCATCGCGGTTGTTTTTGACGTGCATGCGGATGCCGTCCATAATCAAAAGCCAAATGTCGTCGGGGTAAATTTCGATAGAGTGGTGGTTTGCAAAAGCCATTCCGACCATGGCAACAAACGGGTGCGGAAAAGTGCGGTGCTCTCCGCTTATTAATTCTTGAATGTGCAGTTTTTCTGTGCGTTCGTCCAGCAAAACTTGGCTACCGCTAAAATCCATGATTTTGGTCATGGCGTATTTGGGCATTTCTTCTTTGATGCTCTTGTCCTTGACTATTGCATCCGCAAATGCAGTTCCAAGCCCAATTGCAAAAAATAGAATAGGAATAAACTTGTTCATTGCTTGGAATATACAAATATTGTACATGTGTGATGAATGATACGCCGATATCTTTTGAAAAATGGTATTTTAGGAATATGAATTTTCAATTTCTGTTCCTCTTTTTGGGTGCTTCCGTTGCATTTGCCCAAAATGTTTCCGACACGGTCTCGTTTGTCAACTTCGAAAATCGCGAAGTCGGAGTCTATGGCAATGTGGAGGCCAAGGAAGATTTCAAGCGCAACACCACCGATAAAAGCTGGTGGTATGCGATGGACAAGAACGGTGGCCAAAATTCCAAGATTGTCTATGACGGCGAGGAACACGGCAACGTATTGCAACTGAAATACCCCAAGGGTTGCGTCGGTCCGAGCGACAACGATACGCCCGCCTGTGCCGCACAAATTATCCAGCCTCTTGAAAGAACCGCCGATACAATGTGGAACGCCTACGATATCTTCTTCGAGGATGGATTCGAATTTCAGTTGGGGGGCAAGTTGCCTGGACTTTGCGGTGGCAAGTGCTATACCGGTAACGCCATGCCTGAAACGGGTGATGGCTGGAGTGCGCGAATCATGTGGCGCAAGGGCGGCAACGCGGTTCAGCTGATTTACTTCATGGGGCAGCACTCCGAATATGGCGACGATTTCAAGTGGGATCTTGGCGGCAAAATTCCGCAAAAACAATTTACGACGGGCAAGTGGCACCGCATTGTAAATAAAGTCTCGATGAACACGGTGAAAACGCCGGGCAAGGGCGAAAAGGATGGCCGCGTGCAGGCCTGGCTTGACGGCGAGCTTGTTCTGGATGTCGATACGCTCAGGCTACGCGATTATGATACTTTACATGTGGATAAATTCTACCTCTCGACGTTCCATGGCGGAAGTAGTGCTGAATGGGCGCCCACGCACGATAATTTTATCCGTTTTGATAATTTTACTGTTTCGTTGGATTCCATAGCTGTTGATCTTGTTGCAAGTAGCGAAAATGGCAATGGGGGAGGCGACGGCAATGGGGAAGGTGTCGGTCAAAAACAGTCCTGTATCATGATGATACGTTCGAGCCGTATGGAAAATCCCTCCGGCAAGATGTACCGCATTGATGGCTCCAGGGTTGGACCGAAAAAAAGTCCTTATGAAGTTCATATATGGAGAAAAAATCCTTGACAGGGACATTTCCTAAAGTTAAATTATAACTCAACTAATTGGAGGAACAATGGAAAAGAAAATCCTATTTACTCTGTGCGCAACTGCCGCTTTGGCTTCTGCACAAACAGCTAACATCGACGATTTCGAAGACGGAAACGGTTTGGCTAGCACTGGTACTGACGATGCTTGGTACGCCTATAACGATAAGAACGACAAGGGCGCTTCGACCTACACGAATACGGAAGATCAGTATGGTCTTGTCGTTGTGTTGGAAGAGGCTGCTGCAGGTGGTTCTAAGTATGGTGCCGGCCTGACGGGCATTAAGCTGGTCCAGGGTGACAATGAGTACGATCCGTACGTGGTTCTTGGTTTGAATGTTGCTGGAGGTCTTTCTGGCTGCACTTCGATTTCTTATAAGTACAAGGGCGCCGGCCATAATTTCAAGGCCGTGATGGATGGTGACGAAACGGGCTCGTTGACTAAATACAACAGACATTATAAGGCTGTTTCTGGTAGCACGAGCTGGAGCACGGCTACTATTCCGGTGTCTTCGCTCTCCCAGGATGCTGGCTGGGGTACCGAAGTTGCTTTGAAGATGGCTAACGTGGTGCAACTGGCATGGGAAGTCAAGGGTGAAGCTACCTCTAACTACCTCTACATCGATGACGTGAACTGCGCAGGCTACGCTGGCGGCGGCTCTTCTTCGAATCCTGGTGGTGGTGACAATCCTCCTGCTAAGACTGGCTCCACGGCTGTCATCGACGACTTTGACGATGGCAACACCACTGCTGAAAATCTTGGCAAGAAGGCTTACTGGTATTTGTACAAGGCC
Organism: Fibrobacter succinogenes; assembly: GCA_902800345.1. GTDB lineage: Bacteria > Fibrobacterota > Fibrobacteria > Fibrobacterales > Fibrobacteraceae > Fibrobacter > Fibrobacter succinogenes_H. The sequence continues at coordinate 11,620 of CADCDO010000036.1, forward strand.
GGTGGATCTTTCACCAATACTCAGGCTGCAGACGAATCCTGGGATATGGTTGTGAAGGAAGGAACCAACTCCTATCTCGAAATGAAGGGCATCTCGGGCATTACCCCGGGTGACACGACTTATCCGTCCGTCGGCATGGAAGTCGCTTTCGATGTCAGCACGCTCTCTGGCTGCACGGCTGTTCAGTATGATTACAAGGGCTCTGGCCACCACATGCGCGCCTCGGTGACGGGTGTGAAGGCTGACGCCGGCTATGAACACGTTGCACCGGATCAGGCAAAATCTGCGTCCTGGAAGACGGTGACTGTATCTACCATGACTCAACCGGAATGGGTTGCTGATGCTGCTCCGTCTAGCATCGTGGCGTTCTCTTGGGCCAAGGTTTCCAAGTTGACTTGGGTGGTCGATGAAAAGCTCACCGCTGCAAACCTCGGAACCGACTTGGCTATCGACAACGTAAAGTGCGTTGGTACTTTGCCGACTGCTCCGAAGGAATCCATCTTCCCTGTCTCCGCTCCGTCTAGCTTCAAGGCTGCTCTCCAGGGCAATACTTTGCATATGACGGTTGCCAAGGCCGGTCTTGTGAAGGTGCAGGTGTTTGACATGATGGGCCATGTCGTCGAAAGCCATAGCGAAAAGATGGCCGCCGGCAGCTTCGCTCATACGTTCAATGCCGTCACTAGCGGATCCTATGTGGTTCGTGTGCAGCAGGGTTCTGCAACCCAGCTCTTGAAGATGCAAGTCCGCTAAGATTACCTTGCAATCGCAAAAACGCCCCTTTCCTCACGGAAGGGGCTTTTTTGTATAAAAGAAAAGCACCGCCAACTCAGTTGGCGGTGCGCAATCTCGAATTAAATTTGCGGCATTCTGCTCCTACGTTGTTCCTCTTCGAGGCTCAACGTGGTCGCCTCGGTTATGTTGGCGTGTGAACACGCCGCCGCAACGCTCGGCTCTTAGAAATGGCGCAAGCGCCTTTCTTTACGCCTCGGATATAGAAACATGCAAGCATGTTTCTGCATCTCTCGGCTCTTAGAAATTGTCCTCATGTATTTCGAAGTAGGCTTGCGGGTGGGCGCAGACGGGGCAGACTTCGGGTGCCTTCGTGCCTACGACGATGTGTCCGCAGTTGCGGCATTCCCAGACCTTGACTTCGCTCTTTTCGAAGACTTTTGCTGTTTCGACGTTCTTGAGGAGTGCACGGTAGCGTTCTTCATGCGCTTTTTCGATGGCGGCGACCATGCGGAACTTCTTGGCGAGGGCGGGGAAGCCTTCGGCTTCGGCGGTCTTGGCGAAGCCTTCGTACATGTCCGTCCATTCGTAGTTTTCACCGTCTGCGGCAGCCTTCAGGTTCTGTGCGGTGTCGCCGATGCCTTCGAGTTCCTTGAACCACATCTTGGCGTGTTCCTTTTCGTTGTCGGCGGTTTTCAGGAACAATGCGGCGATTTGTTCAAAGCCGTCTTTTTTGGCGCGGCTTGCGAAGTAGGTGTACTTGTTACGTGCTTGGGATTCGCCGGCGAATGCGGCCTCCAAGTTCTTTTCGGTTTGAGTGCCAGCGTATTTGTTTGCCATAATAACTCCTTTGGATAGGTTCGCCTTGAAATATACCTCTTTTATGCGGGACTGCGAAGCGTTGAGTTGGATTTACGTACTGAATGCGTTTGTTTTTGGCGTTAGGTACGTAATTGAAGTGGCCACTCTTTGTTTTACGTACTGAAGCGTTTTGGGGCGTGGGGCTAGTACGTAAATAAAAAAGTGGTTTTTCAGGTTTACGTACTAGAGCACTTTTGCAGGAGGAGTTAGTACGTAATTTCGAGGTTAAAATGGTAATTTTGGGACTTTTGGGGTGTAAAAAAGGTGGCTTGAGGTCATTTTCTCGTTTTTTGAACGCATTTTACCCTGATTTTACGTACTAAAGGGGGTGTTTTTGTACTCTAGGTACGTAATGAATAAATTAAGCGATTTTACTTTACGTACTAAACTGTTTTTTGGCGTGGGGTTAGTACGTAATTGTACTGACGACCCTAGTGATTTACGTACTGGAACGCCTTTGCAGTGGTGTTTAGTACGTAAACGTCGCATAAACGTGTTCTTGATAAACGCCGGGTAAAGGCGTTCTTGAAGAATGGCGGATGAAAGCATTCTTGATAAACGTCGGGTAAACGTGTTTTTGAAAAAGTTCAACGAGAAAAGGTAGGCGAGCTGCTTTATTGCGTCTCGTCTTGCCTCTAAATGATACGGAGTGTATCTTTTAGTTTTTGAAAATGAAATGTAATTGTCAAAATATGCAAATTTTAATAAAAATCTTTAATTTTGTATCATTTTAACTATTGCGGATTGTTCTGCAAAAACCTAAATTTATACATGTAAGAACGAATGTTCTAACTAATAACTAATGACTAACGACTAATGACTGATAACTAATGACTACTTATGAAACCAATAACTGAATACAAAGATTATCGCCTGTACATGCAGGACTTTTACGAAGAGCGTAAAAGGACGAGTGCATTTTCGTGGCGTGAGTTTTCAAAGCTGGCGGGGTTCAAGTCGCCGGTTTATTTGAAACTCGTTTGCGAAGGCAAGAGCAGCTTGAGTCTCGTCAAAATGGAACAGGTCGCGCATGCGATGGGGCTTGCGGGGCATGAGTTTGCGTACTTCACGCAAATGGTCAAGTTCGGCAATGCGACGAAGGATTCAGCGAAAAAGGAAGCTCTTCTCGAAATGCAGAAGATTGCCCTGGAGCACAAGGTGCGTGTTGTCGATGCGGAGGCTTTTGAATTTTACGATTCTTGGAAGAATCCGACGATTCGCGAACTTGCTCCGATGATGCCCGGCAAAAGGCCGCTTGAAGTGGCAAAGATGTGCCACCAGGTTATTTCTGCAGAACAGGTGCGTGACTCGCTTGCGTTCCTTGTGCAGACGGGGTTTCTCAAGCGCGTGGCGGAACATACTTACGTGCAGACGGAAAAGACGGTCATTGGCACAAAAGAATCGCTCCCCATTGCGGTTCGCGGTATGCATAAAGAAATGGCGTCGCTTGCACGAACGGCCATAGACCAGTTCCCTATTGATGAACGTCATTTCACGGGCGCAACGCTTGGGCTTTGCGAAGAGGCTTATGCCCGCATTTCGCAGGAGCTGGACGCGTTTGTCCGTAAGGTGGCGAACATCGCCGCCGAATACGAAAACATCAACCAAGTTTATCGACTGAATCTTCAGTTGTTCCCTTTAACAAAAAAAATTCAGGAGGAATCTCATGAATAACTTTATCAAATTGTCAATGGTAGCTGGTGTCCTTGCAGCAATGGGCTGCTCCGACAACAATGTCAGTGGTGCCGCGATTGAGGGTAATGCTGTTGCTCAAAACAGCAGTTCATCGGATGGCGCGAGCAATAGTAGTTCGTCCAGCGCTGAAAATGCTAAGGTTGATATTAATTTCTTGACTAATAGCACATCGTCTGTGGTCTTGAATCGTATCAGTATTTCAGTTTATGGCGAAGAAGACGGCACATCAGCTTCGTGCTCTGTCGGTGAAAAATCTTATACGGCCAAAATGAAGGTTAGCGATGGCGTTGTTGAACAGCTTATGGAATTGAAAAATTTTGGCAGTGCCTGCGACAGCGTCCTCAATGCCTTTGTTTCCTCATGTCCCGTCAAGGCTTCTGTATATAATGAAACGAACTACAAGAAATCTTGCGATGAAAAGGGAAGTGTAATAGCGCTTTGCCATGATGCAAGAGCTGTTCCGTTGACCGTATGTACGAATACAGTTCCTGGTTCTTGCACAACAATTCCTGCTGATACAACCGTCGATTTTAATGAAATCTTGAATGATTTTGTGACTTCGTCGGATAATATGTGCAATGCGCTTCACGAAGAAGGCGGAGATGATGTTGTTGCCCCCGATTCGATTTCGTTTACGTTGGACGAATATACGGCTCAGTTTGCGGATAATCCGGAAGAACTTTCGTTTGACAGTCACGTGCTTGCTTATAATGGCCAAATACCTTTTGACGCCATTTTTGTCACAGACGGAAATGTGGCTGTGATGACAATCCCTTCTAGCCAATCGACAATCATGGAAGTTCAAGCCTCCGAGATTCCAAGATTTTTCCCAAAGATGTCGTCTGTAGCCAAGGACAAGCTCCAGAAAGTCGGGTGCAAGACGTATGTTGTTACCGATATCGATGCGAGCCAGCCAATGGGCCATGTAGTGACAAGTGTCGCTGAAGGAACTATTGAAATTACATCCGTTCTTCAAGGAGCATCCGCTGCTGTTGGAGGCGTGATTGTACAAACGAATGCTCATTTCCCTGTTGCGTTCCTTGTTCAGGATTGCGATGGCTTGATTGACGAAAATACGACAGTGACATCAAAGGTATATACATCCAATACTTGGAATTATGATGATGGCACGTATGTGAGTGCTTACGGCGAATGGATTCGGGCAGATTTGCGTCAATAAAAGATTCTCTCTGCATCGAAAAATTCGGAATGATACACAATGTATCATTCCGAATTTTTTTCTTCATTTTTCTTTAATTTTTTGCAAATTTTTAGCCTAAATTTTTGTTTATGTATCATTCCGGCTGTTGCGTAAATCGGATTTGCAAGGTAGATTTATAGTCATGAAACCAATTACGGAATACAAAGACTACCGCAAGTTCATGAAGGATTTCTATGACGAGCGCAAGCGCACGGGCGCGTTCTCGTGGAGGGAATTTTCGAAACTTGCCGGATTCGCTTCGCCCACGTACCTCAAGTTGGTATGCGAAGGAAAAAGTGGGTTGAGCAAGGTCAAGATGCTGCAGGTTTCCAAGGCTATGGGCCTTTCCGGGTATGAAGAGGAATATTTTTCGCTGCTCGTGGTGTTTGCCAAGGCGACCAAGGATGCCGACAAGAAGGCTACGCTCCTCAAGATGGAAAAAATCGCCCTTGAGCACAAGGTACGTGTTGTTGACAGCGATGCGTTCCAGTATTATGAATCCTGGAAATATCCTGTGATCCGCGAGCTTGCGCCGATGATGCCCGGAGCGCGTCCCCGCGATATCGCCGAGGAATGCAAGGAATATGTTTCCGCCGAAGAGGTCCGCGACATCCTCGCCTTTTTGGTGAAGGCCGGCTTTCTCAAGAAAGATGGCGAGAAAGTTTATTCGCAAACCGAAAAAGCGGTCATCGGTTCGCCGGAGGCTCTTCCGATTGCTATCCGTGCCATGCACAAGGAAATGGGCAATGTGGCTGTACGTGCCGTAGAACGTTACAACGCATCCGAACGCTATTTCACCGGAATGACCATCGGCGTGAACGAAACCAACTATGCGCGCATCGTCGCAGAAATCGACGCCTGCGCTAAAAGAATCGCCGCCATTACGAACGAGAGTGACAATTTGGACCAAGTTTATGGTCTGAACTTCCAACTTTTTCCGTTTACAAACAAGATAGAAGGAACGAACAATGTTTGACTTCAAGAATTATCTTTATATAGCAGGCTTGCTCGCTCTTTGCGCATTTTCAGCCTGTTCTTCGGACGATTCCTCCATAGCGGGCTCCACGACCATCCCGAACGCGACTGCAGAAAATAATTTCTCGTCAAGTGAGGTTGGCAGTAGTTCGTCAAATGAATCTAGCAGTTCGAATGTCGGTATTCACATCAGTTTCTCGACAAAGGCTACGGCAATGATGATGGTTGAAAACGCCAAAATAGAAGTCTATGGCGAAGAAAACGGTGCCCAGGCTTCTTGCTCGGTTGATGGAAAAGGGTATTCCGCCAGCATGAAGGTCGATGGCGGCGTCATAAATCAACATTTGGAACTGAACAACATGGGAAGCCTCTGCGATAGCATCCTTCAAGACTTCATCGAATCGTGCTCCGGTAAGGCGATGGTTTTCAATTCGGATTCGACGAAAGAATCTTGCGATAAGGGTGGAAACGTCGATGTTATCTGTTTCAATGACCCTACGACGATCGAACCAACGCAAGACTTAGATTCCATCTTGCGTGACTTCTCACAGAATTCCGGCAAATCGTGCAATGCTATCGCACATCAGGGAATGGGCATGTCCGAATGGTGGCAGGTTCAGAATTCAAGTTCCAGCGGCCAAGGCGTTAGTTCCAGCGGCCAAGGCGTTTCTAGCTCAAATGTCGACTCTGCCTCTGTTTCAATAATCATCCAAGTCTCATCCGATCCCATTGACACGGCCTCGTTTACTTTGGACAAATATACGGCTCAGTTTACGGATAATCCAGATGAACTTTCGTTCGACAGCCACGTGTTGGCGTATAACGGAACGCTGTCTCCTATAATTATAAGAGATATCATCACTGCAAGAAGCTATGCAATAGGAGAAGACAATTTTGTTAAAGAAATTTCCGCAGAAGAGGTTCCCGACTACTTCCCGCTGACTACGGCTGTCGCGGGTGAACGTCTCAACCCCGGCAATTGCAAACTGTTCGTGGTAGTGATATTTGATGCCAATCAGCCTACTGGACATGTCTTGACTGATTTTAGCAAAGGGCTCGTCGAAATTTCCGAAGTCAAGAATAGCGGTTTGTTGTATTGGACAGATGCTATAAAACCGGTGGCTTTCCTCGCACGCGATTGTGATGGACTGATAAACACGAACTTTGATTTTTTATTTTCTCGCTTCCAGAGTACAAAATGGATTCGCGGAGAAAATCCCGAAAGTGTAGCGATGGAGGCTTATGCTTACGGCGAATGGTACCGTGCGGACTTGGCTAAATAATCTCATTGTCAAACAGTTCCCCTTAAAATAATACTAGATTGTCCTCTGTACAGTACGGAGGACATTTTTTATGGCCATTTATAACAACATTCTCGAAACGATTGGCAATACGCCGCTTGTCCGCATCAACAAGCTCAACAAGGGCGATGCCGAAGTCTATGTGAAACTTGAAATGTTCAACCCGCTCGGTAGCGCAAAGGATCGTGTGGCACTCAGCATGATTGAAGCGGCTGAACGCGAAGGCAAGCTTAAGCCTGGGGCGCTCATCATCGAACCGACGAGCGGCAATACGGGCGTGGGCCTTGCCTATGTGGGGGCCGTCAAGGGCTACAAGGTTGTGCTTACGATGCCCGATTCCATGAGCATGGAACGTCGCATGCTCCTCAAGTCGCTTGGTGCCGAAGTGGTGCTGACCGAAGGTGCAAAGGGCATGGCTGGCTGCATCGCGAAAGCGAACGAAATCGCTGCCGCCAATCCGGGGAGCTTCATTCCGCAGCAGTTCGACAATCCGGCGAATCCCGAAGCGCATTACCGCACGACGGGTCCGGAAATCTGGCGCGATACGGATGGCAAGGTGGACGTGTTCATCGCTACAGCAGGCACGGGCGGAACCGTTTCTGGCACGGCCAAGTTCCTCAAGGAAAAGAATCCGAACGTCTATGTGATTGCGATTGAACCGGACGATTCCCCGATGATTTCGAAGGGTGTCGCAGGCCCGCACAAGATTCAGGGCATCGGCGCAAATTTTGTCCCGAAGAACTACGACCCGAAGGTGATAGACGAAGTCTATCTCACGAGTACCGAAAAGGCTGGCAATGCCGCTCGCGCTGCCGCCGCCGAAGAAGGTATTTTCGTCGGGATTTCGTCGGGAGCCGCTTTGGAATGCGCCCTGACGGTTGCCAAGCGCCCGGAATTCAAGGGCAAGCGCATTGTGGCGGTTTTGCCGGATACAGGCGAACGTTACCTCAGCACTTGGCTCTGGAATACGTAATCGTCGTCACGGCAGCAATGTCACCCCGGATTTATTCTCTTTGACCACTGCGCTTTGACGCTTCGCGCCAGCCTCTTTGGCTCAATCATGACAATCCGCTGGCAGCCTGTCGCGACACTCGCCTTGAACGCTATTTAGCGCTTTTTAAAAAGGAAAATGCCGACTCCTTGGCGAGCCGGCATTTCTATTAAGTGAGGAATTCATTAAGAATTTTATCTCGAAAGCATTTTGCCGTTAAGCGTTGCAATCCAGTGTTTGTCCCTTGCCTTGGCAGGAATCTCCACCGTTGTTACTCCGGTCTTGATTTGTGTCTTGTACAGAACGGCACCGTTCAAGTCGATAAGGGCAAATGTTCCACCGATATCTGTTTGAACTTCAAGCATGTTGCCATTCACCTCAAAGTAGTTTGTCGGAGACAGTCTGCCCAATTCATTCATTCTAGTGGTTTTCGGTTGTTTTTCCTTTTCTTTTTCTTTAGCCTTTTCTTCTTCTTCTTTTTGCCAATCAGGAAGATGAATTACCGGTTCTGACACGATGGCTTGGGCCGGTTCGGTAAATCCGAGCTGCTGGTCCATCCAGGCCATTCTTTCTTTCATCTTCTTGCGGAGATGTTCGAATTCTCCGTCCCAGGTCGTTGCGTTGTAGCCGCCCATGGGCATACCGCCACCCATGCCCCACATTCCGCCACCGCCGCCACCGCCTTGGTTGCAGAATTTCATTGGCTCTGGATCGTTGTCGCCCTGACCACTAGATTTACCCAAGTTCGGCCAGCGTTTGAAGTTTCTGTCGGCCGCGCTCTTCAAGTACGTTTTCATGGAATCCAGATACTTGTCCATGGTCTTGGTGTGCCACACGCCACTGCGGAGTTCTGCCCAGCGTTTTTTGAGTTCGCTTTGGTAATGGCTGTCTTTCCACATGCCAAGGAGCCAGTTCGGAGCCTTCAAGGAACTGCCCATGCCCATCATGCCTTGGCCACTCTTCATGCTGTTTTCAATTTGCCATCCGTTGCCTGAGCTGGAGAAGCCTCCCATGCCGCCGCCGAAGCCGCCACCGAAGCCGCCGCCCATGCCGCCCCACATGCCGCCCATGCCGCCGCCTTGGTTCCAACCACCCTGGCCACCTTGGCCGCCGCCGTTTTCAGGCTGGGAGCCGTTGCTCATGGCGAGGTTGAAGTCCCAAGCGGGGCCAAGCGTTACTTTGCCTTCGGTCTTGACTCCGTTCGAGTCTATCTTGTCTTTGGGTTTGTGCAAGAAGAAACTGCACCAGTAGGAGTCTGCGTTGTTGGTCACTTCTTCGTGCAACACGTAGTCCAGCGCAGAAGTCATATCGACGTACTTTTCATACCCCTGGCCATTCTTGCCGTTTTTGAACAGGCCTTCAAGGTCGTTCAAGTACTTTTTCAGGTAGGCTTCCTGCTCTCTTTTGATGTTTTCTTTCTTGGGATAGTGCAAAATGACGTTCAAACCGTCGGAGGTGCTGAAACCTTCCTTGTCGATGGGGCCACTGCCTGCGCCACCTGTGTTGGTTCCCGTCTTGTCGAAAGCCCAAATATAACCACCAGTCACTTCGTCGCCGCTAATATCGGTTTCTTTGAGCTTGCTAACATTTACGCGGTATTTGTCACGTTTGATTTTTTCGAGAAGCACATAGACACCGCGATAGACCCCGTTGATGTACAGGTCGAAATGCTTGCTGCGCGGGCTGTAATGGCCTGCTTGCCTAAAGAGCCAGTGTGCAAGTGCGTTACGTATCAAGCTCTTGTCAACATACGGACCGTGGAAAACCCAGTCGTCGGAAGGAGGCAACCCGAACAGGCTTACATCCTTGCCTTCACCCTTTTCGTCACGGACCTCCACGCCGTACCCAGGCTTGGGGAACAAAGCCGAGGATTGTCCACGGACTTTGATACCAATATCGTAACGGGTTCCTTTGGCACTATCAGCCACATTGTTTGTCTTTCCGTCCAGTACTTTCATTGTGGCCGGAATTTTTTCTGTGACTTTGCTGTCTAGGCATTTGCCTTTAGTGTCAACGAATACTATTGGTAAATCGTAGGTTTGCGCTAGAGACATTCCAGCGACAAAACAGCACGGTAATATAATTTTTTTCATCATAGCGTTATCCACACTCCTTATCCATCTCACCTAAAAATAAATGCACCTTTAAAAAAAGGTGCGTTTAATTATGTTTACACGTTGTTTGTTTTTACAACTTTGCAACAGGTTTTCTCAACACTATTCTATGCTTTTATGCGCAAACGTGCATATTCGTAGAGTCCTAAGGAGAGTGCCACGGACGCGTTGTAGGAATGGGCTTCGGGTTTCATCGGGATTCGGAGCACGGCGTCGCACTGTTTTTTGATGAACGGGGGGAGGCCGACGTCTTCGCCACCGACGGCGAGTACTACATGGTCCGCAAAGTCGAAACCGGCGAGGTTCGTTTCGGTATCTGCGTCGAGGCCGAGAATCTGGTAGCCTGCCATCTTGAGTTCGCCGATGGCGCCTTCGAGATTGTCCGGGCGGCAGATGCGGAGTTTTTCGAGGGCGCCTGCCGAGGTGCGGGCGACGCTCGGGGTGATGCCGCACATTCCCTTGGCGGGGAGGAGCAGAATATCGACGCCCAAGGCGAGAGAGCTACGGATGCAAGCGCCGAGATTGCGCGGGTCCTCGATGTTTGTGGCGACGGCGATGAGCTTCTTTTCGCCCGTATCGCGCGCCTTGAAAAATTCTTCGCGGATGTCCATCCAGTTCAGGAGTTCTTTCTCGTTCATGAGGGCCACGACGCCGTGGTTCGGACGGGCGTAGCTGTCGAGAATCTTGGAATCGACCTGCTGAACGTGCACATGGGCTCGCTTGGCGAGTTTCTGGAGTTCGTAGAGTTTCGGGTTGCCAGACTTGTGCATGAAGAGCACGCGGTGGACCTGGAGGGGTGTCTTGTTCAGGAGTTCTTCGACTTCCTTGATGCCGCCGACGGCGACCTGCGGTGCTGCATCGGCGTCTCCGACGGCAGGGACGACGTTGTCTTGATTGGCTCGGCTTTTGTCGAATTCGCGGCGTTCACCAAAATTGCGATCGCCTTCAAAGCGCTTCGGGCGGTCGCCAAAGTTTGGACGGTCGCTGTCGAAACGACTCGGGCGGTTTGCGAAGTTGTCGCGGTCGCGACGGAGGTGGGCTTGGCTTCCGATACCGCCGCGACGTTCTGTCCGTTCACCAAAGTCACGACGTTCGCGGTCGTTGTGCGGTACAGGTTCGTCATCGGGGTGCTCGCGGTTGAATTTCGCCTCGTCAAAAGTGGGGCGTGCAGTTCGTCCGAAGTGGCGCTTGCGATCGTTGCCAAAATCGCGACGGCTATCGTCATTGTTGAAACTCATTTTGTGAATCTCCATGAAAAGGATTTTAGTTGCTAGAGAAAAGTTAATAGATAATGCTCTGGATCCTTCGACTACAGGCTTCGCCTTCCGCTCAGGATGACACATTGATTCTCGTAACTCAGCACTTTAAACTCAGCTTAAAAATTTAGAATTTGCGCGTTTCTTTAGTATTCTCACCCTGCTATAGCGATGCTTTGAGTCGCCGTGCAGTGCATACCAACGTGTCATTCCGGCCTCTCCGGTCGCTGAACTGGTATGCTGAGCTTGCCGAAGCACTGCCGAAGCATTGCCGAAGCAAGCCATGTCGAAGTGCACTTTGACTACTTGCAGCTATGCTGCTTTGTCGTCATGGTCTGCGAATGGGGATGTAATCGGTTGCTTATCAATACTTTTCTCTACAAGCAATCACCGTGTGCATCTTCACGTCGGTTTCCTTTTGCTCGAGCGGTTCCTTTGAAAGTTGTGCCGGAGTCATGATGCCAGCCTTGAACGCGTTCGGGTATTTGGCGAGGAACCTGTCGTAGTATCCCTTGCCGTGCCCCTGCCTGCTTCCGTCCCAGTTGAACTTCACGCCGGGGACCAGAAAAACCGGAATGTCGCCCTCGAACATTTCAATGCCTTCGCGTGGCTCCATGATTCCGTAATGACCCTTGACCAAATCTTTTTTCAGATTACAGATTTTGTAAAAGTTCATGATGCCGTCTCCCTCGCACTTCGGGAGCAAGAGACGGCCTTCGATGACCAGTTCCTCGAGGATGGGCATGATGTTCGGTTCGCCCTTGAGCGGATAAAATGCGGCTATATTCCTTGCGTCGTGGTAGCCCGGAATGTCGTGGATTTCTTGCCACGGCTCCTTGATGATGTCTTCGCCTTTTTTCATGCGGCGCATTTTCAAAACGGACTCTATAATGGGACTGCTGCCGAAAATTAGCAGCACTAAGATTACAATAACGATGGACGCGGCCATTTATTTCCTTTGTCTTTGAACTTGTCGCTTTTTCGTTGCCTTATTCTGCGTTACAAGATTCGTCGCCGATACGTTTTGCCGTAGGCAATTTGTCCCGCAAAATTTCACTCCATATATTTTGTTGCCAGTGCATCAGGTGGGCTTCTTCGTAACGAGTTTCCCATGGAATGTTTCCAGGAGCGGCAAGCCAAATGAGCTGGGACTTGTTCGCAAGGAGCGCTGCGTCGAGTTTCAGTTCTTCGGCCTTTTCGTCGCGCCACGTCTTGAGTGCGCTGAGCAAGTCCGAATGCGGGATGACTGGTGGTGGTGGAGCCTTGGGGAGACGCATCGGCCAATCGGATTCCGGGACCGAGATCGCCGTGCGGAGCATGTTCAAAAATGATTCCAGGCGGTCTCCCTTGAAATTGCGGGGGAGCTTGGGCAGGAACTTTTCATCGACGTCCGGAAAATGCGAATTTTGTGCATTCACAATCGCAAGCATGAGTTCCGACTGCATTACCTTGTATGGCGGGCGGTCTAGTTCTTCGGCCTGTTTTTCTCGCCATTCCCACAAGTGCTTGAGAATGTTGAGGGCGCACGGACCGTAAATGCTTGAACCGGTGATTCTCCAGGGATCTTTTTTGGGGGCGTTCGGGGTTCTTGCGTGCTCGATAAGGGCTTCGCATTGCTCCGTAAGCCAACTCATGCGCCCGGCCTGTTGTAGCTTTTCTGCTAGAATTGCACAAAGTTCATGAAGGTAGAACGTATCGTGGATGGCGTATTCGCACATGTCCAACGAAAGCGGACGAATCGTCCAATCGGCTCTCTGATTTTCCTTTTTGAGTTCGTCGCCAAAATATTCCTTGACCAAGTCGGCAAGCCCGAGGTGCTGTTCACCCAATATCTTTGCGGCAAGCATCGTGTCGAAAATGCTTTTCGGGGAAAATCCGTAAGTTTGCCACAAAAGTCTCAGGTCGTAATCGGCACCGTGGAAAATCAGCGTCTGCATTGCACGTGCCTTGAACAGCGGTGCAAGGTCCAGTCCACAAAGTGGGTCAACAATATAATGATGTTCGCCAATGGTAATCTGGATAAGACAGAGACGAGCCGTGTAATGGTACATGGAATCCGCTTCGGTATCAACCGCGGCCATGTCGTAGAGCTCCAAATCTGCAAGCAAACTTGCAAGAGATTCCTCGCTATCAACCAATATGTATTTCTCGTCTTTAATCATTTGAAAAAGAAATGTAATAAAAGAAATTGATTGTGCGCTATTTTCGTCTGGAAATTACCCCAAGACGGCACATTCCCCGTGCAAGTGTGCGATTTTGCACAAAAAAGCTCTTTTAAAGGTGAAATATTTTGAAAAATGCGGTTTTGTACGTCAAAATTGAGTTACACTAGGCCTTATTGACGTAAAATTTGATACAAAGTAACACTGTTTGCGTCGGAAATGGAGGTGTATGTATTTTTGAGGTGCCAAATTTGGCTGATTCTGTCTAAAAAATCACTTGTGATGTACAAAAAAAGATTTTTTTTAGCGAAAAATAGAATTTTGTTGCGTATAAACTAGAAATTTTACGTAAGAATTTGAATTTTTTGCACTTTCTTACGTAAAAAATGTGATTTTTCAAAAAAATGCTTTTTTATTGTTTGTTAATTTGTATATTAAATACGGGTTCTTATATCTTTTCTTATATCCTTTTATAAATGTTTGTTTTGCCAATTAGGATGGCGAGGATATTTAATGAATATGATAAAAATGGACACCTCTGTTGATTCTATCTTGTCTCAGGCTCAAAAACGGATTGATGAACTTCAGCTGGTTATTGATTTTTTGCAAAAACAACTCGAAAAAGCCCCAGAAGGAGTTCTTTATGGTACAAGTAGTCATTCCCAGTTGCAATGGCAACGTATTGTAGGTGCTAAACGTTTTTATCTGTCTGGTGAAAAACCGAAATTGATTAAAGCTCTTGCGCAAAAAAAGTACAATACATTGCTTCTCGAAGATTTTAAACGCCAAAGGAGCGCCTTGGATAAATTGATAAAAAGCTATGTTCCGCAAAATGGTGAAAAAACTTTCATGTCCATGGGAGAACGGTGGCGGAAACAAATTGTGCCGCTGAATATTCCTGATTCGGAATATGCTGATTTATGGCTGAGTTTGCGTTATAAAGGAAAATCTATTGAAAATACAGGTCTTTTGACTGCAAAAGGGGAGTGTGTTCGCTCAAAATCCGAAATCATAATCGCCGATGTTTTGAATAGCTTGGGGGTTCCCTATCGCTATGAGTTCCCGCATAAATTGAAAAACATGGATTCGTCTCGTTGTATCGAAGTCTATCCTGATTTTACTTGTTTGAATGTTCATTCCCGCAAGGAGTTTGTGTGGGAGCATTTTGGATTGATGGATGATGCTGATTATGCGCAAAATGCGGTCGTGAAAATGGAAATGTATCAGAACTGTGGATATTTTTTGGGGGACAATCTCATATTTACGATGGAAACTCACGAAAAACCGTTAAATTCGCAAATTGTGAGAAAACTTGCCGAGAAATATTTGATTTGAATAAAGTAATTTACGCCACTGCGGTGCAAATTCACGTTTTTAGGCGTTTTTTACGTCAAAATTGAGTGGCTCGAACCTTTTTTGACGTAAAATTTGATACAAATTAATCATTTCGGCTTCCAAAATAGGATGTTTGCGAGTTTTTATGAGCAAAATTAGTTCGTCCGCTCCCCCAAAAGAATCTTTTTGAGGTGATTTTGGAGGCGTTTTTTGCGAAAAATAGGATTTTGCTGTAGATAAACTAAAATTTTTACGTAAGTTTTTGAAATTTTTGCGTTTTCTGACGTAAAAAACAGCGTTTTCTCAAAATTGGCTTTTTTATGGGGTGTTTTGCTGTGTCTTGTGAACTCGCGGGACACGAAATTTTCCTAAATTGCACCCCATGAAAAAGATTTCTCTTACCGGTATCAAGCCGACGGGCACGCCCCATCTCGGCAACTATGTGGGCGCCATCCGCCCGGCTCTTGAACTTACGAAGACTTACGACACGGTCTATTTCATTGCGGACTATCATGCTTTGACGACTGTGCAGAACGGCGCCGAAATGCGTGCGAACATCTACAAGGTCGCTGCCACTTGGCTCGCTCTCGGTCTCAATCCCGAAGAATCGCTCTTCTACAAGCAGAGCGATATTCCTGAAATATTTGAACTTAGCTGGGCTCTCAGCTGCTTCACGCCGAAGGGCTTCATGAACCGTGCCCACGCCTACAAGGCGAAGGTCGAAGCGAATACTGCCGCCGGTGTTGACGTGGATTCCAACGTGAACATGGGCCTTTACTGCTACCCGTGCCTTATGGATGCCGACATCCTCATGTTCAGCGCCGACATCGTGCCGGTGGGCAAAGACCAGAAACAGCACGTCGAATTTGCTCGCGATATCGCCATCAAGTTCAACAAACACTTTGGCGAAGACGTGTTCACCGTTCCGGAACCGGTTTTCCAGGAATCGACCGGTGTCATCCCGGGTCTCGACGGACGCAAGATGAGCAAGTCCTATGACAACTACATCGACATCTTCCTCGAACCGAAGGCTCTCAAGAAGCGTCTCGGCAAGATTGTGACGAACTCCCAGGGCATCGAAGAACCGAAGGATCCGGATACTTGCAATCAACACCGGAACAGACCGAAGCTCTCGCCGCCCGCTACCGTGCAGGCGGCATGGGCTGGGGCCACGCCAAGCAGGAGCTCCAGAACGTGCTCGAAGAACATCTCGGTGCTGCCCGCGAAAAGTACTTCTACTTGCTCGACCATACCGACGAAATCGAAAAGATTCTCGCTTACGGCAAGGAACGCGCCCGCGCGAAGGCCAAGGTCATGATGGACAAAGTCCGTCATCTGTTAGGGACTTACTAATAAGACCGCTCGCGCCTAGAATCATATAGAAATATGTGATTGGCGCTCGCTCTCGCCAACACGACCCGTTGATACGGGTCGTTTATGGCTCACGGGGAGACCGCTTGGCTCTTGTGCTTGTCATTCCTCGCTTGATGGGACGGACAGTGCTTGGCAACTAGTTGCCTTAGTGCGCGTGGCTACCAAGGTGGGCATCTCCTTTAAAAAACATTTTACAAGGCTCTCGGTTTTATGCCGAGGGCTTTTGTGTATATTGAAACTTATGATAAATTTCTTTTGGCAAATGCTCGAATTATACGACGATCCCGACTTTTGTGGCATTTTGTGCGTGTTTTCTTTGGCATTCTTGCCTCATTTATTAGGTTTCCTGTTTGCTTTATTTTATGAAAAATTTCGCTTGAAAAAGCTTTGGCTTTCTTTGTGGAGCGTTCTCCTGTGTGCCCTTGTATGTGGTTACGTTATTTCTGTTTATAAAGCCGATGAAGACATCATGGTTGAAAATTCTGTTTCAATAGCGATGCCTTTTTTAGTGATGCTCCTTTATATAGCGTTCTTTTTTGCTTGTAGCTTGTTCGGCAAAAATTTTGATTCGAAAAGACTTTATTGCAAATTATCGCTGCCACTTGTTGTTATAATACCTATGCTACTTTTATGGTCTTTTGGGTGGAGTATCATGGCTCATCCTTATGGTGAAATCTCCGATGAACCTTTGGATCAAGCCGGGTTAAACGTTTCCCAGGGCGCGGATTACGAAATGTATTTTTCGATAGCCGATGCTTGGGGCGACGATTCACGAAGCGTTTCTTTTCTCGAACGGAAGGATTCGGTCTTTTTTCAATTCGGTTACAGCGAGTGTGCTGACGTTCAGTACGATACCACTAAAAATCTGTTGACGGTTCGACACGGTGGTGATGCCGTGGGCAATTGGATTTTATTGGATGCCGAAAAATCTGCCTCAGTTCGAAAGTTAAAGAAATCCATTGAAAAGTACACTCAGGAATATACTACGGTCAGGAATATACTACGGATGAAGTCCTCGATGGCTATGGCTCTTCGGTCGTACTCAAAGACTATAAGCGCAAAACACGCCGTCATTTGCATTTCCCCAACGCTAAACATTCCCATGTGTACGATGCCATGACAATCGAAAAGACGTTTGTAAGTTTTTTGCCTTCGCGAGAAACTTATACCACGCTTTCTTACAAGGAAGTCGCTGAAAAATGCAATGAGCCTCAAAATGCTTTTGTCGATAGCGTTGTGCAGGATTCGCAAAATAACACAGAACACAAACAAACTAAAACTCTAGAGCAAAATGATTCCCTAGAATTAAATAATTCGGAGGGAAAATGATTGAAACATCTCAATTTCTTTATCAGCTTTGGCGCGATTTCTCATATTGGTTCTGCAGAATAAACAATTTGACTGATGTCGCCGGTTACATTTTTTTGCCTCTCTTTTGGGCTTTCGTGTTTTTTAGCCTTCGAAAAAATTCTTCAAGAAAAAAAATTTGGTTGGCCGTTGCTTTAATCTATCCAGCAGTCTTGCTGGTGTGCTTTTTGATAACGCAAATGATATTTACTGACCCGCTTCATTGTGTTTTGATACTTATTCCTTACTTTGTTGGAATTGTTTTAGGAAATTTGTTCGATACTTCAAAAAAATGGCATTGGGCTCTTGTTCCCATATTGACGCTGCTAACATATTCAACGGTTATATTTTGGAAAGTATATCCTCCTGTCTTTTATCCGTTTGCAGAAATTATCGATGAACCTTTGCAAGATGTTGAATTGGATGTGGTGCAGAACGCTGATTACGAAATAGAAATGGTTCTGGAAGACGCTTGGGGGGATGATTCTCGCGTCATCGCCATCAGGGAACGGAACGACTCCGTTTTTTATCGTGCGGCCTATCGCATGTGTGGACCGGAATCAAATGTCGATTCTACCCAATGGCTGCCGCTGAATACCGAAAAAGCATCAACCGCTGTTAAATCGCTGAAAAATTCTATAGAAAAATACGAACAGGAATACCACTCGGATCTTGTTAATGATGGCTATTCCGTTAGAGTCTCGTTGAAGGACTATAAACGCAAAACAAGCCGCCGATTGGGCTTGAACAATGCATCCATACTTGGAATGCAGGGCGCAATGGCAATTGAAAATATGATGTTTGATTTAATGCCTCCTCGCGAAACATTTACGACGCTTTCTTATGATGAAGTCTCGAAAAAATGCAGTGAACCGCGCAACGCTTTTGTCGATAGCATCGTTCATAATCAACAAAATAACACGGCCCCTGAACAAGTAAAAGCACCAAAGCGAAAAGATTCCTTTGAATTAAATAATTCGGAGAAAAAATGAACGAAATTCTCAAATATTTAATGATATTTGCACCGGAGATCCTTCCGGTAATCGTTCTGGGAATTGTTTTCTTTGCGCTCCGCAAAAATACGTCGTGGAAAACGCTTTGGCTAGTTCTTGGCTTGATTCTTCCGGCGATGATCGTGTTCCGGAGTATCCAATGGCTGGTAGGCGAAAATGATTTAGAAATGGCAATTGAGGGCTTGTTCTTGCTTGCGTTGTATGTCTCGGGGGCTCTTGTCGGGAATTTCTTTAACCCTCGAAAGATTTGGCATTGGCTGCTTGGCCCGGTAGCCTTGCTGCTAGTGTTTTTGGTACCGAATATTGTCTCCTATTTTTCAAAAGATTATTGGCATCCCTTCGGCACCATCGTCGATGAACCTTTGGCTCTCGATTCCGCGGGCCGTCAAGGCCGATTCCGCTTTAGTCTGCACGTCCAAAAAAGTCTGCGGCGTTTTGGACTCTGTCGAAACATGCGAATGGAAAACTTCAGAGTCTGCACAGTCTATGGCTAATGAATCCAAGTCAATTTCGAAAATTCATGAACTGAAAAAACTTGTTGAATCGTATGAAGAAGAAATGATTCCTTACGATGTTTTTGATGGTTACATCTTCGAAGTGACTTTGCTTGATTACCGTCGTGGAGTCAAGCGTTATTTAGATCTCAGTAATGCCATGATTGGTAAACCGGATGAAGTTCCCAATGCAAAACGCATTGACCAAATGGCGAACTCGTTCCTACCCATCGACGAAAACACTCCAATCGATTGGGATGGCGAAAAATGCCGTGATTCCGAAACGAAAGACTCCTCAAGCTCAGAAAACCTAACCACTAACCACCAACCACTAACCACTATTTATTAAATTACTGTCGTGCGAATTCTTTTTCTAGTCCTTTTTTTTGTTCTGAACGTCTTTGCCGGGACCGCTGATTCCGATGGCTCCGATAAAAAAGTCGTTATCATTCGTGACACGATTGTCGATACGGTCTATGTCGTTTTTCCTGATTCAGCTAGCTTAAAAAAGAGGAATCAATCTAATATACCGTTGCCGCACCAGTCCGCATTTTTGGGAGAAGGACTCTCCGTTGGCATCGGGGCGGGGCTTTTCAATGCGTCCAAAGACTGCGATTGTCTTGGCATTTGGCAGGGGCAGTTGGAATACCATTACAAGGACTATGTAACGGGCGGCTTCGATGTTCGTTTTTTTGGCGGAACGCTAGACCGCGATGTAATGCTCCTGTACCAGCGTTACCGCTTGAACACCCGTGTTCACAAGAGTTTCTCCTGGATTGATTTTTACGCGTCCGCATTGTTCGGACTGGAAACGACCGACCTTTCGGAGTTCCGTAAGGAATTGCGTGATGGCGTCCGTAAAGACGATGATTCCGAAGAGTCTTCGGATTCTGAAACGAACGATGGTGACGACGCCCGCGTTGATCTAGATGAAAAAAACTGCGAAAAAATGTTCTCGCTGGATGGCTTTACTTTAGGCTTTGAGGCGGGGATGGGCGTTATCGTGGGGCCTTATTTGGGCTTTGTCGGCAGTGCTAGTTACGAGTTCAACTTTTCCTGGACGCAACTGGTGACGTTCAGTCCTGGTGTTGCTTTTAATTTACACGAAGTCTGGCCGTGGGCGAATAAAAATTTGCGTTCGACGTGGATTTCCTTTGAAATGGTCTTCCAGCGGTATTTTAACCGTGACGTGATGGAATGGGCCGTAGCCGGTTTCCTCGGCGTGCAGTTCGGCATTTAATTGTGGCAAATAGCGGGGGACTGCCTCCCGAGGTTTGACATCAAAAATGCTTTTTTCTATATTAGGCGCACCGAAATATTCGGAACCCTCCCGGAGCCAATGTCGGTATCCGGGCGATAGACCAAAGGGACTCATTATGAGACAATACGAAACGATGGTGATCATCGACGCTATGATCTCTGACGACGCTATCAA
>CADCDO010000037.1 GCA_902800345.1 Fibrobacter succinogenes
GAGAGTCACCATTGTATTCGGTTCCATTATATTATCCTCATTAAGTAGCGGGATTTAACCCTTGGTTTAATTTTTTTGCTTGGCGAAGGGGCTGAACGCGAATCCGCTCCATTCAAGGCCAAGTCCATTTGAAAATTCGAGTGTGTTAAGACGTACGGCATGCACGGCAACGCCCATCACGGCAAGTGCAATGTTCAAGCCATGTACGAAAAGCAATATGACGGCAGCGCCTGCAACACCCACGGCAGAGCCGAAAAGCGGCGAAAGCATACCGTTGAACGCTTCGGCGATAGCGGCACCGGACATACCGACTGCAAAGAGACGGATATAGCTGATGACATCGGTGAAGCTGTTCACAATATCGAGCACGAGCATCGGGATGCTGATGAAGTCCTGCTTGAGGCGGCTCGGCGGCACCGTAAAGAGCACGAGCAGCACGACTTCCGCGATGAACATCGGGATGACGAACTTCGGCATGTCGATTCCAAGCACCATGTTGCATGCGAGGAAGAACATGACCCAAGCGCCCATGAGCCAGCCCACTTGCGCCATGAACGTCGAAGACTTGCGCTTGATACGCACGACGACGTTCCACGCATGAGCGATGCTCAAGTGCACAACGGCAATGCAGAAGCAGAACAACTGGATATGCTGCATCTGGGATGCCCCAACACCCTTCGGCACAAAGCTTTCCGGTAAGAACGTAAAGCCTTGGCAGAACTGCCTGTAGGCTTCAAATCGGGCCGGATCCATCGGAGCGGATGTACGAATCCAGTAGAGTACGTTACGCACGCCTTCCGGGATAAAGTTGTAGTTCGCAATATCGAGGTAGTAGCTCCACCCAGCAAGTTCCGGCGTAAGCCCGAGGAAGTTTGCATTAATGGCGCCCCAGATAATCGTCGCCCAGCTCATCAAATAGATGAAGTGGAACCCGGCACTGCTCGCCTTCGGCATTTTCGCTCTCGCATAGAGGGCAATGCCAAGGAACAACAAGCCGTAAGCCATGTCGCCCACAATCATCGCAAAGAAGATGCTAAAGAAGCAAAGGAACACGGAGCTCACATCGACTTCGTTGTAACCCGGCGAAATGCCAATGATATCGTAGAGGCACTGCATCGGGCGCGAAAGCTTGTTGTAGCCGAGAAGCGTCGGGATGTTATCTTCGTCCGTTGGGTCTTCAACGCGGATTCCCCAGCCGTTCGCCTTCGCCGCCGCCTTGATTTCGGCAACGCGCGGTTCCGGGCAGAATCCCTGGAGGGCTGCGATTTCCTTGTTCTGGAGCATGCTCGCAGAAGCTTCGACGAGATTGTAACGGTCGGTCACTTCGTTAAGACGCGTTTCGATGTCGTCCTTCACGGAGGCAAGCTGCGCAAAACGTTCGTCAACGGCAGAAATCGTCGTCTTCGATTCCTCTTCGATCATTCGATATTCTTCGAGCGACTTGAGAGGCATGGCAAGTTCGGTAAACACACCGCTCACCTTTGCAGGAGCTTCGCCCTTGTTGAATACGGCAATATAAGTCCCGTTTTCGTTCTTGCAGAAAACGTGCATGCAAGCGTTCTTGTCTTCGACTTCAAAAGGAACTTTCGAAGTATCGGCAAGATAGAGACGCACAAAAATGCCCTTCGCAGCCAGTTCCTTGACGGTCCGCGGATCGAGATTTCCAAAGGAACCCAGCTTTTCAAGTTCTTCCTTGGCCTGTTCCAGCTGGATTTCGGCATTTTTCTTGTCCGTAATGAGCGTCTGGATTTCTTCGACAAGCGTTACACCGCTAGCGCCTTTCGTCGCAGGAGTCACGCCCTTGCGGAGTTTATCCGGAACGACTTCCAAGGCCTTCTGCACGCGGGCAACGGCACCTTTTGCGCCATTGACAGCGACACCCGCAGCCGTCTGGAGCGGAGTCAGATGGATAATTTCCATCTCGCGCAGGGATTTCAAAGTCTCTTCCTTATGGCTAGCAAGCGTAAGGACAGTCACCTTTTTCATAGGAGTAATCATGCGGCAACCTCCTTACTCTGGGCATCGAGCGCAAGAGCCTTCGCCGTAGCCTTGCCCTTAGCAAGCTTACTACGGGCCACGCCGCTTGTCTGCTGGTCGCCCAAGAAGATATTGATTTTGCGGATGTTATCCTTGGATTCGGGAATTTTGACTTTTTCAAACAAATTCACGCGCTGGCTCGTGGTACGCAATTCTTTAGACAAAAGTTCGTACTGACGCTCGAGCACGCGGCGTTCGAGGCGAAGAGAAATCAAGCCTTGCAAGCTGCGGATACCATCGTCGAGCCACACCGGAGTCGTAAAGAAATCCGGAATGGTCACGTTGAATTCCACGCCGCTAAACGTCGGAATCTTCACGCCGGCAATGTTACCTTCGCCTTGTTCGACACTCTTCACCGAGAGATACTTGTTCCACTCAATAGGTTCGGCAAACAGCGAAATCCACGAAGCCATTCCCTTGCGGAGCGTATCCTCCTCTTCGCGTTTCGCCATCACCTTCTCCTGGAGCGTGCGCATTTCCATTTGCAGCTGCTGCTTTTTCAAAAGCAACGTCGGCAAATAACGCTGGAAGCGTTTGAGCGCGTCACGTTCCGCCTTGAGGGCGTTTTTAGTTAACTTGACCTTAGCCATATTACCACTTCTTCGGCCAATATTCGTTGATCATCTTGGTGGGGATACCGGTTTCTTCAGGAGTGAAGCAGTCTGCAAGGATTTCCCAGCCAAGGTCCAAAGCCTTTTCAAGCGGAATGTTCACGGAAAGGTCCATCATTTCCTTTTCAAAGCGCACACCGTACTTCAACAGCTTCTGGTCCCAGTTGCTCATGTTGAAGCCCATGGATTGCTTTTCCAAAGTTTCCTTGTAGCTTGCGTACAGCTGAATCATGGTGTTCATGATGGTACGGTGGTCGCTACGGGTCTTGCCGTTCACCTGCTGTTTCAAGCGGCTCAAAGAACCGAACGGTTCGATACGGCCCTTGCGCAAGTAGAACTGACCTTCGGTAATGTAACCCGTGTTGTCCGGAACCGGGTGCGTCACGTCGATAACCACGGTTCGACGGAATCTGTTCCATCGTAATGGCGATTTCCTTCATGGCGTCGGCAAAGTTCGTCATGTCCGTAAGGAGCACGAGCACGTTCTTGCCTTCGGTCGCAAACTTTTCAGCCACGGCAAGGGATGCATCCGGCACAAGCAAGCATTCCACGATCGGGTCAGATGCCGTGTGCATGAACATCACCGTACGGCTAAGGGCACCGTTCTTTTCGAGGTAATCCTTGAGGTAGAGGTAGTCATCGTGCTTGAGGCCCATGCCGCCGAGGATAATCACGTCGACTTCAGCCTGCAAGGCGATTCGTGCCAAAAGTTCGTTATACGGTTCACCAGCGATAGAGAAAATCGGGAGCTTCTGCGAAACGACGAGCGTGTTGAACACGTCAATCATCGGAATACCCGTACGCACCATCGTCTTCGGGATGATACGCTTGGCAGGGTTCACGGAAGGGCCGCCAATCGTGATGCGTTCGCCATCGACTTCCGGGCCATTATCGCGCGGCATGCCTGCACCGTTAAACACGCGGCCAAGCAAGGCTTCACTGTACGGAACCTTCATCGGTTCGCCAAGGAAGCGCACTTCGGAATCCGTCGAAATACCGCGGGCACCAGCAAACACCTGCAAATCGACCATGTCACCGTCAATGCGGATTACACGGGCAAGAGATGTACCGAAAGAACTTGTCACCTGGGCGAGTTCCTGGTTGGCAACGCCTTCGGCTCTCAAAGTAATCACAGAACCGGCAATGCGTTCAATACGATGGTAAGCAACATTATGCATTGAGAGAAACCTCCTTCACGGAAGCATTCCTGGCTGTCAAACGCCACGCGGTTCCAGTCCTTGGTCGCCTGCGTGAGCTTGAGGAAGAACGTACGGGCGACATCCTTTTCCGTAAACGTCATCGGAGTCTTGAGGATGGTGTAAATCCTGTCGAACACGTACTTCTGGCGTTCTGCGGAGCAGGCGGCGTCGATTTCATTATAGGCGTCCTGCTGCAGATAAACGGCATCCAGATATTCGGATTTCAAATAAATCACAAAGTCGTCGATAGAGGTACCTTCTTCGCCCACGACCTTCATCATGTTGTTCACATCCACGCCGTTCGCGAGGATATGGCGGGCTTCGGCCACCTTCTTGGAATCGATAATGCCTTCGTACTTGGACCAGGAATCGAGCGGATGGATTGCCGGGAAGCGACGCTGGTCGGAACGTTCACGGCTAAGACCGAGGAATGCGCCCACCACCTTCAAGGTCGCCTGGGTCACCGGTTCTTCGAAGTTACCACCAGCCGGAGAAACGGAACCGCATATCGTCACGGAACCCGTCTTGCCGTCCTTCAGGCGGACAACGCCACCGCGTTCGTAGAACGAAGCGATCACAGATTCGAGGTAAGCCGGGAACGCTTCTTCGCCCGGAATTTCTTCCAAACGGCCGCTCATTTCACGCAAGGCCTGTGCCCAACGGGAAGTCGAGTCAGCGAGCAAGAGCACGTTCAGGCCCATCTGGCGGTAGTATTCAGCGAGCGTCACGCCGGTATAAACGGAAGCTTCACGAGCAGCCACCGGCATCGAAGACGTGTTACAAATAATCAGCGTACGTTCCATGAGGGACTTGCCCGTACGCGGGTCAATCAATTCCGGGAATTCACGAAGGGTTTCCACCACTTCACCAGCACGTTCACCGCAAGCGGCCAAAATCACGATGTCCACGTCGGCGTAACGGCTCATGAGCTGCTGCAACACGGTCTTGCCGGCACCGAACGGACCCGGCGTACAGAACGTACCGCCCTGCATCACGGGGAAGAACGTATCGATAATGCGCTGCTGCATCGTCAAGGGCTTGCTCGGACGGAGACGTTCTTCGAAGGCCTTGATCGGCATCTTCACCGGCCAGGTCTGCACCATCGTCACATCGACCTTTTCGCCCTTGTCGTTCTTGAGTTTCGCGACAACTTCTTCGACAGTGCGGTCACCGGCAGAAGTAATATAATCAACGGTCCATTTGCCCAAAAGCTTGAACGGCACCATGATGCGGTGCGTGAACACGCCTTCCGGAACAGTGCCGAGCGTATCGCCCGCGACAACAACGTCGCCAGCCTTCGCGACCGGTGTAAACGCCCACTTCACGTCACGCGGGAGCGCTTTCAAATACTTACCACGCTGCAAGAAAAAGCCGCACTCGTCAGCAAGCTTCGGCAGCGGGTTCTGCAAGCCATCAAACACCTGTGTAAGAAGACCGGGTCCAAGTTCAACAGAAAGAAGTTCACCGGTAAATTCGACTTCGTCGCCAGCCTTGAGGCCAGTCGTATCCTCGAATACCTGGAGTTCAGCGTAATCACCACGAATGCGAATCACTTCGCTCTTGAGGGGAATGATTTCAGCCTTACCATCTTTGTTTTTTGAAACGAGCTTTGCATAAGCCACTTCGTTCTGGGAAACGGCGCTTTCGAACTTGACACGAATCAGGTTTCCGTTCACGCCGGTTATTTTTCCGATACTAGCCATTGAAAATGGACCTCCAATCATTCCTGCTTAAACGCAGGATCGTTAGCATTAATAACATTGATGACGGCTTTGTCACCCGCGATTTCGTTCATGCCGGCCCAACGCTCGCAAATACGGAGCTTGATGGCGTAAGCATAGACGTGCTTGACCGTCCCCTCGCCCACACCGGCAAGGGAATCGACGAGCCAGAAACGGGCGCGGTCGATATCCTGTTCCTTTTCCATCGGATTCGACTTCATGAACGCGTCCTGGATCATTTTTGCGAAAGTGACGTCGTAGCCAGAAAAAGAACGTTCCGCAAAACGCACTTCGGGGCCCCACGCTTGCGCACGGAGCCTTCCGGAAACGTTTCTCATCTGGGTTTCTCGGGACTGGTATTCCCGAACAAATTCATCATCGCACTCCGTCCCTGCCAAGAGGGCGTCGAGCGCTTCAAGTTCAGGGGCGTCCAGCACACCTTCGCAACGGCCACGGAACTCGGCCATGCTAAGGGGCGGAACGTCGCCCAGTTGCAGCATCGGAAGCGATGCCATCAAATATGCTGGACTGCTCATCGAACCGCCTTACTTGCCTTGGGCGGCCTTGTTGACAATCTTTGCGAGCTGCGGTCTGAGCAAGGCAGAAAGGGATTCCGCCATAGCCTGTTCAGTAAATTCGTGGCTGACCTTGCCTTGATCGAGCTTCACGCGGAAACCGAACTTGACGCCCTTGTCGCTTTCGACCTTCACGCCGGCCTTGAGCTGCTTGGCAAATTCGCCCATCACAAAACTCGAGAGAGCCTTTGCGTCTGCTTCGGAAAAATCGACTTCGATATCGGAACTGTAGCTTTTGGCAATCGACAAAAGCATCGACTTCACGGTCGTTTCGTCTAAAGACTTTTCAATTTGGAGACTAAGGAGATCAAGAATCATTTTTTCGAGATTCTTGCCCACCGAGAGGAGTAAATCGCGGGCGGACTGTTCCAAGGTGCGTTCGCTGCGTTCCGTAAATGCGACGGCATCCTTGTCGGCCTGTTCCAACTTGGCTTTGGCCTCATCTTCGGCGGCCTTCACGATTTCGGCTGCCTTTTCTTTTGCCTTTGAAATAATTGACGTTGCTTCGAGTTCTGCTTTATCGACGGCATCCTTCTGGATGCGTTCCATAAGAGCTTGCAAATCTTCTGCCATTTAAGTCTCCAAATTAAGGAAAAACACCCCCAATTAGGGCATTTTCATTAAACACAGAAAAGAATATACAAGCAAAATTTTGAAAAAGACAAGATTTTTGATAAAAAAAACCGAAAATAATGTTTACTTGCAAAAAAAACGGATAAAAAGACTAAAAAGAGGGATAAAAGGAGTATTTATGGGTTAATCCGACCTTGCTAGTTTTTTTACATTTTTTGATTTGATGGATTTCAAAAAAAGAACCCCGTTTATAATTGTATAGAATTCTTCTCAGTTCAACACGTAGCCAAACATTTCCTAAAAGCTTTCAAAAAGAGCGTAGCCTCGAGCAGCTTTCAACATATTCGCGGTGGTATCAACTTGAATACCTATAAAACCGGTATAAAGCTTCAAAGGAATCATTTCACCTAAATAATTCCATTCAATCCGTATCGAGGTCACACCTCTAGGAACATTCCGAACATCCAATCGTTCATTCCAATCCGGAGAATGCCTTTTATAAACTTCAACAATTTCGTCTAAATTACTCGCGCTTAAATCTAATCCTGTGTATGGGAAAAATCTAGAAATCCAACCGTTAAAAGTCACATTGCCACACCCTTCCGGAATGTAATGCTTGTATATTCCTCTCCAATGATCCATATTTATCTTGCCATCAAAGACATTGATAAACTCATCTAGAACAGGATTAAGCCCAACAGCCCACCAATCCATATCCAGACGCGATGCAAGTCTGTTGAAAGAATCCTTTAGCAAAATCCAGTCTTCTTTTTTACCATTTATCTTGATTTTGGGGATTCCGCAAAGCGTAGAAACCAAATGAACATAATACTCCGCAGCCACAGCCATGACCATCGCACTAGAAATGTTGTAATCCACCGGGCTTGTCGTCGAGAACTTTGTTTTAAGCGGCAACCCAGTCTCTTCGGGCAACTTGGACTGCAAGACTTCAAATAAATTCGCAAGCGTCCAGAACCATTCATGATGCGTTGATTCGGTGGTCAGCGAATTATCCTCAAAAGTAACTATAGTATCCGTTCCCGGAGTAACAAACTTATCTTTCAAAGCTTCGCGATTGCTTTTGACATGGTAGCGGAAACCATCCAAAATCATAAGCCAAATATCATCTGGATTTATTTCTAGGGAATAATGATTGGCAAACGCAAGTTCAACGACATCAAAGAAAGATGATTTATCAGACCATCCACTGACAAAAGGACTTATCGAATCGGAATACGCATAAAAAATCTTGCGTCCTCTTTCTTGTTTATTTATAGAAAAATGTTCTGCAAAACCACCCTTTTCAACAGGAACAAGTTTTTCTTTAAAAGGTTTGCTTTGAACGCTAGAATCAACGATCATGACATACGCACTCGTATCGCGGACAAAGCCTTCGAAACTTTGCTTCGCGTTCGAAGACAATTTGATGACTTTTTCGTCTCCGCAAGAAGAGAGAACGCATGCGGCAAGGAGGAGTAGAAGGAATTTGTAAAGGCTATGCATACTAACAATATAAAAAATTTATTCTTCCACAAAGCAGGCCGGAATTTTTAGGGTTACGACATCCGAAATCGAGATACGGCCATCATGCACTTCGTCAGATCGAACGAAAATATCATTTCTGAAAACAGGAATGATTTCATTTCGCCGTCCATTAAGAATGATTTCGACTTCATTTTGCTCATGTTTCTTGTTGAACTCATTACATTCATAATGATTTACACTTCCTGTAACAAGGTCTTTCGTAAAGATTATTTCACTGCAAAGAGACTTTTTTGCATCTAGATCGACCACAATTTCAACCGTATCTTTCGCGGGTTGCCCATTCTGCTTACAGACCATACGGTACTTTCTCGAAAAAGATAAATGCAACTTCGCTGACTTTATAATAAAATCATTGACTTCATCATCTATTTTTGGAGCATCCCAGGCAAAATAAAGAGCATCCCTAACATCTTCTAAAAACGCTTTGTAATTAGGGTGTTCTGTACTCATAATAACATTTGAGACTTGCCCATCTTCGCCATACTCAAGTTTAGCGTCAACAGATAATTTAAAATCATTTTTATAATGTTTATAGAAAGCCTTTTTTAATCGCCAAGCGAAAAACTCTTTAAAATTTTCCTTTTTATAATTGTAGAAAAAAACGTCTTCAAAATCTTTGCCTTCTTTGGGTTCAAGAGAATCAACAAAAACATCTACGTCTAATTCTGGGATACTCTTATCATTTATAAATCCATTAAACTCACCCTCCAAGGAAACATTACGTTCCTTGAGAAAAGTTTCCAATGATAGAGAATCGCTCAAAACCCCGACATTCTGCAAAAGAACAACATATTTTTTTTCAATCTGTTTATAAAGACTTAAACGTTCTATTATTTTTCCACCTTTATATAAGTTAATTACACAGAACGGTTCAGCATTAGCAATTTTTTCTTTAATTTCATAAGGGTAAGATGCATGAAATTTAGTGTTTTTTTCACTCTTGAATGATGCTGCTGCGGCAAAGTTTTTAATTTCCTTCGGATCGCTTGTCGCATAAGCTACACCCTGTGCATTATAGATTTCAATCGAATCCGAAAATGCCAAAGACTCCTGCAAGCGAAGAGGCTTTCCAGGAATATACTTGAGATTTTTTGCAATAGAATCCATATCGCACCAGCCGCAATAAGAAATAAGCGCATATCCGCGAGATGCTTTCAGCATTTTTCTAGTCGTATCGGCCTGAAATCCGACAAAGCCCGTATAAATTTTCAGAGGAATTTTCTTGCCGTCATAAATCCAATTGACGTCAACATCCGTCAATCCCTTTGGAATATCATCTATTTGATCAATAGCACTGTTCCAATCCATTCGACGTTCTGGTTTATCGCGGCCTATATAAGGATAAAATTTGGTTATCCATCCATCAACAGGATGCCTCCCACATTCGCTACCGGGATCTTTAAAGATGTTCCTCCAATGGCCAAAATCGATTTTTCCATCAAAAATATTGATAAATTCATCCAGAATGGGATTTAGCTCTTTCGCCCACCATTCCAAATCCAATCGTGACGCAAGCTTGTTAAAAGAATCCTTAAGCAAGCTCCAGTCCAATTTCGTGCCGTTCACCTTAATTTTGGGGATTCCACAAGCGGCAATCATGGAATAAGTGTAATATTCTGAAGCAACCGCCATAACCATGGAACGAGATATGTTGTAATCAATCGGGCTTGTCGTCGAGAATTTAACATTCAATGGGTCTCCAGTTTCTACAGGCATTTTCTCTTGCAGGGAATCGAATAAATCCGCGAGAACGCCATGCCATTTTTCATACGTCGTATTCCACGAAAGCGAGTCATTCCGAATCTCGATGGTTGTATTAGTACCCGGCGACATAAAGCGGTTTTTCAGCGAATCACGATTGCTTTTCACATGGAGCCGAATGCCGTTCAAAATGGTAAGCCATATATCGTCTGGATTTATTTCTATGGAATTATGACAAGCATACGCGTGCGCCACCAGATTTATAAAGGACATTTTCGGAGAGGACGATTCACTAATAAAAGGACTTGTGGAATCCGAATATGCATAAAATATCTTCTTCGCATTCGTTCCTTCTTGCGATACGCCTTTAAAATATTCCGTAAAGCCGCCTTGATTTACAGGAATCAATTCGCCTACGATATCTTTTTCGCGAACGGTCGTATCGGCGACCATTGCGTACGCACTCGTATCACGGACAAAGCCGTAAATCTTGTGCGAAGAATCCGGTGAAACGTTAATGGGATTATTCACTTGCTTGCGTTCGCAAGAGAGCAGAACGCATGCGGCAAGGATGAGTAGAAGGAATTTAGAAACGGAAATCTTCATTGTATTTTTACTTTTCATTAGGTTTTTCATCCACAAAGCAAGATGGAATTTTGAGAGTTACGACTTGCGATATCGGGAAACTGCCATAATGCACTTTGTCAAATCGATCAAAAGTCCGATTTGTGGAAACAGGAATGATTTCATTTCGTCCAGATTTCTTATTGAACTCATTACATTCATAATGATTTACACTTCCTGTAACAAGGTCTTTCGTAAAGATTATTTCGCTGCATAGCTTCTTTCTTTCATTTGAAACGCCCTCAATTTCAACCGAATCTTTCGCGGGTTGCCCATTCTGCTTGCAGACCATGCGGTATTTTCTTGAAAAAGATAAATGCAACTTCGCTGACTTTATAATAAAATCATTGCCTCCGTCATCATCAAGTAATGGAGCGTTCCAGGCATAATAAAGAGCGTCCTTAACATCTTCTAAAAACGCTTTGTAATTAGGGTGCTCTGTACTCATAATAACATTTGCGACTTGCCCATTTTCGCCATACTCAAGTTTGGCGTCAACAGATAATTTAAAATCATTTTTATAATGTTGATAGAAAGCCTTTTTTATTCGCCAAACGATAGTCTGATTAAAATTATAAACAAAATCGTCTTCAACAGCTTTGGGCTCGAATGAATCAACAAAAACATCTACGTCTAATTCTGGAATACTCTTATCATTTGTAAATCCATTAAACTTACCCTCAAAAGAAATATGGCGTTCCTTGAAAAAAGACTCTAAAGACAGAGAATCGTTTAGAATCCCAATCTCTTGCGTAAGAACAACATATTTTTTTTCAATCTGTTTATAAAGGCTTAAATGTTCTATCACTTTTCCACCTTTATATAAATTAATTACGCAAAACGGTTCGGCATTAGCAATGTTTGCTTCATCAAATACAAAATGGTAAGAATCATGAGACTTTTCGATTTCACTCTTGAATGATGCTGCCGCAGCAAAGTTTTTAATTTCCTTCGGATCGCTTGTCGCATAAGCTACGCCCTGTGCATTATAGATTTCAATCGAATCCGAGATAGCTAAAGACTCTTGCAACCGGAGAGGCTTTCCAGGAATATACTTGAGATCTTTTGCAATAGAATCCATATCGCACCAGCCGCAATAAGACATAAGTGCATATCCGCGAGATGCTTTCAGCATTTTTCTAGTTGTATCGACCTGAATCCCGACAAAGCCCGTATAAATTTTCAGAGGAATTGTCTTGCCGTAATAAATCCAATTGATGTCAACGTCCGTCACCCCTTTCGGAATATCAGTCATAAGATCAATAGCGCCATTCCATTCATTTCGACGTTCTGGTTTATCACGGCCTATATAAGGATAAAATTTGGTTATCCATCCATCAACCTGAATCCGTCGTTCGCATCCACTTTCTTCAGAGACTTTTTTAAAGATGCTCCTCCAATGGATTAAATTGATCTTTCCATCAAAAACATTGATGAATTCATCTAGAATGGGATTTAACTCTTTCACCCACCATTCCAAATTCAATCGTGACGCAAGCTTGTTAAAAGAATCTTTAAGCAAGCTCCAGTCCAATTTCGTGCCGTTCACCTTAATTTGAGGGATTCCGCAAGCTACAGCCCATGTATAAGTATAATATTCTGAGGCGACCGCCATAACCAAAGAACGAGATATGTTATAATCAATCGGGCTTGTCGTCGAAAATTTAACATTCAACGGTTCTCCTGTTTCTACAGGCATTTTCTTTTGCAGAGAATCGAATAAATCCGCAATAACGCCATGCCATTTCTCATACGTTATATTCAACAAAAGCGAGTCATTCCGAATCTCGATGGCGGTGTCAGCCCCCGGCGAAACAAAGCGATCCTTCAACGAATCACGATTGTTTTTCACATGGAGTCGAATGCCGTTCAAAATTGTAAGCCAAATATCGTCTGGATTTATTTCTATGGAATTATGTTTAGCGTACGCACGGGCCACCAGATTTATAAAGGACATTTCCTTAGAAGACGATTTCCTAATGAATGGACTTGTGGAATCTGAATACGCATAAAATATTTTTTTCGCATTCGTTCCTTCTTTCGATTTGCCATTAAAATATTCCGTAAAGCCGCCTTGATTTACTGGAATCAATTCGCCATTGATGGCACTGTCGTGAACGGCTGTATCTACAACCATCACGTACGCACTCGTATCACGGGCAAAGCCGTAAATCTTGTGCGAAGAATCCGGTGAAACGTTAATGGGATTATTCACTTGATTGCGTTCGCAGGAGAGCAGAACGCATGCGGCAAGGAGGAAGAAAAGGTATTTAGAAACGGAAATCTTCATTGTATTTTTCATCCTCTTCTTTATTGAGTTTTTCTTCCACAAAGCAAGGTGGAATTTTGAGTTTTACGACTTGCGATATCGGGAGGCTACCATCATACAGAGCTTTATGTTTGTTAAAGCGAACGTTTGTATGCCTTGGTTCGATTTCTTCAGGACGTTTCCCGAACTTCACTTTTTTATTGTATTCTATACATTTATAACGGACAACACCGTCTGTCGCAAGGTCTTTCGAAAACGTAATCTCGTTACAAAGATCTTTCTTTGCATCCGGTGCTCCGAAGATATCGACAGAATCTTTCGCATCTCGCCCATTCTCCTTGCAAACCATGCGATAATCTCTTGTAAAAGCGAGATGCATCTTGACGAAATCGACAACTTCCTGAGCTATTTCATCATTACCAATATCCGTATGAACATTCAGCGGCATATAGCCGTAATACAAAATATCTTTCAATTCCATTTTGAATTTTCTGTTGGTGTCTGGATACAAGGACAAAGAAAGATAATCATCTACACGGCCATTTTCTTTATAGCCCATCGCCGTAACTGCGGATAAATTAAAATCTTCTTTATAATAGCGATACAACAATCTCTTAAGTCGCCACCCTATAGAATTATTCATCGCCCGGGTTATCCCAGTTTTAAAAGACCCCATTCCTAGACCATCTCGAAGAGATTTTCCTTCTTTAAGGACAACCGTATCCACAAAAATTTCTACATTCAATTTCGGAAGAAAATTTTCAATTACAAATTCATTGACAGACCCGTTTATAGGAATATTATGCTCCTTGAAAAATTTCTTGATTGCAGCGGGCTTTTTCCATCGTCCAACGCCCTGCAACGAGAGCATTGTTCCATCGTAATCCGAAGTTAAAAAATCGAGCACACGTTCCGTGAATGTTTCCATTCGAGGTTTCGCATAATAAAGCAAATGATCCACCAGTTTGCCTTTTCGGTACAAATTGATTGACAGGTTAGGTTTACCAACCCCGACCATTTCTCTACGCCACGATTCCGCTTCAGGATATTCTTCATCAAAGGCAGACACATCCGCAAATTTTTCTATTTCGTCTGCATTATTGGTCGCATAGACCAAGCCTTTTTTCCCATAAACATTCATGGAATCGGAAAAGGCCAAAGATTCTACCAAGTGATACGCTTTTCCAGGAATATACGTTGTATTCCGAGCAACATTTTTTAACTTTTGCATACCATAAGAGACAAGAGCGTAACCTCTAGATGCTTTCAACATATTATTCGTGGTATCTACCTGCATACCGATAAAACCGGTGTAGAGTTTCAGCGGAATCACCTCTTCTATGAATTTCCATTGTATATCTATAAAAGTAATTCCTCTGGGAACTTGTTCAAAATCCAGTTTTTCATTCCAATCTGTGCGTTTGATAAATTTTTCAGTTTCTGAACTTGGCACTTTTGTATAGGGAAGAAATCTTGAAATCCAGCCATTAAAATAATCGTTACCGCACATTTCTGGACTGTAATACTTGTAAATATTTTTCCAGTGTTTTAAATTTATTTTGCCATCAAAAATATTGATAAACTCGTCAAGAATAGGATTAAGACCTATAGCCCACCATTTCATATCCAACTGTGAAGCAAGTCTGTTAAAGGAATCCTTAAGCAAAGTCCAATCCTCTTTTGTGCCGTTCACTTTGATTTTCGGAATTCCGCAAAGCGTTGAAACCATATACGAATAATATTCGGATGCCACCGCCATTGTCATCGTACGAGAAATATTTTCATCCACCGGACTTGTCGTAGAGAACTTGATTTTCAAGGGTGTGCCCGTTTCTGGCGGCAACTTCACCTGCAAGGAATCAAACAATTCCGAGAGCGTCCAGAACCATTCCTTGTGCGAAGATTCTAAAGTCAACGAATTATCCATAACCGAGATAACTGTGTCGGTGCCCGGAGCAACAAAGCGGTTCTTGAGGGCTTCGCGATTGTTCTTGACGTGTAGCCGGATGCCGTCCAAAATCAAAAGCCAGATATCGTCCGGATTAATTTCCATAGCATAATGCTTGGCGTATGCAAGGGCGACAAGATCAATGAAAGTCGGTCTTTCAGAAGAACCTTCAACAAACGGGCTTACAGAATCGGAATACGCATAGAAAATTTTTTGTCCGCTCGTACCCAAATTTTGCGCTTCGTTTGCAAAATATTCTACGAAACCGCCTCTTTTTACATGGACAATTTTTTCATTGAACGCACTATCGTGAACACTCGTATCGACAACCATTGCATAAGCACTCGTGTCGCGAACAAAGCCTTCGAAATTTCCAGTCGGTTTCGAGGAAATTTCAATCACTTGCTCATTACGTTTCTGTTCGCAAGAGAGCAGAACGCATGCGGCAAAAAAGAGGTAAATGTATTTGCAAAGGCTATGCATAATAACAATATAACAACATGGCCTTGCAGAAATTTAATAATAAAAAGTAAAATAATGTATAAAAAAGGAGATTCCCGATTAAATTGGGAATGACATACTGCATTTCGTCATCCTGAATTTTTCCTCTTCCGTCATCCTGAGCGACAGCGAAGGATCCAGTAAATTCTTGTAGTGCAAAAGCAGAAATTAACTGGATCCTTCGTCCCTTCGGGACTCAGGATGACGGACCTGAGAGACTTTACCTATTGCCGCTCATAATGGCGGCGAGGTCGGCACAGGGCCGGGACAACATTACACCTTTCCGCTCATGATCGACTCAAGGTCGGTGCGATTGAGGCAAGTGTGCGCATCAAGCGCGGCAGCAATCGCCCTG
This sequence comes from Fibrobacter succinogenes, assembly GCA_902800345.1. GTDB lineage: Bacteria > Fibrobacterota > Fibrobacteria > Fibrobacterales > Fibrobacteraceae > Fibrobacter > Fibrobacter succinogenes_H. Next base: position 15,660 of record CADCDO010000037.1, read on the forward strand.
AGCGACTTTTGGCAAGCCATCATGAGGTTGTAAACTTGTTCGACGACGTTTGTTTCGGCAAGCTGGTAGTAATAGCAGGCTGCCTGGAAGCTCTGGTAATCGGGGTCGCTCCTGTAAAGTTCCATCGGGAGTTCTTTCATGACGGTGTCGAGGTCGCAAGCGAAATTTTTGCGGATCAAAAAGTCCGACATGTGGCCCGCAATGGCAATGTGGGCGGCACCGTCGAGGGAACTGCCGGGCATGCGCGTGGCGCTCGGCTTTTCCTTGGAATTGTTGATTCTGACGTAATCAATCTGGCGTTTGAACAGGAATGCGATTAGAGCGTGGCCCGCCTCGTGGCGGCAAAGTTTTTCATATTCCTGTTCACCGAAAAATTCAATTAAGGTTTCGCGAGTTAATGTTTGTTCTGACATTTTTCAATCCACCTGTCTAAAAAAGCGACGCATCCGCCTTTTGAGCAAAGTCTTGCATCGTTTCGAGGTCAGTCAAATTGTCATTGGAGCCGTACAAAATATGCGTCGGGATGTTCCAATGGATGGGATGCTCCCGCACGTAGCAAAGGTATTTCCAAGAAAGCGTCTCGCCAAAGTTCGTCGCGATTTCGCCTTTTTCACGGAGTTCATCTTCGGAGACGTTCGCCCATTGCATCATGTTGCAAATGAGCTTTTCCAAGTTGACCATCGGCGAGATGAAGAGCGCCTGCTTGATCCGCTTGCCTGCGAGCGCGTTCATCGAGAAGAACGCGCCGATGCTATTTGCGACAAGCACGACTTCGTCGTAGTTTGCGGCAACCGAGTCAAAATACGCCGAGAATTCCTGTTTGGCGTTCCACGGGGTTTTCGACTTGTAATCAAAGCCGATAACATCAAAATCCGGGAAAAGGGGCTTGTAATGATTGGCCTCGTCGGCGTTGCCGCCTTTCCCATGAACATAAATAACGAGAGGTTTCATTTTGGATTACATCCAGAATTCGTTCAATAGCACCACGAATATAACAAAATTCAACGAATCATGGCAACATACCCCGCACTTACTCTTCCACAAAGCAAGACGGGATTTCAATAGAGACAAACTGATCACTCAGTTTTTTCAACGTTCTCTCACGATCTTCGTATTTATTTTTATTAAAACTAACTTTTATATCACCACGAACATTTTTAGCTGATTTTAATTTTTCATCTTTTTCATCGAACTTTTCACATTGAAAACGATATATTTCACCGGTTGCAAGGTCTTTCGAAAAATCAATTGCGTTGCAAGGAACGTAGTTTCTTCCTACACGCCAAGCACCAAAGACTCCAACGAAATCATTTGCAACAAACCCATCCTTTTTGCATACCATTCGATAATCCTTTGATAAGGTTATACGAACTTTTATTTTATCGACAATTTCTTGCGCAATTCCATCACCCATTTCATAATTAACTTTTGGAGGCATCCACGCATATTTCAAGATAGAACGAATTTCTTCCTGAAATGAACTTATCCCAGGTTTCAAATCCATCAAAACAGAATCAACACGCCCTTCACCCTTATACGAAATTGTAGCCACAAGAGAATCATTAAAACCGTATTTATGATGGCGATATATAGCCCGTTCAATCCGCCAACCACAATTTTTTCTCAAAGCCCCCATTATCCCTATTCTAAGATTATCCATTTTTCCAACAACATTTTTCCCTTCTTTCAAAATAACGGTATCGACGTACATTTCAAGATTGAATTTAGGGAGATCCTTTTCATTTGAGAATTCATCGACTGTTCCGTTTATAGGAATTTTACGCTGTTCGAAAAATTTTTTGATAGCAACATTCTTTTCCCAAAATCCAACTCCTTTTAACGAACGCATAGCACCATTACGATACTTTTTAGGATAGGCATAATAAAGCAAATGGTCTTGCAATTCGCCTTTTCGATACAAATTAATCGACAAATTCGGTTCATTCCAATCATAGTCTTCCAGTATCCAAGAACCAGGTTCAAGATATTCCTCGTCTAAATAAGACATATCCGCAAAACGTTCAATTTCTTCAAGGTCATTGGTTGAATAAAGCAAGCCTTTTTCCCCGTAAACATTCATGGAATCCGAAATTGCCAACATTTCATGCAGGCGGAGAGTTTTCCCCGGTATGTATTTTGTTTCTTTAGCGGTCTCCCTAAAATTCATCAAGCCATAGGCCATAAGAGCATACCCTCTAGCCGCTTTCAACATTTTTGTTGTGGTATCGACTTGGATTCCAACAAAACCTGTATAAAGTTTTAAAGGAATATCTTTAGAATAATGCCACTTCACATCTACAAACGTAATTCCCGATGGCACATCGTGAAAATACATCCGTTTATTCCAATCCGAATGCTTTACATAGGCATACCCATCGCGAACAAATTCTTTCGTGTAAGGCAAAAACCTAGAAATCCAGCCATCAAAGCTAGGACTGCCGCATCCTTGGGGTTTGTAATATTTGTAAATGCTTCTCCAATGTTCTAAATTTATTTTACCATCAAAAACTTTGATAAATTCATCAAGTACAGGATTAAGACCTTTCGCCCACCACTTCATATTCAATTGCACGGCCAGTTTGTTAAAGGAATCCTTAAGCAAAATCCAATCCTCTTTAGTACCTTTAATTTTGATTTTGGGGATCCCGCAGGTTGTCCAAACATGATATGAATAGTATTCCGAGGCTACAGCCATTACCATAGTCCCTGAAATATTGTTATCTACCGGACTTGTTGTCGAAAATTTCGTCTTCAGCGGATTTCCCGTTTTTTTAGGCAATTTAGACAGCAAAGATTCATACAAGCTTGCAATTGTCCAAAACCATTCATTATGCGTGGATTTATACGTCAATGAATTATCTACAATCAAAATTACAGTATCGGCACCTGGAGCAACAAAACGATTTTTCAGTGTTTTACGATTGTTCTTTACATGGAGGCGAAAGCCATCTAATATCATAAGCCAAATGTCATCAGGGCTAATTTCCATTGGGTAATGATTGGCATACGCGAGAGAAACAACATCAAGGAATGAAGATGATTTGGAATTTTTTTCAACAAATGGGCTTATAGAATCGGAGTAGGCATAGAAAATTTTAGTTTCATTCGTCAGATTTTCTTGGGGATAATGGGAAAAAATACGTGCAAAGCCACCTTCTTCAACGGGGACTAACGTCTCTTTAAAGGCACTATCATGAACGCTCGTATCCACAATCATGACATATGCACTCGTATCGCGCACAAAACCTTCAAAGCTTCGAGTTGCTTTTAAAGAGGATTCGAGAACAGGTTCCGATTCTTTCGCTTCACAAGGATTCAGGACAGAGACGATAAAAGCAAGTAAAAAAAATTTATAGAGCGATTTCATACAGGCAATATAGCAATATTGCACTTTGTAGATTTATGAATACACAATCCAATTTAGAACCACATACAAAATCAAAAAAACGCCCCTGCGGTAAAGCGAGGAGCGTTTTTTGTTTTCACAGTGATGTGCGGGCACTTCGGCAAGCTCAGTGACCTTGAAAGGTTGGTGAGCCCGTCGAACCATTAGCCCACGAAAATGCGGCCGTTGCGGAACAGCTGCATCCACGGACCGTCTTCGCCCCAGTCTGCCGGGTGCCAGGAGTACTGGCAGGTACGGAACACGCGTTCGGGGTGCGGCATCATCACGAGGGCGCGACCGTCTTCGGAGCAGAGGCCGTTGATACCGAACGGAGAGCCGTTGGGGTTCAGCGGGTAGCGTTCGGTGTATTCGTGCTTGCCGTCCACATAGCGCAGCGCCACGAGACCGGTCTTGAGGCAGGCTTCAGCGGCTTTGCGGCTAGCGAATTCCGCGCGGCCTTCGCCGTGTGCGACCGCGATCGGGAGCACGGAGCCTGCCATGCCCTTGAGGAGCACGGCCGGAGTATCTTCGACCTTGAGCGTGCAGAAGCGGGCCTCGAAACGTTCGGAGAGGTTCTGCACAAAGCGCGGCCAGTGCGCAGCACCCGGAATCAGGTCCTTGAGGTTGGAAACCATCTGGCAGCCGTTGCAGACGCCGAGCGTGAAGGTGTCCTTGCGGTTGAAGTAAGCTTCGAATTCGGCGCGGGCCTTCGGGTTGAAGAGGATGCTCTTGGCCCAGCCTTCACCGGCACCGAGAACGTCACCGTAGCTGAAGCCACCGCAAGCGACGAGACCATTGAAGTCCTTGAGGCTTACGCGACCTTCGAGAATGTCGGTCATGTGAACGTCGATAGATTCAAAGCCTGCCTTCTGGAAGGCTGCAGCCATTTCGAGTTCGCCGTTGACGCCCTGTTCACGCAGGATGGCCATCTTCGGGCGGCTGGCGTAGTCTTTCACGACCTTTGCACCCGCCGCCACGTCGAAGGTGACCTTCGGCGTGATACCCGGATTGTCCTGTTCCAACTTGAGATTGTATTCGCTTTCGGCACAATCCGGGTTATCGCGGAGAGCCGCGATGCGGCGGGTCGTGTCGCTCCAGATGGCGCGAAGATCCGAGAGGCCTTCGGCGGGTTGTAAGAATCATTAAGCGTCGCGATTTCAGAAACCGTATCGCCGAGACCGGCAGCAGCAAATGCGTCGCGAACGGCCGCGAGGTCGGCGTTCTTGACCTGCAGCACGGCACCGAGTTCTTCGTTGAAGAGAGCGTCGATGAGGTTGCCCTTGAGGGCGTCGGCCTTCACCGTCATGCCCACGTGGCCGGCGAACGCCATTTCGGCGAGCGTCGTGTAGAGGCCGCCATCGCTCTTGTCGTGGTAGGCCATAATCTTGCCGTCAGCATTGAGCTTCTGAATCGTTTCGAAGAAGGCGCGGAGTTCCTTGGCGCTGTCCACATCCGGAGCCTTATCGCCGAGGTTGTTGTAAACCTGAGCTGCGATGGAGGCGCCCATGCGGTTCTTGCCGCGAGCGAGGTCCACGAGAACGAGCGTCGAATCCTTGTCCTGCAACAGCTGCGGGGTGAGCGTCTTGCGCACGTCGGCACAAGGAGCAAAGGCACTTATGACGAGCGAAATCGGGGCCGTCACGCGGTGGCTGCCCTTGTCGTCCTGCCACACGGTGCTCATGCTCATGGAGTCCTTACCCACCGGAATCGTGATGCCGAGATCCGGGCAGAGTTCCATACCGATAGACTTCACGGCTTCGTAAAGGTCGGCGCCGTCACCTTCGTAGTTCGGCGTGGCCATCCAGTTTGCGGACAAGTTCACGCGGCCCATATCGGGCACGCAAGCGGCAGCCATGTTCGTGAGAGATTCAGCCACCGTCATGCGGGCAGCGGCAGCCGGAGAAATCAAGGCAATCGGGGCGCGTTCGCCCATGCTCATGACTTCACCTTCGTAAGTATCGAGCGTTGCAGAGGTCACGGCGCAGTCAGCAACCGGCACCTGCCACGGCCCCACCATCTGGTCGCGGCAAATCATACCCGTTACGGAACGGTCACCGATAGAAATCAAGAACGTCTTATCTGCAACGGTCGGGTTTGCAAGCACGCGGTGAGCCACATCCTTGATGGTGGCGTCGGCCGGAACCACGGTAGAGTTCAGCGGACGCTTCTGGCTCTTTTCGTTACGGATCATGCGGGGCGGCTTGCCGAGGAGCACGCCGAGCGGCATGTCAATCGGAGTCGTACCGAAGTGCTTGTCGGTGAGCGTGAGGTGCTTTTCAGGAATGGCCTCGCCCACCACAGCGTACGGGCAGCGTTCACGCTTACAAATAGCGTCGAACACGTCGAGCTTGTCGCCAGCAATAGCGATAACGTAACGTTCCTGGGATTCGTTACTCCAGATTTCGAACGGGCTCATACCCGGTTCGTCGTTCGGCACATTGCGGAGTTCAAACTTACCGCCGAGACCGCCATCGTTCACGAGTTCCGGGAAGGCGTTGGAAAGTCCACCTGCACCCACGTCGTGAATAAAGGTAATCGGGTTTTCTTCGTCCATCGCCCAGCAGCGGTCGATGACTTCCTGGCAGCGGCGTTCCATTTCGGGGTTTTCGCGCTGCACGGAGGCAAAGTCGAGAGATTCGTTACCGGCACCGTTCTGCACGGAGCTGGCTGCACCACCACCGAGGCCGATAAGCATCGCCGGACCGCCGAGCACAATCAGGTGGTCACCCGGGTCGATGTGGCCTTTCTCGATATGCTGGTGCTTGATGTTGCCAAGACCACCAGCCAGCATAATCGGCTTGTGGTAACCGCGGACTTCCTTGCCGTTCTGGGCATCGACTTCCTGTTCGAAAGTGCGGAAGTAACCGAGGATGTTCGGACGGCCGTATTCGTTGTTGAATGCGGCGCCACCCAGCGGGCCTTCGATCATGATGTCGAGAGCAGATGCAATGCGGGACGGAGAACCAAAGTCCTTTTCCCACGGCTGGACTGCACCTGGCAGTTTCAAGTTCGAAACGCTAAAGCCCGTGAGACCGGCCTTCGGCTTGGAACCCTTACCCGTTGCACCTTCGTCACGGATTTCGCCACCACTACCGGTAGCGGCACCCGGGAACGGAGAAATCGCCGTCGGGTGGTTGTGGGTTTCGACCTTCATGAGGATATCGACTTCTTCGTTGTGGAAGTCGTACTTGTTGTTGCGCGGGTCGGCGTAGTAGCGGCCAGCAACAGCGCCCTTCATCACGGCGGCGTTGTCCTTGTAAGCGCTAAAGATGTTGGAGTTGTGGAGCTGGTAGGTGTTCTTGATCATCTGGAACAGGGACTTGTCCTGCTTCACACCATCAATCGTCCATTCGGCACCGAACACCTTGTGGCGGCAGTGCTCCGAGTTGGCCTGAGCGAACATGTAAAGTTCCACGTCGGTCGGATTGCGCTTGAGTTCGGTGAAATTCTTGACCAAGTAGTCGATTTCGTCCGGTGAAAGCGCGAGGCCCATTTCCTTGTCAGCCTTCACGAGGGCGTCGCGACCTTCGGTGAGCACCGGAATCACATTCAGCGGACGCGGTTCTTCCTTGCTGAAGAGCACTTCCAAGGAGGCGGTGTCGGCAAACACGGCCTGCGTCATGCGGTCGTGAATCTTGGCGGAGATTTTCTCACGGGCACCGGCCGGCACAGTGCCTTCAAACTTCACATAGTATGCAATAGCACGTTCGATGCGCTTGATGGCCGGGAGGCCGCAAATGTGAGCGATATCAGTAGCCTTGGAACTCCACGGGCTAATTGTACCCGGACGCGGGCAGACCACAAAAAGCTCGCCTTCGAGAGCCTTGGGTTCGCGTGCCGGACCGTAGTGCAGCACCTTCTTCAAGGTTTCGGTTTCCGCATCGGTCAAGTCGGCGGACAGGTCCACCACATGCAGGAATTCAGCGTAAACGGAAGCAACAGAGAGCCCCGCAGCCTTGAAATCGGAAGAAAGTTTCTGGAGACGGAAATCCGACAGAGCCGGCGTACCACGAAGAATAAGCATTTTGACCTCTTTTAGCCTATATATTTACCGTCCCAAATATAGCAAAATGGAGTAAAAATTAAAGACGAAAGCCAGCTTCGCTTTTAAACGGTAAGACGAGCGTGTAAAGAGGAGACACAAAAGATAAACATTACTTCACGCAACGGACGGACAAGGCATAATCTTTTTTATTATAAACCTCAACTGGAGTCGTTGTTCTGCTATAATCATAATATATGTTAAAAACATTTAAATCAGCATACTCGTTAATCCACCAAAACAAGGCTCGTTTACCAATTTCATCGTAAACACCCTTTTCATCTCTGACTCCAGCTGGTAAAGCTGAGAATCCATAGGAGTCAGTTCCATTTAAATCATTATACCAACCATAAGTCGATTTTAGTCTATAACTTATCGCATAAGAACCCACAAGATCAGTCAAATTTTGAAGGTCTTTTCCACGCGGTAAGCGCCAATCATCGGGGCAAATTCCTGAACACCACTGAGAATTACATCCCTGCCTCGCCGCCGCTGATGTATAGAGACGCCCATATTTTGCACAATATTCAGCCGAATCGTTATAGCAAAAACTATCCTCCGTCTCGTAATTCAAATTCTCAGCCATCCACCACTGATACCCAATTTTTACAGTCCTGTAAACTTGACTATCACGTGAATCAACTATAGAATCGTATTCAAGCGACAAGTTATTAGACAAAGTCGGATCCGATATGGTCGGATTTTCTGACGTTAATTCATCCTTGAGACAACGGACTCCAACCGCACTACTCTTCACTTCATTGCCCAAATGTATACTATTATTGTTCGAATAGCTATCAAAATACATTGCATGAGCAAGAGTTCCTAGACCACCAAAAACAGTGACCGAAGTCCAATACATAGCATCATATGTAATTCGATTATAATAACCGCCATCATAGGTGTATCCCGTCGTAACTACAGAGAATCCATATGCATTTTTGCCGTTTGATTTTTCAAACCATATATCAGCTTTTTCCCAACCACCAACTACAGTGAGCAAAGAGTACCATTCCATTGCTGTAGGGATATGCCAACCTGTGGGACAAACCCCTTGTACAGGATAAACAGTCGTACAATAATCTTTTCCGCATCCCTTTGCATTTTCGCTAAACAACGCAGCACTATCTATAGCCGCCATCCACGTATATAATCTTCCATGTTTTTCACAATTAGCGGGCTTATTCTCATAACAAAAACTTGAGGAATCAGCACCTCTTTCTGGCAAAATATAAGCATAATTCAAATTTTGGGCCATCCACCAACGATCACCAATTTTTACAGTCTTATATGTCTGGCCATCACGTTCATCCGTAAGCGTTCCATACTCACAAGTATCCGTACTATCGGTTCTGCAAGGCGGAATTTGAGGATTAAAAACGCTTGAGCTAGATTTCGCTACAGAAGAAGATGATTTTACGGAACTTGAGGATTTCGCCAAACTTGACGAGCTTGACTTTACCGAGCTGCTAGATTTAGCTTTATCAGAGGAACTACTAGATTTTCCTTTGCTGGAACTCGATGACTTGGCAACGTTCTTACCGCTGCTAGAAATTTCGGAACTACTCAATGAGTCACATGAAGATTCTTCGCATACAGACGAAGAAGAGTCTTCTTCATTTGGGGCGGAACTGCTTTTGTCATCGCCACAAGCCGAAAAAATTAAAGAGCAAATTAAAAAAAGGCAAAAAAAGTATTTCATTTGCATTTCCCCAAACTTAATCCCATTTAATATACAAAAAAAGCGGGTTTCAAGTCAGCTACAAGGTGATTTTCGCTATTTTATGCTACCAAATCGTTCATTTTCGATGTTTTGGTAGCACATTTTTTACTTTGTTCAATAAAAATTGGGTCAATCCATCAATACGGGTGCTACCAAACAAGACTTTCTAAGCATTTTGGCAACATTTTTTCAAAAATGAATCCCGTGTCCACACAAAAAGCGGTTATTTTGTATAAAAAAAGTGCTACCAAATTGGAGCTTTGGGCTCATTTGGTAGCACTTTTTCGCATTTCGCCCCCCTTTTAGCGAGCGAAAAAAGCAATTACAGTCTCTTGAGGACTGCGGCGGCGTGGTGGATGAAGCCTTCTTCGTTGGCCACGACAGCGATGGCCTTTGCGTTCTTCTTGATAGCCTTTTCGCTATACTTGATGATGCTCATGCGCTTGAGGAAGTCATAGACACCGAGAGGGCTGAAGAAGCGACCCGTGCCGTTCGTGGGGAGAACGTGGTTGGGGCCTGCGAAGTAGTCGCCCACCGGTTCAGAAGACCACGGGCCGATAAACACGGCACCCGCATTTTCAATCTGGGCCGCCATGGATTCGGCTTCGTCGGTCATGATTTCCATGTGTTCCGGAGCAATGGCGTTTGCAATCGCCACTCCGTCGAACCAGTCCTTCACCACGAGGATGCGGCCGAAGTTGTCGAGCACCTTTTGGAGCAATTCGCGTTTGGGAGAATTTTCCACCTGGATATCGACGCATTCGCTAATCATCTGTGCGGTTTCCATGTTGTCCGTAATGCAGATGGCGGCTTCGAAACCGGAACCGTGTTCCGCCTGGCTCAAAAGATCGGCAGCGACAAAGTCCGGATCGCAGGTGTTGTCTGCAAGCACGAGCACTTCGGAAGGCCCAGCCACCATGTCGATATCCACAATGCCAAAGACTTCCTTCTTCGCGACAGCGGCAAAGACATTACCCGGGCCCACAATCTTATCGACGCGTTCCACGACGACCTTGCCCTTACCATCCTTGGCACCATAAGCCAGCATGCCGATTGCCTGAGCGCCACCGATGTGATAGACCTCGGTAATGCCAAGTTCGCAAAGCACAAAAGCGACCGCGCGGTTGATTTCGCCCTTGATTGGAGTCACGACGACAATGTCCTTGACGCCAGCGACAATGGCCGGAACCGCATTCATAATCACCGTGCTCGGATAAATTCCAGCACCGCCCGGAACGTAAAGGCCCACGCGCTTCATGGGGCGGATACGCTGACCGAGAACCACACCGTCTTTGCCTTCCATGAGCCAGGAATCTTCCATCTGGTTCACGTGGAAATCGCGAACGTTCTTGATGGCCTGCTTGAGCGCGCGCTGCATTTCCGGCGGGCACTTGGCGGCAGACTTCTTGATTTCGGCTTCGGACACGCGGAGGTTCTTGCCTTTGAGGCCATCGAACTTCTGGGCGTATTCGACAGCCTTCGCATAACCGCCGTTCTTGATGTCGGCGAGAATGTCCATGACCTTGTCGTGAATTTCCTTGCTCGGGGCTACTTCACGACCGCAAATTCTGTCAATTTCTTGAGACTTCGGAGTAACTTTTACGATTTTCATTTTCACGAACCTTCTATTAAAACTCTATTTTGCATCAGAAGCGGAAGCCACATCAATGTGCTTGTAAGCGTTTGCAATGACCTTGTCTTCAATCAAAATCTTGTACGTCAAGCCATCGACAAAGGCGGTCCAGCTTGCGGCAATGATGTTGCTCGAAACACCGACCATGTTCCAGTAGCCGTGTTCGTCGCCAAACGTCGTCCACACGCGAACCGTCGCATCGGATGCCACGTTGGAACCGAGCACACGAACCTTGAAGTCGTCGAGGCGCACGCTTTCCATGCACGGGAAGAACGGCAAGAGAGCCTTGCGGAGAGCCGCATCGAGAGCGTTCACCGGACCGTCGCCTTCGCTGACCTGGTGGCTAATCTGGTCGCCCACCTGGAGCTTGACCGTTGCCTGCGACACGGAAACACCCTGCGGCGTCTTGTCTTCAATCACGCGGTAGTTGAGCACCTTGAACGGTTCCTTGACCATTCCCAAATGGCGATAGACCAAAAGTTTGAAACTGGCTTCGGCGGAGTCAAAATGCCAGCCGGCGTTTTCGCGTTCCTTGATTTCCTTGAGAAGGCTTGCTACCAGCGGATCCTTCTTGTCGATGCCCGGCTTGATTGCCTTGAGCTTTTCGACAACGAGAGAACCGCCCGCCTGGTCGCTCGTCACGAACACGCGGTCGTTGCCCACGGTATGAGGGTCGATATGTTCAAAACTGCGAGAAACCTTCATCACGCCATCGATGTGAGCGCCGCCCTTATGGGCAAATGCGGCATCGCCTACGTACGGGGCATGCACGTCACTCGGCAAATTCACGATCTGGTCGATGTTGCTGCTCAGCTGGCGCAAATGGCTCAACTTTTTAGCGGCAGCAAAATTGCAGTCCATCTTGAACTTCAAATCGGCGGCTATCGTCGTGAGGTTTGCGTTTCCGCAGCGTTCACCATAGCCGTTCACAACGCCCTGCACCATCACGCAGCCCGACTTTACGGCATAAATCGAATTCGCCACGGCAAGACCGCTATCGTTATGGACATGGATTCCAAGCGGCGTTGAAATGTGACGTTTTACGTCTTCGATAATTTCTTCGATTTCCCACGGCATCGTTCCGCCGTTCGTATCGCAAAGCACGATGCAATCGGCATGGCCTTTTTCCGCGGCGCGGAGCGTTTCAATCGCATATTCCGGATTCGCCTTGTAGCCATCAAAGAAATGTTCCGCATCGTAAATGACCTCTTCGGAATTTTCCTTGAGGTACGCGACCGAAGATTCAATCATGTCGAGATTTTCTGTGAGCGTCGTACGAATCACGTCCGTCACATGCAAATCCCAGCTCTTGCCAAAAATCGTCTTGACCGGAGCACCAGACTTTACGAGAGCCTGCAAAAGCGGGTCGTTTTCCGGCAAAACCTTCGGGCGGCGAGTGCTGCCGAAAGCCGCAATCTTGGCGTGCTTTAACTTAACGTCCTTGATGAGCTTGAAAAATTCCTCATCCGTGGGGTTGCTCGGGTTCGGCCAGCCGCCTTCAATATAGTCAAATCCAAAGTGGTCCAAAATTCGAGCAATCTGGACTTTATCAGCTAAGGAGAGACTTATTTTACGGTCTTGGTTACCGTCACGGAGCGTTGTATCGTATAAAAGGACTTTCATGAGCGCAAAGATAGAAAAACATCACCGTCATCCTGACACTGAAAGTGGAAGGATCCAGTAAAATTTTGCCATTGCTATACAAGACATCACTGGATTGGACTAACGTCCCAACTCTTTGGCTCGGTTATGCCCATGCAAGCATGGTCGCAACACTCGCCTTCAGAGTTGTCTTCGTCCTTGCGGACTCAGAATGACGTATGAAGCAAGAATTGAATATGAGCTTTAGTTAATCGCGATCGTCAAATGCTTCCGCGTCTTCGGGTTCTTCGACCGTCCATTCGCGGATATGCTTGGCGAGTTCCTTTTCGCCAGCACGTTCAAGTTCGTCCGAAATCGCATTCAGCTCGGCAGCATCCTGCGCCGGCAATTCCTTTTCGAAGTGATTGACATACTGTTCCAACAACTCAAATTTCTTTAGGTTTACAAGGAGCATCATGTAGCTCGTATCGCAAGCGTTACTGCGGTACTTGACATGGTCAATCAAAAGTTTGTCGAGTTCCGAACCGCTCTTGAGCATGCAAAGTCTCGAAAGGTTCATGACCTTCGGGAAGCATTCATACAAACGCGTCGCATACTTGAGGCAATCCGCCTTGCGTCCTTCGCGGTCGGCTATTGCCGCCTGCAAATCAAGGAACGCTTCTTCGTCTTCGGCACCCGGATCTTTCACGTCGTGAAGCCACTGCTTGGCCATCATGATATCGCCGGCGACAAAATATGAGTTCGCGATATCGATTAGCGTCGCGTTACTCTTGTCAGGGTCCTTGTAAAGCGAAGCCTTCGCGAAATTTTCGGTATCCTTGATGGCATCGGCCATATCGCAAATTGCGTCGAGAACGTCCTCGCGGTTTTCGAGTTCCGTCGCGTCAATCACGCCAAGCAGTTCTACAATCAAGGCCTTGGCACGTTCGACCGGCATGATTTCTTCAATCGAGAGGAATACGACCGAACGGCCTTCCCCGCCCACATGGCGTACCGCCAAATCGTGAATCAAATCCGCAATGTAATCCTTGTCGTCATAAGTCTTTGCGACTTCGACAAAGAACGTTCCGGCATCGTAGAACAAATCGTTCCACGTATCCATCTCGTCGTCTTCGGCCTTGAACGCCAAAAAGTCGGTACGCAAAGTCCACGCCAGAAGTTCCAACTGAACCTTCACGTCCTTGATTTTTTCAATTTCGTCAAGACCGTCCGCAATCGCCTCGTACAGTTCGTCCGGGCGGTGCAACAAACGGCTTTGTCCGTTCACTATTTCGCAAAGAGTCTTGCGAAGACGGTCTTCTTTACCACGAAAAGCCGCCTCGGCAGAAGGCGACTTCCAAAATTTTTTCTTTTTAGCCATGTTCTAAATGTAGAAATTACTTGGCCCAGCTAAAGGACGGATAACCGCCAAACTTGGCCGGATCGATAGCCCAAACAGAGCCAGCTCCATTCAAAGTTGTTACAAACGTTGCGGCCTTCATTTCTTCTGTCGCAAATCCGGTCGGAAGCTCCGAGTTCATCGTTTCCGCAATCACAAGGCAAGAGCCACCAACGGTTTTGTCAAAATAAACATTCTTCACCGTTGCAGTGGATGTCACACGACCAGCAACCGTTCCGGATTTATTGTCATTTGGGATTTTTCCCGCATTATATCCAGAACTCAAATCTGAAGTCCCATCGACAATCCCGACGAGTCCGCCCTTGAACGTAGCAGCATCACCTGCAATTTCTCCAATGTTAAACACGTTGGTTGCCGTAACGCTCTTCATGCTGCCAAAGACACCGCCTGCAGCCTGAACTTTTGTTGCAGTCACCACCCCCGCATTGAATACCTCATTGACACTGGACTTGTTCGACACCACGGCAACGACACCGCCCGCGGCACCCATCGCGTTTTCATTTGCAGTCACCTCGCCATAATTGCCAGAACGTTCCATCTTAGTCATAGACATCGTCGCGGCCAGGCCTCCGACATCCTTCGTTCCCGTCACTGTACCATAGTTCAAAACCGAAGTAATCACACTCTCGCCACCAACGCTCGCCGATGCACCGACAATACCGCCAACAGTCGATTTACCCGTTACAGCAGCCTTGTTCGACAATGTGGTCAACGTACCATTTTGCATGCGACCGATGATACCTGCAACCGAGTTTTCACCGCTAACAGAGCCCGAAATGGCAACATTCGTCACAGTCACATACGTAGCCTCGCCAGTCAGGCCCGCCACGCGGTCCTTCCCCTTGACTTCGGCTCCATCGATTGTGCAATTTTCGACAACGGAAGAATCCATCATTCCCGCAAGGACGCCCGCATACGAACCGACATTCATCTTGGCACCCTTTATGACAAGATTGCTCACATGCGCACCGCGAATAAGTCCGAACAAACCACTGTAAGCTGTGGTATCGCTAATGGACAACCCCGAAATCGTCTTGGAGCCACCATCATAAGTTCCACTGAAAGGACGGTTTCCATAGCCCAGCGAATTCTTTCCATAAACACCAATCGGGCTCCATGCGCTCGAAAGTGCGATATCGGCCGTCTGCTTGAAGAATTTATCCTTAAAGTTCATCGAAGAATCGTTCACGTAGAATGCAAGATTCCTGAGATCCTGTTCGTTCGCAATCTGATAAGGATTTTCAGCAGTGCCCTCTCCCGCCGTCCAGATCTTGGAATAATCCCTTGTAATCGGGGTCAAAGCGCTGTCGGGAATATTAGGAGGAGGTTCCACCTTCGATGAATCCTGCGGATTTTCACCGTTCGGACTATTTACATTAATTGAAGGATTGTCGTCCCCACAAGCAAGGAGAAACATCGGCACGATCGCCGCAGATAAGATTTTTGCCAAACGCATATGCTTCCTCTAGTGAAAATATTCACACTCCAAAGTTTAAATTAAATAAAAAAAGGCTGGAACGTACATCCAGTTCCAGTCTTTTTTCAATTTTTTTCAGATTTCGAGGAAAGCGGCTTACATCTTATTCTTGATGATGTTCGGCATGGTGTTCGCAGCCGCAGCCGCCCTTGCCGTCGCAATTTTCCTTGTTGCCGTGGCCGCCACATTCGCATTCGTGGTCTTCGCCTTCGTGACCCCCGCAGCAGCAGTGGTGTTCAAACGGCTTGAGGTCTTCGTCTGTCGCTTCGCGTACCGCGACAACTTCGATGGCAAAGTTGAGATTTTTACCGGCGAGTTCGTGGTTAGCATCGATAACGGCAGTCTTTTCTGCGACGGACTTGATGCGGATGGGCATCGGGCCGGCCGGAGTCTGGGCATAGAACGTCATGCCGGCTTCGACTTTTTCAACGCCTTGGAACACATCCAGCGGAACTTCTTGTGTCATTTTTACATCGTATTCGCCGTAGCCTTCAGCCGGGATGACAACAACGTCAAACTTGTCGCCCACGTCATGACCGACCATAGCCTTTTCGAGACCCGGAACAATCATGTGCATGCCCTGGATATACTGGAGCGGTTCGCGACCCTCGGAGGAATCGATAACGGCACCTTCATCGGACTTCAGGGTGTAGTGCATCTGGACGACTGTTTTTTCAGCAATTTTCATAAATATCCTTTAGAATCGCAGGAAACACCCGCGGTTGAACCATGAGCTGCAAATGTAGAAAAAATAGACGATAAGAAGCTGGCTGTAGGGCAACAAACAACCAATGATCATTGTACCCAAAAAAAACGCCCCACGGATTTTTCCGCAGGGCGATTCACGTTTCAACGAAAATGCTTACTTCTTTTTCTTGTTGGCAGCGCCATTACCGCGAATGTCGCTCATTTTCATCATCACGTTGATTTCAGCATTCGTGACCTTGGAGCCTGCACCCGCCGGGTCAAACACCTTGTACGTAAACTCATCGATTCCGGTGAATCCCTTGTTCGGGACATATTCAAAGGAACCGTTCGTTTCGTTCAAGACGATTCGGCCGTTACGCGGCTTCATCACAAGCTTCACGGAAGCCAACTTGTCACCATCCGGGTCTATCGCGCCAGACATGAGACCACCAGAAGCCGGAACCTTCAACTTTTCGTTTTCACGAGTCGTATAGTTCTGAGCCTTGGTCTCCGGCGGGTTGTTCACGGCAATCACCGTAAACGTGGCCGTTTTATGGGCCGTACCGCCTTCGGGGTCTGTGACCGTGAACGTGATGCGTTCCGGCTTGCCCTTCCAATGAGAATACGGCTGGGAGACGATGACCGTCTTCTTCTGCTTATCGTAATTCACCTGCAACTGTTTCTGTCCCGTAAACTTCCACTTGAGTTCATCGAAGCTGTGGTCCTTATCGCGGGCGTACTGGTCCAGCTTGATTGTCGCGATGACGCCTTCATTCTGGTTTTCCCTGATAGTAAAGTCAGGAATATCGCGCATGACCGGAGCCGCATTCACATGCTTGACGACAAACTTCACGACGGCCTTGTCAGAGGCGCCAGACGGGTCGGTTGCCGTAAAGATAATCGTTTCGTCACCGAACCAGTTATCCCTTCTCGGCTTGATTTCTGCAACGCGGGATGCATTGATTTTCACTTCAATGTTCTTTGCGCCAGAGACAGACCATCTGATTTCGTTTTTCTTGTGGTCCGGATCGCTTACAAATTCATCCAAGTTGATGGACTTGAACGTCTTGCCTTCAAGAGTCGTCTGTCCCGGAATTTCCTTCACGACAGGCGGGTCGTTCACAGACTTCACGGTGAAGCGCACATCAGTAGAGGCCTTTTCACGGCTCGGGTCAAACACGTTGATGGTTACCGTCTCGCTACCGTTCCAGTACTTGTTCGGGATTTCAACGGTGAGGATACCCTTGTCACTAATGGTGTACTTCAGTTCGTGCTTTCCAGAAGACACAGGAGCCGGAGCATCTTCCTCGACATGCTTCTTGCCCTTCTTGTTCTTCTTCGAATGCTTGGATTTCGCAGGAGAAGCCGAGGCAAACGGATTTTCGCCATCGATAGACCACTTCAGTTCATCAAGCTTGTTATCCGGATCCGTCACATACTTCGACAAGTCAATCGACGGGAACGTCTTCTTTTCGTCGATGACCTGCGGAGGAATCGGCTTGAACTTCGGCGGGTCGTTCACCGGAATGACCTCGAACGTAGCCTTGGTAGAAGCGCTTGCGCGTTCAGGGTCGGTGACAGTGAACGTAATCGTTTCCTTGCCGTTCCATTCCGGATTCGGCGTCGTGACTGTCGCACGGCCATTCTTGATATCGACAACAAGATTGCTGTTGCCAGAAACAGTCCACTTGAGTTCATTCGGCTTGTTGTCCGGGTCGTTCACAATCTTGGCAAGATCAATCGGAGTGAACTTTTCCTTCTCCTTGACCTTCTGGTTGCCAATTTCCTTGGTAATCACGGGCGGATCGTTCACCGGAGTCACCTCGAAGTCAATCTGCTGGGAAGACCTTGCGCCTTCCGGGTCCGTCACGTCAATTCTAATCTTTTCAGTTCCGTTCCAGAACTTGTCCGGAGTCGTCACCACAAGCTGCTTTTTGGCATTAACAGAAGCCTTCAGAGCGCGAGTCTGGGCGACTTCAATCTTGAGGGAACTCAGCGGATGGTCCGGATCAGAAATAAACTTCGTCAAGTCAACCGGTTCAAAATGTTCCTTTTCCTTGATGCTCTGGACCAAAATCGGCTTGAAGGAAGGAGGATCGTTCACCGATTCCACCACAAAGTTGACCGTCTTGGAATCCGTAGCGCCTTCAGGATCCTTCACGGTGAACACCACGTCGCGTTCACCATGCCAGTACTGGTCCGGAAGATTGATATGAGCGAGGCCGCCCTTATAAATCACGACACTGAAGGGGTCCTTTATAGGTTCGTCTTCATCGTCATCGTTCTTGCCCTTCTTGCCTTTCTTGCCCTTCTTGGCAGCATGTTCGGCACCCTTCTTCAACACCTTGACGGTCCAAGAAAGCTGATCGATAGAGTTATCCGGGTCACGGACAAACTTGCTCAAGTCAATATCCTTGAACTGACCCTTTTCGCGAATCTTCTGCGGCGGGATATCCCTCAAGACCGGAGGATCGTTCACGGAAACGACTTCAAACGTGATGGTCTGCGATGTCTTTGCGCCGTCCGGGTCGCTGACTTCGAGCACCATCATTTCAGGAGCGCACCAGAAATCCTTGTTCGGAGCCGTAACGGTGAGCACCTGGCTCGGGGAGATTTCGGCCTTGAGCAGCTTGTTGCCCGTAATCTTCCAGCGGAGTTCGTTCGGCTTGTTGTCCGGGTCGTTCACGAATTCGCTAAGCTTGATAGGCTTGAAAAGTTCCTTTTCCTTGATTTTCTGGTCCGGAATCCTCTTCTCGAATACAGGCGGGTCGTTCACGCGGGTCACTTCAAAAAGCATCTTGTGACGTGCGTATGCGCCTTCCGGGTCGGTGACGGAGAAGGTGAGCGCTTCCTTACCGCTCCACTGCTTGTCCGGTGTCGTAATGATTACGGTGTTGTCCTTGCGGAAATCCACCTTGAGGTTCTTGTTGCCGGAAACTTCCCACTTGAGCGAGGACTGGGAATGATCCGGGTCTTCGGCAAGAGTGCTGAGGTCAATCGTCTTGAAACGGCCGCCTTCGAGAATCGTTTCTCCCGTCGGAGCGTCCTTGGCAATCACCGGGGCGTCGTTCACGGAGCGGACTTCAAAGCGAGCGGTCTTGCTTGCAGAAGCGCCCTCCGGGTCCGTAGCGGTAAACGTAATGTTAGCGGTGCCATGCCAGAACTTGTTCGGGATAACGATTGTCGCCTCGTTGTTCGCATCGACGTTTACGCGGAGCGTTTCGACTGCAGATTCTTCTTCATCCTTCCCTTTCTTGCCCTTCTTCTTGGAAGAACCCTGACCAATCGGGCTTACCTTGAACGTCCACTTGAGATCGCTAATCTTGTGGTCCGGATCCTTGACGTAATCGGAGAGTTTGATTGGCTGGAACAGTTTCTTTTCATCAATCGTCTGGTCGCGTAATTCACGGACAAATTCAGGAGCGTCATTCACGGAGATAACCGTAAACGTAGCTTCCTTACTGTCGGAGGCACCATCCGGGTCGGTCACCGTAAAGCGAATCTTTTCGGAACCGTTCCAACTCGGGGACGGCGGCGTGATCGTCACCTTGTGCGTACCGTCCATAGAAACGCGCAAATCCTTATTGCCTTCGATTTTCCACTTGAGCCTGTTCTTCGGATGGTCCAAATCTTCGACAAAGTTATCGAGTTCGATAGCCTTGAACGATTCCTTCTCCTTGACGGACTGGCTTGCAATTTCCTTCATAATCGGCGGGTCATTCACGGAGACCGCGGTAAATGTCGCTGTCGTACGAGCCTTCGCGCCAGACGGGTCCGTTACCGTGAACGTAATCTTCTCGGAACCGTTCCACATCTTGGTCGGAGTCTTCACCGTAACAACGCCGCTCTTGGTCATATCGACCTTGAGGTCCTTATTACCGGTAAAGTCAATCTTCAAACTTTCAAAACGGTCATCCGGGTCAGAGACGAGTTCCGCCACGTTGAACGAAGTAAATTCGCCCTTTTCCTGAATGGTCTGGTCGGCCACCTGCTTGATTTCCGGAAGATCGTTCACGGATTCCACCGTAAAGAGAGCCGTAGAAGAGGCCTTTGCGCCTTCAGGGTCCGTTGCCGTAAACGTGATTTCTTCGGCGCCATTCCAGAACTTGTTCGGAATAACGACGGTCGCTACATGCTGATTGTCAATTTCAACCTTGAGTTCAGATTCTCTCTTCTTGGAACCCGCTGCCGGCTTGCTCGTAGCCGTAAACGTGAGTTCAGAGAGTTTGTTATCCATGTCCTTCACCATGTCGCCAAGCTTGATCGGCTGGAACTGGCTCTTTTCGCGAATTGTCTGCGGAGTCACCTGCTTGATGAACATCGGCACGTCGTTTACGGATTCCACGGTAAAGTTCACCGTGCGTTCATCGCAAGCGTTATCCGGGTCGCATACCTTGAACGTAATCGATTCGGCGCCATGCCACTGCGGAGACGGCGGAGTCACGCGTACGACATGGGCGGCATCCATAACCACCTTGAGTTCCTTGTTGCCAGAGAAGGTCCACTTGAGGCGGTTCTTCGCATGGTCGGCATCCTCAACAAAGTTGTCGAGTTCAATAGCCTTGAATTCACCCTGTTCCTTGATCGTTTGTTCGCGAATATCCTTCATGATCGGAGGATCGTTGATCGCCTTCACCGTAAACTTGGCAGAAGTCGTTGCGCGAGCACCTTCAGGGTCGGTCGCCGTAAACATCAAATTCTCGGTACCGTTCCACTGTTCATGCGGAATCTTGACGGAGACCTCGTGCGTCCTGGAATCGATATTCACCTTGAGATCCTTGTTGCCCGTCACTTCGACCTTGAGCTTCGAGAAGTCGTGGTCGGCATCGCTCAGGAAGTCGTCCAGATTGAACGGCGTGAACTCGTTCTTTTCATCAATCGTCTGGTCGGCAATTTTCTTGAACACCGGAGGATCGTTGATGGACTTCACGTTGAGGAACACTTCCTGCTTGGCAGAAGCGCCTTCCGGGTCCGTCACCGTGAACGTCGCCACCGTGTTACCGTTCCAACTCGGATCCGGAATTTCAACAGTAGCCACATGCTGGTCGTCAATCGTTACGTTGAGCGTACCCATTTCCGGCATCGGGCCCTGGTGCTTGACTTCGACATCCCAGGAGAGTTCAGAATTTTTGTGGTCTTCGTCCTTGACAAAATCATCCAGCTTGATCTTCGTGAACTGCTGCTTTTCGTTGATGTTCTGTCCCGGAATCGGACGGATGAATTTCGGCAAGTCGTTCACGGAGTTGACCGTAAACATGGCTTCGCATTCCGCAGAAGCGCCATCCGGGTCAGTGGCCTTGAACTTGATGGATTCAGAACCGTTCCAGAGCTTGTTCGGAATACGGATTGTCGCAACCCCGCCAGAAACGGAAACCTTCAAATCCTTGGCACCAGCGACAGCCCACTTGAGCATTTCGATGCGGTGGTCCGGATCCTTCACATACTGGCCCAGCTGAATCGGAGCAAATTCCTGCTTTTCATCAATCGTCTGGTCAGGAATGTTCTGGACAAATTCGGGAGCATCGTTAATGGAGTTTACCTTGAAGAGCACGTCCTGCTTGGCGGAGGCGCCGGCAGCATCGGTCACGGTAAACGTCACGCGTTCCTGGCCGTTCCAATATTCGTTCGGAATCGTAACGACGGCGGAACCGTAACTGTCCACTTCAATCTTCAGGTCCTTGTTGCCAGCCACCGTCCACTTGAGTTTCGTGACATCGTCATCCGGGTCCGTCACATAGTCGGACAACGAAATCATGTCGAACTGGTTCTTTTCGTCGATGACCTGATCGGCAATTTTCTTTGTAAACGTCGGAGGGTCATTGACCGCCGTGACCGTAAACGCCGCCGTCTTGTTGTCGCTACCGTAATCGGGGTCGTTCGCAATAAACTTGATGGATGCAGAACCGAACCAATGGGCGTCCGGCACGACAATCGTCGCCACGCGGTTTGCGTCTATCGTCACGGACAAGTCGCCATCGGCCTGCGGGCCACCAGACGGCTGGATTTCCGTATCCCACGTAATCTGGTTTTTCTTGTGGTCCGGGTCGTTGACATAGTCATCCAGCTTGATTTTCGCAAACTGCTTGCCTTCCGAAATGACCTGGCTCGGAATCTGGGACACAATCGGCGGGTTGTTCACGGATTCTACCGTAAAGGTGACCGTCTCGGAAGCCGTCGCCCCCTTGGAGTCCGTCGCCGTGAACGTCAAGTCCTCGGAACCGTTCCAAAGGGCGTCCGGAGTCGCGATTTCAACAGTATGGTCGGCGCCAATCGTCACCCTGAGGGACTTGTTACCACTGACCTTCCAGCGGATATTCGCCGGCTGGTCCGTATCGTCCATCACGTAGTCATCAAGTTTGAATTTCGAAAAAGTGCCGCCTTCCTGAATAGACTCGCCAGGTATTCCGCTAATCTGCGGGGGCTCGTTTGCCGCAACCGGTGCAGGTGCGGGAGTCGGATCAGGGGCCGCAGCCGGGGCTGCAGGCGCTGGAGTGGCAGGGTTAGCGGCAGGCGCTTGTGCCTGGGCAGGAGCTTGTTGAGCAGGAGCCGCAGCCGGTGCTGGATTTTGCGCAAAAGATGTTGTAGCAATCACACTGGCAGAAGCAAGCAAGGTCGCCATGGACCTTTTAAATTTTTTCATTTTCGTTCTCCGATACCATACACGCAATCAAAATTTCACTGCGAAATTTCTCAAACGTCCTTAAAAACGTATTAAATATAATGCTTTTCAAAAAAATCATTTCAAATATTGAAAATGTTTTTGGGAATACAAAAAACGGCAATTTTGTCAATTTGCATTTCAGAAAATACGTAACTAATGGACTATCAACGGGTTATAGAATGCGAAACTAGGAATTCCCCTAAAAACGTGCAAAAAATTATTTTCAGAAAATTCCGCGACCGGTCCACAAAGTACCGATTTGTCGGTCATTCTTTGTAAATTTTTTGTAAAACAGCCTTTTTTTGAGGACATCGTCCCTCGCAAGCGGGCTCAAATGAGTGACAGAAACAGCTAAAAAAACTAATTTTAATCAATAACCATTAAATCTAACCAGGAAAAACAATGAAATTCGTATTTCTCTGCGACGCCAACTACCTCAAAGGCGACATGGTCAACTTCCAGAACAATTTCCCCACCAATCACGAACTCGTGACGATGACTTCTGAAGATCTTCTCCAGAGCAAATCCATCATCGAAGGGACTTTCGCAATCTTGGCAGAACGCACCACTTGGCAGAAGAACTTCAGCCTTTTCCGTTATTTCGGCCTTCTCCCCCTCCTCGAAGTGCTCCCGCTCGGCATCGTCTCCCGCGGTCGCCGCAACGAACCCATCAAGGGCCGCAGCCAGAACAGGAACCAGGAAATCTTTTTCAACCCTGCCGCCTCCGCCGAAGAACTCTACCTCCAAGTCGATAAGTTCGTCGCAGCCCCGCCTTCCGGCTACACTTATCCGCGCGGTTCGGCCAAGTAAGGGTACATGCAAAGAAAGGTCCTAGAAAGCCTTTACCGTCAAGGCGGGCTTACGCTCTTCGCCATCGCAGACGTTGACGAAATGCCCACGGAAGCCTTGCAAAAATTTGCGCTGGCGCTCAATGCCGGCGCTCGTTTTATTGTACTTGACTTTTCCGGCCGGCTGGCATTGGACGGAAACGCCCCTTTCCAGACATTGGACCTTTCCAAAAAAATCCTCAGCGATTCCGATATCGAAGAAATTACGGGTGTCACAGCGGTAGATGGCCACGCCACGTTCGCCGGCGCCAAAGCCATACCTTCTTCGGACAGCGAATACCGCACCTTATACCACAACATCAAAAAACTCGAAACGGTAGCCCCGCAAATCCTCGGCATCATATCGGCTGACGAGACAGAAAACGCCGGAAGCCTAGTTTCGATGTCACGTACCCTCATCATGCACGTGACAGGGATGTCGATAAGTTCAGCAGCATCGTTCATCGAAGACGTAAAAGAGGCCCAAAAAGCCGAAATTCTCTGGCTTTCGAGAGAACTCCCCAAAAGACGCAGCTACCCGCGAGCACGCAAGGCGATAGGCCGCAATACATGCGCCATCAAGGAAGCATTCGCTCTCGATTTTCAAAAAAATCCCGAAGAACTCGCCAAGGTCGTCAAGAAACTCCACAAGGTTTCCATACTTGTAAAAAATCCCTTAGACGGCATTCCGAGAATCGTCCGCAACATATTCCCGCTACTTTTTCTCATAGCCATCGCCGCCCCGTTTTTCTTTGTAACGGACATCGACCGCAGCGACTCAAACCTGCGTGACCGCATCCAAGAAAGAAACATGCTCTCCGTCGCCCCCTCCTTCGAATACACCTTCGACGGGAACGAGAACATGCAGCGTATCGCCCGCTACGCCATAGGCCGTTTTGACGCCATCATCACAAACGAAAAGATGATCAAGAACTACGTGGCAAAAACGCTCGAAGACAATGGATTCGGTGTAACATCATGGGAAAAAGGGAACCTCAACATTCCACCCAAAGGAACGGTCATCCGTTTTTCGCGACCGGACGAAATCAAGCGCCCCGCATCTGCAGACACCATCGGCGCCGCCTGGAAATTCTGGACATCCGTCATTTCGGACAGTATCGCCTACCTCACTGAATTTTATCATGAAAACGCAACCGCAACGCAAAGGAAGCACAACGGCATAGACGTCGCATCGAGACAGGGCGCACGCATTCTCGCCCCGTTTGGCGCAAAGGCCTGGACAAGCAGAGACGAGCGTGGAGGCGTCATCATTGCGCTTGTCCGCAAAGAAGACGTTATCTTGTTCATGCATTGCGACAAATTACTTTACCTGAACGGACAAGAAGTCATGCCTGGCGACCCCATCGCGACGGTCGGCACCACAGGTCATACAACAGGGCCTCACGCCCACATCGTTACCGGTCTTGTCAGCAAGAAAGGCAAGAAAAAAATCGGCAATGTCCGGTACGATGTCATAGACCCCATCAAGTGGTTTTACAAGTTCAAACCGGCTTCAAAGTAAATTTTTATAAAAAAACGGTGCTGTTTATCACATTTTACCATTAAAAACATAAAAAAAGGGCTTTCGTAAGCGAAAAATTACATATTTACTATCGCCAATCTATCCACAATTAAATAACTTTGAGCACGGGATTGATGTAGTTAGAAACATTGTCAAAAAAGGATTAGGACATGAAACATTCTATCGTATGGGCAACCATCGCACTCGCAACAGCACTCCTTTCCGGATGCTCCAGCGTCGTCCCCCCGAAAGCTGAACTCGCCAGCCACAACGATTCAATCCATAACATTCCCGCTATCGACAGTCTTATTGTCAGCATGAAGCAGGATTACATCAAGCAGTGCTACATGCCGGTCGCAAGCCACTTGCCGCCGGAAAACTCTTGCCAGTCCGATTTGTTCCAAATGGTTGAACGCCGCTATCACATGGAATACAACCAGAACCACGTGGCTGCAGCAAGCAACGAACTTTTCTTCAAGGATGTCGTGCCTGAGATCCAGAAAAAGGTCAAGAGGGAACCCGCCCTCCGCGACCCGCTCCGCAGGGCATTCTCCAACAGCGACGATATGCTTGCCTACTACAAGGACAAGTATAAGTTCAACACCCAGATTGAACAGTTCTAAACCTAATTTTTCCTGTTAACGACTACATTTGGCGCGGCCCCTAGGGGCCGTTTTTTGTTCTTGTACGCAACAAAAATAGCGTTTACGGCTTAAGTGTCAAAAGGATACCTAAAAATGGGTATCCTTTGCATTAAGTGTCATTTGGATACCTGAATCCGTCGCAAGCCCTTTATTCATCTGCGTTCAGGCGAGAAAAATATTCCAAAATCATGGTCTTGCGAGTGTTCATCGAGATACCCTTGTGAAGACGCAAAATTGATTTCAGATCGGTAAACACGGACTCTATGCCGTTATTCGTATTTGGAATCCCGAGTCCGTACAGTTCTTCGAAGGTCCATAGAAAACGCATGTTTCTTTTTATGCTGTGGTAGGCGCTCCGGAGGTTCTTGTGCGTGTAGTGCATTTTCCCGTCGGCATGCAGGGTTCGTTCTTTAAGGAACGCCTTCCACTTGCATTCCCATTCACCGAACAGCCCCTCAAAGGATGCCCTGTCCGTATGGACCATGAAGTATGTCAAGTCCAGGAGTTCCCTTGACGCATCCAGTTTAGGTCTGCTAGTCAGCCAATGTCTGACGGTCTTTACCTGATGAAATTGGCAGTACTGGAACGGATACCTGGATAGCCGTTCTCTCAGTCCCCGCAAGCCATCGCTGACGATGCACTTTATTTCAAAGCCGTTATTTTCCAGCCATTCGACGCCTTCCACGTAATCTTCAACCCGCTCTTTTCTGTTGATGAATTTCGACCAGACGATGCGTCCTTTAATGGCATCCTTTATTGCCACGACACCAAAATTCCATCCCCAATAAGTCGTATCCGTCAGGGCGATTATTTTACCAGGAAGAGCCTTTATTTCAGGAACCGGCGCAGACCTTATTTTTCTGCATACGGTACTTCTGGATACGCCGAGCTGATTTGCGATGTCTTGCGAACTTAGCTTCCCAGAGAATCTTAACCGGAGAATTTCGTTGCTGAAATCAACCCTTGAATGCGAAAAATGTCGCCCACAGGCTTTGCAGAACCATCTCTGGTGACCATGCGAGAAGCCCTTCTTTGTAACACTGTTAGAACCACAAAAAAAAGCAAATTTTACCCATTTTTAAAAAATATTGCCGCAGCCCAGTATTTGCAAGGGTTCCAGGCTATTTTGGGTATCCAAATGACACATTAGCCGCGTTTACAAGATTACGTAATCAGGGAGCATTATCCCCCCCCCCTCAGTACGTAAAAACATCATTTATGGTTGAATTTGGTAGAACCTATAAAGCAGAGCGGTCTAGGTTTTAAACACTATTTTCTGCTGCTTTAAGGCGAGTTTCATGGCGAACATGTTGGAATCGGCCATGCGATAGACGTCCATGGCAGTCACGGCATCGCCCCGACGGCGCACGGAATAGCCATACGCGGCTTTCAATTCCACCGGCAACTGGACCTTTTTCTCCAGCTGAACCATCGACTTCAAAGCTGTATTCAGGTCGGAAAGGTGTTCGGCGCGGACAATCGCCACGAACTCGTCACCGCCCATGCGGATAGTCGTGCCGATTCCGTTGAAAGCTTTCTTGAACACGTCGGCAAAGCTGCATAAAAGTTTATCGCCCACGGAATGTCCCAGACGTTCGTTTACAACCTTGAGACCATTCACGTCGATACTCACGATGGCGTAATCGCTGTCGTCGCGATCGAGGACCTCGAATATGTGTTCGCACTTTGCACGATTGTAAATTCCCGTGAGAGAATCCCTGTAGGCAATCTGGCGCAGGGCTTCCTTTTCGGTCTTGTCCATCAATTCTTCGTAAAGATAAACGAAATACCCTATCATCAGGAGCACGTTGAAGAGAAGCGTCCCGATGGGAATCCATGTGGCATGCAGAAACGACATGTCAATTCCAAACAAATTCAGCGCATTGTAACGGATGACGTCGATAATGGCAAAAAGCACAAACACGACAGTCCCGGACGCAAGGATTTTTTCTTGCAGGCCAGCCCCGCGATCGTACAACACACGGAAAAAGACCAAGAAAAGGAACGCAATCAAAAGGTAGGCGTGATAGACCGCTAGGAAGGTTGGATAATGCGCAATGTCCGTCAGATGCAAGAACGTCGTCACGACAAAAAAAGCAATGCCAAAAACGACCAGCCCCTTCAGGACCTTCATCTTCCAGTTGGAGATTTTCCCGCGACGCATGTTGACGAGAAGCAACCCGAAGGGGATCGCCGCAAGATACAGGGACGTGTATTCAAGCGTCGTGTTCATCGCAAAGTCCATCGAGAATATCTGGATGCCCTTTCCGTAATTTAGCGTCCAAATACCCATCAAGAACGAAAATACGCCAAGCAGAATAAGCCGGTAGTACGCCCTGTCAAACCCGACGACAAAACAACCCGTGATAAACGCGATCAACCCGAACAACGCAAGGAAAATGCCTATCACGATAGAACCCAAATTCTTCGCGAAATAGTCGGTCATCCCGCTTGTTGTCAAAAGCTCGATATGGGCAAAAGACTTGCCGGCAGCCTTTTCTGCAAGAATCGTCTCGACACGGATGGTCCGCCCTTCCAGATGCTCCGGCATGTTCACCAGGTGGACGCCGCTACCGACCAGTTTGCCCCTCTTGAAGCGGTCGTAGCCATAGCGGTAATAGCAAGTACTGTCGATATAGACGGATATCGCCGCATGGTAGGCCCGGAAACGGAAAGTCGTCGGCAAAGAAACCGGCAGCCCCTCCATCTTCCGTTCATAGACGATGGTATCGCCGGGATTGATGTTGGATGGAATCCTGAAATCGGAAATTTGCTTTAAAATCGGGAGCCGGATACCAGAAAAAGAGACAGACCAGCCATCATCCAGCGGAATCTGGTGGCGATACTGCCCCTGAATGCAAGCTCCATTAAATCCGACAATAAAGAACGCTACGATTATTGCGGATAACGCCGCAACAAAAACTTTTAGCAATCTTTTCCTAATTTGTACATTCACTCTTATATAATAAGTAATTATATGGAGAAATGAAACTTATTTTTTTCGTTTCCATATCTCAAAAATGGTCGAAAAGTCATTTTTTTCATCTGCCTGGAACCGTTCTTCGCATTCTTTTTCGAAATCCGAGCCCCATTCGGGGAAAAATACGTCTCCGTCGACATGCGAGAGGACCCTCGTAAAGTAGAGTTTTTCGACGAGCGGCATGGCCTCACGATAGACGGCGGCACCGCCAATGATGAAGCATTCGGTTTCGCCAGCGTTGCGGGCGGCCTCGATAGCCTCCCCAAGCGATGAGCAAACAATGCAACCGGGGGCCTGGAAATCCTTGTTTCGAGTCAGCACGTAGTTCACGCGGTTCGGGAGCGGACGCCCGATGTCCTCGTAATTCTTGCGACCAAGGATGATGGAGTGTCCCGTCGTGATGGCCTTGAAACGCTTGAGATCCTGGGAAAGGTGCCACGGCAAGTGACCGTCGCGCCCGATGACATTATTTTCTGAAACAGCTACAATTGCGGAAATAAGCATAATGGGTTATGGGGTCGCCCGCTACAGCGGGCTTTGGGGTATGGGGTTATGGGGTAAGTTGCATGAGGATTTTGGATGGTCACATTCGTAACATACCTCATAAGCTACCTATGATGATACGGATGGTTTTGCATGACCATCTGGACGCGGTAGAGTTGTTCCACGGTGATGATCCTTGCGTGGTCGTGGGTGAACGTCAAGGGCGAAAGGCTCAGGAGCAAGTCGGCGGTCTTTTTCAGGTTCTCGTCGATGCCATAAGCCGAGCC
Organism: Fibrobacter succinogenes; assembly: GCA_902800345.1. Taxonomy (GTDB): domain Bacteria; phylum Fibrobacterota; class Fibrobacteria; order Fibrobacterales; family Fibrobacteraceae; genus Fibrobacter; species Fibrobacter succinogenes_H. The sequence continues at coordinate 45,012 of CADCDO010000037.1, forward strand.
TATCAAAAACACGATATTTCCGGGAAAGCGGGCCTGTAACGTATCGGCAAGTTTCACCGTCGTCATAAGTTTTCCTTCTTCGGAGAGGATGACGCGGCGGAACTCGTTACGCGGAAACTTTTTCTCGAAAAGGGCGGCTTCTTGAGCTAGCGCCTGCGCATGGTCATCAAGTTTAGACTCCTTGAGCTCCACCACTTCAAGAGGCATCGCGGAACCGCGCAAACGCTTCACGTACTTTTCGACCTCGTCCGCAATGAACGGCGAACCCGCACGACCGAAAACAGCTAGAATCCATTTCATAGGGCTATGAGGTCGGGCCTACGGCCCTTTGAGGTATGAGCGATGAGCAAATAAAACATCAAAAAACCTTTCTACATTTTCAAGGCAAACTTCAGCAAACAAGGCGACCGAGCTCACACCCCATAGCTATCTTCCTACACTTAACCGGTCGATGAGGAACGAGGGCATTCCGGCCTTTTTCATGCGGTTCTGCGTCTCGCGGATGTCGTATTCCACGCGGATAAGCCGCACGCACTTGGTCTCGGTATCGAGGAGGCACCAGCAGGCGCGCGGGTCTCGGTCACGGGGCTGTCCCACGCTGCCGACGTTCACCAGGAGACGTTCCGTATTGGCAATTACGTACTCGTAATCGTCGAGAATCTTGGGAATGGCAAGTGGACGGCTAGCGATGATGACCGGGCTATGCGTATGACCGACAAAGCAGAACCGTTCCGAAAAATGGTCAAACGCATCGAGAGCATCCTCGAGATCGGTCACATAGACCCAGTCTGCCGGAGACAAGGGCGACGCATGGACAAAGCAAATGTCGTTTTCCTCGTGGATATACGGAAGCGACCGGATATATGCGACGGAGTCCTTGGACAAATGCTTCTGCGTCCATTCAACGGCCTGCTTGGCGTAAGGATTGAATCCCGTGCTGGATTCGTACTTGACCGCAACGCTATCGTGGTTACCGATCAGGCACAAGTCCATGTTTTCACGCACCAGATCTACACATTCGTTAGCATCGACTCCATAACCGACAATATCACCTAGACATACTCTCCGTTCAACGCCATTATCACGCATGGACTCAAGGACGGCCTTGAACGCAGCGGCATTGGAATGGATATCAGAACAAATACCGTAAAGCATACCCGTAATTTAGAAAAACAAATATAAGTAAGTGGCGAAATCGACCATTTTTGACGCCTTTGGCGTCCGTGGCTACGGCTCAAAAATGCAAAAACAAGTTTTTGCGCTTTTTCGCCTTGCACACTTTTACTAAATTTGGGCACGTATGGTAGTCATTCAAGACAAGATGAAGGTGAGTATCGCCTACACCCTCAGGGAAGGCCGGCGGATTCTCGAAGAAGTTCCAGCCTCCCAACCGTTTGTATATATCCACGGATACAACAACATCATTCCTGGACTCGAAGACGCATTGACGGGTCGCCGCCTGGGTGAAAAATTCACGGTGAGCATTCCGGCAAATCTCGGTTACGGTGAGTATCGCAAGGACCTCATCCTCACGGTCCCGAAAGAAGAACTGCGCGAAGTCGGGGAACTCTGGCTCGGCATGGAACTCGAGATGTTCCAGGATAACGATATCCGTGAATTCCAGCTGCCGGACACCGCCGATGAGTTTGTCGATGACCTGAATTTGGACGACGACGAAGACCAGTGCGACGGCATCTACACCATCAAGGAAATTCTCGAAGACACCGTGATTGTCGATGGGAACCACCCGTTTGCAGGCAAGGACTTGACATTCAACGTCGAAGTCGTGGATATCGTCGAAGCAAGTTTCACCGAACAGGAATCGGGTTTCCCGGACGAAGACGATTACGACGGCTACGACAACTACGACAGTTACGACAACAGAATGGGCGACGACAATTTTGACTCTAACGAAAGGAGATGGCGCTAATGGCATCGATGGATGAACTCAAGAAAGCTGCAGGCGTTCGTGCCGCAGACATGATCAAGGACGGAATGATTGTCGGTCTCGGTACTGGCAGCACGGCGGCCCACATGGTGAACCGTCTCGCCGAACGCATCAAGACCGAAGGCATCCATGTGACGGGCGTTTCAACAAGCTGGAGCACCACGCTCCAATGCCGTAGCCTCGGCATCCCGCTCAAGGAAATGGGCGAAGTCAGCCACCTCGACATGGTCATCGACGGCGCCGACGAAATCGACCCGAACCGTAACCTCATCAAGGGCCGCGGAGCCGCTCACCTCCTCGAAAAGATTGTCGCCTCCATGACGGACAACTACGTCATCATCGCGGACAGCGGCAAGGCCGTGCAGCAACTCGGCACCAAGTTCGCAGTCCCTCTCGAAATCATCCCGGGCGCCATCGCCGTCGTCACCGAACGCGTGAAAAAGCTCGGCGGTGAAGTCAAGGTTCGCATGGGCGCACCCGGCAAGGACGGTCCAGTGATTAGCGACAGCGGCAACCTCATCGCCGACGCGAAGTTCGCCCCCATCGCAGACCCGGACAAACTCGCCCGCGACCTCGAGCACATCGTGGGTATCGTCGGCCACGGCCTGTTCATAGGCATGGCGACGAAGGTCATCCTCGCTGACGAAGCCAAGGGACTGATTGAATTCTAGTCATTGGTTATTGGTCAATAGTTATTGGAATTGTCACCCCGACCCCCCAGGTCCCTGAGTTGGTATGCTGAGCCAGCCGAAGCACTATCGAAGGGCTGGGGGCTTTCTATTTTGAATAACTATATTTGTGCAAAAACAAAAGAAGGAACAAATAAATGGAAAAGCAACCTATAACGGATAAGCAAACAATAATAGTAAATCAGCTAAAACAACCTAAAAACTACATAAAAATAATAACCATTGCTGCAATCGCCATCATTGCGATAATTCTTTTCAAATGCAACATCGGCTACAATAGCGCGACGCAGCTTCTCGTCAAACAGTCTCCGTTCGGCACGCTCTCCTGTATCGATCACGCCGGGTTCTACTTCAAAGGATTTGCCAGCATCTACTCTTACGACAGAACCAAGGACTTCTATTTCAATTCTTCTACCGAAAAAGTCAAAGGTGAAGGCTGGGAAGGCGGCGACGACGACGAGGACGACATTTCCGTTACCTTGTCCCGAAACGCAAACGCAGAAATTAGCGGTTATCTCAAATACCAGTTGCCCACGGATTGCGAAGACCTAGTAAAAATACACCGCGAACAGCGTTCCGACAAAAAGTTAAAACATGACCTTATCAGAAACTCCGTGCTTTCGGCCGTTAGAAAAACCGCACCGTTGTTCACCGCCGAAGAAGCCAAAGTCACAAAGATTGCGGAATTCAGAAGGATTGCCGAAGACCAGCTCACGGAAGGCGAATACCTCACCACGATCGAAGTGCTTACCGAAAAGGCTGGCGATGACGAATATGATTCCGAAGGAAAGATTATCAAGAAGGCCGAAACTCAAGAATACAAGGTGACCATTCTGAAACTCGACAAGAACGGCAACCGCATTCTTACCAAACCGTCCGCACTCCGCCTTTACGGAATCAAGGTGGTGCAGTTCGAAATCCAGAACGTCCGTTTGGACCAGAAGGCGCAACAACAACTCGACATCGTGAAGGACCGTGAAATGAAGCGCGTGTCCAACGCGACGGCAGCAGAAACGGCAAAGCAGGCCGCCATCACCGCCGAAGCAGAAGGTAAGGCCCGTATCGCCCAGGCCAAGGCCGACCAGGAAGTGGAAAAAATCAAGGCTGTGACGCAGGCCGAAAAGGAACGCGACGTGGCCGTTCTCCAGGCCCAAAAAGAACAGGAAGTCGCCCGCCTCGAAGCTTTGAGGGCACTCGAAGTCGCAAAGAAAATCAAGGCCGAAAAAGAAGCTGAAGCTGCCGCCAACAGGGCTCTCGTCAGCGCCGGTTTGACTCCGCAAGAACGCGCCGAATGGGACTACAAGACCAAAGTCGGTGTTGCCGAGGCGCTTGCCAAATCCGCACATCCGCTCGTCCCGGAAATCATGATGACCGGAGACTCCAAGGGTGGCGCAAGCACCGCCATGGATGCAGTAGGCTTGAACATGCTTATGGGACTTACAGAGAAATTGTCGAAATAAGCCATCTACTCAGTATGAAGTGAACGTCACCCCGGCCATTTGAACTGCGCCGGGGTCGTTTTTTATAGTCCGAGCAACAACTTAAAGAAATTGCGGACAATGCTGACATGATTATCGCCAATTATTCGAAGAGCTATCAACCATACAAAAATACATCAAAAACAACTACCTGACGATGTTCGAAATGTGGTCTCAATATTCCGATCACGGCTTCTATGGCGAGAATAAATAAGTTCAATTGACAAAAAAATCCCAGTCCGGTTGGACTGGGATCTTTTGCAAATTCTCGTGAGAATTAAGCTTCTTCGGAGAGTTCCGGAGCCTTCTTGATCACGTTGCGACGGCCATAGCGGACCTTGGACGGATCAAAGACGTTTTCGGCAGGAGCTTCAGCCGGGGCTTCGGCAACCGGAGCAACCGGAGCAGCTTCGACAGCCGGGGCAGCCGGAGTTTCAACCGGAATACGCGGAGCGAGCGGACGACGGGCTTCGGCGACTGGGGCTTCAGCAGCCGGAGCAACCGGAGCTGCAGCTTGTTCAGCAGAAGCAGCAGGAGCTTCAGCGTTAGCTTCACGATGCGGGCGTTCCGGACGACGTTCGCGGCGCGGGCCACGTTCCGGACGCTGTTGTTGTTCGTTGCGGTCGCGAGTTGCAGGAGCATGAGCAGCCTGCTGATTGCGATTTTCTTTATTGTTGTTAGCCTGACGTTCCTTATTCTGGCGATTTTCCTTGTTGTTGCGTTCACCGCGCTGAGCCATTTCCTGTGCGCTGATCGGGCGACGGGCGGACGGCTTCAAGTTCATGTCCGGGGTGAGCTTCTTGAAAATCGGAGTACGAAGCATGGTAAGGAGTTTGTTCACCTTAGTCAGGATAACAATGCACAGAATCACTGCAACAAGTGAAAGTGCGAGAGCGATGTATTCCATTCGGGCACCTCATAAAGTAAGGGTTGAACCGCACATGCAAGCTGGAAAATAACCTGCAAGCGGGGTGACTGGTATTTGGGTTAATTAAAGACCATCTTACTAGCGCCTCCTCGGAGACTTGACGGTCATGGGGCTTCACATAGGAAGCAGGATTGGTTTTCGCCTTGGCGACAAACCGGGGGCCAGTCACGGGCACAAATTTAGAAAAACTTTTTTAGAAAAAATTTGTTTTTTGTAAGAAAAAAGGTAAAAATTGAACATTTTTTGAGGCAAAGCCCGGCTCAAATTTGCACTTATTTCATATCCAAGGACTTGAGGGAGTTATCCATCGCTTCTTTGTGGGCGTTCAACGAATCCAAAGTAGCCTGGAGAACATGAACTTGACGTGCCAGACGGGCATTTTCTTCCGTAAGCGTTGCGATCTTATACTCGGCTTCCTGATTGGAACAGGCTGTGAGAGCAAACACGGAAATGCAAACAAAAGACGACAAAATAAGGAATTTCTTGAACATGGCTAAAAATTAGATTATTTTTTCAATTAAATCATGGGGTATTCAGATGCTTGGACAAATATGGACTCAATTTAAAAAGAACGGCTATTGTGGTTCCGTTTCTACGCTGGACAAAACCGGATTTCACTTTAAATCGGATCCGGGCTACGACGACCAGCACATTCACGAAGCTGTTCATCAGATGGATGAAGAATACACGTTCGTCAAAGTAATCCATGACGGTTACAATGGAACCGGAGAGATCATGACGGTCGAACTCGGAGACGACCCGAAAGCAAACAAGAGGACGCTAGACGACGCCATTTTGGAGGGACTCGCCCACTGTCGTATTTTCCGCGAGACTCAAACCGGAGCCATCGTGCAGTTCGGCTACAAGCTAGAAGAAGCGTAAATTCTATTTTTTACGCATGAACAATCCTGAACTTCTTTTGCCTGTCGGTACGCGCGACATGCTGGAATCCGCCATCAACAACGGGGCGGACGCGGTTTACTATGGTGTGCCCCACCGAAGATGTCGAAGAAATGATCCGCTATGCAAGGCTTCGCGGTGTCAAGACGTACCTTGCGATGAACATTCTCATCTTCGAACGCGAAATTCAGGAATTGCCGGAATTTTTGGAACGCTTGATAGCGTTAAAGCCGGATGCGTTCATCATCCAGGACATCGGGCTTGCAAGGCTCATCAAGGCCATTAGCCCGGAACAGGAAATCCACGCAAGCACGCAAATGACGCTCGCGAGTTCCGAAGCCGTGAACTTGGTCAAGGACATCGGATTTTCAAGAGCGGTCTTGGCACGCGAACTTTCCGCAAAGCAGATTGCACAAATCAAGAGCCTTACCGACCTGGAACTAGAAGTATTCATCCACGGGGCGCTTTGCGTCTCATACTCGGGCCAATGCCTCACCAGCGAAAACTTTGGCGGACGCTCGGCAAACCGCGGGCAGTGCGCCCAAAGCTGCCGCCTCCCCTACCGCATTTTCGTCGATGGCAAGGAATGGAAGGACCCGAAGGCGCGTTATCTGTTCAGCACACGAGACTTGTGTGCACTCCCGAAACTTGAAGAACTTAGGGAAATCGGCGTGGAATCGCTCAAAGTCGAAGGACGTTTAAAAAGCCCGGAATACGTCGCTGCCGTTTCACACGCCTATAGGAAAGCACTCGACAAGTTGGGAAATGCCGCCGAGCTTACTGCGCAGGACTTAGAACCGCTCGAAGTGCTTTTCTCCCGCGGGCTCAACACAGGCTGGCTCGATGGCGTGAACCACCAGGAACTCGTCGATGGCTCGTTCTCGAACCATCACGGTGAATTTATCGGAACCGTCGTTCGAGTGGACCGCAACGGCGTGATTGTAGAACTTGAAGACAAGCCTGTTCCGTGCACTTTATTGCCGGGCGACGGGATTTTATTTGAGGAATATAGGGCAGAGCCGGAACCGCGTCAAACGGGAAGCCGACTGTACAAAGCGACATTCGCACGAAATCCGCACAGCGAGAGTGCCGCGATGCAGGAATCGAGACGTTCCACGAAATCGGGAATGTTTTCGCAGGATTCGAGACGCGCCGGAAACGCAAAAGAAAATGCGCGCGGAAACGCCGGGAAATCGCAAGTTCGTCTGGAATTCGGTCGAGAATTCAACTTGCGCAAAGTCACCTACGGCATGAAGGCATACCGCAACGACTCCCCCGCTCTCGAAAAACATTCCCGTGTGCATGACGCTCGAAGGTAAAATCGGCGAACCGCTGAAATTGACGATTTTGGCATCAGATAACTGCGCGGTCACTGTCGAAGGAGCCATCCTCGAAGCCTCCCGCAACGAAGTCGCACCCGACGTACTCCAAGCCATCGTCAAAAAAGAACTTTCCGCGCTTTCTGCAACAGCGTATGCACTCGACAAGCTCGAAATCAAGCTCCCGCAAAACGCATTCCTCCCCAGCAAAGTCTTACGTACGCTCCGCCAAGAAGCAGTACAAGCCTTGGACGAAAAACGCTTGCAGTGGAAAGAACTTGCACCATCTGCAGAAAACGGCCGCCGCGCATTCCTACACAGCATCGTTAAAATCGCGAGCAAATCCAACAGCGACAACGCCGCAATCGCAACAGAAAACCGCGCGACCCCCCGCCGCACAATTACCGTTCTCGTTCGCCGTCCCGAGCAAATCGACGCACTCCAAGGCCTCGACATCGATAAAGTCGTCATGGATTTTGACTGGGGCGTGAAATACGACGAACCGCTCGAACGCATCCACAAGCTCGGATTCGAAGCCGGCATCGCGACCCTCCGCATCCACAAGCCCGGCGAGAACCATTACATCAAACAAATTCTCACGCTCATGCCGGAATTTGCACTCGTGCGTAACCTCGGTTCGCTCGCGCTCCTCAAGGATTCCGGAATCCCGATGGTCGGCGACTACAGCCTGAACGCCACCAACAGTGCCACATACGATTGGCTTTTGGCTCAAGGCCTCGAAAAATTGCATCCGTCGTGGGACCTCAACAGCACCCAGCTTTTTGATTTGCTCAAGAACATCGACGGAAGCAAGCTCGAACTTGCGCTACACCAGTACATGCCCGCATTCCACTCGGAATACTGCGCCTTCGCACGCGCCCTCACGACTGGCCGCCGATTCCCCGAATGCAAAAAGATTTGCACACAACATAAAGTAGAAATTCTCGACCACAAGGGAGAGCGCCACTTTTTGCAATCCGATGCCGAATGCCGCAACACGCTCTTTGTCGGCAAGCCGCAATCCGCCCTCAAGCTATTGCCAAGGCTCATCGCCCAAAACGTAAGCAGCTACCGCCTAGAACTCTTGGACGAAGAACCCGAATCTGTCCGCCGCAAAATCGACATTTACACGCAAGCCATCCGTGGCAAGCTCGACATCGACACAGCCATTTCAAAGGCCGGCGTCGAAGAAAAGTACGGACTCTCCGAAGGCCAGCTGTTCAACCAAAGCGTCTGGCAAGACAGAAAGAAAGGGTGTGATTAGTAGGAAGTAAACAGTGATTAGTGGTTAGGGTAAATTAGCGGAAAAAGCCAAAAGCGGGGCAAAATATGCTTGCGGTCGGCTATTCTTGTTTTTCCATAATTTCATTCAGTCTTTTTCTTGCAGACCCTGCGGGTACTCGCATTGCAGATATCAACAGCCCCATTTTCTTGCAGACGCGGCGCACGTAGCGGATGTTTGATGGTTCAACGTTCCATATTATATATCCGTCGACGGATGAATCCAAGTTCCCCATTCGTTCATCCTCTTTGATTTTATTTATCAAGGAATCTTGAACATAGGCGGAGTTCAGAATATTGACAGGATAGATATCCCTTATACAACCTTGAAGAATTTTTTTATGATAGGCTTGCCACGAGTCGCCATTAAACACAACATCGCTGATACATTTACTTTGGCAATTCTTGGCTTTACAAACATAGCCATAATCAGCTGCGAAAAAATCTTTCAAATACAAAATGAAATTTGAAATATCTGGATTTTCAAAATGAACATATACCTCATTGTAACCTTTGGGGTGTCCATCTCTTATATGCAATAGATAGAGCCAATCTAATATGCCTTCTGAAGTTTCAAAATACAATGAAGCCGATATCATGGAACTAAATTTGACTTCCGAAATGGATTTTGCGGGAACATTTATATCATTATATCTTTCAGTCAAGAAATGATACTTGCGAGGCTTGAATGCGTTTGCTGGATAAGCACAAATTGCATCGAGTAATTCTCGTGAAATTTTAAAAGACCTGTCGTAGTTTATCAACACTAGATATTGATAAGACTTTGTAAACAACCATTCGATTATCCAATCAAAGAAAATCGCTTTTATCGCGATTATTATCAGCATTATTATGCCAAAGATAAATTTAAATGGATTTTTAGTCATTTGTTGTCAATCGAGCCTTTTTAACCGCAGTGCACTGAGTTAATATAGGATTATTCTTTACAGAGATTGAATTCTGGGAAGTCTTCCTCCGCAATAATACATTTACTTCTTATATAGAACGAAGCAATGCTTTTTTCCCCCTCCCCAAAAAGCTCTTTCGCCTTTTCACCCTGAAAAGGCGTTTTAAAAGTCATCCAACCATCAAAAACTAAAAGATTTAATCCAAAGGAATTTTGTGACTTTACTCTCCATTCACCTTTATTTGAATCAAGTCCATTGCTGTCCGCAAATATCTGCAAAAAAGAGTGGTCTGGATAAAGCGTAACCGTTTCCTCTCCATATTTACGCTTGCTCTTATACGTTCCTACATAGTCTTCTTCATGCGTACACCCAAACAGCACGACAAGGCACAACGGCGCAAGCAGAAGAAGGATTTTGGGGAATTTAGTCATTTGGAATCTGGTCCTATGCGTAATTCAATCTACTCTACTATAATTCCATATTTCTTTTTCAATTTTAAATTATTTGTAAGAAAACAATTTAAAGAAGCCATACGTAACGATCCATTCACAGATTTATAAAATGTCAGACCTCTCACCGGAACCACATCTAATTCGGTAATTTCATTCCAACGAAACTGCAATACATTATCAAACAAAGTTATCGAGAATAGCTTTACTTTTCTTTTCATTGTAATTCCAGAGTCATCAAAAACTAATTTAAAATTCGGAATAAACGAGAAAGTGACAACTCCAAAAATAACAAGCATTAGAACACACAAAAAAAAGAATTTGACTGATTCAATATTCATCCCGACATTGTACATATCAAAAAATGCCTTAAGGATTCCCCAAAAAGGCACTCCAGCAAATACAAAGAATGGAATAATGCTATAAAAAAACATTGGTATTTTAAAAAGCGATTTGTATTTCACTTCAACCATTTTAAAGACCTCCACACTCTCTTATATTAAAAGACCCATTTTCTTGCAGACGCGGCGGGCGTAGCGGATGTTTGAAGGAGCGACCGCTCCAGCGGGAACCGCACTAACGCGAGGCTTCTTTTTTTATTTCAAGAGGAAAACTTCACTCCACTCAGGGATATCATCAAAATAACGCTTTACCAATTTTCCATCGGCCATTCGGAAAAGCAACCTGGCATCTACCCCGTCAAGAGAATTATCGTAAACATAAAGTCTATCAACCAATCCCGAAACAGTCTTGCAATTGAGGATTGATTTCTGGTATCGGGAAATAACTTTTGTTATCGGAACATCATGGCCGCCCTGCATCACTCGTTTAGCAATTCGCGCAGCGTTAATGGACGGGTGACTCGTAGCGACAAAAAAGATACGGATAAAATAACCAGTCTGTTTTGCTCGATTGATAAAATCGACCTTGCCGTCTGAAGAAAGAACACTCTCAAAAATGAGGCTTTTCCGCTGTTTAAGGCAATCTTCACGCAAAGATTCACAATACTGAACAGCCTTAAGAACCGCCTCAGGAGAATTCCAATCCCCAAAGCGATCCTGGGCAACAACATCGGGATTGATGTAAACAGCATCTTCCATCCATTCATGGCGAAGGATTTTGGATGTAATTGTCGTTTTTCCAGACCCATTTGGACCGGCAATCACGATTAGCACAGGGCGATGTTCAGTCGGAGACATAACTAGCGGATTTTTGCTGCAGCGCGTTTGAGTTCGGCGAAATAACGGGCGGTGGCTTCGGCATCAGCCTTGCGGGCATCGTCAAAAGCCTCTTTCATCAACTGTGAAAGAAGCTCGTCCGATGGTTCCTCGGTGCTAGTCAACTTATAAGTATCCAAAGTCATTTTACCACCTCGTTTTCTGTAAATATACTCTTTTTTACGGAACGGAGCAAACTAAACGTCCTTTTCCCCACTCTTCAAGAGTGATTTTTGCAGATACGGCCAGTAGACTATCCGGGACTTCACCTAGTGCAGACAAAACTTTTTCAGCCTCTTCACTGGAAATTGCAAGATAATGCGTTGCGGCCCAGAGCCTAGTGCCCATAGACGGGGCGAAAAGTAATTCATGGAAATCTTCGCTGGTCAATGCGCCCTGAGCCTTGATTTGCCGATAGGCTTCCATCAATTTATCATAAGCCTTATTTGCTAGTTTATGATTTCCAGCTTCTATTGCACAACCATACAAATTAGAAAGTCGCGCATATTCACTTATCCATTTCTTGTTTGTTTCATTCATAATCAACTGTAGGCCTATTCATATCAACAATCCCATTTTCTTGCAGACGCGGCGGGCGTAGCGGATATTTGACGGATCTACATTCCATATAAGATATCCGTCAACAGATGAATCTATTTTACCCATCCGTTCATCTTCTTTGATTTTATCAATCAGAGAATTTTGGACATGGGTTGAATTTAAAATATTGACTGGATAAACATCCTTCAGAAAACCTTCGCAAATTTTTTTATTATCTCTCGACCATGTTTTGTTGTGGTCATCATGTAAAGTGTCATCTAAATACCCGTTATCCTTACAGTTACATATAAAACCATAATCAATTTCAAAAAAATCTTTCATATATGAAAGGAAATTTGGCACTTTCGAATTTTCAAAACGAATCAAAAGAGAATTAAAAGAATCTAGAATTCTATCTTTCCCTTCATCAATTAATACTAACGGATTTTCATTTAGGGACAATTCTGGATATATAGCCGCACTAACCATTGATTTAAAATTAATCTTTGATATAGATTTCGCGGACACGACTTTTATACCATAATACACTTTTGTAATAAAATGGTATTTACGCGGTTTATAGTTTATTTCCGGATAAGTACATATCGCATCAACCAATTCTTTCGAAAGTTCAAAAGTTTTATCGTAATTTATCAATACAAGATAATGGTAAGACTTTATAGACAACCGTTCGACAATCCAATCAAAGCAAATCCATTTTATCAACAATATTATCCCAATGATGATTCTAAAGGGGTTTTTATTTGCTTTCTTCTTTGCTTTTTTCTTCATCAGGATTCCCCTTCCCTATTCTTCAAAAGAACAACAACACACGCTGTAAAACTAGCAATCCACGTCAAGAACCAAGCGAGAAACATTCCATTATGGGCGATGGTCCTGCCCACGCTTGATGTATCAGAAATCAGGCACAAGCAGATTATATCGAAGACAAACGGCAAAATGAAAAAGATTAATCTTCTCTTTTTCAAGTTCAGCAAGGTAATCAAGATGAAAAGCACTCTGAAAAACATCATTGGCCAAACCACGCCATCGTCATCAGACCCAGCACTCATTAAATCCCTACTATAAACAATATCAGGACTACCTTGCATGTCAAAAACATCCGCCGCAACAAAGCCATTCGATTTCAAGAATAAAAACAGCAAAAAACACATCGCTATTGAAACGATTGAAAAAATGACATTTGATAAATTGGCTGATTTAAACAGGCTTGTCATTTGTCAACACCCTCTTTCTGAACAGCCTATAAAAAACAAACCCTACTGCAGCAACAATTCCTGTCAAAATAAAAAAGTGCAAGAAAAGGATTTTCGATTCACCATAACAAACAACCCACCAAATCAATAAACCCAACCCCACGAAGAAAAATAGCGACGCTCTATAGTATAATTTTTTTATTCCGTTCTTAATTCCAAGAAAACAAAGGCCCATGGCGATAGCAAAAAAAGCCATGGCAAAAAAGTAAAATCCTGGATTCTCTAAAAAAGGCGTCGCAAGTCCGTGAAGTTTTACACGAAACGAATCTATTTCTGTAACATTCCTATTTCCGACTTCATAGTTTTTCTCAGGGAAAAAAGAAAAAGCACCCTTGAATAAAGATATATAGCATTTATCATTTTCCGGGCAAAAGGCCAACACTTCACGTCCCTCATCCGTTTCATATGAAAAAGAACATTGCTTTCCTTCAACAAAGCAGACCCTTAATTTAGCCGGCCCTCCCTCAAAAATATCATCTCGATTTTCGCGATCGAATTTTACATGTTTTGACCGATCCCAATGGTAATAAAAATTGCCGCTAGATATTCCGAACACAAGATAAACGAAAAACGGATAAAACAGGCCGAAAAAAGCTACCGCCGAGAGAAGCCCGAGAATTATTCTTATGGGAGCAGATTTCAGCATATAGGCCTCAACGCATCAGATATTATTCAAAATCCAATATAATATTCTGTGTTTCTTTTTCAGTTTTCGATACTTTTTGGCGAGTTGTATAAATCTATCTCTGTATTCGGGATCCATTTTATTATGCGGAATCTCTTTGTTGATGAATATTATAAAGTTCAAAATGTTTGTACACAACAAAAAAGAAAAAAGATTCACTTTCGATGTATGAAATCTTTCAAAAGCATCAATCTCATAAAAAGGAAAAACAAACCAAACTCTAATATTTTTATAATCATCCCATGGAATAAAACGTTGTTTTGGGAAAAAATTTATCACGTATCCAAGTGTCAAACCTCGTTGAAGTCCATCCTTCGTCACTATAAAATAAAGACATGCGAAAATTAAGAAAAGTGCAATGAGTGCAGGAATTGCCAGATAAGGAAAAATTCCATTTTCCGCTTGCAAACTTGCAAAGCCGCCACCAAATAAAAACCAACACAAGCCACCAAGGCCCAAACCCCATCCCATAAGCAGTCGCCACACAAGGCGTGGCCTCATAATGACATAATCCATAAATTCAGACCTTCAAAAAAATCCACATTTATAAATATAACCTATTCTGCCTGGAAATTTTTTTAAGAGCGCTTTTTACCGCAGGGAGCAAAAACACGTCTCCCTGTTCCGCCAATAACATAATACCTTTTACAGTTGAAGCCTGTTGAATAAATCCGCTTAAAAATTCATCGACAAACGCTTTTAATTGTTCAATTCGTTCATTATCGGACAAATCGGAGCCCAAATCAAAAATTTGGTCGTAATCTTTTGGGGACCTCCGAAAGACATCGCCCACGTCGTTATTGACCATATCCCGAGAAATTTGGTAATTCTTTCCTAAGATGCCTTGAATAAATAGCTTGATATTTAAATACACCAGAGAAGAATAGCATGATTTTTGAAACGAAAGAACGACAATGACTTCATTCGTCGTCTTTACAAGACATCCGAATTTCGATTCAAAGCCCATGCTTTTTGTCGCTTCGGTAAAGAAGCATTTTAGTTCTTTCAAAATCATAATTATGTCTGATCCGTTTCAGGAGTCCATCTATAGAAATAACAATAGTATAATTCGTCCGTTCGTATGACATGGCGGGGGTAAAGGGGCTTATTTTTTTTGTTTTTTGCGCTTCTCCTTAGTTACAAGAATTTTCGTAATATCCTTTAGGACTTTATCAATATCTTTGTCGATATTCTTTTTGCCTAAAACGTCCGAGTTCAACTTGGGCGGGACATTTTGTTTCAAAAGTCTTAATACATTGCCGCCGTTGCTGGACGGTTGGAAAAGTTTTCTCTTTTGGGGAGGTGGGGGCGGCTCCAGACCGACTGATTCAAACATCTCTAGAAAAAGTGACAAATCACCACAAGAGAATTCGCTGCAAAGTAAAGCAAAATTAATGACTGAGAATCCGGCCTTGCGAGCCAGTTGAAATAAAGGCTCATAGGACTGAAGGCGTCGAATAAAACTTTTTCTATCACTATCGAGTTCCAAGACAAAAGTAATTTTGCCTCGCTCGCACAATGGGCAACCATTCCCATCGAGGCTCTTCAAATCAACAGCGATTTCGTCAAAAGCAGACAAGGGGGCGACAACAACATTTTCCGAATCGCTGTATTTTAGATTTTCTTTTAACGGGGGCGGAATCCTGCCGCCTGCGCCACCGCCAACCGATTTGTACAATTTGCCTTTTTCATCTACAATCGCGCTGTCCAACATGCCGTTCTTTTCAGAGTACAAGGCCCATACGATGCGACCTGGATCAGCTTCATTTTCCTTATGAAGAGAAATGTAGCGAGAACCATAACGGTCCAATTGCATTGTATAGAAGACATCAGGCAGATGACCGCCTTCGGCGCCAACGTTCATGTGCTTTTTTGAGATATTCACAAAAACAGGAAATGTATCATCCCACGAATATGCTGAACAGACGAATGCCAAAATCGCTACGATGGTAGTTATTTTACATGTAATTAATTTCATAAGGATTTTGGCAAACACAAAACTAACCGTGAAAATAAGGGAGTACGTAAAACATTCTTGCCATAGTAACTACAATCCAAAACATATAAACAATCTTCGTAAATAACTTTCTTGAAAAATCAAATTTCCCAAACTTTAGCATTAACAATGATATGCCCAAAAGAAAAAGACTTAATACACATGTGATAAAAATGAAAAAAACACAATCATCATCTACCTGCAACGATAAAGCATCTTGAGAGCCGTCATCATACGGGCGTAATGGAGCCAACAGCGCCAAGCAAGTAAATACGAAAGAACCTAGAAAAGAACCCAAAAGGGCGACAATCGAGACACCCCTTAAAAAAATTTTCATCGCAGCATAATCGTTTTTATTCATCGTCTTTTATCAAACCCTGTGGAATATTTTCCGAAGTATAGCCCCACTCTTTATTCCATTCCATGACTCTAGCAATAACAATCTTGTCCAATGAAGGAAAAAGACTAAAGTCTCCGCTAAAAAAAGGTGGACCGAATTTTTTCAAATTGCTAGCAAGTTTTGCGATATAGTTTCGCAAACCTTTCTTTTCATCATAGCACGCACGGTCTTCTGGCGATAACAGGTCAACCACATCATGTAATGAATGCTCGTAAAAAGCATCATCCTCGTGAATAAAAAAAGAACCAGGATGGTGCACCTCCTTTCCATCGACAAGTTGTGAAATTATAACATTGAAAACAAAATCTTTAACTTCATAATATAGAGTGATAACACAGCATTTATTTGCGTACTTTACCTTTGTAAACCAGGAATCAACTTCTTTTTTTATCAGAGAAAAATCGTATTGCTCAATTAAAAAAGAAAATTCATCAAGGAATATATCCCTTACAACGTATTTATCTGAATTTTTCTTTTTCATTTTGAAGTAATCCTATGTTTTTTGCAACACGCCTATTAGAAATAACAATAGTAAAATCCGGCTGTTCATATGACATAGCGGAGGCGAAGTGAGGCTGCAAATAAATCACTATGATGTCAGTGCCGGAGTCCCTTTGCGAGAAATGCCGATTTTGACGAAAAAACGCATTTTTTCCAAAGATTAAACAGTATTTAATATCCAATATAATACTTTATGGCTCTTTTTTAATTTGCGGTATTTGTCAGCAAGTCGTCTAAAGTTATCTCTAGCGTCAGGATCCATTTTCCTACACGAAACATTTTCATCTATGAATATTATAAGATCCAAAAAGTTTGCACAAAACAGGAATTGTAATTTAAAGGGGCTATTTTTTATAACCTGCATAGAATAAAAAGGAGATTCCGATGAAGAACCTAAACCAAATCCGTAATTTTACAATTTCTTCGGTTTTCATTTATTCAACCTTAAATATAAATCTTTTGCTTTAATCTGTACCTACACAAGATTTTTATATAGCTTCGTAAATAACCTGTCAAACAGTTTACGCCCTTTTAGAACGGCTCGCACAATGGAATCTTTGCATTGCATTTTTTGCCCTCCGCATAATCATAGTGAACTTGATTGTATTCACCTTTCACTTTCAGGCAACTATTGCTGTCAACAACCTGTATATTTAAAGTTCCATTGGGTGTAAGTTCAAAAAAGCTACTGTCTTGGAAAGATACTCTAATAGCTGATGAGGAAATACTTTTTTGTGGATTTGGAAGCCTCCAAATCATACTGTCGCTACAAGTTTCAAATATATCTAAGATACCATCATCATCAACAATAAATAATTCCCCCGCAAAGCGATTCATTATAGGATCTACAATCATTCCATAATCAATCATTTTTCTAAGCCGGTCTCCGTCGTCCATTTTTTTCAAATCCGTTTCTGATTGATATCCCATTATGTCTTCATACATTTTTTTCAATACATCTCGTCTGTTTTTTTTCAAATCCGTTTCTGATTGATATACCGTAAAGTCTTCATAGAAATCTACAATGCTATCCACTTCATATAAAGATGAATCTGATAATTTGACAAAAAACAGCGCATCAGGATAGTTGGAACGATATAAGAGAACCTGATCTTTGTCTAGAAGTTCCGCGTAGATGACGGTCGTATCCTTAGATTTAATTTGTTCAATTTTGTCATACAATATGGATGATAATACGTAGTAAGAATAACCATATTCCTTCCACCATTTTGTACTTACATTGAATACTGCTGACGATGGAGTAAACTCGGCAAATTTTTCGCTAACTTTTGGGAAAATAAGATCTCTCTTTGTCGGGCGTTCAAAGTCTATTTCATGTTCTTCAAAATAAATAATACTGTCCCCCCGCATAAAGAGCCATACTTTTGTAAGTTCAAGATGTCTTCTAAACTTTTGATGAATTACTTGATTAATTTCTTCATCTGTCATATTATATTCAAAAACATACATCCTATCCCATTCATAAGGAGTCAACATCGGAATAGATACGATGCAATTCAGGGAGTCCTTGCATTCCTTTTCGATGACATCTCTGGCAAGAGCTTTTATCGTAGTTGAATTGTCGCTACAATTAGACATAGTTGCCAACAGCACGACAAGGCACAACGGCGCAAGCAGAAGAAGGATTTTAATCCATTTCCGTTTAGCATGGCGAGTTTCTTTTTGACGGGGCATATATTCCAATCCAAGTTGCTCGATTATCGCCCGCACATTCGATTCGTCTGTAATTTCAACATCTTTAAGAAGAGCTTTTAACCCATTGACATCTTTGGCACGAACCAGTGCGTCAAATTCATCCATCCGTCCGCTTAAAAACAGGCGCTCGTTTACTGTCATGCCTTTGTATAGGGTCATTCTTGATCAAAATCCTTACAGATGTCTTCAAATTTAATTTCTATATTTCCGCCCAACTTGCGATATTCATTGTAAAATTCTAATGCAGTTTCACAATCAATTTTTGATGGTTTGTATCCATAAAGATTGCCAAGGGCGGAATAATAATATGCTTCTGGATATAAAGATGCATAGGGATTCAATAGATTATAAGGATATAGAATCCAATTCTTGGAACCTCCTCCTATTGTTCCATTATCAAGTGACAATTGGTATCCCAGCAAATTGATAAAAAAGACAAAATCGCCCAAATCTACATCTGAATCCAAATAATTCTTTAGTGCTGCTAAAACTTGGCCGCCAATTTCTTGAAACCGTTTTCCAAGACATCAACGTGGGCTGCTCTGCAATTATTCAAGCGAAGGGCTGTATTCGGATAAATCGAAATAATCAAGGCTTCGACGAAACACTGGACATCCGTTTTTGTTTGAACGGAATCTGTTTTGTTTATCGTTGCTTCGGGCGGCTTTGTTAAAGGAGCCTGGATGGAAGGACTTGGAGAATTAGAGTTTGTTTCTCGCCCTAAAAAGAAACCCAATAAAAAGATGGCGACCATGCCTAAGGCAAAATATTTTTTCATTTCTTCCTACCTATCTGTGGCTTTTGTTGCATATTGTTACCAGCGTTTAAAGGTGCTTTTTTATGAAACGCGAAGCGTGTAGTTAATACAGGATTATTCTTTACATAGATTAAATTCTGGAAAATCTAATTCAACAATAATACACCCTCTCGATACTAGGACATAAGAAGTTCGCTTTTTTCCTACACCAAAAACATTGTTGGCATTTTTGAACTGAATTGGAGACACATACATTATTCGACCTTTAAGAACCAACATATTTGATTCGGTTCGCCATCTACCCTCATTTGAATCAACGCCATTGCTGTCCGCAAATATCTGCAAAAAAGAGTGGTCTGGATAAAGTGTAATCGATTCCTCTCCATATTCGTGTTTGCACTTATACGTTCCTACATAGTCTTCTTCGTGCGTGCACCAAAACAGCACAAGGCACAACGGCACAAACAGAAGAAGGATTTTGGGGAATTTAGTCATTTGGAATCTGGTCCTATGCGTAATTCAATCTACTCTACTATAATTCCATATTTCTTTTTCAATTTTAAAACATTTGTCACCATAAAAGATAGGGTTACAAAAAGAGATTTATAATTTACAATCGTATAAAATGTAAGCCCAAATTTTGTTACCGTAAAAGGAAGATCCAACTCTATTACATCATTCCAAGAGATATAGATTTCTTTTTTATATAAAGAGTAAGAAAAAAATTTTAGGTCTCTTAATACAGTTATTCCAGAATCATCAAATATCATGCGGAAATTAGGTAAATAGCAAAAAAGCAATACACAAAGCAAAAACGTATACAAAATGGAGCCTATCGTATTACCTACAGAAAGATTGGATAGAGGCGAAAAAATCGTTGAATAAGGGAGAAGAAAAAGGAACAAACCTAAAAATGTTCCAACAAAAGCATACATAACTTTACTTTGTTTACATATAACTTGCATTTATTCAACTCCGCTTTTATTAAAATATAGAGAAAGACTAAAATTCTAATCCAAGTTACAATCCTTTCAAATACAACGCCATAAATCGATCATAAACGATGTAGCCCTCTTGAGTTTTCATCACGAATTCTTGCGACAAGAGTGTATCTATAGCACGACTGATGCTGCTTGCATTTTTCAGATGATACCTTTGTACGAAGGCAGATGAATTTATAGCGTTTGCACAGCCTTCTTTAGCAATCGCGATGAGCAACTGGCATTGATTGCGTGTAAGCAAGGCGATCAGCCTCTGATAAATTTCCTTTTCTGATTCGACAATAGCTGCGATACACAGTTCCACATCTGCAATTTCTATAGTTGCAAGTGCAGTTTCGTACAGGCGATTCAACACGCGTTGCATATACCAAGTATGCCCATCAAATTTATGATAGAGTTCGCCGAAGATTTCTTTGGACAATTTGATGGAGTTTTTCGACATCCATTTTTTTGCAAATGCATAGTAATGGTCTTCGGAAATCGCCGTTAAATTGAAGATCTCCGTACTGCGGTAGAACGGATGTGACACTGAGCCGAACATTTCCGTCATCAAGTGCTGTTTGCTACCAGAGAAAATAAAATGGACGTTCGGGCAAAACTGGATGTACGAACGAAGCAGAGCTTCAACGCCTTCATCCTTATATTCTGCAATCTGCTGGAATTCATCAATGGCGATGTAACATTCTTGCTTCGATTGCTTAAGGTAGGCAAAAATTTCTGCCAATGTATTCTTTGTTTCTTGCGGAGCAAATTCAATAGACGGCTGCGGATTGCCAGAAACCGGATCTGTTGACAGAACTACTTTAAAACTTTTGAATAGCGACAAGGCCGTTTTTGCAGCCTTCTTTCCAAACGAATCTAATTTTCCGACAACAGCCGTACCTAAGTTGTGAACGAAATCATCCAGCGATTTCGTCGGGAAAATGTCGATATAGAAGCAAGCTGCATCTTTTTCATCTTTCTGTATAGCATTGAAAATATGGTATATCAGCCCTGTTTTGCCCATACGTCGTGGAGAAAGCAATGTAATATTACGCCCATTACGGAGAGCCGACAGAATGTACTTGGTCTCTTCGACACGGTCACAGAAGTATTCAGGACCATTATACCCATAAAGAAGGAACGGATTAATATTCATACTCTAAATATAATCAAATTTCGCAAAATGCGTAACGCAAAATGCGAAATTTTTCGTATAACGAGTCTGTAGTAGAAATGCCACTGGCTCCTTCGACTACGCTCAGGATGACACTTCTGGCAGCATGGATCCTTCAGC
>CADCDO010000038.1 GCA_902800345.1 Fibrobacter succinogenes
CACATCAATATTTATTTTACCTGCAAGTTCCAGCAAGTACCTGAGATGTTTTACATCTGCAAATAGCCAACGGAAAAAAGCATCGTGAGGCTTTTTTGCAGTCTGTTTTTCTTCCATAAAAATCCTTTCTCTTTTTTAGAGACAAGTTCATAAAAGCAATGATATAAGAAAGGATTTAGATAACGATAAATAAAGTCAGTTCATCAGAACCGTCGACTATAATCTAACAAACACGTTCAAGAAAAACAAGGGGGCGTTTTGCAAAGCATCCATTTTGCAAACAACCGTTTGCACGAGCGTCGCGGCAACCAAGCTTGCTTGAGTTGACATGACCGAGTAGCAGGTTGTTCTACAAACAACCGTTTGCAAGCAAATTTCATTCAAAAAAAGTAAATGGGATTGAGACGATTGTTTCACCTGATTTTACCCTGAGAAATACCCAGCTGCCTACTAATTTTTGTATTTCGGCATCGAATTTGCTGTTTTGCGTTGTAGAGGAGACGATAGAAATGTCTGTAATTTCACCTTTGGGAGCAATTGTGAATTCTAAGGTAATCTTACCTTGGAATCCAGGATTCTTTTTCAAATAATTGTTATAAACATGGCGAAGACCCGGTGCACGCCTACGAACTATTTTCATAATATCCGAAGCAGTTCGATTGGATCCCTTTTTATTTTTCACCTTAAAATCACTTAAAGACGGACGCTCAACATTGCCCCTATACTTAAACTTAATGTTTTTAGGTCGATTGTCTGGGAGCCAATCCATTCCAGGAGGAATAGAATAAAAAAAAGTAGTTTCTCGTTCCTCATTAAAATCAGGAATTGGCTTACCTCGACGATACCAATTACTATTAGAATCTATTTTTGCATTAATCCTTCGAAATTTTACCGATTCCTTCGTTACAGTCGAACTACTAGACTCCATCTGTCGGCTAGTTTCTTCTTTGCAGCTTGAAATTACGAAAGCAACACATGCGACGACAATCGCAATGATAAACATGTCCATTTTACAAATTTTCATACTCACCATACATCCTGTATTACAAGCTTTAACACCACTGAATATCATTTACAAAATCGCAAAAACAATGCCAAACGTTTTTATGAAAATTTACATGCAATGAAGATTCCCGGTCAAACAGGAAATCAGGTCGCACCCTAAGGGTGCTTTGAGGTATGGGCACGGCACTTCGTGCCTTTGGGGTATGAGGTATGAGCGCAATCGAAATAGGAAAGCTCGAAGCGAAGCGTGCACAGAGGAGCTTTAGCTCCGAGCTCATAGCCCACAACCCATAGCGGCAGAGCCGCTACCCAATCACTTCCAAAGCGGCGTACTTGAGGATGATGGTGCGGTTGATATTTTCGCGGTCAAAACGAACGTCAACGCGAGCATTTTCGCCACTGCCGTAAGCTTTCATGATAACGCCATTGCCGTACTTGGAATGTCGAACACGAACGCCTGCCTGGTATGGATTTTGATTTGCGACTTGGCTGTATTCATCATAAACAACGTGCGGACCACTCGAAGCGGCAGGCTTTGGCGAAGCCACCTTAATCGGATTGCGATAGACGATATGCTTATCGTTTTTCTTGATGGACGCAGGTACCGCCGCCGGGCGCGAACCATACGAGCCATACGAAGAACCGCCATAACTGCCGGAACCGCTACGAGAGCTTCCGTAAGAATTTCCGCTGTATGAGCCGCCGGACGAACGCGAGCTACCGTAAGAACCCGAACTGCCATAAGACGGACGGGAGCCATAGTTCGACGAGCCATACGAACCATAAGACGAACTGGAACGCGTATTCCCGACAAAACTGGGAACGGACGGACGCGTATTCAAACACGGCGTAAAGTCAACAACGGACGGGTCCAATTCCTTGAGGAAACGCGACGGAGCGAACGGTCGAATGTTGCCTTGGAAGAACCTGCGTTCTGCATGGTACAGATAAAGTTTTTTCTCGGCACGGGTACAGCCCACGTAGAACAGGCGGCGTTCTTCTTCCATCTGCTCGTTGATTTCGGCCATGGAAAGCATTGACGCGCCACGCACAAGCGGGAAGATTTCGTCATCACATCCTGCCAAATGAACCGTATTGAATTCGAGGCCCTTCGCCATGTGAATCGTCATGAGCGTCACGAGGCCTTTCGACGTATCGACCTTCTTGTCACCATCCGTCAAAAGCGAAATATCCTGCAAAAACGCATCAAGAGTCGCCCCCGGATGGTCTTCGTCAAATTCGCGGATAGCGTTGATCATTTCGTCCAAGTTCGCGATGCGTTCGTCCGCCGTGACTTCGTCTTCCTTGCGCAAGAATTCCTTGTATCCGGTATCCTTGATAATGTTTTCCGCAAGAATCGGGAGCGGGGTCTCGCCCGAATTCATCATCTCTTTCCAGCGCAGCACAAGATCCGTAAAAACTTTGAGCTTCGGAGCGCCGCGCCCCGTGCCGTTCGCTTCAGTGAGCAGATTGTCCCACAGCGAACCCTCGCCCGCTTTCACCTTGGCGAGTACGCCTTCGACTGTTGTCTTGCCGATGGCTCGCGGCGGCGTGTTGATCACGCGCAAGTACGCGGCATCGTCTTTTTCGTTCGCAAGTACGCGCAAGTAGGCAAGCACATCCTTGATTTCCTTGCGGTCCCAGAACCTTGTACCGCCAAAAATCACCGACGGAATGCGCAAATCGTTGAGTGCCTTTTCAAGCACGCGGGACTGGGCGTTCGTGCGGTAGAAAACAGCCGTCTTGGCATAAAAATCAGGCCCCGCCTGCGCAATCGTCTTTGCAATGTTCGATGCTTCGGAACGGTCATCCTCGAAATAGCGCACGTGAATGAGTTCGCCCGCCTCTTCCTTGGAATAAACGACCTTCTGCATTTCTTGAGGGCGGACGTTATGAGCAATCACGGAGCCCGCGCCCTTCACGATGTTCGCGGTCGAGCGGTAATTACGTTCGAGCTTTACAATCGTCACCGGTGCAAAATCGCGATGGAAATTGCGGATAATCTTGATGTTCGCGCCACGCCAGCCATAAATACTTTGGTCGTCATCGCCCACCACCGTTACGTTCTTCGTTTCCTTGTTGATGAGCAACTTCAAAAGTTCGTACTGGACATCATTCGTATCCTGGTATTCATCCACGACAACGTACTGGAAACGCTGTCTCAGCTGTTCCGCCAAATTCGGCACCATCTGCAACATGCGAACCGTATTGAAAAGCAGGTCGTCAAAATCCATCGCATTCGATTCCGCAAGCTTTTTCTGGTAAGCCGCATAATAGCGGGCCTTGCGTTCTTCATCAGCAAATTCGGCGTTCATAGCCGCCACATCCGGCGTCTGCAAAGTCGCCTTGTCGCCTTTATACAAAACCGTATTCTTGTAGCGAGAAATTGCGCCATGGATTTTTTTCAGTTCATTGACATCGTAATCGTCGCCCAAGTCGTCCTTCAAGATTTCCTTGAGGATGCGTTTCTGGTCGTCGTCATCGTAAATGGAAAAGTTTGCGTCAAACCACTTGCCGCCAAGCGCCTTGATCACGGACTCCTTCGCCAAGCAGAGTTTCAAAAGTTTGAGACACACGGAGTGGAACGTTCCCATCCACATGAAAGGCTTGCGGCAATTCAAAAGCTTCTGGATACGGTCCTTCATTTCGCGGGCAGCCTTGTTCGTAAACGTAACCGCCAGCACACGATTGGAATCAATTTTGTGATACGAAACTAGATGTGCAATCTTGTAAGTAATGCAGCGCGTCTTTCCAGAACCTGCACCGGCCAAAATCAACATCGGGCCGTCAATCTTTTTGGCGGCGGCCGCCTGTTCCGGGTTCAGTTCACGATCTAAAACACTACCATCAACAACATTACTTTCTTCAGCATCTACCATCTAGCACCTCTAGTCGATATACAGATGTGCAATATAGTAATTTAGGTAGTGAACAAAAACAGGAGATGCCCGATCAAGTCGGGCATGACAAGAGAAAAAAGCGGAGATGACAAGGCAAAACACCTATAACCTAGCGACTAGTCGTCCGCGGTAGATGCACCGATGGCTTGTTCAAGCGTCGTATGTCCTTGGAGAGCCTTGTTGATGCCGTCCATACGCAACGTAATCATTTCGCAGGACTTGATGGCTTCGCGCTTGATTTCGTCACCGGAGGCACGCTTGATCACGAGGTTACGCACGGCTTCGTTCGGCACGAGGAACTCGTAAATACCGCAACGTCCCTTGAAACCAGAACCATCGCACTTGGGGCAGCCCTTTCCGTGATAGAACTGCATGTCCGGCGAGAGGTGAAGTTCGTCGCGGAGTTCCTGCGAGATTTCGACGGGCTCCTTGCAGTTCTTGCAAATGCGGCGCACGAGTCGCTGGGCCAAGACGCCCTTGATAGCAGTCGAGACAAGGAACGGTTCCAGTCCCATTTCAAGCAAACGAGGGAATGCACCGGCAGCATCGTTCGTATGCAACGTACTGAAGACCAAGTGACCCGTCAAAGCAGCTTCGATAGCCATCGTCGAGGTTTCTTGGTCACGCATTTCACCGATCATGATGACGTCCGGGTCCTGACGCAAGAGGGCGCGGATGCCCGCCGCGAACGTAAAGCCTGCAGCGTTGTTGATCTGTCCTTGGTTCACACCGTCAATATTCAATTCCACCGGGTCTTCCATCGTCGAGATGTTGATGGTGGAATCCAAAATTTCTCGAATAGAAGCGTAAAGCGTCGTAGATTTACCGGAACCCGTCGGGCCGGTCACCAGCACAATGCCGTTCGGGGCATTAATGGCATCGATAAACTGCTTGAGCACACGAGCGTCGAAGCCCATTTCCTTGAGCGGGAACTGACCCGAGTTCGGGTCCAAAATACGCATAACAATTTTTTCGCAAACGCCGCGTTTACGGAGCGATATCGGGAACGAGCTCACACGAAGGTCCACTTCGGCGCCCTTGTAACGCACGGTAAAGCGTCCGTCCAACGGTTTACGTTTTTCGGCGATGTCCATCTTGGACAAAAGCTTGATACGCGAAAGAATCTGCGGCATGAGCCTTGCGGGAATCGGCGACATCACTTGCAAGTCACCGTCAATGCGGTAGCGCAGCTTGAGGAAAGTCTCTTGCGGTTCCAGGTGAATATCGGATGCGTGGCGGGCAATGGCTTCGTGAATCAAGGTCGTCACGATTTTCACGACCTGGCGGCCTTCTTCATCGCTCAATTCCGGTTCGTCGCTGTTACTGCTTCCGCGTTCGACCGTTTCTAGTTCCTCATCGCCCGAAGATCCGATAAGTTCGGCAAGGGATTCTTCAGCCGGGCCATGGTTTGCAAAAAGAAGATCGATAGTCTTCTTGATGTCCTGTTCGGACGCCATGACGACATCCACATTTCTCTTGACTTTGAACTTGATGGAATCCCTGAGACGCACATTCGTCGGGTCCGCCATGGCGACCACAAGCGCCTGACGCGGATCCCTCGTCACATAAAGCGGTACAATCTTGTACGCTTTGCACTGTTCTTCGGAAATAAACTCATAGACTTTTTCGTCCAACCGGACGGCATCGAGCTTTACAAACGGAACCTCGAACTGGCAGCAGAGAATGTCCGTGAGTTTCTTTTCGTCGATGAATTTCAAATCGACGAGTACGCGGCCAAGACGTTTGCCGCCTGAAGTCTTTTGCTTTTCAAGAGCCTCGTTCAGCTGGTCCTGGGTGATGAAGCCCTGATCCAATAGCATTTCGCCGATACGTTTCTTGGTGACGCTCTGCATCTGGACACCCAGAATGTCCGTAAGAGCTTCTTGCTTGACCATTCCAGCCTTGACAAGAACCTGGGCAAGTGTCAACTTTTTGCCCAGCTGCGCCTGATACTTGATTTCGTCTTCGGCATACTTTAACTGGTCCTCGTTAATCAGGTTAACGCGAACCAATAATTGACCTAATCCACTTGAATCTTTCATAGATGTGACCACGCCTGAGCGTTTAAAGTAATCCTACCACCAACTTTATTATTCAAATATACACCACAACCGCGATTTACCAAACCAATTTCGTGAATTTCATCACTTTTTGGCGTGTTTTTATCACAGTTACTGCTAATATATATTTTTTTTGTAAGATTCGAAGTGAAAAGAAGTTCGTATTCTTCACCCCCGTTTAGCGCAAATTTGAGCGGCGAAAGTCCGAAATAATCGCACATTTCCAAAACATCTTCGTCAATGGGCATTTTTTCTTCGTCTATTTCGATAGAAACGCCCGATGAAAGCGCCAAATGGTTCGCTTCCGAGCTGAGTCCGTCGCTAATATCCATGCAGGCACCTCGTACGCCCTGCTTTACCAACTGCGCCCCAGCATCCTCGCAAATTTTTGGAGAAAGGTGGTATTCGACCAGTCTCGGGAAGCGCGCGGCCTCTTCGGGACGGTTCATCAAGATCCAGAGTCCGGCCGCGGATTTGCCAAGAGTCCCCGCCACATAGACGCGGTCTCCCGGTTTTGCCCCGCTACGGAAAAGAGTCGTCTCGCCATCAGTCATGCCGAGGAGAGTCGTCGAAAACATGCCGACATCGCCCGCGACCGTATCGCCCCCAATCAACGTAACTTTCCTTCTCTCAAAGCCTTGCGCAACCGCAGCGACAATACGGTTGCGGATTTCCTCGTCCCAGTTCCGGTTTACGCAAAGTCCGAACAACGCAATTTTGGGGCGACCGCCCATCGAAGACACATCAGATATGTTGGATACAATATGCTTCTCGACCGCCTGTTCAGGACTAGACCAGTCTAGCCGGAAGTGCACGTTTTCCACCGACAAATCCTTTGTCGCAAGCCAGCCGTCAAAGATGGCGCAGTCATCCCCCGCTGGAATCCAACTGCGGTAGGCAGGCGATTCCATCTTCAATGGGGATGCCCCCTGCAATATTTTGTTTACGAGCCTAAATTCGCCGAGGTCAGGGAATTTCATCATCTTTTTTCGAGGGAAAAATAAAGTTACCGCACCATAATTTAACAATAAACTTTCTATACTTTAGGCGTGGGACATATATTTTTCATAACGCCATCGTCGCCCGGCAGTCTAGACAAACTGAACCAGTGGACTTTCCGCTGGCTTTTGGAGCATGGCAACATGGCGGACGATTCCACCCTCTACACCTGCAATTCCATCGAAAGCGCACAAAGTCTTTTGGAATCCGCACTCATCATCGGCCAGTCGCCCGCGCTCATCATCTTTGATCACGCCGACCACGCCACCGACAAGAACCTTGCGTTCAGCAAGGAACTCCACAACGCCATTCCAGAATCGTGGATTATCGAAATCATCCCCGACGACATGCCGCTCCCCGAAGATTCCGGAGACGACAACACGTTCTGGATCAGGCGGCCCGTCAGCGAAGAAGAATGGAACGCTACGCTCGAAAGCGTACTGCACAAGAACGGTTGTCCGCAATGGGCCAAGTGGACCGGGAACAAAACCTATAGAGGTTTTTAACTGTGATTAAAGGCGTCAGCTATTTTGGAGTGCGATCCCCGAAGCTCGCTCTTTTGGATATTGCACGCATCAAAGACGCGGGGTTCAACGCCATCCTCCATACGTGGAGCGAAGAAGATTTACAGTACTACTACGGCTCGATGGAACAAATCGTGAACGAGTCCGCCGCGATGGGTCTCTCCGTCTATGTGAATCCGTGGGGCGTCGGTCGCGTGTTCGGCGGCGAAGCTTATTCGGAACTTACCGCGCGAAACCACGACATGTGCCAGGTCGCGATAGACGGAAAGCCGAAAGTCGCCGCATGCCCGAACCATCCCGAATTCCGCGCGTACATGCACAAGTGGATTGAGGTTGTCTGCCACACGGACGTTTCTACGATTTTCTGGGACGAGCCGCATTTCTACTTCGAGAAGGGCGGGCTTGAAAACTGGAGTTGCCGCTGCGAAAAATGTCGCACAAAGTATCGCGAAAAATTCGGTGAGGAGATGCCTACGGAACTTACGGACAACGTCAAGACATTCCGCGAGGATTCGCTTATCGACTTTCTGAAAGAAATGACCGAGGATGTTCACGCCCGCGGCAAGCGCAACTGCGTGTGCATGCTGCCGCCGTGGTTTCCCGCCGGACTTGATGACTGGAGCCGAGTCGCAAGCCTCGACACGGTCGATGAAATCGCAAGCGACCCGTACTGGGAACGAGGTGCTAGCGAAGATTGGGTCCGCGAAAAATATCGAAAAACAGCGAACAAACTCATAGCAGTGGCCTCACGATACGGCAAGTCCGTACAAATGTGGATCAAGGCTTACCAGATTGAAGCCGGTCGCGAGAACGACCTCGCCATCGCCGTCGAAGAGAGCCGTGCTGCCGGCATCAAGAACATTTTCGCCTGGAGCTACCGAGGCACAGAAACGCTGAGTTGGCTCAAGAGCGACAATCCCGACAAAGTCGCCACGGTTTTCCGGGGAGCGCTTCAACAAAAAGTTTAACATCAATAACATCAATCAAAAGGTTCCATATGAGAGAAAAAATCATAGCATCAATGCTTTTAGTGGCATCTTGCGCATTTGCTCAATTCGAATCACAAGATAACTCTGCTTTCTCCAACAACAACAATTCCTCGTTCTCGGACAACAGCAATCCCTATTACTATGCCGATGAGAACGCTACGTACGGAGAACAGATCGCACCTGCACAAGCTGCCCCCAGTGCGCCCCAACAAGCGAACAATAATATCTACTACACAACAAATACACAACAGAACGATCCGTTCAACACAAATAACGGCAACCAGTATTACACGAACACCCCGAACAACGGCAACCAGTATTATACAAACAACCCGAGTAAGCAAATACAGGATCCGTACTACCACAACCACAGGGGTTTCTACTTTGTCACAAGTTTGACATTAGGTTTTACAACTCTCAGCCACTCCGAAACGGACGACTACGATGGAGAAGATATCGAAAGAACATACAAAGGTATTGTAATACCTTATGAAGAAATTAGGATCGGTGGTTCCATCGCAAGCACGGTTTCAATTTACGCCGCATTGGGTATTGGCGTCGGAACTGGAACTTATGAATACGAAAAAAACAAATACAGTACAGACTCACGTTATAACTCGCCTGAATACGAAAACAAAAAATACGACGCCACGCATCTCAAATTCCTTTTCGGCGGCGGTCTTGAATTTTATCCCATCAAGGACGTAGAAAGCGCAGGTCACGGATTTTTCTTCGGCGTCACCGCAGGTTTCTCAATTGAAGGTGCTTTCTACGAAGATGAAGACGAAGACTATTACTACGATTACGATACCAATTCCGACAGTGAAGAATTTATCAACTTTTTCTGCCGTTTCGAAATTGGTAAGGACTGGTGGTTTGGCAGGCGCTGGAGTTTCGGCGTCTCGGCCAACTACACCTACGGAGCCCTTGATGACGGTTCATCCTACCGCTACAAAGATGAATTTTCAGCCCACACCTTCGGCGTAACCATAAGACTCGCCCACTAATTTCGGACAAAATCAGCCTTTAAAAAAGATAGTCATCCTCTTTCCGGGGATGACTATGTGTTCTTAAAAAGGAATGACATGATAAAGATAATTCTTGCAACGGCACTTATATTGGCTACATTCACTTTTGCGCAGTTCGGCCAAACTAGTAAGACGGGCTCGGTTGACAAAAACGATTACTACTATCACCCCCATACCGGACTCTACTTTACTACTAATTTGACCTTCGGCTACGCCTCCTTGAACAGCCACCACGAAGAATCAGGCTGGGGCGATGACGAAACCTGGAATACGTCATTCACAGGCTGGTGGACGCCTTACATCGAAACACGACTTGGCGGTTACTATTCCGACGTCGCCGCCTTTTACGGAGCTATCGGATTCGGTTGTGGAATCGGCGAGTACGAAAAAATCGATGCGTCGAGCACAAAAATGCTTTTTGGTCTTGGTGGGGAATTCTACCCATTCCAAAACAAAGAAAGCGCTCTTTACGGCATATTTTTCGGAATTTTCTTCGGCGCCGCCATAGAAGGCGTAGAAGTGGGAAAAGCCACGGTTTTGTTAGATGAAAAAAGATCCGATAAAAAAGAGAATTTCCACAATATCTTCGGACGAATCGAAGCCGGTTACGATTGGTGGTTCAGCACCCGCTGGAGAGCCGGTGTGGCATTCAACTACTCCTATGGCCGATTCGTCAATAACGAGAATGGCAGGTTCTACGAATCATACAAAGACAGGGAAGTCATCTCGAACCACAACTTCGGATTGACAATAAGAATAGCACATTAGTCAAATTTTCATTTTGGCGGTGAAATTGAGAATTTTTCATCATTTTCACCGCCATTTTTCTAGTTTATTCGCACTATTTCACCTTTTTTTGCATGGCGCGCGCAGCACAAGGCGGTGATTTTCACCTTTTTTGCGCCATTTCACCGCCAACAACTCGCGCTATCGACCACTTTCGACTCATTTCATCACGGACAAGTTAAATTTTGGCGGTGAAAACAGCATATTTCACCTCCATTTCACCGCCACTTTTGCATTTTCATCACCAAAACCATCAAAAAAAGCCCCCGAACGAGTCGGGGGTGACAAAAGCGTCATTTTTGCGCAGGCGAAAATCTTACTTAGCTCTTTCGAGGTAAGAACCGTCGCGGGTATCGACGCGGATCTTGGTGTTGTTTTCGATGAAGAGCGGAATCATCACCTTGGCGCCAGTTTCGAGAGTGGCTTCACGCATCACGTTACCGCTGGTGTTGCCCTGGACTGCCGGAGGAGCGTCCACGATCATCAAGTCAACGAATGTCGGCGGGATAACTTCGATCGGGAGCGTAGCCTGAGTCTTCGGATCCTTCCACCAAGTCACTTCGACAGTAGCACCGTCGAGGAGCCAAACTTCGCAGCCATTGAGAGCTTCCTTGGCAATTTCCATCGTTTCCTGAGTGGTGTTGTCCAAGAAGTACCAAGTAGAACCGTCGTTGTAGAGGTAGGTCATTTCGGTGTAGGTCACATCAGCTTCTTCCACCGTGTCACCGCTCTTCCAAGTACGTTCGAGAGTACGGCCAGTCACCAAGTTCTTGATACGAACGCGGTTGAATGCCTGACCCTTACCCGGCTTCACAAACTGGTTTTCGATGATTTCGTACGGCTGACCATCAACCATGATTTTCAATTTTTTACGGAATTCGTTGGTGCTTACAGTACCCATATTATCCTCTTGTTGATTTTGATTCTAAATTTAGCAATATAATGGACAATTCTGTTAAAGTTTTCACGCATATTTCTGAATTTTTAGATTATTTGGGCAAAGATTTTACAGGTTTGACGAGCGAGATGCAGGCAAACCTCGACCAAAGTCCCTCGTTTGCCTTCAACTGTTCCAAGCACTACGCCGACCTCATCCAAAAATCGGGCGAGCCCGCCAAACTGCTACGCGAGGTTCTGCCAAGCAAGGACGAACTCAAGGACGCACCCGGTTTTGTCGATGACCCTGTGGGCGACCTCCCCGCCGGCAAGTCCGAATGCATTCTGCAAAAGTACGAGAACCGAGCCCTTATCGTTTCGACTTCTGCCTGCGGTGTGCGCTGCCGCTTCTGCTTCAGGCGCAACTACCCCTTCCAGGACACGCAAAATATCGCGAGCGAAGTTTCGAACTGGCTCGATGTCCACACGAACATCTGGGAAGTCATCCTCTCGGGCGGAGACCCGCTCACGCTTGGACCGGGGCCGTTCCGCGATCTCGTAGAAGCGATTGCATTCCACCCGTCCGTGACGACACTCCGCATCCACACGCGTCTCCCGATTATGCGGCCAGACCTCGTGATGCAGCATTTTGAACTTTTGCGCGAACTCCCCGCACGGTTCAACTGCGTGCTCGTGGTACACGTGAACCACCCCGACGAACTCGACGAAGAGTCCGCCGCCGTTTTTGCACAACTTAAATTCAGCGGTTGGACGCTCTTGAACCAGAGCGTTCTTTTGAAAGGCGTGAACGACGACGCACCGACTCTAGAAAACCTGAGCCGCAGGCTCTTCGAGCAGGGCGTCCTCCCCTACTACCTGCACCAGCTCGACCATGCGAAAGGCGTCGCCCATTTTGAAGTCGGCGACGAACGTGCCCGCGAACTCATCGCGCAAATACGCACCAAGCTCCCCGGCTACCTCGTACCGAAACTCGTTCGAGAAATCGCCGGCGAAAAGAGCAAAACGCCGGTGTAGATTAGACGAAAGAACGCCGCAAGCGGCTACAGACGAGAGACGTAAAAGAGCGGCTTTGCCGCAGTGGTTAGTGGTTAGTAAACAGTGGTTAGGGAATTCGTAGTGAGCATGCGATTGTTTAGAACCAATAGCCGATGCCGAGCTGGATTTTGTGGAACAGATAATACGACCCGACAATGCTTTCATCGATGTATTCTTCCTTCTCAACAGTTTCTTTTCCAGACTCGTTATCTATGCGGCTACCACCCCAGGAAACGGTATAGCTGCCGCAGGTTTTATCTACCGACACGACATCGGTCAGTTGGAACGTTAAATGAGCATCGACAAACAGTCCAAAAGAAAATTCGTGTCCGATACCTACAGATAACCCCGCTCCCAAAAAGCGGTCATCATGGCATTTGTCCTGCCGATGTTCTTTCGGGATATAGAATTCACTTTTTCTCATAAGCAAAAAGTCAAAAACCGGGCCCGCCTCAAAATAAAGGATGTTCGGGATATGAGCTTGAGCCAACAGAGGAACTTCCAGATAAAGCAAATAGTCCCTGTTGTAGCCAGACCAAAATCCGCCGCGTTCGCAATCGCATTCAAGCGACATTTCTTGATGTTCCGAAGCAAAATAGCGATAATCCAATCCAACGGCAGAATGCAAAGCAAAAAAGTTCGAAAGTCGGTACGACACATCAAACGAAAGCGTCGCGCCGAATCCGATTCTATCTGCATAAACGCCCCATGGGGCATCGGTAATTTCACCCACCTCGTTTAAATTCAAGCGGGTTCCAAGGCGAACTTTCGGAGACGTCACTCCATCCACCGTATTTTCGTCCACCATCCCAACGGCATTTGCCAAAAGTGGCAAACAAGTCAACATCACGGTCATCATCCGCGCGAATTTGATAACAGGCATTATTCCTCCTTAATTGCCCCATATTTTACAAATATTTCTTTAAGAAAAATTTATCCTCTTTAAAAACGAAGGATTTTTCGAGATTCCAACAAACTCGACTAGATACATTTCCCATTCCGAATTCATGGCACTAGTAGAACAGCTTTACAAGCAACGTCCCGACAATAGTCGAAACGATGACACTCACCATGCCCGGCCGCATAAAGCTGTGGTTCAGCAAGTATTTTCCAATGACGGTCGTGCCAGAACGGTCGAAGTTCACGGTCGCAATGTCGGACGGATAATTCGGGATGAAGAAGTAACCATAGACACTCGGGAGCACACCCAACAGCACCGGGCCTTCGATGTTGAGGCTATAGGCAAGCGGCAACATCGCGACCACCACGGCCCCCTGCGAATTGATAAGAACGCTCACCGCAAAGAACGCAAACGCGATTGCCCACGGATAATGCTGCACAATATCCTTGAGCCCGCCCTGCATCACGTCCATGTAATTTGCAAAGTACGTATCGGCAAGCCACGCGATACCGTAAATGGCGACAACGGCGACCATGCCGCTCTGCCACACGGCTCCCGCCACGGCCTTCTTGGGTTTCGCGTTGCAAAAAAGAATCATGAACGCCGCCGCCGAAATCATCACGATTTGGATGATAATGTTCATCGCCAGCGGTTTCATCTGTTCTACGCCATCGACTATCTTGCCCGTCGGAATCTGGGGACGGATATCGTGTCCCGCAATCTGGCAGATAGAAAACAGCGCAATCACGCCAAGAGCCGCAAAAAAGATATACACCGCACGTTTAGCCTCTTTCGGGACTTCCTTGTCAAGCACGGATGCCGTACTCCCGAACATGTATTCCTTCATCTGCGGATCCTTGAGGCGCGCCTGGAAAGCCGGATCCTTATCGAGATCGAGCCCTCGCCTGTACGAAACAGCCGCAGCCGCCATAAGGCCGCAAATGCACGCCGGAATCGTAATCGCGATGACCTGCAAGTTGTTGATATCAAATCCGTTCTTGTTCGAGATAATGACAAACGAAGCGACCGCCGCCGCAATCGGCGAACAGGTAATGCCCACCTGCGAAGCAACCGAAGCCACGGCACACGGGCGTTCCGGGCGGATTCCCTTCTTGAGGGAGATATCGCAAATAATCGGCATCAGTGTATAGACCACGTGACCCGTTCCCACGAGCACCGTCAAGAAGAACGTGCAAAGCGGAGCGAGGAACGTAATGTGGTCCGGGTGCCGGCGCAATAGGCGTTCTGCAACCTGGATAAGCCAATCCATACCGCCGGAAGCCTGCAAGATTCCCGCACAAGTCACGGCGGCAATGATGATGTAAATAACGTCCGTAGGCGGGTTTCCCGGCCGCATGCCAAAGCCGAGCACCAGAATGGCAAGGCCAATACCCGAAATGGCCCCAAGCGCAAGGCTCCCGTAACGCGAACCTACATAAAGGGCCAAAAGAACTATCAGAAGCTGGATGATCATTAATGTCATTTACATTTCCTTCCAAGCAATTTTTTTTAAAGATAAACAAAAATTTTATTTCTGGACAAAAAAAAATATAAATGCATTCTGATCAAATTTACTCTCGCACTCCTCACTATTGGATCGACATACGTCACCGATGCAATTTCGCTACCACCAGTAACCTACGCCGAGCTGGACTTTACCGAATTTATAGTAACGGTCTGGATAGTCGGTAACATGATACACCTTTTCCTCGGCACCTGTTTCTGGATTTTTGACGTATTCCCACCCGATGTCGTCACGGTCTCCGCAATTTGCGGCAACCCGCGCCAGATCCGTAAACTGGTAGGACACCCGCAAATCAACAAAGAGCCCCGATGCAAACTCATGGCCTATACCCACAGAAATTCCTGTTCCAAAAACGCGGTCTTCCAGGCATTTATCCGTGCGGTATTCCTTAGGCTCAAAATAATCACTTTTTCTCATGAGTAAAAAATCAAAAACAGGTCCGACTTCAAAATAGATAACATGGGGAATATGCACCTGAGCCAAGAACGGAATTTCTAAATAAAGCAAATAATCCTTATCATAGCCAGACCAACCGCTTTCGCAAAGATCCGGATCATCAGAATTAAGACAAACGAGACCGCTTTCCTGATAACTAGAACTAAAATAGCGATAATCAAGCCCTACACCCGAATGCAAGGAAAACAAGGGTATAAAACGATACAAGACATCAAACGAGAGCGTTGTACCAAGGCCTGCCCTATCGGCATAAATATCGTTCCAGTACGCATCCGAAAAAGTACTCACATAGTTTATACCGGCATGACCGCCCATATGCAGCGATGTACCACCCACTTTATCAGCAGCCCGCGCCACAGAAACCGAAAGCCACAGTACACAAGCCAAAATGACAACGAACAAATGACCAGCTTTACTTTCAGCTAACATGATTCCTCCTTACAAGCCTTGCATGCATCCAAGACTACCACCAAAATCCGACGCCAAGCTTGAACTTTATCAGCTTATAGTACGTTCCCGCACGATTATCGTTCGGCAACAAATACTCATTCATGGCAACCGGTTCATCAGTCATCAAACGTTCTACAACAGGATTCCACTCAACATCCTTCGAATCCCTATCCACGAGGTCCGTAAACTGGTACGACACCATAAAATCGACAAAGAACCCAGACAGGAATTCATGCCCGACACCCGCAGCAACGCTAGCCGCAAAGCGACGATTCTTGAAAGGGTTGCTTTTATAGGAGTTGCTTTCGGGCGGCATATACGAATCCGTATGCGAATGGAGCAACACGTCAAAAACGGGACCAACCTCGAAAAACATCATACCAGGAATTTTCAATTGCACCATCAACGGCACTTCCAGATAAAATTGCATCGTATTGATGGAGCAACTTTTTGAATCCTTTTTTTCCACACCCATAAAGTAGGACTCTACGCAATTTGATATTATGTACCGGTAATCCAAACCCACACCGGAATGCAAGCGCAGATACCGGGAAACGTCATACGCGACATCGAAAGAAAGCGAGATGTCAAGCCCCTTAGAAGTCATGTCGACCGTTTCCTCGTATCCGCTGTAGATATCCCATTCGGCATCGGTAATGACATTTATGAAACCTGCGCCTAGGCCTACGCCAAAACGCCAAGGAGAACCGCTAGAATCATTGGCCGCAAAAGCCAACAGCGGAAAACAAAGCAGCAACGCTACCAAGAATTTATGTAGTTTACTTAGAATAGACATGTTTCCTCCTTACATGCCACACGGAATTTTTCCACGAGGCGATTTATTGTTATTGATTAATCTTTTTTACGGCCCAGGATTCCGTCAATACAAGCTTTAAATTCGGCAATGTTTTGTTTCTCGTATTTCGACACCTTGTAATCCCCAATCTCTAGATACGGCGCATATTCCTCACGACACATTTCAGGCGAAATATCTCTTATTTTATGATATTGTCCGATACAGGTAACTCCATCAGACGACAAACGAACAGATACGCTATCCATATAACGCACATAATCCAAGTTCAAGTCAAAAACATGGTCATCATAAACAAACCTCATACTTCTTTTCGTTTTTTCTTGGATAGTAATTCCATATTTCTCTGGACTATTGTCATACCATGAATAGAAAACATCTTCAAACATAATGGTATTTTTACCGTTCAAGAACCGGAATATATCACCCACAAAATCCGATTTCATATAATCATAGTTAGCCACATCACCAACACGGGCTTCTACTTTGTCACCATCGATCTTAAAAAACTTATCGTAGGCATCGTTGTTACAACCATAGACACCATCGAGATAGAAGCACTGCGTCAGAAGCCAAGTACCGTCCAACACGCCAGAGGTTCCGCCAACGTATAGAGCCGTAATATGTTCTGTTGTTTTTTCACCTTCGGAAATGTAGGAAAGCTGCAATGTATCATTACTGAAACTATATGCATAGCGATATTCATCAACAACATAATAGTCTGGATCATAGAAAAGCGTACCATCATTTAAAAAGCATCCTCCAAAAGTTTCGACTACAAACGTCACAGAATCTTTGGATTCATTAACTAGCGCCTTGCCCACTTGCGATACGCGAGCCGACGCGAAACCAGCACCCACATCATCACCAACATCCAACGCCGGCAACGATGAATTCGTATCTTCGGTAAAGCCGGCACATCCTGCAAAAATTGCGATGCAACCAAGGCCTGTCGCAAAAATATTCTTGATAAAAGAATCAATCTTTTTCATTATCAGTCTCCTTTTTTTTTGCTCAACGGAAAGAGCTGCAAATTCAATCGATAAACGCAATCGTACGATTCCACTTCAGATACGATGGACGCTACCCTTTTGCGGAACGCATCAAGTTCCAAGGCAATCCGTTCATACGCACGGCGGTCAAGACCCATCGTCATCCCCGAAATATGACGTTCGTCTCTCGAAAAATTATCCAGGGCATCGACAGCAAGACCCGCATACTGCTTTTGCATATTGACGACCGTAGCCGACACCACCTCGCGGGAACTAGAAACGCCTTTACTTGTTTGTTTATAATTCCCGTTTTCGTCTTTTTTCAGAAGTCCCAAAGATTCCTGAAGCTCCAAAGATTCTCGTGCCTCGGATGCAGAAATCGGCGGAATAAGCGCATGGCCAAGTTCAAGTGGAGTCGCCCCCGCCATGATCGGCGCAAGTTCCCTCAACGCCGGATTTGCCCACGACGAGAAATAAGCAAACGATTTCGCTTCCAAAAATTCAACATGATGTTCTCCGGCAATAGACAACATCCGTTCAAACGCCAAACGACGTTTATCCGAACTTGGAGAATCGCAGAACACGACCATCAAGCGAAAATAATCGGCATGCGGTCCTGACAGGTTCATCGCCGGCAAAATTTTTTCGACAGCAACCTTCGACAAACGCGTCTTACCGTCACACACAAGTTTCAAAAAGCCCGACGAAGAAAACCCCGACAGTTTTGCAAACTCGCGCCACGTAAACGCGGAACATCTTTTACGGCTTTCGTAAAAGTCTCGCATATATTCGCGGTAATCTCGGTATTCAAAAATCGTTTTCATTTTTTCACTTCGAACGTTTTCAATAAAAAAAATAGAATCAACTTTCAAAAAAAGCAATAGAGATGAAACAAAATCACTTAATTTTTTACAAAAACATCATTTTTTATTAATTATTTCAAATTTTTATTCACGTATAAGAAACAACGTGTTTCATATAATATTTTCAACAAGAACGGAAACAGAAAAACGCACCCCGTAAGGAGTGCGTTTTTTGTTTCCAAGGAGTTCATTCAGCTACAAAAACATAACGGAAGTTTTTACAGTTCCCAGTTCGGGACTTTCGAGTAGGTCACACCTACGATTCTATACACGACTGATCCGAATTTTACATACTTGGCACCCGTCTTATCGAGGTCTATGATAATCTTGTGCGTTTGGAACGTGCAAAGGCATTCGGTAACGTTGCCCGTGTCATAGTAATCCAAGAACAACGTATCACCGACAACCTTTTGGGAAATCTTTGCATCGATATCGCAATAATCCTTCACATGGTCTATTTCCATAAGAGACCTTCCGTCTTGATAAATTATCAAAGTAGCTTCGGGATTCGCACTAGGAGCGGTTTCGGTTTCCATGCACTTACCACGGGTGTATCCATCACGATCGAGGATATTCGAACTTACATAGTATTTCATTTCGTCGTACTTGACGATGCGCATTTTGTTGAATGCATTTTTGCCATCACCGATAACTAGAACTTTAGCGTCTTTGAAAGCGGCGTCCGCCTTGACTTTGAACGTGAGGCGCGTCGGGCAAATGCAATCATCGTTCTGATTATTCGCAAGGGCCACATTCGGTTTTACGATAACGGTATCGCCGGACGTAGAGACATCTAGACTTACGAAGCTAGCGCTGCAAGCGAACCTGGCCCTTTCAAGAATAAACGTCACGGAATCCGAGCCAGGTTCCATGTATGCCACAGGCGGAATCGCATAGTCGCCTATACCTTCGTTCAAATCGAACCTGTTTTCGGACGGATCCCTTTCGATACAATAGCCCGCAACATCCGTCACGACTTGATGAGCAGGGGCAACAACCGCCGAAGAAGACGATGCAACTGTTGCGCTAGATCGAGGTTCTTCAGATGAAGACGACGCTACAATGTAATGCAATTCTGGCGCAGGAATGACCTCGTTGTGTTCAAAGGACACATACTGAATATAAGTCCCCCCTTCTTCAAACCCAAACGAAACTTCGGCAGCACAAGAACATCCATACAAAAAACCCTTACTTCTAGACACCCTCGCATAGAGCGTATCGCCGGAAACCAAATAGGCAAAACTGGCCACCGATTTATCACCAGAATTTAGGCCAGACATGAACGACTCGGCCTGTTTCTTATCGCAAGGAATTTCAAAGTAAGAGCCCTTGAGTGTAAGAACCGGGATTCCCGCCGGGGTATAAAACTTGTACGCCGAAGCGGGAGCAACATCAGACGATTTAGAAAGGGGATCATCAACGTAAACAACATCATCAACGCAAGTCGCAAGGAATGGTATTGATTGCGGCGTAACGCTTTCGCTCGAAGCAGGCGCTGTCGCAGATGACGATTCCACGGACGCACTGGACGCGGGTTTCGCAGCGCTAGACTCAGGGGCCAGCGTGCTAGAAGTTGGGACCATTTCGCTTGAAGCCGGGAGAGTCGCGGACGACGATTCCGCAACCGCAGAACTTTCCCCATTTCCCGTAGCAGGCAAAGCACTCGATACAGGGTCTTCGACGCACGCCAACAACGCAAGCGAAAACGCCGCCGTGCAAACAACCAACTTATTCATAACTTCATCTCCTTTTTATAAAATTTCAATTTATTTACAACTATTTCTAACAAGGTCAA
The DNA here is from genome assembly GCA_902800345.1 of Fibrobacter succinogenes. Lineage (GTDB taxonomy): Bacteria > Fibrobacterota > Fibrobacteria > Fibrobacterales > Fibrobacteraceae > Fibrobacter > Fibrobacter succinogenes_H. The sequence continues at coordinate 20,020 of CADCDO010000038.1, forward strand.
AAAATCAAATTTATTCATAACTTATACACAAGCATCAGCGAGAATGTTCATCCAATAATTCATAGGACAATGGAAATACGTCGAGAGAATGGAAGCGTCGGCCAAGGATAGGGAGGGTGCAGGGAGGGGCCCGTGCGGCCTTCGCAACTCTGAGCTGGGGCCCCGCCCGCATGACGTACTTTTAGCATTCAAAAAACGAGTTTTAGCGTCCAGCCCACTAGCGTTTTAATCTACAATCAAAGGTTCAACTTTAAACAGCGTTCCTTTGAACGACAGATATTCGACATCCTCATTTCCTCGAGCCACACGAATCTGATGGTATTCGATATTGCATGTACATTCAGTCACGTCCGTATTGTAGTAATCGACAAACAACGTATCACCATTCCGTTTTTGAGCAATCGTCGTTTTTTCAATGGAGCAAAAGTCCTGCACATCAAACACTTCGATATAGGGTTCCCTTTCAGGATGGTACACCAAAGAGGCCAAAGGAAGCGTTGCAGCATCTGATTTTTGGCTCGTTTCCTTGGACTCGCGGCACTCGCCACGACTAATGCCATATTCGAGTACGACTTTATTTTCATTTTCCGCACCATAGGCACCATTCATCAAAAGGTATGTCGATCTTTCATTATGATTGAACATCAAATACTTAGTCTCTCGAATTTGGCTATTCGTCTTGATTTTAAACGAGAGTCTTGTGGGGCAGACGCAATTAGTTGCAAACAAAGCACTCGGATTTATCGGATCAACGTATAAAGTATCCCCAGATACCAAAATGTCTAAATCTCCTACGGTCACGCCACAACCAACAACAACTTTATCAATCACAATCGTCATAAAATTGTCATCGCCCACATACTTCCTTGCAACAGAAGAAGTTTTGCTAGAATTTTCCAGTTCATCTAGACGAACAATGAGGTCTGACAAGTCATTCGCCGAAACGTTCGTATCGACAACAACGGCATCACTGGAATTTTTATTGCATGCGGCAACAATGTCGCTTGCCACTTGATGTTCGTCGCAGAATTCACCTGGCAAGCACGAAACCGAAGCATCACTCGAAGAGGACTTAACGCTTGACGAAGATTCCGGAAGCGGATCCGCCACGATTTCATAGACTTTCCCATAACGGACATACTTCGCGTTCATATCAATCACATCTAGTGCAATCCGAAAATCATAGAGGCACCTGCAACTCGTCGGAAGAGCTCGCTCCATATTTTTCACGATAACCAAAGTATCTCCCGAACGTTCTTTAGAGTACGTCACTTCGCCATAATAACCGCAATAATCGTCAACATCGGGAAGCACGACATGAGTGCCGGCAGAATCATTAACGAGATACGCTTTGCGCGTTTCGCCAGCCGAACCATCTTTCGCAAGAACGTTGAGAGCATTTCTCTTGCACGATCCTAGTTGAAATGCATTTCGGGATGCACCGCTCTGCCCCTTGCCAGAATCGGAGGAACTCGAAATGAGTTGGTCGGGTTGGCTGCTCGAACTTTTGTCGGAACCGGCAGAACTCGAATTGAACTGGTCAGAATCGCTGCTCGTGATTTCGCCGCCGCCAAGAACCGGTGACGTTGCGGAAGCATCGTCGCTACATGCGAGCATCGAAAGCGAGAGCGCCACAGAGAACACCGCTGGAACAGCTGCCATAAATAACGCAGACTTTTTCATGATAAACCCCCTTTAAAAAGGTTTTTATTCTTTAATTTTTAAAATTTGAATTTGTCCAATTCCATCAAAGTTGATAAAACGTGCATTCGCAAAACCGTTCTCGTTCTTTATATCAAACGAAATACGCGACGGGCACAGGCAATTGACAATCGGGCTGGAGGGATCCTCTTTAATACTTGCAAAAATCGTGTTGCCACCAGTCGAAGCGACACTGACACTTTCAATAATCACGCCGCATGACAGATAAATTCCATCAACATCAATCTTGATAAAACCGTTATCCAGGATCTTCATCGTGGCAATCGGAGCATTTTTTTCAGAAGACGTGGTATCATCGACAAGATTGACTTCTATGGTAGATGCGACACTACGCAGTGTATTTTCCATAACGCCGTTATTGTTGCACTTCGCAGAAACATTCGAAATAACCTGAACATGCGATACCGGGTCACTTCCCCATATTTCAGAATCGAGAATCGGCGCGGTATGGTCGTTTTCAGGAACAGGTCCTGTGCGCACCGTGACAAAATTTGGTTTGGAATAAACAGAATCTGTTTTTACTTTGAACAAAAACTGATAGTCGCAAAGGCACCGTTGAGCATTGGAACGATCAAAGGCTGCATTGACCACAAGCGTATCGCCCGATGTCGTAATTTCCAAGCTGTCAAGAACCCAGCCGCAAGTTAGCTGAACATCCCTAATCAAAAATTCTGTGGAATCGGAGCCGACTGTACGGATAGCACGCATGTTTGGCTTTTCCGCTGGCCTGAACCCCGCATCTTGCGATGCTTCGAAATTTTGTAGCGTACCACACTGGCCAACGGCATTCTTTATCACCAAGCGGGCCCCGTCTGTAACCGGCGGCAACGAATCTGCTGTAGGCGTTACCGACGATGACGAAATGGCCTTTGCGCTAGAAGCTGGGGCGTCCGCGCTCGATGTAGGAACGGTTGCGCTAGAGGCCGGAGCATCCGCGCTCGACACTGGAACAGTTTCACTCGATTTAGGAACCGCAGCGCTCGATTCAGGGATAGTCGTCGCCGATGACGATTCAAGAACCGTCACCGACGAGACCCCTCCTCCTGACATTTGTAAACCGGACGCAACAGGAGACGAGTCGTCGCTGCATGCCAACAGCACAAACGACAGCGCCGCACCAGTAATAAGTAACTTATTCATAAAAGTCTCCTCTTCGTGAACCTAATCAATTCATTTAAAAGCCCTGCTACCACTGTCCTTGAAGATATAGCGAAGCATTCAGATAATCGCTATTACAGTTGCTATCGACTTCATTCATGAAATCGGCAATCAACGATTCAAATTCCACGGATTCGTCTGTATAAGAGCACAGTGCATCCATGTTTCCATTACTGTTGCACGATTCTAGCAGAAGCACTTCCGCCCCGTTCTTGGACTCGCATGATTTCTTAAAGTCCATGAACACGCGTTCGCAATTGTCACCCAGATTTTTAAGCAACATCAATTTTTTCACATTTCTATCAGAAATGAGTCTCACCTTCAAGGTATAACTTTTTCCTTCATCTGCACAATACGAAACAGCTCCTTTTTCGGTTTCATAAATAGTCGTATTCACAGCAAAATTTGATTCACCCTTAGGATTGACAATAATTAAATTCCCTTCTTTTTCTTTACCAGAAAAGGCGAAATACTGATAAGCCATTTTATTATTAAAAACGTCCGGATCAACATCATTTTTGCTACCGCTATCCGAACTGGACAAACTCACACTTACACTAGACATCGGAACACTTCTAGCCGACGAAGATACTTTATCTTTCGTAATACTGCTCGACGAAAGAGGTTCGTTTACGTCCGATTCTTCGATTGAAGAACTGAAGCCTTCTGCAAATGTATTCGGATCGATGGTTCCCCCGTCAGCACACGCACCCAACAGCGATAAAATAAAACCTATAGCTAAAGTGTAACCTTTACGCATGTTTGCCCCCATTTATCTTATCGGTCATCGGGAAAAACTGAAAATTGATTCGACAAACCTGATTGACATTTTTATACGCATTCGCTATCGCAAGAACCTTTTTGCGGCAAGCATTGATTTCATCGACAATCTTGTTATACGATTCATCGTTTACGCTAAACGTAATCCCCGTAAAGTAACGTTCCCGCGAAGAATAACGGTCAACAGCGCGCGACGCCATATTCGCCATTTCCCTGTGCATGGAACGTATAGCAACAGGCATGGCCTCCTTGGAGCCGACCACAGTTTTTTCCGTTTGCGAATAAACTTTTTCACCATCCTTTTTCAAAAAACCAGACTTTACAAGGAACTCGAGAACGTCGCGAATTTCATCGGCAGAGACATACTCCTTACATTCTTCGGCAATATCATGGGGACACGCTCCGGGCATCATCGGGGCCAGTTCACGCACCACTGGATACTTCCACGATTCGTAATACTGGATTGCTTCGCCATCGATAACGCGCACTTTGTGATCTACAGCAATCTTCTCCATTTCAAAAAGGGCAGCCTTCTTGACGGAATCTCTATCGGCGTTACAAAATTCAACAAGCAGTCTAAAATAATCTTCTTCATAGCAAACAAGATCCATGGCCCTCGCTACTTGAATCGCCTTGATTTTACTCAGTTTGCTCTGTCCCATGCACACAAGCTTTATAAAATTCGGCGAGGAAAATCCGGCCCGTCTGCTAAATTCTCGCCACGAGAACGCTCCCAGTCGTTTGCGTTCATCGTAGTAATCCTGCATATACAGGTGATAATCCTTATATTCTAGTATCGATTTCATATCTATAAATTACAGTTTTTTTCAGGCTTCGTCAACACCCACATTATACAAAAATCAAGTTTTTTGCAGAAATCATGCGTTTTTTAAACTCTTTTTTATCGATAATTTTCCCAAATTATACAAACCGTATAATACGCAGTTTTTGGGGTTAGAACTTAGAGCCTAGTTAGTAGTGCATAGACTCCCCCTAGCCCAAAAAGTCCCTTCTTTCTATATTTGCTTGCACTATGAGCTTAAAATTTGATACTCCCATTACCGAAGTTCCGCTGTTCCACCAGGGTAAAGTACGCGACATGTACGACCTGGGCGACAGCTTCCTGATGATCCCTGGTAAGGGCAAAATCCTCAACCAGCTTTCGCTGTTCTGGTTCAAGCACCTTGGCATGAAGAACCACCTCATCACCGCCGACGTGAACGAATACCCGGCAGTCTTGAAGAAGCACGCCGACTACCTCCGCGGCCGTTCCATGATCGTCAAAAAGGCCCACCGCCATTCCGTGGAATGCATCGTGCGCGGCTACATCGTGGGTTCCGGCTGGAAGGACTACCAGAAGACCGGCAAAATCTGCGGTCATGTCCTCCCGGAAGGCCTGCAACTCTGCCAAAAGCTCGAAAAGCCGCTCTACACGCCGAGCACCAAGCCCGACGTTGGCCACGACGAAAACATCAGCTTCGAACAGACTTTCGATATCGTTGGCGAAAAGCAACCACACTCCGTGACATGTCTTTGGACATCTACACGAAGGCCCGCGACTACGCTGCAAGCAAGGGCATCATCCTTGCCGACACCAAGTTCGAATTCGGTGAAATCGATGGTGAAACCATCCTCATCGACGAAGTGCTCACGCCGGACTCCAGCCGTTACTGGCCCTCCGACAAGTACCAGGTAGGCAAGAACCAGGAAAGTTTCGACAAGCAGTACGTTCGTGACTGGCTCGAAACTCTCGACTGGGGCAAGACCTATCCGGGTCCGGAAATTCCGGCAGACGTCGTGAAGAACACGCTCGCCAAGTACGAAGAAATCTTCGTGCGCCTCACCGGCAAGCAGCCGGAACTGTAAGAGGTCGTGCCTACGGCACTCTGAGGCTTGGGTTCGGTCCTTACGGACCTTTGAGGTTTAAGCAAAAGAACCTGGTGAAAGCCAGGTTTTTTTTTGCGAAGCCTAAAATTCGATAGAGAGCGCCTCACCATTCCAGGATTTCATAATTTCTAGGAACACGAACTTTTTGGGGTTCCGTTACTTTCCACACAACATTATTGCCAATATTGCGAACGAGACGGAAACCGGCTGCCACTCCACCATTGTAATTCGACTTGAAATACCCGTAATCTATATCTTTCCATTCGGGAATTGTAGCATGAAAAATATTGTTTTCATCTTTATTTAATAAAACTGTGTTGTCACCACCTTTTAAACAAGATGGACGGTTTTTTAAAATTTTGAATGGATTTCTTTCTTCAAAAAGAACATGTTCCCAAACTAAGCCAAACATGTCATATAAACCATAGCCGTTAGGCAATAATTGACCAACAGGACTTGAATCGTAGAGGTCTTTACTCGTACCGAATAAGGCGTACTTGAGTACATGTTTTAGTTTTTCATCTGCCGGATAATTACTCCATGGTGCATTTTTTCTGTCTCCGCCACGTGCTAACATCATCCATTCGTCATAATAGGGAAGCCTATAACCATCAGATGTCGAATCAACTGTTACTTGAATAAATTCCTTGTCGTGATTTGTAAAATCAAAATATCCGATAACATATTTACCCTTTGATATAATGCGTTGTTCTTTTTCGTTTGATTCTGAAAAGAGATAATATGGTTTAAGTCCTTCGCGGATACTTCGTGCGTTTGCGTATTCCATAGCTTGATACAAGAATACCGTATTTGCGGCAGAGTCATGGACGTCGCATTTCTCTTTAGGCAAGTCATTTCTTTTTCTGGACAACCATCCCGCATGAATTTCTTGTAAAGGCTTTGATTTAAAAGAAGTCTGTGCCGGAATACTGTCCCACATCAGTTGCGTAAATTCGCAGTTTGTTACAGGATATTTATCTACTAGATACGACCCCGTTATGTATGCGAGCCTTTTAGGATCTTTTTTGTCAAATCCTAAAAGCACTTCTTCGTTCTTGAATTCAAGAAACTTCATACCGACTGCTAAATTGATTTTATGCGAAATGCCGGAGTCGTGAAATTTCACGCTAATGGCACTGGCCCCAATAAGCGTCGGAGCCTGAATTTGCAAACAAGAATCATTGAGAGCTTTAGATTTTAGCGAGGTTTGCCATGCAAGAACTTTTGAGTCCATGCAAATTTTGACAACTTCGTTTTTTTTGACTTCGAGCCAGGTTTCGTCACCTAATGAATTGCAACTCAATTCAACAGTTCTGATGTCATCAGAACATGCCATGCAAGAGAAACACAAAGCGGGCAACACTATTTTGAAAGGATTCATCCAAACTCAATCCAGGCTACATTTACATGGGTTAAAATACACAAAGCAAAGGCCCATCAACCACTTTTTTGCGAATTTTTGATACCAAATCGCACAATTTTTTAAATTTGGTATCATAATTTTTACTTTATCTACACCATTCTACAGGAATCCGCCGATTTTTTGATACCAAACTTGCAATTTTTTCGCTTTTGGTAACACACAACACCTCAAAAATCACGCAACAGCCCTAAATTCACTTAATTTGTTTAAATTTTTTGATACCAAAAAGACTTTTTTCAAGATTTTAGTAACACTTTTTTGCGAAAAAGCCATCGCAAGGCTCCCAAAATCAAGCAAAACAAGTTTTTTTCGGTACGAACTAGGCATGCACTTGCTCAAACGAGGTTGAAATGTTTAGCAATCGCATAAACACGCATTTGAACAACGTGCGAGAATCGAAACTACTCCAGGTAGTATTCCCGCAACGCATCAATGGTAGCGGAAGGCACATGCATCCGCTGCGTGATGAAGTTCAATAGCGAACCGTATTCCGCATTGATACGATTGAGCGGGATTTCGAGATACTCGCGTTTGACGCTCACCAAGAAATGCAAAATGTCGAGCTGCTCTTCTGTCATCCCCGATGCACGACCTTTGGCGGTCATCGCTTCAAGCGGCTTGCGGTACGAGTTTTCGGATTCCGTGTAATCGTCTAGAATAGCGTTATCGTCGGCACCGAGAGCGGCGAGCATCAACGCCGAACAAAAACCGGCGCGGTCCTTGCCCGAAGTGCAGTGCCACAGCACCGGAGCGCCTTTTTGCGCAAGAATTATTTCAAAGGCTTTCGCGTACTGCTTGCTCGCATAATCGCTATCGGCAAAGTAATTGTAGAGCTTATCCTTCAGCAGGGACGCCACCGGATGGCGGGCAATGCCAAAAAGAAACTCCATAAAATCTACGCCCGTCAAAGACGGCACCTGCAATTTATTAAAAACATCGCCGTGCACCATTTTATCAATAACAGGAATCGAGACTATCGACATTCCTTCAAGGATTTTATCCGGCTTTTGCTTGTTTTCAAAGTCCGAACGCAAGTCCATCACGAGACGAATGCCATATTCATCGCGCAGGCGGATCAGGTCCTGTTCTGTTGCTTTAGACAAGTTGCCACTGCGAAAAAGCAAGTCGTGCTTGACACGAGACGCTCCCGCCGGAATCCCGCCGAGCTGCCGAGCGTTTTCAATTGATTCAAACTTTAGAACATCTGCCATAAAAGTCCCCTCTTGCACATCAATATATGAAATTTCACAGACGTCATTCTGAATGAAACGCTGTGAAATGAAGAATCCAGTAAAACTTGACTGGATTCCTCGCGTTGCTCAGGATGACGCACTTGGCCTCCCTACTCGACCAAGCGTGTCACTTCTTCACGATTCTCAGAACGCCTTGCTTATTGTATTCAGGAGCATCCTTCGAGAAAAACGTCTTGGTTTCCTGGCGGAGCACATAGCGTTCACCGTCGCCCCAATCAATGACACTCCCCGACTTTGCCGGGATTCCGTCTCCGAACAAACTGTCGGCGGCCATCAGGAGAGCTTCTTCCGGGTCTTCAATCGTTTTCGAGATACACAAATCCGGCAAAGCGAATGCAGCAAGTCCCAGCGTATAAAGCGTTTCGCCCGAATCAATAATGTTAATCCAGGCATCCATTGGATATTCGCCATCGCCAAACTGGTCATCAAATGCATCGGCAGTCCATGCCGTGCCAGACTGTTGCATGTAAACCCCGATGGCTCCGGCGGCAAACATCTTCGAAATAGCGGAGTTCACCATTTCGACATCGTTCATGCTTTTTACATTCCCGAGGCTGGCGTACAACGTCAAATTGGACACTGCAACCGGGAATCATCACCGTTTTTGCATCGGCAGCAACCTTGACGTGTTCGGTAATGGCAAAAACTTCATCAGCAGCAACTGAAATCGGGAAAGCAAGAACAAATTGGCTCATATTCAACTCTCTTTATAAAATGCGAACAACATTTTCGATAGCCGAACGGAGCAAATTAGGGTTTCCAATTTTCGGCATCTCAACGCAAGAGTCAAATGCTTTGACAAGCGTTTCGGCAGACAGTTTATCCGCCGGGATTTCAACCGCATATCCAGCATTCGACAAATCGTGCGCGAGGACAATCTGTTCAAATTGCCCCGGCGTCGGTACAAAGATACATTTTGCGCCAAGTTCCGCCATGTCCATCACGGTACTGTAACCGCCACGACTGACCACATAATCAGCCCGCTTGATGACATCTGCAAAAGCGTCGGTCGCAAGGTGCGTATGAAGTTCGATATTCCCTTCCGTCCAGCATTTCTGCTCCGCAAAAGGCTTCCCGAGAATCATCAAATGGCGGCCAGGGATTTTCAAAAGCGCATGGCGCAACTGCAATTCAAACTGAGTCCGAGCCGGTTCCACACCAGACACAACGGCAACGACTTTGTACCTTGCATTTCTTTTCGCGGTGGTCCCGGTTGCGGTTTCAGAATCATTCATCGAACCGTCCGCATCGCCAGCCGAGAACGATCCGGCGTATCCAGAAAACCTCGATAAAGCACCCACGTAACGCAAGGGTTTTTCGCCTGGAGTCGCCCCCGAATGCGAAAGCGAGCCCGCATAGCCCGGGTAAAATTCCAAGTCCGGGACCCACACTTCGTCAAACTTGCGCATCACGTTGGCATGCCACATCACGCCGACACGTTCAAACGCCGAGAACACCTGCGGAAACGCAATCCGACGCTGGTGCGTCATGTATATGCTATACGCTCTTTTAGAATAAAACGCAAAGCGGTTGTCCGAAAATAGAACGTCGTAGCCGTGGCGTTCGACCATTTCTTCGGCAAAATGATGTTCGTAGCGCATCACGGCGTTCAGGTGAATGCTGTTCTTGAGCAGCCAAAGCGCCATGTTGTAGCCGTGTTTCGGATAGACTATATTATAGCTCGGCGCAAGGCGCTGCCTCAATTGCGGAAACAGTTCGCGAAAGAAACTTGCATTCGCCTTCACAACCGCAAGTTCCACCTCGGCCCCAACCCGCAGGAACTCTCGGATGACGGGCACACAGCGCGTTGCATGTCCGAGTCCCCAATCGAGCGGAGCTACAAGGACTTTCACTTTTCGGCCTCTAACCAGGCGTGAGCCCAGTCACCGTGGTCGCAATCCTTGTTATCGCCCATCAGTACACGCAAATTAATCGATTTTGCGTCCTTGATGTTGAGCTTCAAGCGTTCCTTGTCCGTCGTATATAGTTTCTTGGAACGGTAAATTTCACGACCATCCGCCTCGACCGCGAAATAGGCTCCATCGCCACAAGCGCTTTCATCGTCAAGACCGATAACAGCGTACAGCCAATCATAACTGCGGGAAAGAGAATATTCGATGGACGAATTCGCATGGCTTCCGATACCATAGCGGAACGGTTCGCCATCCAGCGTAATCTTGTGGTGATCAACCGTCGCATTCATTTGCGGCTCGCCCCATTCCTGATAGAATTTTCCCATCTTGAGTTTCGAGAGAAGCGCTACGTTATCGCCCTCGACAAAGAAGTCCCTATACGTCACGAGCGTATCATCGTCGGGCATGTAGCAGCTCAGCACCACTCGGTTCATGCCCGCACGAATCTTTACAGAATCAAGCAAAAGCGTGTCCGCATTGTTAGAGACGAGCATTTCACCCTGGTCCTTGTCGTTCATCTTGTAATCGCAAGCAATCGATTCCGGGAAATTCTTGTTCACGACAATCATGCCGTTCGATTCGTCGGTCACCATGAAGTTCTGCGCGTAATGAGACACGCCCTTCTTCGAGATAATCTTGTAAATGGCAAGGCCGTAACCGAAATCCCTTGCATTCATCAGAACGCGTTCGTTCTTGAAATCGCTGAGGATGTCGTCAATCTGGTCCGTCGTCTTGAAGCCCACCACACGGCTATCCCGGTTGACTTTTCCATAGCCATCTTGGCCACGAACAAGATAAATATTGCCACCGGATTTCTGCATCCATTCCGCGAACGTCTCGGTGCTCCAATTTTTGAACGAATTTTCGCTAAAGGATGTATGACCCGAAGCGAGCATTTGCCAAGGTCTTGCGTAAATGAACACGGAATTTTTCGGGTACTTCGCAAGTTCCGTATTCAAAAAGTCTTCTTCGGCCAAAAGTTTGTTCTTATAATAGAGCATGTTCGCCTTGTAGCTCGGCGCATGGTAGAGCATCAGCCCGATTGACAAGAAGCAAGCGACACCCATGACAATCTTCGCCGCGGCATCTTCTTTCATCTTCGTCGTAAAGAGAAGCGCATCGTAAAGCCCGAGCGCCATCAAAAGCGCAAACAGCGGGAGCGCCACGAGCACGTAACGCTGGTTGATGTCAATCGTAAACGTTCCCGACACGTTCAGGAGAATCACGAAAATCTGAACGCAGAACGTAATGCCCAGAATGAACCCGCGCACGTAGCGGCGGGAATAAATCATGCGGAACAGGAGCCACGCCGTCGCGAGGAGCAGAATCACGGTAAACGTCGTGTAGAACGGATTTTCCATGATGCCGCCGAAAGCGGAATCCGGCTTGAGGTTCATCATGACCTCAATGTTCGTCTTCAAGTTAAACCATAAGTTTCCAAGCGAGTGCGCCGCATGCGTCCCCCCCTGGAAATCATAGCCGCGATACGCCGCCATCGTATTGATAGACGGCCAGCTCACGGCAATCACGGATGCCACAAACGCCGGCAAGCGGTACGGCTTTTCGAGGAAGTACCGGTAATAGTAAAGCGCAAACGGGATAAACGCGAACACGGTTTCTTGGCGAGTCTGCGCAAAAAATCCAAGCAGCGGGACCGTAAAGAGGAAATGCTTCCACGTGACCTTGTTCGTCGGGACAAAGGCGTACCACGCCATCAGAACCGCAAGCAAGAGAATGTAAAGGACTTCGGTCGATGCCGAACGCGACTGCAACAAGTAAATCGGCATGCCGCCCAAAAAAGCCGTCGCTGCAAGCGCTAGTTTATCGCTCCGGAACCACCTGCTTAACGCAAGGAAGAACGCAATCAAGCTCAAAATGTAGAACGGGTAGTTCACCAAGAGCGCTGAATCGCGGTTCGGTTCCATGAAGTTGAACACGAGCGAATAAACGAACCCGAGAGCTTTGCCTTTGAAGTTGTTCACTTCCGTCTTGCAATCGAGAACGCCATCCGTCCAGACACCTTCGTTGCAGATACCTCCCGAATGCTGGAAATACATCTGGAGCCCCATGGACTCCCAGCTAGTCTCGTCGCTCAATACACGGTGCGTATTGCCAATGTTCCCGAAGATGAACACCGAGAACACGATGAGCAAAAGCGCAAGCCCGCAAAAGCCCTTGCCGCTCGGCAAAAAGGCTCGAACGTGTTTCGCCACGAACGGGATGTTGACAACGACGCCCGCCACGAGCAAGAGGAACGTGAGGAGGATGGAGTAATATCCCCACTCGATATCCCAATGGCGCGCATACGACACCGAAAGGTTGTTAAAGATAAGAAAGGCGAATACGAGCACGAATGCCGTAACCACCAACATAATATTTTGAGGCTTATCCCAATGTAGGGATTCTATCCATTCCGTAAGGGACTGACGCAAAGACTTCTGCTTCACATCGTCCCTTCCTATCGTTTCTTTTTTCATAGTGCGTTAAATATAACATTTACGCAGAAATTCCAAGGCGCTCCATGGCTATTTTTTTGCCAGTTTGTACGTCAAATTTGCCAGAACCGAGTTTCGGGAGTTCATCCAACTTAAGAACGGCACCGGGAACCATCAATGCCGGGAGGCCAATCTGGCGAAGCATCGTCTTGACTTCGTCTTCGGGCTTATCTCCCGAATAAAGGAGCACGATTTTTTCGCCCTTCGAGCCATCGGGGACAGCCACTGCGAAATGGTCGATTTCATCGAACAAAGGATTTTCCGAAATTTTGAAATCGACTGCACCCAGGCTAACCATTTCACCGCCCAACTTTGCAAAGCGACTGTAGCGATCGACAATGGTGAGGAACCCGTCCTCGTCGATATGTCCCTTGTCGCCTGTCTTGTACCAACGACGTCCATCAATCATGGCAATTGCGTTCGCCGTGCGTTCCGGATCGTTCAGGTATCCCTTCATGATTTGAGCGCCACCGATCAGGATTAAGCCATCGGTTCCAAGCGGGAGTTCTTCGAGCGTATCCGGATCGACAATGCGGAACTGGCACCCCGGCATCGGCACGCCCACCGTCCCTGGCTTGTTGCCCACCACGACCGTCTTGTAGTCGTCAAGCAAGAAGTCCTTCGTGTTGACGGATGCGACCGGAGTCGTTTCGGTGCAACCGAAACCCTCAAATATTTCAAGTTTGAACTTCGACCTGTAGAGATTGCGGACGTCTTCGCGAATCTTTTCGGCGCCCGCATAAATACCGCGCACATGCTCAAACATCAGCGGATGGATGTAGCGGCTCGTGCCCCACATACGAAGGAACGTACCTGTGGCTACCATGATAGTCACCTTGAATTCCGCCGCCATGCGGCCAACTAGGCGAATGTCCGTCGGATCAGGGCAAGTCGCCACCGGGATTCCCTCGACCATGCAAAGCATCGTCGTGATCGAGAAACCGAACGCATGGAACATCGGCAACAGCCCGAGGAACACGTCTTCAGGCCCGACGTTGATGACGCTCGCGCACTGCTTGATGTTGCCCATCAGGTTGAAATGCGTGAGTTCAACGCCCTTCGGCGTCCCTTCGGACCCCGAGCTGAAGATAATCGTCGCCACATCGTCCAGGCTCACCTTCTTGAAGAACCGTTTTTCGAGATACCAGACCGGCAAGAACATTACACGCAAAAAATTGAGGATAAGCGTAGGCTTTTTCACATACTGCTTGCCCAGGTCTTCCATGTAATAGACTTTGTAATTGCAAAGAAGCTTGCCCTCAAGATCGACGCCTTTTTGTTTTAACTTATCTACAAATGCATGCGCGGTGACAATCGTTTTTACGCCCGCGACCTTGCAGCAGTAATCCATCGTTTCCGGCGAACTGGAGTAATTTAGGTTACAGACCGTCCTTGCCTTGATAAGCATCGCGAGGTTCGTGAAAATACCCGGCCCCGATGGCGGAATCAAGATACCCACGCACTTTTCGTCCTTGCCTAAAAGTTTATCAAAAATATTCGCGAACGTAATCGCCGCCGTCGCAAGCGAATAACCCGAGAAATGCTTCCCGTCGGGACTGAACACAACCGGGGAATTTTTCTTGCGCTTTGCAGAACGGATCCAGCTGTTCGGAACCGGACGGAGCCTGCGGATGTACGCCTCCCACGCGGTAATCGAAAGTTCCTGGATAGAGCGCAACATCTGAACGTTGCCACAATCGACTGGCACAGGCTTGCCAAAAGCGACCGAGACGATACGGCCACCGCTATGCACAATATCCTGGTAACCGGCGCTCGCCATGGAATACGAACTGCCCCACAATCCTTGTACGTAAAGCGGCAAAAGCACAAGATTCGGCACATCCTTGATAGCGGAACTGTAATCCAGACGGAATCGGTTCACGTTGCCTGTCGGCGAAAGCGCGTTCTCGGGGAACACCACCACGGCCTCGCCACGTAAAAGCGATTCATGAGCCTCCTGCATAGCCTTTTCGGGATGCGCCAAGTCCAAGTCAATCACGTTCATCTGCGAAAGAATCAGACGCACGTACCACTTTTCGTACGAACGGCGGCTCAGCACAAAACGGAGCGGACGCGGGCTTGCCATCTGGATAAGCGCCCAGTCAATGTATGAAATGTGATTACTGACAAGAAAAACCGGGCCTTCCCACGGCAAATTTTTGAGACCGTTGACGATAAACTTATAATGAAGCGAGAGCGTGGTGCGGAGCAACTGGCGCAAAAGCGACTGCGGCATGATCCACAAAGCCCAAATCGTCGCCCCCGTGCAGAAAAGGCCAAGCACAAAGAACAAGTCCATGCGGTCAAAACCAAGCAGCCGCATCGCGAGAATCGCAAGCACGTCAAACGCAATCACGCAAAGATTTTGAACCGCATTGTTCACCGCGAGCACATGCCCCGCCGACCGAGGCTTTGAATTGTACAACAGCAGCGCAAACATCGGGAGCATGTACATGCCGGCGCAAAAACCGAGCAACGCAAACGCAATCGCATTGTACGGTCTCGGGATAAACGGAATCAGATAAATTAAAATAGCGGATCCCGCCGTACCCATCGGGACAAGGCCCGTTTCGATAAAGTTGTTCGACATGCGCATTGCAAACGCAAAACCGCCAATCAAACCAATAGCGGCACCAAGAATCGCATAGTTCACCAGCGCATCCAACCCAAAAAGCGAACCCGAACAGAACTGGTCCTGAATCACGAAGACCATGAGGAATATCAAGACCCAGAACATCGAAAGCCCGATAATGGACTGACGGATTCCACGATTGCTCCACGCTTTCCAAAATTTGCGACGTGCGAAAACGAGATTCCAGTAACGTTCCCACGGGAATTTCATTTCACGGTCATACGCACCGATTGCGGGGAGACGCACCGCAAAAACAATCCCGAGCAGTTGCAACGCGCACACCGCCACAAGTACCGGGAGCCAAACTTCATACAAACTAGCAAATGCAAGACCAACCCCCGCCAGCACAAAAGAACTAAACCAGATAATCATGAGGATACCCGTCCCGTAAGCGAGATTCCTCACCCCCATCAGTTCCTTGAGGTAACCGCCGCGCGCCGGAGACTGGAACGCCTGCAAAATAAAGAAAAGTCCCACCGATGTAAACACCAGCGGAACACTTCTATCATAAACGCCAAAGCAGAAAAGACCAAGCACGGGAACGGACAAGAGCGTCGTATATAATAGCACACGCTCCTTGGGATACTTGTCCGAAAAATACCCCGCGGGAGTCAATAACAATATGCAAGGCAAAAGGAAAAGCAAATGCAACACGTAAAATTGCCAAGATCCGGTTGCCGTCAGCCCACTACGGCTAAAAACCAATTCCATCGTACCAACGATTATCGTAGAAATAGCCACTTGGGAAAACGCGAGGCCATAGTAAGAGAAAAAACCTTGGTTCTTTTTCATGATATGTTCCTATAGTAACGGTAAAAAACTAATACATTAAAATAGGCAAGGACAATTAGTAATGTAAAAATAACTACGACACGCCCCCCTTTAGGGCCACTTGTAAGTTTTGTGAAACAACCCGTTTCATATTTTCTATATAATACAGGCCCCCTTAAAAAGCGTCATTTTTAAATAGAAATTCAAGAATTTCACAAAAAAAAGGAAATTTCGGCTTGTAAATTATACTCCCCTTTTATTTATATTAGACCAAGGAGTACGCAATAGCCCACAGAGGAGTTAAAAATGTTTTACAAGCACTTAAAAAAATTAACCCTTGCATTGACCGGATTTTTCTGGGCAAGTTGCAACAACACAACTATCACGGAGCCCCTTTACGGTGTGCCGCCCGACCTTTCCAGCAGTTCGGAGATTTCCCAATCCAGCGCTGCAGAACCAACTTCCAGCGAATCCATTTCATCAAGCAGTCAAGCCGAAAGTTCCAGCAGCGAGTTCACACAAATCATGCCCGCATACGGAGTACCTACTCCAGTTCCGTGTTTCCCTGATAACGAACAAACAACGATGATTAATCGAGTATCAGAGCGCATCTTCCATTGCGGAGACGGCGTAAACTGCATCCAAAAAGACTCCATAAAGGGTTACGAGTCAGAATGCAGAGAAATCATCGAAGAAGACGGCGTCACAAAACAAACGGTTTGCCTCGATTATGGCGTAATAGTGAACACCGAAACAACCTTTTCCTGCGACGATGGCAAAACCTACAACGAAGAAGAGTTCCGCAAGCAATACAACAGAATCTATACGAACAATACTGATCAAAAAAAATCGTCCAGTTCCACAGCAGAAAGTTCCAGTTCTGACGGAGTGACATGCACACCCGGCGATTCAACATTAACCTATTACGCCCCATCCTACTCTGCAGATATCGCCAAAATGAACGCGGAAGAACGTGCAAAGCGCACCGGTGTTGAAAAAATTGACAGTCTCAAAAATACGTTGCAAGCGACTCCGCAGTGTCTCGCAGATTTGCGCCAGCAACTCGACTCGTTCGTAGCACTCTATGGGGTCCCAGTCATCGTACATCCCGACGAAGTCTGCAGCGACGGTACCGTCCGCCCCACGGAGGAATATCTAGAATATCAAAAAATGAAAGAAGAATGGGAAAAGAACAAACCTGCACTAGACGAAGAATGCCAAAAGATTTACGAAGAAAAATTGGAGAACATTCAGAAAAGAATCAACAAATGCTTGAATCCATTCGGCACGGATCAAACCTAACGAAACTTTGAATCTATGTCCTTATGGCATAGATTCAAAATGTTTTTATAAGCACCGCCCCCCTGCAACCTATAACCTAACACCTAAGATCTAAACATGCTCTACAAATTCCTAAAATTACTCTTTCTCTCGATGCTCACACTCGTTTGGGGTGGTTGCGACCCCAAAGACGATGCCGTAGCCGGTTACGGATGTTTCCCGACCAAATGTTACAATACAACTGCCACAGACAAAAACGGCATGACCATCAGCATCATCGAATGTGAAGACGGGACTAAATACCTGAAGAATCCGGGACTTTACATCGAAGATCCTAAAAGGGAAGAAACATTACCCGACGACATCCAGATCGTAGCTCCAAACACAGACGAATGCGGAGCGACGAACTGCAAATACGATTCTGTCAAAATCTGCATCGACGGAATCACCGTAGACGAACAAGGAAACGAGCACGGAATCGGCGCTTGCCACGCCAACATCGAATGCCCGGAGAAATAGGACTTAGAGCACGCTACGCTTTGACGCCTTCGGCGTCCGCGGCTGCACTCGGTCATAGAAAATGCAAGCATTTTCTGCGACGCTCGTTTTGCACGCTTTTGGGCTATGCATACCTTCATTCCCTAAACCACCAACCACTAACCACTAATCCCCCACCTACCACCTATTACCTACTACCTAAAACCTAATTATGTACAAACATTGGAAAAAAATCGCACTTGCAATCACAGCATTCTTTTGGAATGGCTGTAGCGACAAACCTTCGTCTAGCGAAGAACCTATAGCTTGTACCTTAAATATGGAATGCCCCGTATATGGGGTAATTTACGATTGTGAAAACGAAGAAGATTACCAATCACCCGACATTGATTCCAAGTGCAACATAAAGCCATCAACGTGCGGCACACATTACCAATGCGAGGATGGTGCTTATTGTTATGAAACAACTAAAAACAATGCCGATGTTATATACTGTCCCGACGAACCCGACAACAGCGTCACTTACTCTGAAAAAGATTTTTTCTCAAAATATTACATTAAGGAGCGATACTAATAAACTTCTAACTTTAGACAATGGACATGTTCTACGGACATAGGAAAAAGATTTTTCCCGCAATACTATGTAAAAAGTGAACGCATTCATTAAAAAAATATTCATTTTCAACTTCTATTTATGTAATTTAAACCTAAGCACCAACCACTTCCTACCGACTACTTCCGACTTTAATTATGAACATCCGCAAGCACTGGAAAAGACTTTTACTCACGACCACAGCCCTCTTTTGGGCAAGTTGCACGAGCGAAAACGACAACGTGTTCCCGACAATCGGCCAGGACACGCCACACGCAGTTGACCCTAGTGCAAGTTCTGACAGTCATATCGAAAGTTCTAATGAAAACGCAGCCGAAAGCAGTTCTTCCGAAGCATCAGCACCGAGTTCCAACAGCATTACGCAGTCCAGCTCCAGCGAAGCAAATCCGTCCAGTTCCGTAGCAGAAAGCTCCAGTTCCGCCGAAGTGACATGCGCTCCCACGGATTCCGTCATAAGCTATTACCCGCCGGATTATTCAGAAAGCGTGGCAAAATCCAATGCAGAAAAGAAGGCAAACCGTGCCGGAGTCGCCAAAATCGACAGCATCATGAAGGCGCAGGAAACGATTCCTCAAGCCCTCGCAAATTTGCGTCAACAACTAAGCATGTTCGTTGCCCTATACGGGGCCCCAGTGCTCATACACCCCGATGAAGTTTGTAGCGACGGCATCACACGCCCTACACAAGCATACCTCGATTACCTTAAAATGAAAGAGGAATGGGAAAAGAACAAGCCTGCGCTAGACGAAGAATGCCAAAAGATTTACGAAGACAAGTTAAAGGAAATCGAACAGAGTATAAAAGAATGTCTAGAAAGTTCAAACCCCAGCACAGATTTGACAGCATGCGATCTTAAAGCCATGTGTCCCTTATATGGAATAGATTCAAAATGTTCTTACAAATACAATTGCGTTGACGACGTTTCATGTGAGGAAATTGACGGAGATAGTACTAAGTATTGCACTGACAAACAAGGCGAAAAAATCAAATACACCCAAGAGGAATTCGAAAAGAAATATTATACGAAACGTCGCTATTAGTTATTGGACATTGGTCATTGGGCACGCTTCGCTTTGGGCTATGAGCACGCTCGTAAACTCGCTCTGGGGGCGCTACGCTTTGGGCAATGCCCATACCTCAGTAGCGTGCAAAACGAGCGTCGCAAAAATATGCTTGCATATTTTTATGACCGAGTGCAGCCGCAGACGCCGAAGGCGTCAAAGGGAGCCGTAGGCGACCGAGCCCATACCCCATACCTTCATCCCCTAAATCACAAACCACCAACCACTAACCACACCCCTACCACCTAAAACCTATAACCTAGCACCTAAAAATGAACATCCGCAAGCACTGGAAAAGACTTTTGCTCACGACCACAGCCCTCTTTTGGGCAAGCTGCACAAGCGAAAACGAAAATACGTTCCCGACGATTGGTCAGGACATGTCATCCGCTGTCGACTCCGGAGTCAGTTCCGACAGCCATATCGAAAGTTCTAACGAAAACGCAGCCGAAAGCAGTTCATCCGAAGCCAAAGCCCCAAGTTCCAGCAGCGCTGCTGAGTCCAGTTCCAGTAGTTTAAATCCTAACGTCTACAGACTTGCAAGCAATCCAAGCGTCACTTGCACATCAAGCTATATCAATGGAGGCAAATGCCTCGACGATGATGACGCCAAAAGCAACAAAGAAGCAATTCAAAGAAAAATCGACGAGTACAAAAAAACAGTTGAAGAAAACCAGACTCTGACATTGGAACAGCTCGATTCCCTTGAAGAAAAAATAAATGCAAATCTAAAAGAATGGCTTGATGCAGACTATAAAGCGTATAGAACACCCAAAACTCATTGTACACATGTAGATCTAGGAACGTTGGTATATAAATGTTCAAATAACGAAAGCTACGAAGCCAGTACATTAGCAACCGATTCCGAAAATCGCATTCTCTATACAAAAGAAGAGCACAGAGCAAAGTTTCCTGAAAAATATCAATCCAGTTCAAGTTCGGAGCCGGAATCCAGCAACAGCGCCACACCCCCGTCTCCGCTTTGTCAAAAACACGATTTTACCACAGAAGCCGATTTCAATAAAGCGTGGGAAGATGACAAAAAAGAACTTTTAGACATCGCCAAGAAAGAACTCGGAACAAACCTTGCAGAAAAAGACTCTATTTGCCTTGACCGCGTAGAACGCACTTATTGGTCTCCATCCACAGATGTTATTGCTAAAAAGCAAACCTGCGACGGCGAAACAGTCGTGAATCCGCGCTATCAACAGGAGCTAGACACACTCAAAGCATCGGTAAAAAAACTAGTCGACAAATGCATCGAATATTCAAAAATCGAACAAATCGCATGTGTTATCGATGAGATGTGCCCTGAATACGGCGTAGATTCTAAATGCACTTACAAATACAGTTGCAATGATGGTCTTTCATGCAGGAGAATAATGAATGAAAGCAATATGAATTGCACCGACAAACAAGGGAAAGAAATCAAATATACCCATGAGGAATTCGAAAAGAAATATTATGAGAAAAGACGTTATTAGTTTAGTCATTGGTCCACTCCCCTACAACCTATTACCTAAAACCTAACACCTAATTATGTACAAGCACTGGGAAAAAATAGCACTCGCCCTGACCGCCTTCTTTTGGAACGGTTGTGATGATTCGTCATCGACGCCAAATGATTGCGCACTTTGCGAATACGAAGTCGATGTTCCTCAAGAATCCAGTTCAAGCACAATCCCGTCACCATCAAGTTCAAGCAAAGAACCAATAACATGTATGCTTAGCACCATGATTCTCGACACCATCGAGTGCGGTCATAACACGACAACCTATAATTATTTCGATTGCGATGACGGATTTGAATGTAGCTATACTCCAGAATGCGACAGCAAAATCTATTGTTCAGATAAAAAAGGCCAAAACATCTCTTACACCAAAGAAGAATTTTATACTAAATATTCGACGCAAAACGGATACTGCAAAAAATTGGCTTCAGGCGAAAAAATATGCATTCTATCTAATCACTAACCACACCCCTACAACCTATTACCTAAAACCTAACACCTAATTATGTACAAGCACTGGAAAAAAATAGCACTCGCCCTGACCGCCTTTTTCTGGGGTGGTTGCAATGACAATTCGTCTTCTAGCAACGAGCCTACAGCATGCTCACTTACTATAGGGTGTCCCGAATACGGAGTTTCTGGCTATTATTGTGAAGACGGCCTTCATCCGGACGACAACGGTCAAAACTGCACATTCCAACCAGCTCCAAAATGCCAGAAATATTATCATTGCGAAGACGGTGTTTCTTGTTGGACTTATGAAGACGATACCACTCTAAATTGCACCAATAAACAAGATAAAGAATTTTCAATCCACGAAAAAGAATTTAATTCCAAGTATTACATAGATAACGATAAATAAAAAATGAAGAATCATTTTTTCATATACATCTTTAAATTTGTATTTTAAAAACAACCTCTAGATTCTAAAGCCTATGCAAATCTCTCTTAAAAAGAAACTCGCTCTCGAAGCTTATCGCCTTTACCGTCACAACGAAATCAAGGCGCACCCGCTCACCTACTTTTTCTGGGAATGCACGCTCCGCTGCAACCTGCACTGTCTGCACTGCGGTAGCGATTGCGTCAAGGACGCCATCCCCGACATGCCCCGCGACGATTTCATGGGCGTACTCGACAAGCTCGCCCCGCACATCGACCCGAAGCACTTTATCGTGGTGATTACCGGCGGCGAACCTTTGATGCGCCCAGACCTCGAAGAATGCGGCCAGGAAATCAAGAAACGCGGCTACCCCTGGGGCATGGTCACGAACGGTCTTGCGATGACACCCGAACGCTACACGCGACTCCTGAACGCAGGGCTGCGCTCGCTCACCATCAGCCTCGACGGCCTCGAAGCAAACCACAACCATTTCCGCGGCGACCCGCATAGCTTTGAACGCGCTCTGCGAGCCATCGACATGGCCGCCCACACGCAAGGCCTCACCTTCGACGTGATGACGTGCGTGAACCGCGAAAACCTGAAAGAACTTCCGAAGATTCTCGACCTGCTTTTGAAAATTGGCGTAAAGCGCTGGCGTATCGCGACGGTGTTCCCGAAGGGCCGCGCCAAGGACAATCCGCTGTTCCAGCTCACGAACCAGGAATTCCGCCAGGTGTTCGACTTCATCCGCGAAGTCAAATCGCTGAAAGTCATCAACGTGAACTACGGCTGCGAAGGATTCCTCGGCAGTTACGAGAAGGACGCCCGCAACTACCCGTTCTTCTGCCGAGCCGGCGTGAACGTCAGTTCCGTGCTTTGCGACGGCAGCATCTCGGCATGCCCGAGCCTGCGTGGCGACTACATTCAAGGGAATATCTACAAAGACGACCTCTGGGACGTGTGGCAAAACCGCTATCAGGTGATGCGCGACCGCAGCTGGGCCAAGATTGGCGACTGCAAAAAATGCAAATACTGGCGCTACTGCGAAGGCTCCAGCCTGCATCTCCGTGACGAAAAAACGAAAGAGTTGGCTTACTGCCATGTAGCGAGACTTGAAGCCGCTGGTGCGTGATGACAAATGCGTAAGGCGAGCGTCGCAGCCATGCTTGCATGGATATGACCGAGCCTAGCATTTGATACTTGAGCGAAGCGAAAGTACAAAAGACTAAGGAATTAACCTACTGTCATGTGCAGCGTCTCGAAGATGCAGGAGCGTAAACACATTCCGTCATCAACGCCCCGCATCTCGTCATCCTGACGCGAAGCGGAAGACTACTCAGAAGGCGAGAGTCGCAGCTATGCTTGCATGGATATGACCGAGCCAAAGAGTTGGGGCTAGCCCCATCCAGTCAAGTTCAGAACAAACATCCAAAAGAAGGAGAAAACTTATGATTTCGTTCATCCGCAAGCATTGGGGAAACTTGGCTTTCGCCCTAGCCTCGTTCTTTTGGACGGGATGCACCGACGATGCACAACCCGTATATGGAGCCATCCAAGTTCCAAACGAAAGTTCCAGCAGCATGAGCGGAGACTGCCCTGAATGTGAATACGGCGTTCCATCCATACTTTCCAGCAGTTCCGTCGAATCTAGCAGTTCTGTCGTATCAAGCTCTAGCGAAGGAATTCCGCGCATGTCCGCAACAGAATACGGCATCATGCCCATCAACTGCTACACCACTTCCGTAAAAGCAGGCTCTTCATATACGATTTTCGAATGCGACAATGGAAAAAGATACCTTAAAGACTACCGTAAGTATTCGGATGAACTAAGAAGCATTCTTCCCAACGACATCCTGTGGAGTGAACCGCGCGAAGGTACCGAAGGCCAAAACTGCAACTTCAACGGACCACCGCTTTGCGTGGATAAGGTGGACTCGCAAGGGCGCCGCGTCGGAGGATGCAGACGCACCATCGAATGTCCGTCGAAGCCTTCGGAAAACTAGCGGAAAACGGCGGTCCTTCCGTTATCGAACTTGAGGATGACCGGTTTTCCCTGAGCCGTAAAGCTGCCGTTCCAAGAGCCGCGGTACAGATAAATTCCGTTCATGTCAAAAGCTTTGTAGCCGGTTCCCGGCGGAACGTTTCCAACGCCCTGAATTTCCTTGCCAAATTTATGAGGCAAAGAAGTCGTACCCGGATTTTCGGATTCGGCACTGAGCAAAACCTTTTTTTGAGGGAGGCGGGCAGCCTCCTCATCGGAAATTCCGCCACCCAAACCGCCTCCATACGGTCCCCAATTAGGACACTGCGAAGGATCTGTATCACATACTTTTTTATGGAGAATGTGACGATTATTCATTTGCAGCGAATCCGGCAAAATGCGGTCCAATAAGCGTTGGGCACTATCCTTCGTCATAACGATGATTCCCCATTCAACCCATTTTATGAACTCATAGCGCAATATTTCCGTCAAGGAACGCGTATTCGGATTCGATTGCAAGGCATAGACAGAAGCTTTTGCAATACGAGGCATAAAGAACACTGCAACAGCAGTATCCAATGTCGAGTAATATGCTAAACCCTTTTCCAGCGAACAGTTGATATAGGACGTATCGACATTGCACGTTTTTGTCGTATCAATATCCAGATACCCTTTCTCAAAACTAATGCCCGCATCAATAGAGAAAATATTGGACCACGCAAAAGCAGCGAGGAACGTGACGCACGCTAATAACAGTTTCATACCACTACTCCTTTGTTAAACCAAATCCGGCAATTCCTAGCGGAATACAGCTGTTCGTCCATTCTCGAACTTGAGTATCACCGCACGACCATGAGACTTGAACTTGCCCTGCCTCGTTCCACGGTACAGATAAATTCCGTTCACATCAAAAGCCTTGAAGCCGGTTCCTGGCGAAACGGTCCCCACGCCCTGAATCGCCTTGCTAAATTCTCGCTTCAAAGAAGTCGTACCTGGATTAACGGATTCCGCCTTCAGCAAAACCTTTTTTTGAGGAAGGCGGGCAACGTCATCTTCAGAAAAATCCGGTGAACCGCTCCCACCCCAAAGGATCTCTCCTTGGCATGCCGAGATCATTTCTTCATCGCAAACCTTTTTATGGATAATTTTACGTCCCTGAACATCTCTCGCTTCCGGCAAGATACGATCCAGCAAGCGTTGGGCACTATCCTTAGTCATCTTGATAATACCCCACTCCTGCCACTTCATAAACTCATAACGCAAAACAGCCGTCATCTTGAAATCATATCCCGCAGCGGCTTGTCTTTGTTCGTCCACATTCAAGGATTTAAAAAGCTGCACCCTTGTGATTAACGGATTGAAAAGAACTGCGAATGTGGTATCCATCGTCGAATAGTACGCAAGACCTCTGTCCTGCGAGCAGTTGATATAGGTCGTATCCACATTGCAAATCTTTGCAGTGTCTACTTCCAAATACCCTTTTTCGAACTGGAACTCCGTCCAAATAAGGTTTACGCTGGACCACGCCGAAGCAGCAAGAAACACGATGCACGCTAATAACAGTTTCATACCACGCCTCCATTGTTAAACCAAGTCCGAACACTCGTTATTAATTTAAATTCTTTCGAGACCTTTTGCAAATCCAAATTGGCAATTTGCACACTCTAAACGAATCACTCCTGAATAAACGCATGGTCTCGAACGGACTTGCAATGTCCCTGAAACGCTACACGCGACTTCTGCAGTTTTTATGTTGTCACAACCACTCCATTATATTATCTTTACCGACGTAAAGTTACTTTTTAACGTGGAGAACGACAATGTTCAAGCATGCAAAAATTGCAGTCACCGCAGCAATTTGCACAGTAGCTCTTTTAGCATGTGGCGACGATGATAAAGCCTCATCGCCTGCCGACACCAACTACACTTTTTCCTCATCAAAGGACTTGGCAAATACTCCATGCTCAAAAAAGATTGAAGGCAAGACCGCATATTTTGAACCCGAAGAGGCCACGCTCGCCTGCGAATACAGTGTCGAATACGAAGAATGGGTCTGGATCAACCAGGAATCGCTCGAACCCGGCAGCACGACGAGTTCCGCCGGCGGTAAAAGTTCTTCTTCGGGCAAGGCAAATTCATCCAACAGCAACGCAAAATCCTCGTCTAGCAAAACAGACGAAGCCAGTTCCTCTTCGAAAAAATCTACCGGTCCATCCAGCAGTTCCAAGGAGGAACTCCCAGAATTCGATTCGACCGCCGTTAAGTTAATAGAACCCTGCATAGTCGATAGCGTTGACAACTGCGAATACGAAACGTTTACGGACGAACGCGACGGAAGAACTTACAAAGCCGTCAAAATCGGCACGCAGACCTGGATGACGGAGGAATTGGCGTTTAAATACAAGAGTGCGACCGTTCGAACAGAATGCGCATCCGAAACAAAAGAATGTGGAAGCGACTCCGTTGTTTACAGTTGGTCTGCAGCAATGGATTCCGTCGGCCTGTTTTCGGACGAAGGCCTTTATTGCGGGGATTCCAGCAAATGCTATCACCCTTTACAGGTCCGCGGTGCATGCCCTGTCGGCTGGCACCTTCCTAATCTAAACGAATGGAAAACTCTTTTTACAGCCACTTCGGCCAAGACTTGGACACGTCTCAACGAATTCGGATTCGCCTTTATATACAGTGTTTTCAAGGAACCCTCCAAGAAGTTTAATCCGTACTGGACATCAACGGAAGAAAATCGGTCTAATGGAAAAACTTATGTCAACATAATCAATTTTGGAAAAGAATTCGAAGGAGCGTCCATCAGACTAAGCGGCACATCCTGGCATTACGACCTCAACAGCGTCCGCTGCATCAAAGACGTAGAAACACGCAAATCAAACTACAAGCCGACCTTCTTTATCGACGAACGCGACGGGGAATATTACAGAACAGTCAAAATCGGAAAGCAGCACTGGATGGCGCAAGACCTAAATTACATACTCAAAGAAACGTGCATTAGAAATCTTCCTTTAGCGTCAGAAGGGCGATCTGGCCAAAACTACACATGGGCTGCGGCAGTAGACTCCCTTGGGTTATTTAGTGATGACGCAAAAGGATGCGGAGTCTTTACAGACTGCGTACTTGACAATCCAATAAGAGGTCTTTGCCCCAAGGGATGGCATCTTCCTGATTCCACTGAATGGGCAGAGTTATTCGACTTCGTGAAAAAAGACAATGGCGGCAAAGGAAGTCTTCCTAGCCTCAGAGTCAATCACTACTGGGAGGCAGATAGCCTGGAATCCCCATCAACCGACCGCTACTGGCTATCCATCGCACCTACCGGATGGCATTACTTTACTAATGGGGGAAGCTCCTACTCAATGGGTCGGTATAGTGCAAAATTCTGGACAAGAACGCAGCACAGTCCTTATTCAATCGTCTACGTGAACATTGAAACTGAAGACGAGCCCCAGTTTTCTAGGCACATTGGGGATATCCAATTTAGCGTCCGTTGTATCGAAGACTAGCGGTCTTTTACGCAGCGGACAGAAGCCAAACTACCAACCCTTACTTGCCACCATGGGGCAGCTACCGCACTTATGTCAAGCACTCTATGCTTTGTAGCAGTTTTATACACCACCCAAAATAAAGACCTAAATTCGGAATCTGCATAATACCCTAGTCCCGTGCGATCATTATGAAAGAAGAACCCCGCAGGCAAAGCAGAAAAGCCCGTTGTGTTAGTCCTTTTCCAGTCATCTTTCCAGCCATCCACCGTACGGAGAGCAGCCAAGGTGTCGCCTTTAGCCCCAGCATTTTCAAGCAAGGCATTGATTTCTACAGTATCCGGCAGATGCCACCCCGAAGGGCAGATTCCCTGGATAGAACGGTCTATGTCACACGAATCAAAAACATCACATCCTAACATTTCTTGAAGGGACGTAGAATCGATTGCGTCAAGCCAGCCATAGAGACGCCCAAAGAGTGAACAATCGCCTTCTGTAGTGTCAGCATTCATTCCACCGCCACACCGGCTCCCCTCCGCCTTGTAGTTCAAGTTCTGGGCCATCCAAGTATCATCGCCAATCTGAACCGTCTTGTATTTTTGGCCATCACGTTCATCGGTCAGTTCTCCATATTTCACATTCGGATTCAAGAAATCGCGAGCATTTCCCTTGAGCAGCTTATGTTCCGGCTGCTCCGGAGGCGGATTGGACCAGTCAATATCACGGACGCAACGAACAGATTTCCATATCATCACGTGCCCCGGAATACGTATACCGGTATTTTCAGTATATTCCTCCGCACCATCGTTAGCCCACGCTTCAAAAGTAGGCTTAAGAAACCATCCATCCTTCAAATTCCAGCGGTTTTCTTGAATAAAAGCACCCGAAGGCAAAGCGGAAAAACCAACAAAGTCGAATCCATCGTGTCCTTTAAAATTTTCATAATGCGACCAACCTCTTTGGGACCGAACTACTAGATCATCATCATAATAATCTTTATAAAGATAATTCACATAATCCCTTAAATAACGGAAGTCCTTACTATTGCCCAACCGCCATCCATCGGGGCAAACTCCCTGCAAGGTTATAGGCTCGCGAGCTATAGTCGAATAATGGATGTAGTCATCGCAATAAGGATTGCATTCTTTCGCATCATCAGAAAAATATTGAAGGGAATCAAGCGCACCCGCTCTGGAATAAAGCCTTCCGTACTTGGCACAAGAATCCAGGGAAAAGTCCAAGCATATATTCAGGGTCGTATCGCCATACTCGTAGTTCAGGTTCTGTGCGAACCACTCCAAGTCCCCAATCACAATGGTCTTGTACGTCTGGCCGTCGCGCGGATCCGTAAATTCGCCGTATTCCAGTTCCTCGTTCAAGTACGGCGTAATATCAACCATCTTTCCGGGATTGGCCTTGCCAGTCTTTTTGCTCGAAGAACTCTTGGCCTTAGAACTGGACGATTTTGCCTTCGGAACAATTGTCGTATCGACAGTCCACGCCCATGAACCGCCGTCTTCATGGCATGCATAAACGGCATTCTCGGATTCCACATACGCGGTCATCTCCTCGCGAGACTTATCGCAAGGGAACGTCAAACTTCCCGCCTCCGAATTCCAAGTGTAATCATAATCCGAAGCAGGTTCCATAGAATTGCTTTCGCTTCCGCACGCAACAAACAAAAGTGACAAAAATGGCACAGCCCACAAAAAGCAAAAAAAGTTGTTCATATTCTTCATATTTATAAATATAAAAAGAACGACACCCGAATAAGGTGTCGTCCTTCATTTTTAACAATGTCTTACAGACGAAAGATTACTTGGCTTCGAAGTAATAAGTCTGGACAGTCTTTCCATCCTGGGAGAGCTGGATAATCTGCTTGCCCTTCGGGAGGTCGCCAGTAATCTTGAAGAGGTTTTCGGCAACGTATTCGACCTTGAGGTCAGTGCCTTTGTCCTTAACCGGGAACACGCCGTTCGTTTCGCCAGCGCCAAAGCCCTTGCAGTCCTTGTGGGAGGCGATCGAAGCGACAACGGCCGGATAAGTCTTGGCAACAATCTGCGTCGAAACAGAAGAGGCGTTGCGATAGAACACTTCAAGCTTGCCATCGACAACACGCGGATCCGGGAGGTTGGCAACCTTAGAGGCGACCTGAGCGGCCGGAGCGGGTTTAGCCTTCTTGCCCTTCTTGCCCTTCTTCTTCGGAACGCCGATTTTTTCGGCAATGCTTGCGGTCGTGCTCTGGTCCAACTGCGGAATCGTCAAACGATAACCGACAATAGACTCATCGCAGTTCGTGGAATAGACAACCCACTGGTTCGAAATCTTGAGCGGTCCTTCCGGAGTACCCTGGTAGAGACCCGGTTCCACCTGGGAGTTGTAAATGTAAAGACGCAGATTCGCATTCGGATTCTGCTCAGTCGTTTCAATCTTCATGCGGGTCTTGACATACTTGGAGCGACCAGCATAAATTCTGTAGGAGCCCAGCGGAACCTTGGTAAACTTGAACTTACCCTTGCGGAGTTCCTGGTTGAACTCGTACTTCTTGGAAAGAGTGGTGTAAATCGTGGAGTCCATACCGACGGTCGGCATTTCCAACGGCTTACCGGTGAACGCATCGCAAACTTCACCTTCGATGGTGCCAGTCTTTTCGCAACCCGTCATAGCCAGGGCAATGAGAGCTGCGGCGCAAATACTAAGTTTCTTTTTCATCTTGCATCCTCTGAGTTAATATGACAAAAGCCTCCCTTGGAAGGGAGGCCCCAAGCTTACGAAAAATTAAGCTTCTTCTTCGGCCTTAACGGGCACAGCTTTACGAGTTTTGCGCTTTGCAGAGGTGATGTTAGCACCGCCACCATAGCGCTTGTTGAAGCTGTCGATACGGCCAGCCGTATCCACGCGATGCTGCTTGCCCGTCCAGAACGGATGGGTATCAGCCGTAATTTCCAAGGAATGTATTCTTTACCCGTATTCGCATCGACGAACACGACCGGTTGATAATTAGGGTGGATACCTTCTTTCATTATAAAACTTCCTGTGAAGTAAAAATGTTTGGAGCCTAAATTTAGTTGATTTTTGTGATTTTGGCAAGTTGCAGCGGCTTTTTTAGTATTTTTATAGCATGAAATTTTTATTGTTGCTCTGCACCCTGCTTTTACTCGCCTGCGAAAAAGACCACCCCGTCATTAAAATCATCGAAGTCAACAAGCGTATGGTTCTCGAGGAGTGGCCCGACAGCAACTACATCGCCTCGCTGGATTCCATCTTGGCGCTAGAACCGGTCAAGAAAGGCAAAGATTCCGTCGATGTCAACCTCACCATGAATGCGTTCAAGGCGCCGGTCTTTAAACTGCCGCAATCCGTCACCGGGAAACCCAACGGATCCAAGAACGCATCGACAAAGCCGAAAAACGACAGGGCCGCCGCAAAGCACACGCAAGAAACCAAGCCCGACCATTCTGCCGAAAATTTCGTTGCCAAATTCTCGAACGCGCTCTCGGCACTCCAGTCCGACCCCTCGAACAAGAGCCTTTACAAAACTGTCACGGCAAACGACGGAGAAGACCTGTTCAAATTGCTCCGCAGGACTTACGGTGCAGGAACGCAGAACCTCCCCCGCTTTTACGTGCTCTCCTCCCTGCAGTCCGTCAACCCAGGTGTGTCGTTGGAACATCTGAACGCGGGCGATAAGGTGAGAGTTCCGAGATTATAGACCAACCCTCAAAAAAGGTGTAGTTCGTTTAGTGCAAATTGTGAAATAATTTGCTCAGATTTTTTTTATTTAACATTTAACGCCTCATTTTCGATAGTATATTAAAAAAAGAAAAAGGAGGACTAAATGGTGAAGAAGTTTTTATTTGCGGGTGCGCTCGCCTGCATGCTCTTGTCTTGCGGAGAATCCGATTCGTCGCAATCACCGGATGTGCCGCCCCTCGGTGAAACATCTTCAAGTTCTTCGTCAGAGGGCGCAGCACCACAGGAATTTCTTGCAAGTTCTTCTTCTGGAAATATGGTATCGCCAATACCCGTGATGGACACGTTGCCCTTTGATACCACAGGAATTAAACCTCAGGTTCTGATTTATAGGATTGTTCCAGACGGAGTCCCTGCAGAAACGCGAGCACAAAATCCTGAGATGTGGGGTCAACGTATCTCTGTTACAGACGGCGTTGGCGTTGGATATTGCACTTCACAGAAGACCTATGAGTCGGGCAAAATCGCGGTGACGTATAAGAGGGGATATCCGTACGAATTTGACTATTTTCTTCTTGAGCAGGGAGACTCGCTCATGTTTGCAAATGTCCTAGTTTGTGATGAATATCCTCTTTGGCGCACATGCCGAGGCGACGGCACCTATTCAAAAAAAATCATGGTCGGAAACGAGACCTTCTTTTATGTTAAATACGAATGGCCGACCGCCCAGTGGAACGAATGGGAGGCCGAGCTGATTCAGCTAAAGGATTCGACAATTACAATCTGGAAAAAGAAAAACCCGTCCTATGTTGAAATGATTCTAGATACGGTAGCCGCGATTCCAACGAGGGGTTGGAAGAAAAGCGAATTTGAAGGGGATTCTCTAGTAACATTTGTCGGTGAACTGAATGAATTCAGAAGGATAGATACCATTTTCATCGAAAAGTACAATTTGAAAATTACCGACGAAGGTTCAACCTGGATTTTTGAAAACGAAACCTGCAGCAGTTATGGCTACAAGAAAGACACGACCAAAACGATGCGGGAACAATGCAAGGACGAGGAAGATTTCCGCAACAGTTTTGTTGACTGCACCGCCAAAAACATGAAGACTCCCGAAGGCGTTTATCCTAGATTGTGCCGTCCTTTCAAAATTGAACACAGCTCCGTTTGGTGCATCTTGGACGGAGATTACGTTCCACCTGAAAACCGCTAGAACAGCGTTTTTGCGCCAAAGCCGAGCACGCCGTCTAGATAATCGCAACCGTTGCGGAGTGCGTAGTAAATGCTAAAGCTCCACGACTTGCGGTACTGCGTAAATCCAAGGCCGTAATCATGTTCGCGCGCCCATCCGTGGAACGGCGCCATCCGGCGATAAAGTCCCGGCTGGTAGAACAACTCGATCGACAAGTCATAGCCGTCTTGCCATAGCAGGGCCGCCTGCGAAAAGCCGTACGCCCGCGTCCGCGTAAAGCCGTACATCATCCCCTTGAACGAATTCATTCCGCCTAGCGCAAACATGTCCTCGCGCGCAAAAGAACCTCCCGACGGGAGCATCGTTCCTGCCGCAGCCGAATAACGCACAATCCAGTTTTTCCATAGCGGGACGTAATGCACAAACGAAGATTCAAGACGCAAGTAGCTGTCCAGCGAATCCGGACGGTCCATCATCCACGCAAGCGAGATGTCCAAAGACGTACCGCTCCGGGGCAACACGCTACGGTCAAACGACACATACGAAAGTTCAAACGTCGAGCTTTTTTCGTCGTTACCAATTCCCACGAATACAGAAACATCGAAGTTAAAACCAACGTTCCGCGACACGCCCAGTTCCAGACGAGAATTGCGCGATAGCGAATCGTCCTCGAAGAACCCGCGAACGACCACATCCCATGAAGTCCCGAAGATAAACCTTTCGCGGTAGAGGCCTTCCAAACGGCGGGAATCCTTTTGCGAATAACCTTCCAACAGCAAATCACGGCCCGTTCCCAAGATGTTGTACAAGGCCAGCTCGATTTTACCTTCCCAGACATTTTCGTCACTCGAATACGTGAGGAAACCTTCGGCCGCCGAAATCGACGCGGCCCGCATGGAATACGCCGGGATAACGCGGTTACGCACCGGATCACGGAACAGGCGCACATTCGACGTCTGTTCGTAATAGCCCAGCCGAGAAAGCCTGCGCTCCGAACGTTCCAAGTCCGAAAGTGAAACCGCACCGCCAATTTCAAGCCCGGTCAAATATCTAAAGACTTCGATGTCCGTCGCTCCGGAGTCTAGATTTTCGGGTTCGGCCCAGACCCAACCATTTCCGCGTTCAACCTCGCAACGAGTCCCGCCCGCGCTATCCGCAACGACACGCAGCTTTGCTCCCAGGAATCCATGGTCTTCATAATAACGGACCAATTTTTTCTGTGCGTCGCTGCATGCAGAAGCCTCGCCCCATACAAAACCGAGGGCGACAACTGCCAGAATGCAGGACAAAGTATTTCGCAACCGCCACATCATATCAAAAATACGCCTTCGCCTCGCTCGCCAATTTTTGGAACACGTTCTCTTCGGCATCGCCAAAACGCAAAATATACCGGAGCGAAAGCGACAAGAAACGGTTCACCTCTACCGACAGCATCGTTTCGAGCCTGTACGTCACGCCATCGCCAAAACCAGACATCATCTGGTACGGAATCGAACCGTTGCGTTTATTCATTTGTATGGACGAAAACGAGACATGCCCATCGACAGATCCCTCTTTTTCGTAAGCAAGCCGGAGGCCTTCTTCCCAGAGGTACGCCCCAAAAGTCGCGTCCATGTCATCTTCGCCAGAGCCTTCCCTATAGCGGACGGAGGGTTCCAAGCGGAAACCGGCGGGCAACTTCCAAGAATACCTTCCCGTAATTTCCCAAATGTTCCAATCCAATTTTTGCAATGCCGTCAAATGGGCTTTTTCAAAAAGATTTTCAAGGCCAACGTAATGTTCTTCGTTTATCTTGAACCCCGCCGTAAGTTTATGGTCAAAGATGTCTTGATAATAACCGATCGAAGACATTTTCTTTTCGTAGTTTGCACTCGGATTGTACTCCGCCGAAAATCCTGAAGGATGTTCCCAGGCAATGTCGGCCTCCCACGAGACGGTCCCCGCCGTCACACCCCGCAGCGCAGATGGCAAAACTGGAGGGAAATAGACCTTTTTTCCCGTCGTATCTTCTGCTTCGGAATGGCAAGAAGCGCGAAGCGTTATATCGCGCAATATTCCCTGAGCAACTCCCAACGACTTTCCCGGATTCCATTCCACGGCGGCATCAATCATCGCATTCGACGAAAGCACTGCCCCCACGGAATCGTTACGGCCCATGCCTTCATAGACAAAGTCACCATTATCGACGCCCTCGATAAACGCACCGGTCAAGCTGTCGTAGCGAACGTCACCCGTCCCTTTTGCAACGGCCTTGTAAATGGCCGTGTAAGTCTGCTCCGATGTCATCCCGAAACGGTATGCGACGGAACCCTGCACGCCCATGTTCTCTTCGCCAAAATTCATCGTCATGTCGCCCACCCACGAATCCGAAGCGCCTAACGAATCCGTCACCGCATGCGAATACTGCAACAAGTGCGTCAGGTTGAATTTCTGGAAGTTCGCTTCCGCCGTTTGCGTCCACGTCACGAGATTCACGGAATCGCGCCAGCCTTCGTCACGGTCTTGCCGGCGTTCCGGACCTTCACGCCCATCCGCGCGCCCCGTCATGTCGTGTTTGCGTACCGTGAGCGTCCCGAGAGCTTCCTTGACGTTCCACAAGTCATCGTTCAAAGTCGCGCCGACAGCCGTTTTGGCGTAACCACGCTCCGACTTTTTTCCCAGCGAATCCGTCACGGAATAACGCACGTCGCCACTGCCGAACGGCCTGAAAAAGCCCCGCAGGAACTCCGACGAGAACGTTCCCTGATAACGTTTCTGATCCACTTCCTGCGAACTTGAAACATACGACGCCGTAAATTCACTCGCCGCATCCAAGCTACGATGCACAAGCGAGAGTTTGGAACGGGACGAATTCCATCGTTCATCATCACCTCGGCGGTATCCCCACTGCGCCGTACCAAACCAGTCCTTGCCCAAGCGGATGCGGAGCGAAAGTTCGTCATGCCGCAGGCTCCCCTTCAAAAGCGCACTGTCCAAGTCCCATTCATTGCGCAATGCGTAAGCATTCCAGTCCCTCTCGCTCCCGCTAAATTCCGAAATGCCAAAACCGTTTTGAACAAAATTTCCATAAACGGAAAATGCCACGGGAAAGGCTTTCAGGTTCTGCGTCGAATCCGTCGTCGCGAACCATCTAAACGCACGACCGCTCGGACCGTCCACTTTATCCGAAACCGTATTCGAGTCCATGCGGCCAAGCCCGAATTCCACATCCGCAAAGAAGCGATGTTCCGCCTGCAAGCGCAGACGCGCCCCCAAGCGCTCGGACATTTTCGGGCGATGCAACGGCTGGGACGATGAACCCGTCAGGTCTCCGCCCCGGTCTTTTTTCAGCAGTTCGTAATCCGCGCTGTCCAGCGAACTCTTGCGCATACGCTCGACATCGTTTTCCAAATGGAACCCGGATACGTCCAAGAACACGTTTTCAAGGCGCAAACTTCCTCGGAAAGCATACATCGTATAAATATCGTCATCCGCGTAAGCATCGTATTCCACGAAAATTTCGTCTTCGGCATCGGGGATGATTCCGTTCTTGAAATCCAGAAGGCCGCCGGCGTAGTTCACCTCGTAATCCCGTTCACGCACAAGTTTATTGCCATTCAGCCAGACACGTTCGGAATTCGGCACCACCGAAATGAATCCGCCCGATCCGTCCAAATGATATCCCTCGCGCTGCCCCTGCACACCGCTAAAAGAGCGCGAGTAACGCGAGACCTCGTCTGTACCCCAGGCCCCGCTCACCTCTGAGCCCCGATAACGTAACGTCGCCATCGCCCCCAGCGTCGAACGGCTAAACGACGTAAGCCCCATGGAATTGTCGTCCCACGTAAAGTCGCCCAGATGAAGCATCGCATACGGAGACTCCACCCTAAAATAAATCTGGTCGACATCCTGGAGCGTCGCTGTCGTCTGGTCCCCCGCTTTGCGATCGACATCAGACAAAAGAGCGTCAATATAAACGCTGTCCGCAAGCCGCCCCTGAATCGAGAGACGCAGTTCCTGATCCACCTGCGTGCCGCCATCGCCCACCGTGACCTGCATCGTCTTGTAGCCATGAGTCTCAATTTCAGCGCGAGACGAATCCACCCCCGAACGCATTGCCGAAGTCCCGACCAAACCAGCCGAATCTCCGGCAACATTTTCGCCAAGCGATGCCGCATTTTTTTCGAGAATAGACGAATCCCAGACGGGCAGCGAATCAACATCCAACGCAAAGGCTAGACTGGCAAGCAGCAGGCCCAAACAAGGAATTGACCGCATATAGAACTACCGGGAAGGCGCCACCACGCGGAACTGCCTGGTCGCAAGCAACTTCTTTCCAGAGACCAAATCGACGCTCCACTCCCCAAGTTCCACCAAGTCCGAAGCAAGCATGGAACTGCAAACGCCCCCGACAAGATTACAGGGTTCCACCAGGATAGTATCAATGCCCAGGAACCAGATATGGACAAGCGTATCTTCTTGAAACCGCGCCGAATTCGAAATGGTCGAAAAGACATAAAGCCTTGAATTTTCCTCGAACACGCTATCGGAGCCAAACGGTTCGCCGTTCACGATATGGCGGCAGACGACGCTACTCGCGGGAGATTGTTCTACATCGGAACTGTCGTTGAAGTTTACGCTGTCATCGGAAAAAAAGACTACAAAACGGTGCACAAAAAAAGTAAGGAAGACGACAATCGCAAAGACGGTCGTCTTCCTCAAATTTCTAAGTGGCGGTAGCCTGCCTGCCACGGGACCTCCTACCGGACAAGACTGCTCGTATTTTGCGTAAATGCAGGGACGGCATCTTCCAACTTTTCAACCAGCAAGCGGTTAAAGTCTTCGATGCGGTTCGGAAGCCGTCCGGCGTTAAAAACCTGCACAAGCAGCAGGGACTGATCGACAGGAGATATATAGACAGAACGATTTTCGCCCGTAAACGAGACGGACTGGAATTTTTCGCCACCCAGCATGACCCCGATTTGGCGGGACGAATCGAATGCGGCAATACTCAAGACCGCAAGAGGTGTCGCGTCCAAATCAGAACCCAGGGAACCGACTTCTGCAATGATGGTCCCATCGCGATGGCAAAGAACAACATATTCGCACTTGACGCTTGCCTGGTAAGCAGTCATCAGGCGACGCACTTTGTTTGCATCATCTGAATAAATTGTATAATCGCTCATAAATCTTACACTAAGCCACTAACTTTTTAAGCGTCCTTTGGCTTGTAAGGACGTAAAACAATTTCATCATCATCCGACGAGGCCTGTTTTTCGACAACACGGCCGAATGTTGGCATCCTAGGAACCGCCGTCGCCACGCGCGGACGCGCGAACGGAGAAGACATGGCTCCTTTCTGGAACAAGCCTGAACCAGCACCGCCGGAATTACCCACGTTCGAGGACGGTTTGGCTGCGAACGACGGCATGCGGAACGGCGAAGTCGGCTGTTGCGGTGCAGCAGCGCCGGCATTCTGGACATTGCCCTGATCGGCACTTTCAGATGCAGACCCACCATCCTGAGCAACGGAAACTTCCTGGATACCCGTGTTGTTCGCATTTGCGGCAGCCTTGCGCAAAAAGCCCTGCTTGACGTTAAATTTCTCGATAACGAGCATCGCGATGGTCTTAAGCGTCGTGACAACGCCCTTACCGTTATGGGCTGTCGCCGGGAAGAACTGGATTTTCTTATCAGGATTCAGCTGTTCGTTCATCTCATCCAGAGTGAACACATTCTCCATATCGCGCTTGTTGTACTGCAGTACAAACGGAATATCGTCCAGGTTCATGCCGTAATCTTGCAAATTCTGGCGCAAATTCTGGAGACTTTCCAGATTTTCGGCCTGACGGGAACGCTGGGAATCCGCCACAAAGACAATGCCATCGACACCACGAAGCACGAGCTTACGGGTGCTGTTGTAATAAACCTGTCCGGGAACAGTATAAAGCTGGAATCGGGTCTTAAAACCCTTAATGTCACCCAAGTTCAGGGGCAAGAAGTCAAAAAACAAGGTTCTATCACCTTCTGTAGCGAGCGACACCATGTCGGTACGCTTGTCTTGGGGCATTTTCTGATGAATCACCTGAAGATTCGTGGTTTTACCACTTAGACCAGGACCATAGTAAACGACCTTACAACTAATTTCTCTTGTAGCAAAATTAATAGACGACATTATAATTCCTTGAAACCCAATACCTAATCTAGTAAAAAAGTTCAATAAACCAAAAAAATATTTTCTCATTACGGCTTTTTTTTAGCCAAAATCACCATTTTTTTAGTTTAGCACAGAATAACTCGCCCCAACCGCCTTTTCCTGGTAATTTTTTTTAAACATTAATTCATAAACAAAAAACACCCGATACGCAATAGCATACCGGATCATTTTCTGCAAAAAATCTTTGAAAGATTTTTAATTAAGCAAGACCGTTGATGACCTTGGCAACCTTGGCCTTGTAGTTGGCAGCACGGTTGGCGCAGAAACCTGCACGGTGAGAAACGGCAGCCTTGTCGAGCATGCTGAAGAGTTTCGGCATTTCTTCGAGGGCAGCGGCTTTCGTAGCAGCAGTGCGGATGACCTTGAGGCTAGCACGGATTGCGCTACGAGTGGAACGGTTCATTGCGTTGGCCTTTTCGGCCTGGAGCAAACGCTTTTTGCAAGACTTGTGTTGAGGCACCTTAAATTCTCCGGGTGAAAAACAGTAGGCCGTAGGAAGTAGACGGTAGACAGTTGGCTGAATTGTCATCCTGAGTGTAACGAAGGATTCAGTGAAGGTATGGGGTATGAGGTATGGGCTCGGCACTGCGTGCCTTTGGGGTATGAGGTTATTGTAATTAGAAATGCCCAAAGTGCAAAGCACGACCTCATACCCCTAATACCTATTACCTAACACCATTCTCTAAGTGAGATTATCGCTTCGCTCTAATCTCAACTGCTAGGCTCGGAAAGTCTCGAAAAGCGAATGAAGCAGTCAAAAAATATTTGACGATTTCTGAGCTCAAGAGACAACGCTTTAGCGTTAAATAGGCTTGCAAGCAATCCTGCTTCACTCGCCTTACGCAGTTGTCTAAGCTCTAAATTCTAAGCTCTAAGTTCTATATTTACCACCATGATTCCGTTTATCAACGTACGTGCGCAGCGCGAAGCTTATAAGTCAGAATTTTTGCAGGCCGAACAGCAAGTCCTTGACAGTGGATGCTTTATAGGGGGGCCGACGGTCGAAACGCTAGAAGCGGAACTTGCAAAATACACAGGATCGGCGCACGCAATCACCTGCGGTAGCGGAACGGACGCCTTGACAATCGCTTTGCTCGCACTCGGACTTGAACCGGGCGACGAGGTCATCGTCCCTGACTTTACATTTATCGCCCCGGCGGAATGCGTCGTGAGGCTCGGAGGCATCCCGATATTTGCCGACATCGACTCAGAAATGCTCCAAATAAGCGCCGAAAGCATCGAGCAACGCATCACCGCAAAAACTAAGGGAATCATCACGGTCAACTTGTTCGGCCAGTGCGCCCCCTACAAGAAAATCAGGAATATTGCGAAATCACACGGGCTGTGGCTGATCGAAGACTCGGCACAAGCATTCGGAGCGACGCAATATGGACAAAACGCCTGCACGTTCGGCGACATTTCCATCACAAGTTTTTATCCGGCAAAGCCACTTGGCTGTTATGGCGACGGCGGTGCTCTTTTTACGCAAGACGATGGCCTAGCGCAAAAAATTCGCCTGATCGCAAACCACGGGAGCCGCACACGTTACGTTCACGAAATCTGCGGCATGAACAGCAGGCTCGACGCAATCCAAGCAGCCGTCCTCCGCGTCAAACTGCGCCACTTGGACGATGAACTGAAGAAGCGCCAAGAGAATGCCCGCAAGTACGACGAGTTTTTTAACGCCATTCAAGGAATCACGCCGCAAAAAATCGCAGACGGCAACACAAGCACTTACGCCCAATACACGTTACTAGTCGAAGACCGCCCCGCATTTTTGAAGCATCTGGAAAACGCCGGAATCCCTTACTGCATCCACTACCCGCAACCGTTGCACGAACAACCTTGTTTCAAAGAACTTGTTCAAGTGCGCGGGTCCGCAGCAAACAACGCGAGCACCATCAAAGCCTGCAAAAAAGTCATAAGCCTCCCCTTCTGCGCATTTACGAACGTGGAAGAGATAATTGCGAGACTTAAGAAAGTAATGTAGGTATGAGGTATGGGCACGGGCCTACGGCCCTTTCAGGTATGAGGTATGAGCTCGGTCGCCGACGGCTCCCTTTGAGATTATTGTAATTAGAAACGCTCAAAGCCTTGCAAAGCAAGGCGACCTCACAGCCCAAAGCGAAGCGACCCCAAAGGGG
The DNA here is from genome assembly GCA_902800345.1 of Fibrobacter succinogenes. Lineage (GTDB taxonomy): Bacteria > Fibrobacterota > Fibrobacteria > Fibrobacterales > Fibrobacteraceae > Fibrobacter > Fibrobacter succinogenes_H. The sequence goes on from CADCDO010000038.1 coordinate 60,601, forward strand.
CTTTGCCCCGACCCCATAGCTCACAGCCCTACAAAACAAATTTCTCGATAACTTCGGCGATTCCCGAGTGGTTGTTGTCACGTTCCGTTATGTAGTCCGCAACGGACTTCGCGGCATCGCTCGCATTCGCCATCGCGACACCGACACCGGCAGCTTCGATCATCGGGCAATCGTTTTCTTCGTCGCCCACGGCAATCGTATTCTCGATCGGCTCGTGGTAAAAATCCGCCATGTAGCGTACCGCAGCACCTTTGTTCGAAAGCATGTGCGAGAACTCCAGCATCTCGGGCTTGCTGAACACGTCAAAAAGTTTATCCGCTGTCACCGTCCGCATGTCGGCGCGGAAATCGACAAGGCTCGAATGTTCAAACGGCGTTATGACGTTCACCTTGATGGGCGGTTTCACCACGACATTGATTGGCCCGTTATCCCCATAATATTTGCGGATGTCGTCAACAACAACATAATCCATCTGCATCAAGCGGCAATACGTCTTGAGCTGTTCCGTCTCGTATTCCGAAACGACCAAATCTCCAGCGTAAGTATGCGCATGCATGCCCCGCTTATGCGCCTCGTCCATGATGAACTTCACCTGATCGACCGAAATGCGCCGCGTCAGAATGGGCTCCCCCGAACCGCAGTCATAAATCAGCCCGCCATTGAAACTCACCAAAAAGAATCCCGGCTTCAAAAAACCGTATTTCTCGGCAATCCGCTTCACGCTCGTGAGTGGGCGCCCCGTCGTCATCACGAACTTGTGCCCCGCCTCAATCATCGCCTGAATAGCGACCATGTCCGCGTCACTGATGTTCTTCGCATCGTCAAGGAGCGTTCCGTCTAAATCAGAAAATAAAAGTTTCATCGCGCAAAATATAGCAAGTACGTCCAGCCATTTCAAAAAATATTTACATTTATCAAAAAGAAGGTACAATCCGATGCTGATCGATGAACTGTTAATAGAAGCGAAAAGCGTAGCTATTTTTGGACACGTCCGCCCCGACGGTGACTGCGTGGGCTCCACCCTCGGACTCTACAACTACATCTGTGACAATTATCCGACCATCCAAGTACAGATTTTTCTGGAGCGTTTCCCGGAAAGCTACAAGATACTGTCCCGTTCAAACGAAGCAAACGCAATTTACGCCGATGAATCCGCACCCGTCGATTTGGCGTTTCTCGTAGACACCCCATCGTTCGAGCGGATCGGGGCTAGCGGAGAAAATTGCATCCGGCAAGCACGCAAGACATGCAACATAGACCACCATATCAGCAACCCGTTAAACCTTTGTACAAAGAACTTTGTCGACGCCAATGCAAGTTCCGCATGCGAAGTCCTGTATTTCCTGATGGACCCGGATAAAATAAGCAAGGACACCGCAGAATGTCTGTACCTCGGAATCGTCCATGACACGGGAGCCTTCAAATTCAGCTGCACAAGCCCCAAGACGATGATAGCCATCGGAGGCCTGCTCGAAAAAGACATCGACTTTACGCGAATCATCAACGAAACATACTATACAAGGACTTACATCCAGACGCTCGTCACCGGCTATGTCATGCAGACATGCAAGCTTGCGCTAGACGGGAAAGTCGTCTATAGCTACCTCACTCCCGAAGACATGGATCGTTACTCCGTGACGCCGATAGAACTGAACAACGTCATCGACACCTTGCGCGAAGTGAGCGGCACGGAAGTCGCCATATTCCTCTACCCCGTCAACGGAGAATACAAAATCAGTTTGCGGAGTAATTACGTTGTCGATGTCAACAAAATCGCAAGCGTTTTTGGCGGGGGCGGCCACGTCCGCGCTGCAGGAGGCAACTCCAAAGAAACCCCCGAAAGCACCGTCAAAAAACTATTGCTGCTCATTCAGGAACAGTTGGATAGTTAAACGATAAAGCCACTCACAAAGAAGTATTTCTTTATTGAAAAACTAATCATCGAATATGGATTTTGGCGTTATTTCGTAAATGACGTTCTTGTTGGCGATATGTTCGCAGTCAATGGGAGTCATGTTTTTTACGAACACGCGGGTACCCGATTCCACGATTATCGGCTGCGGCACGACATAGACCCAGTCCGAGGCACCAGAACAATACACTCCCACCGTGAACATAAACCGGCCAGTGCGTTCCTTGGACGACTTGATTTCAACAGAACCATACTCGGGGCCAATCGTTCTTTGTTCAAGAATATTTGAGCCGTCGGAGAACGTGACCTTGACGGAATCGACTGTGGCGGCCCTCTGGATATTTGCCTCGTAACCTTCGTCATAGACAATCTGCGTACAAGCTGCGGCAAAAAGTGAAAGCAGCGCAAGAATGGGCTTGATGAACAGATAAGAGTGATTCATAAATTCAACCTTCATAAATATATACAAAATATAAAAAATCATCTTTGCGTTACGCAAGGCTGACAACCTAAATTAGACGTAAAACACCTCAGAAAATTTCATTTAAACTCAAATCAACAATTAGAATTCGCGTTCAATACAAGACATATTGTCCTGCACCCAAATCTGATAGTACTGATCACTAAATATACTTTTGTTTTCTTCTGGACTAAATGTCTTATAATATTCATCAGGTAATTTATATTCATTTTGTATATAAATAGCGGCAAATTTATCAGGTTTCAGCGAAATTTCAACTATAGGGAAGGATACGGAATTCATTCCGAAATACGCAATCTCTTTCAAATAAAAATTGCCATATTGCCATCCCTCAATTTGTTCGAGCAGCCTGGACGAGGCTTCAAAGCTCACATTTTTTTTGAAAAACATATTGACAGAACCACCATTGTAAAAATAGACATGGATAGAATCAGCTCCTTTCGGGACATCAATATTCAAATCAACACCACAAGGAGGCGACTCAAAAAGAGACGGAGAACACGCAACATTACATAAGCACAAAAGAAAGGCCGTCATTGCAACAATATTATTAAAGTGTTTCATAGAACGACCAGTCTTCTTCCCATGTCCAAAGCCCATCATGTCATAAATATATACAAAATCATCCGAAAACGTACTGTCCGGGGTGTTCGTCGTAGATTTTACCTGCGACACGCGCCCATCGTAACGGGGTAGCTATATCAAAAAAATCAATAGCACATTTGCTTTTGATAAAAAACGTACGAATGTGTTTTTTCAGCATCCACTCTATAATGATCATGATCTCTTTTGTATAAAATCAAATCCGATGCACAAGGAGTATTTGATGTATCAACAAAAATAATAGCGTTTTATTCTTATACTCTCTTAATCTCTCATTTTTTTATTTATTCTATACAATTTTGGTCATCAACAACAGTTATTTTATAAGTTGAATCAATACTACAATTATTTTCTATGGGGACAAAAGATTTCATATTCGATTCATCCCGATTTATCACCTTAACACTCACAAAATTATCTTTTTTCAAATTCAAGGATACTTTAGGGAATATAGCCTTATGGCTACCGCAAAATACAACTTCCTCCATAAACAAATTTTCATAAATTCCATTCAATTCTTCTTCAATATTTTCGCTAAACAATTTGAATTCAACCTGTTTTTCACACTTCGAGCATAAAATAGAATCCTTTAAAAAAAAACACAATAGAATCATTACTATAGAAATAGACATGAACAGAATCAGCATTTTTCGGCAATTCCACATTTAAATTAAATCCACAATTTGGAGTCATATCAAGAGGAGGCGAGCACATAAAACCACATAGCGAAATGCTCACAAGCAATAAAAAAAAGAATATTTTAACAAGTCGTTTAAACATTACTACCACCATTCTTCATGCCAAACCCATTCTTTACCAAATTTAGCCTCTATGGGTAGCTAACAAACCAACATAAATCAATCACACGATTGATAAAGATAAAAAACACACGAATGTATTTTTTCAGCATCCACCCTATAATGATTATGCCCTCTTTTGTATAAAATCGAATCCGATGCACAAGGAGTATTCGATGTATCAACTAATATAATAACATTTTCCTGATTTTTTATTTCGAGAGTGTAATTCAAAGTATCACCTCTCGCGATAATACTTAAAGGTACAGGATCAGAGCCTAAATAATGATATTCAGGACGATAAACAAAATTTTCACTAGAAATAACAGTATCAATATCAGTAAAAAAATAAACATAGATAAATTCTTTGTTTATTTCAACTGGGCAATCATCAAATGTTTCACATGCAAGTAACGCAAATGTAAATAAGAATAGAATATATTTCATACAATATTACGGGCATGACGGTTCATAGAAAAAAACACATGAATAAAGCCGTTTAGAATCAACTCTGTAATGACCAGTCCCTCTATCTGCAAGCCAATGAACTGATCTGCAAGATTCAATAGGAATAGTATCCACAACAATATAAACATCACTCCATTTTTTTCGATCAACCAAATAGTGAAGTGTGTCTTTCACCGAAATTGCGATTATTGACGTAGAATCCGTAGACTTTTCATCAACCTTGGCTTCATAGCAATATGGTTTCTCAAAGCATCCTTTCTGAAAAGTTACTTCAGAAGCAACACCATCAAGCTCAATGGTCGAAATCAATCTAATGTAATCATAACCACCACTATCACAATCTTCTGTACACCCTACAAAAAAGAACAAAAAAACAATCAAAAAAGAAATTACAATTTTCATTTCATCCTCCTAGTAGAACACCGGTGCATACACATTCTAAAAAATCATCATTCAGCATTATCTACAACAATCAGTTTATAAGAAGAATCTATATTACAATCATTTTTTTGTGTTGTAAATGTTGAGTATAACTCATTGTACTCCGGCATATCATGAGCATTTATATAAGCGCCATGACCATGTTCAATTGTAACAGGAATTACCATAAATAAAGTTTCCAGTTCTCTGCAAAAAGCCTTTTCCTCAATATAAAACCGGCCATAATCTTGCCCTGTTTCTCGAATTAAATCCCGACATGTTTTTTCTAGATTAACTTGTCTATCACACGCTTTACAGGGAATTGTATCTTTCAGCAAATAAAGCAATGTGTCATTTCTATAAATTGCTACATGAATTGAATCAGCCTCTTGAGGTGTATATATATCCAAAGACAATCCGCATTCAATCTTTGACGGGTCAGCAGGCGAACAAGCATGTCCACAAAATACCAAATAAACAAATGCAGCAAAGTAAGCAAATATAAACTTACGGTGTTTCATAGAACGACCAGTCCTCTTCCCATGTCCAATGCCCATCATGTCATAAATATATACAAAATCATCCGAAAACGTACTGTCCGGGGTGTTCATCGTAGATTTTACCTGCGAGACGCGCCCGTCGTAACGGGGTAGCTATATCAAAAAAATCAATAGCACATTTGCTTTTGATAAAAAACGTACGAATGTATTTTTTCAGCATCCACTCTATAATGATCATGATCTCTTTTGTATAAAATCAAATCCGATGCACAAGGAGTATTTGATGTATCCACTAATATAATAACATTTTCCTGATTTTTTATTTCGAGAGTGTAATTCAAAGTATCACCTCTCGCGATAATACTTAAAGGTACAGGATCAGAGCCTAAAAACACATGAATAAAGCCGTTTAGATTCCACCCGATAATGACCATATCCCCTATGTTCTGCAAGTCCATGAACTAATTTACATGACGGAGCTGGAACGGTGTCTATAATTATATAAGTATTTTGCATCGTTCTATGCTTAATTTTATAAAAAAGCGAATCCTCCGAAGAAAACACAGTAATGTGTATAGAATCTGTAGATTTTATATCTATTGGAGCTTCATGACAGATAGGCCCTTCAGCCCAACACCCCTCCCGAAAAAGCATATCAGAAGCAATTGAATCAAGTTTAACCGTTGAAATTATTCGAACAGAATTATAACCATCACTATCACAATCTTCTGTACACCCTACAAAAAAGAACAAAAAAACAATCAAAAAAGAAATTACAACTTTCATTTCATCCTCCTAGTAGAACACCGGTGCATCGAACCAGTATTTGGAATTTTCACCAGCATCTTCGTTTAATCCAGCATCTACATCTGCTAAATTAACAAAATCAATAGCACATTTGCTCATAGTAAAAAACACACGAATGCACACGTTTTGCATCCACCCTATATTGATCGTATCCATTTTTAGATAAATCAGAATTTGTTTCACAAGGAGTATTAGACGAATCAACAACAATTAAAATATTATTCTGATTTTTTATATCCAACAAATAACACAATGTATCCCCCATTGCAACAAGCGTCAAAGGAACCTGATTAGAACCAAAATCTTTAAATTCCGTTTGGTAGCTATCCGTTTTAGACACGCCGTCTTTAAAACGATTAAATTTTTCAACAGAAATAATGGTGTCTATTTCAACATAAGCAATAACACGAATAAATTCTTTGTCCTTGGGGCAATTATTCCAATTTGCAAGAGGATCGCAAGCTACCAAAAGGAGCACTAAAAAGAGTAATGCATATTTCATTTATTCTTCCTCCTAATAGAACACCGGTGCATACACATTCTAAAAAAATCATCTTTGCGTTACGCAAGGCCACAACCTAAATTAGACGTAAAACACCTCAGAAAATTTCATTTAAACACAAATCAACAATTAGAATTCGCGATCAATACAAGATCTATTGTCTTGCGTCCAAATCTGATAATACGGATCGTCAAATGCGATTTCTTTTTCATCTGGACTAAATATTTTAAAATTTCCATCAGGTAATTTATATTCATTTTGTATATAAATAGCGGCAAATTTATCAGGGCTCAGCGAAATTTCAACTAGAGGGAAGGATACGGAATCCTTTCCGAAATACGCAATCTCTTTCAAATAAAAATTGCCATATTGCCATCCCTCAATTTGTTCGAGCAGCCTGGACGAGGCTTCAAAGCTCACATTTTTTTCTCCTTTCGGGACATCAATATCCAAATCAACACCACAAGGAGGCGGCAAACCATCAATATTGGGGTCACAGGCAACATTACATAAGCACAAAAGAAAGGCCGTCATTGCAACAATATTATTAAAGTGTTTCATAGAACGACCAGTCCTTTTCCCATGTCCAATGCCCATCATGTCATAAATATATACAAAATCATCCGAAAACGTACTGTCCGTGGTGTTCATCGCATTTTTCACCGCAGGCACGCGACTAAATTTCTACACGTTCCTTCGCATAAACGGCATAATTGGCAAGTTCAAAATAGAATCAATGTTCAACGAAAAAGAGTGCAATCGCGAGCAGCACAAACACGCAGCCGCTAAACCAGTTGAGATTGCGGTTCGCTTTCGGAGACGTGAGCAGGAACCTCTTGACAGTCCCCGCAAGAATGGCGATGGAACCAAACACGATCATCGTTGCCAAAATAAATTCCGCACCAAAAATCGCCATCTGCAGACTCGGATGGATAGGACGGTCCAGACGCACCGCCGGCGGAATCAGGGAGAGGATAAAAAGAATGACCTTCGGGTTCGACATGTTCATGATGACGCCGCGCAGGTAAAGCTTTCGTGCAGAAGGCTGGCCGAGTTCTGTGGGCCTGGATCCTTCGGGGCTTTGCCCCTCAGGATGACGTGATGGAAACTCAGGTTGACTTGATGGAGACTCTGGATGACAAATGCAACTGTCATTCTGGAGGGGCTTAGTCCCGATAGAATCCACCTCATCGATTTCAACAGTTCCTGCGCGGACCTGAAAACTCTTGTACGCCAAATAAAGCAAATAAGCAGCGCCAAGGCACTGGATTACAAAAAACGCCGTCGGGCTAGCGGCAATCAACGCCGAGACTCCAGCGACAAGCAGACAAATCTGCAGGGCTATCCCGGTACAAAGCCCCAAAATAATGTAAAAACCTCGCCGCGCCCCGTACGTCGCGCTTTGGGCAAGTACAAATAAGTTATCCGGTCCGGGAGCAATTCCAATGACAAGGGCAGCGAAAAAAAATTCAAGCATTTTCAGGTTATAAGATAATTAAAATAGTCGGTAAACTTAGTTGGTAGAGCTTAGATAGATTGCCGCGCTCTGCGCAATGACGTTTTTCTCAGTTCTAAGCTCTAAGTTCTAAAAAGCTACAACTTACTCAAGAACGCATCGACGTCGAGGTCGGCAAGGTCCTTTTGCAAGCTTTCGAGCACATCGTCCGTAATCACCGGATGTTCACCGGTTCCGCGGTCGGCGGCTCGAGCGTTCGAGACATCCACCAATTTTTTGAGGGTGTTCGCCACCTCCCCAACGGTACCGTCCTGACGCATCACGACATCCAAGACCTTCGAAAGTCTCTGGCGCAACCTCGCAAATTCCTCACGGTCCAGCTCCGAAACCTCCCCATGATAGCACATCAAGGGAGTCTGGCACCGGGCACACGGAAACACCATCATATTCGAAAAGTCCCCGTCTATCTGGACCCTAAATTTAGTCCCGCAATGCGGACATTCGATATCCATTTCACTCATGTACTAAAATGTAGAATTTTTTACAAATCCTAGCCAATACAACTACAATATTTTATTTTTACGGCGTCCATCAAGCTTTGTGAACCCGTTATATATTGTTACTATACAAATAATCAAATAGCACGAATTTCGCCTAAAAAGAAAGCCGAACTTTTCAGATTGCAAATTCAACCTCAAAGCGAAGCGACCCCAAAGGGCGAAGCCCGAGCCCATACCTAATACCTAATACCTAATTCCTATTACCTAACTCCTAATCATGCTCTGTCATTGGCTTTATCAAACAACTCACATCGACCTTTTCGACGGACGTCTGTTCCGCGCAGGCACCGCTGCCATGCTCTCCATCATCTTGGTGCTCTTCTTCATGCCCAAGTACATCCGTTTTTTGCAGAGACTGGACGCCACTAGCGATTTCGACAAGGACGGAAAGACAAAATCTCCCCCCATCATGGGCGGACTTCTCCTCGTTGTCGTCGTAGAAATTGTTTCGTTGCTTGTATGCCAGATGAACGGCTACACCATCTCGACACTCGTGATTCTCACATTGTTCAGCGCCGTGGGCGCCACCGACGACATGGCGAAAGTCCGTGCAAAGCGCCTCGTCAAACTGGGAAAGCTCAAGGCCGCCGACTACATGGACAAGGCAGACGGCATTTCCAGCACGCTAAGGCTAATCCTGTACTTTTTGTTCAGTTTTGTCGTCGCCATTTTCTGCTACAAGTTCATCCCCGAACTCAAAGGAGACCTGACCATTCCGTTCTGCCCGATTGACGTTTTCCAGATTCACCTCCCGAACTGGATTTTCGTCGCGTTCATGACGTTTGTCATCGCCGCATCCGCCAACGGAACGAACTTCACGGACGGTCTCGACAGCCTCGTTTCCGTGCCGATTCTCACCAGCATGTTCTTTGTCGGTCTCGTGGCCTACGTAAGCGGGAACTTTATCTTTAGCCAATACCTGAGCGTGCCGTACCTCCCCGGTTGCGACGAATTATTCCCGCTTGCGACCTCCATTGCTGGCGCGTTGCTCGCTTATCTGTGGTTCAACAGCCCTCCAGCCGAAATCTACATGGGCGATGCCGGTTCCGTCGGCTTTGGCGCTACAATCGGAATCATGTTCATCCTCGTGCAGGCAGGGCTCTTCCTCCCCATCGTTTGCATCATCATCATCGCCGAGGCATGCTCCGTGCTGATGCAGATTACCTGGTTCAAGATTACCAAGAAAACTACGGGGACAGGCAAGCGCATTTTCCTGTGCGCCCCACTCCACCACCACTACCAAAAGAAATGGGACGGACGCTTCCCGAGCAAGCCGCTCATGAACTCCAAAATCGTGTGGCGCATGCATCTGGTAAGCATTTTTGCGCTCATCTTTAGCATGGTCGTTTTCTTTGGAATCAGGTAGTAGACAGTTAGATGTTTGCGGCGTCATCCTGAGTGTAACGAAGGATCCAGTAATTTTTGGCGATTAGTAGTTAGCAAACAGTAGGCAGTAGAAAGTCCCGCGATGTCGGGACTTTTTTTACTTTGGCAACAATTTTGAATTTACTTAATCCCTGACGCAGCGGACGCTGAGCGCTTCATTTTTGTAATCGAGTTTCATACTCGGATCGCCTTGCTTAGAAGACGTTGAAACAAAGCTCATGTAATACGCAAACGTATCATCTTTATCCGCAGAACTCCAAAAGAACGCCACGCGTTTTTCATTAATGTAAACACCACCGACATCCCTGAATCCTCCAGGAAGCATCGAAAAACCGTAGGCATCCGAGCCATTCAAATTATCAATCCAGCCGTTCGTCGATTTAAGGCCCAAATTCGCAGAAGAAGAATCCCCGACGAAAGCAAACAACGCAAGCCATTCGTCCTTATTCGGCAGATGCCAACCGCTAGGACAGGCTTCCATCGCGGAGGCCCACTCGTAAAGACGACCGTACTTTTCGCAGTATTCCGCAGAATCGTTGTAGCAATAACTGTCTTCCGTTTCAAAGTTCAGGTTTTCGGCCATCCAGGTCTGGGAACCAATAGCCACTATATCGTAAGTTTGGCTGTCGCGGACATCGGTCAAGAAGCCTTTTCCCCCATGATAGGGATTAGCTTTGCTGCTACTGGATTTAGCAGACGACGAAGATATTTTTTTCGAAGACGAGGATTCGACAGTAGTGCCTGCCCCCATCACACAACGAACAGAAAAAGCTGTACTCCTATCAAAGGAGCCCGAACTGACATCACCTTGATCATAGTTTATGTTCAACGCAAAGGCTTTGCCAGTATCATTTACCATGGTAGCACTCCAAAAATAGGCATCGTCGCCTTCATTGCTATATTCACCATTCGACTTGCTCCCCGCAGGTTTTACGGAAAAGCCATATATATTTAAACCATTGCCGTCATTCGCCCAACCAGAGGTATCCTTGAGCCTAACAGCAGGAACCGATCCAACCGTAATGAGCAAAGCATTCCATTCCGCTTTCGAGGGCAAATGCCAGCCATCAGGGCAAACGCCCTGAACATTCCCAGACGGTAAAGAACATTCATTCGCACATTCCTTTTCGGACTTGCCAACTGCTGCCGCCCAAGTGTAAAGCCTACCGTACTTGGAGCAGTTACTTTCTTTATCGCCATAGCAATAACTCTTCGCAGTTTTATAATTCAAATTTTCAGACATCCAAAACTGCTCACCAATTTTTACAAATTCGTAAATTTGTCCATCACGAGAATCCGTCATGGTATAAACATTCCATTCCCATGACGAAGATGCACTAATTTTTTCGCTGGAGGAATTCTTCTCATGTTGAATACTTTCGATCCGGTCGTCAATTTGAGCAACATAATCAGTACAACCGCAAAAAAAGACGAGAGACGAGAACGCAATGACGAACGAAACGAAAGTTACACCAGAACGCATCGAACAAAAACATCCCCGGACAATTCGTTTTGTAGCACTTCTCTCGGAATGACGCGTTCCATTTCCTAATTCCAAATACCTAAATCCTAATTTCATCATCCCCTCCTAAAAAGCAATACTCAGCCCAAGACCAACGGCACCGACCAGGGTTAGACAAATTCCTACAAAACGCATTGATTGTCCAAACTCGGCGTCTTCACGATTTTTTTTCAGTTCGTCAATGAATTTGGTGTTCCTGCTTGCAGCATCCTTCGCGATGTTGTTTCCGACAAGAGCCAGAACTCCCCCCGTCAAGGTAACGGTGGCGCTTAGAGCCAAAGCCACCCATCGAACATCCTTCTTTGTCACTGCAACCGAAGTATCCACTTGTGCCGGGATGCTTGCGCCCACCATATTGTTTTCGACTCCGCCTAAATCAACATACGGCTCCGTCATCGATTGCGTCAAGTCTCCATCCGTAGATGTTTTGTTCGGATTATTCGCGAGTTGGTGCGTTACAAGAATGGTCTTATGCCACTGAAATTTTGCCTGCACACTTTCTTCCCAACCATCTCCCTTAAGCATGACATCCGCACACAATGGGACCTCCCCCCTGTATGGAGTTTTGCCGACTTCAAGACCTTCTATAAAGACCGCCACTTTTTGCGGACGACCATCAAATTCGGCATTGAGTCTCAGTCCGCCTCTACCACGCGGAATGCTCTGAGAAAAAACGGATGTCTTGTTTCGTTCGATCTTGACCTCGAACTCGACAGGATCATAACACGGGTGTGACACCTGCACTTTATGGAATCCGGCATTCAGTTCGATCATTGGCCCTGCCTTGTGCACACCATCAACGAAAATATCGAGTTTTCCTTTTGCGGCTGCAGGTCCTGCAAACACGGGATCCACCCAGAGCCATCCCCTGTACGAATCATACGAAATACTCACTTGCTGGTTGTTCTCCGTTACATCCACAATAATATTGGCCACACCGAATCTTTTATGCGATACAGAAAAATTATGACGCCCCTCTTCGACCATCGTTTTACACGGAGTTTCCGTACAATTAGGAATAACATTGCCGTCTATACTCGGAGTCGCCCCTATCATTCTCGTCGTAATTTCCACAGCATAAAACTTCTTGCTTTCTTTTTTGGTGTTGTCAACAACTTCTTCGTCTACATAGTCAGCGGGACCTCCCATTATGCTTCTGAAAAATCCCGGAGACTTTTTGCGAACAGCTTGCAGAATTTCGGTCAAATTGGCACCCTGTACGTTAAGGCTCGCAATGAGCTTGTTGCTAGCCGTCTCGTAAAGTTCCGCCGAAAGCCTCAGCATTCCAGAAAAGGTCCCCATACGGGCTTGACAAATATAATCTGCAGCGATGTTCTTGCCAGTCTCCACGAGGCAGCCGCCTTCGCAATCCTCGAGAGACTTTCCTGGCGGGAGCATTTCCAGAATATTTTCCTGCGTCATGATCGTATAGCTAAGCGTAGCAGGCAGCTGTTTCACGGCTATTTCACGCAATACATTCGTAAGGTAATGCCGGTCGGAAGGCGAAATAAGTTCCTTCACATCGTCTTCAACAACCGTTTCAAGTACAGCCACATACGTAGCCCAGACGTCCACTGTAAAAAGCAGGACGAATAAAAAAGACAATGTAATCCTTCTCATGCCATGAATATAGTTTTTAAAAGATTTGAGGCAAGAGGTTAGCGGTCTGTAGTCAGCAATTAGAGGTTAGAAAATTTCCGAACATTTCTATATTACACCGCATGAACATCATCGAAACTTTGAATGCAGCGGGTCAGCAAGAACTGGCGGCCCATCTTGAAACATTGACGGGGGAAGCCCGCGCCAACCTCGAACGCGATATTTTAAGCCAGGACTGGCAAGAACTCAAGGCTTTGCATGCCGAAAAATCCGCAGCCAGCTTGAGCGACAACGTTTCCGCCGACCTCACCCCGATGCCGTGGAAACTTGCGACGGATGACCTCCGTTACGATTTCTGGAAAGAGACTGGCGAAATCCTTTTGGGCAAAGGACAAGTCGCCGCATTCCTCGTTGCAGGCGGTCAAGGTTCCCGCCTCGGTTTCGACGGTCCCAAGGGCATGTTCGATATCGGACTTCCGAGCCACAAGAGTTTGTTCCAACTGCAGGCGGAACGTCTGCGCAACTTGGGCGCCCGCGTAGAACACCCGATTCCGTGGTGCATCATGACGAGTCCCTTGAATCACGAAGCGACCGTCAACTTTTTCAAGGAACATGATTACTTTGGTTTAAACCGCGAAGACATTCGATTTTTTGAACAAGGAACCATTTGCGCGCTCACCGCTGATGGCAAGGCAGTCCGCGACGGCGAAGACCATTTGGCGCTCGTTCCTGACGGAAACGGCGGTTGCTTCCGAGCACTCGCCCAGAGCGGAACGCTCGCCTGGCTCGTGGAACGAGGAGTGCAGTACGTATTCCTCTACAGCGTCGACAACGCACTTTGCCGCATTTGCGACCCGGCATTCATCGGAGCGCTTGCCGAAAAAGGCACCATCCTCAGCGCCTCCAAGGTCGTCCACAAAGCAGGTCCGAACGAAAAAGTCGGCATTTTCGCCTTCCAGAACAAGAAGCCGGGCGTCGTCGAATACAGCGACCTTCCGGAAAACTTCCGCGACATGACAAACGCCGATGGCAGCCTCACGTTCGACGGCGGCAACATCGCCATTCACTTGTTTAAAATCAGCGGACTTCGCAAGCTGCAGACAAGCAAGCTCCCGTGGCACACGGCACGCAAGACCGTTTGCGGCATCGAAAAATGCTTCAAGTTCGAACAGTTCCTCTTCGACGCATTTCCGCAACTCGGTTCCATGCTCCCGTTCGGCGTCGTGCGCGAAGAAGAATTCAGCCCGGTCAAGAACGCCGAAGGCAACGATTCCCCGAAAACCGCACGCACGATGATTGGCAAGCTCCACCGCGACTGGCTCCGCAAGGCCCACGTGAAAATCGACGAGAAAAAACTTTACGAGATTTCCCCGACCATCAGCTACGCCGGCGAAGGGCTCAAGCAAAGCGTATTCGACCGCGAACTCGGAAGAAATATCTTGGAATTTGAGGAAAATTAGCGCCTTCGGCGCAGTAGACAGTAGGAAGTAGGCGGTAGGAATTGTCATCCTGAGCGAAGTGTAACGAAGTCGAAGGATCCAGTCATTTTTCAAACGCACAAATGGGAATGCGCCGGTTCAAGATCATAACATACAAGTTCCTAGTCAACATTCTGCTGCGTTTGCCGGATGCGTTCTACGCAATTCTTTTCGCCGTTGTTTTTCCGATATACAAGGCACTCCACAAAAAACGCGCCTACGGACGCGTTGAAAAGCACTTGGCTGCAGCAAAGGAATATGCCGCAAAAGTTTACACCAAGAAAATGCGCACCGATTCTTCTACAAAATCCGCACTTTTGAACGTCACCCCCCGCGACACGTTCCGCGGCATTTTTTGGAACGCGCTAGAATCTTATCGTGGACTAGCCCGATTTAAAAGCGTCGAAAGACGCATCGTCTATGAAAACGAACACATCATCCGCGAAGCCATCGCCGTATGCGCCAAGCAAAACGCCCCCATCGCGGGCATCAGCATTCACCAAGGCGCGTTCGAGCTCATGCACAGAGCGCTCTGCCGCTACAGCGAGCACGTCCACCTGATAACAGACTCCGTCGGCGACATCGCCTTCCGCGACGTTCTAAAAGAACTCCGCAGCGACCCGCACCTTACCGAATACCACCCCGACGAAACAGGCCGCCTTATCCGGGAACTCTTCCGCACCAAGGGAATTCTTGCGATGGTCGTCGATCAAGGCAAGCACACCAAGGGGAACCTCGTTTCGCTATTCGGCCGCCCCACTCCCCTCTACTTGCGCCTCCCGCAAAAAATAAACGAAATGGGAGCCGGAATCGTCATATTCCGCACCTGGAGCGAAAAAAAACGCATCGTCATCCGCTTCGAAAACTACTACCCGCCAAAGTACGATGAAAACGCCGGCAAAGCCGCAAATGCAGCACCATCCGAAAACCCGCAAAATCTAGACAAGAGCCCGCTCGTCACAGCAATCGCAAGCGAAATCGAGACATGGATAGCCGACCACCCCGAGCAATGGAGCTGGAACTATCATGGGAATTTCACGACAACACTCTAAAAACAATCCCAAACGCAAAGTCATCCCGAATGTAAGTGAGTGATCCTGTAAAATTTTTGCTCTTTTTCGTAAATTAAATCTTTTTTATATTTAGCCACAAAAAGAGATTTACAATGCCTTTAAACGCAGAAGAAGAATTTCAGCTAGAGTGGATCAAGAACCACCCCATGCAAGACAAGGATGAACTTGCCGAAATCCAGGCCGAGGCGGAAGCCGAAGCCAGACCGCGCACCCGCGCCGTCCGTGGCAAGAAAATGCGCCGTAACCCCGCCGCCTGGGAACTCCCCAACCCCGAAGACGAAATCGACCTCCACGGCCTCACCTCCGAAGAAGCCGCCGAAGCCGTCGAACGCCGCATCGACGACCTCCTCATCGCAGGCCTCAGCGTACTACGAGTCATCCACGGAGGCGGCAACCCCGAATACGGCAACGTCAAACGCATTATCGACCGAAAAGTCCGCTCCGAATGGAAAAATCGGGTCCTATTCTACAAAATCGAACCCGACAACGCCGGTTCCAGCATCATGAAAATCGGCAAGCCCCGCCCGCAAGTCACCCAAAAGAAGAAATAATCAATTTTTTTCACTTTTTTCAGCCTTCCCCCTTTAAAAATCAATTGAAATTAACTATAATTGTGCGCGTCAATGACGAACCGTCAAGACAAATCGGAATATAGCTCAGCCTGGTAGAGCGCTTGCTTCGGGAGCAAGAGGTCGTGAGTTCGAATCTCGCTATTCCGATAAAAAGAGAAACCACCCACTAGGGTGGTTTTCTTTTTATATCTGAACATTGACGAGATGAAGAACTCACGAAGTGAGTTCGACTAAATCGCCCCGAGAGCGAAGCGAACTACAGGCGATTTAGAGATTACGCCGCTAGGCGTAACCCGGAGGGCAAAAGCCGAAACGAAGTGAGGATTTTGTCTAATCTCGCTATTCCGATACAAAAAGAGCACCCCTTGTGGGTGCTTTTTTTGTATCGTGCGAGATGAGAACTCACGAAGTGAGTTCGACTAAATCACTCCATGAGCGAAGCGAATAATGAGTGATTTAGAGATTACGCCGCTAGGCGTAACCCGGAGGGCAAAAGATAATGAGTGATTTAGAGATTACGCCGCTAGGCGTAACCCGGAGGGCAAAAGCCGAAACGCAAGTGAGGATTTTGTCTAATCTCGCTATTCCGATAAAACAAAAGGACACCCATGAGGGTGTCTTTTTATTTTATACTGAAATTCCGCGAGAAGAGAACTCACGAAGTGAGTTCGACTAAATCGCCCCGAGAGCAAAGCGAACTACAGGCGATTTAGAGATTACGCCGCTAGGCGTAACCCGGAGGGCAAAAGCCGAAACGCAAGTGAGGGTTTTGTCTAATCTCGCTATTCCGATAAGAAAAAAGACACCCCCTTTCGGGTGTCTTTTTCTTATTTGGCATATCCGCAAGATGAAGAACTCACGAAGTGAGTTCGACTAAATCGCCCCGAGAGCAAAGCGAACTACAGGCGATTTAGAGATTACGCCGCAAGGCGTAACCCGGAGGGCAAAAGCCGAAACGCAAGTGAGGATTTTGTCTTATCTCGCTATTCCGATAAGAAAAAAGACACCCCTTGTGGGTGTCTTTTTTTGTATCGTACGAGATGAGAACTCACGAAGTGAGTTCGACTAAATTGCCCAGAGAGCATAGCGAACAACGGGCAATTTAGAGATTACGCCGCTAGGCGTAACCCGGAGGGCAAAAGCCGAAACGCAAGTGAGGATTTTGTCTTATCTCGCTATTCCGATAAAAAGAGAAACCACCCACTAGGGTGTCTTTTTCTTATTTGGCATATCCGCAAGATGAAGAACTCACGAAGTGAGTTCGACTAAATCACTCCATGAGCGAAGCGAATAATGAGTGATTTAGAGATTACGCCGCTAGGCGTAACCCGGAGGGCAAAAGGCTATTCCTTCTCGCAACCGAAAATACGATTCCCGATTATCTCCTTCAAGCGAAGGCTAACACCGGAATTGGCAAATTCTCGATTCCCTACATTTACAAAACAGCACTAGCCATTTTTATCGCCAAACCGTCTTTCCGGATCAGGGCAATGGTCCTCATGACCGTCAGGCCAAACCCAAACTTCATCTGTAAACGGACAGGATTCACCACACACTCCCCCCATCGCACAATTACCGTTGCAGCAGTCCGTAAAAAACAGACTCCCTTCGCAACGCACTTTAGACGATTTCAGTCGAGACCGCAACAAAGCAACATCATCATCACCAAGCTCGTATTCCTTGCGCAACTCTACCGGCGCAACGCTCAAGAACACCACCTTGTTCCACTTAATCCGATCAATCCCTATCGCGGAAGCCCACGACATCACCCCCGGCACGTCCTGCAAATTCTTCTTATGCAGCGTCACTTGCAGCGAGACCGTCGCAACTCTCGATTCTGCAACTCCCGCGCATTCCGTTTCAGCATTCAACCCAACAACACCCGTGCAATCAGTTTTCTCACGCAACCTATCGCGTACACGAACCAACTTTTCGGCATTCGCTTTCCAGCCGTCAAACTGTTCCGAAGCCAAACAGCTTACCTTGATATCGCTGCACGAACGCAACAACAACTCCATTCCAGCTTCGCTCCCCCACTTTCCAGGGAATGTCCCGTTCGTCGTCAAATTCAGCGGAATTTCAATTGCCCGACAAAATTCAAGCAGTTCATCAAAATGAGAATAGAGTAACGGCTCCCCCATCGTCGAAGGGATAACCTCGCGCAGTTCGCGACTCCCCGAAGCATCTCGTACGGCTGCATACTTTTCAATCGCCGCCCGAGCAACTTCAAAAGGCATTTCACCCATTCCAATCACACGATGACCATTGGGCCGCTGGTTCAAAAAACACAGCGGGCAGCGCAAGTTGCATTCATCCGGATTTGTGAGTAAAGTAATACGATGCATTTTAGACGAGAGACGAAATGGCGTCCGAAGTACCCAGCTACATTCATAACTAAATTAAAAATTCTATGAATGTACAAGTTACATCGGTGGCTAATTCATCAATATAAACCATGAACGGAACTAAAGTCCCGAGTCTCACAGAGCTACACTCGGTCATATCGACAAATATATTTGCCATCGCGACACTCATTGGCACACTTTTAGCGTTTATGCAAAGACGAGAGAGAAAAAGGTCTAACATCCTTTAGTCTCTCGTCTGTAGGACCGCAGGTCCGTTCTTTCGTCTAAGCTTTATGTTCCCTCAAATACTTTATCGCGGCAAGGCCTGCAACGGCGCCCTCGCCCACGGCAACTGCTATTTGGAGAGTTCCACCCGTGCAATCGCCCGCAGCAAAAAGACCCGGAACCGTTGTCTGGAAATCCTTGTCCAGCACAAGCTTTCCGGCATCGAACGCAGCGCCAGCCTTCAAAGCCAGATCCGTCGCATTCGCACTACCCATCGCCACGAACATGCCATCAAAAGTCGTTTCCGCACCGTCTTCAAATTGTACGCCTTCAAACTTTCCGGCGCCCTTGAGTCCGGCAATCTTGCGGGGTTCTATACGAACACTTTCCGGGAACTTCGCTGTAACATCAGCACCGTTCGTCAAAAGAGTCACGCTATTGACTACAGACAAAAGTTCATTAGCCTCATGCAACGCATACTCGCCCGTTCCAAGCACCGCCACATTCTTTTTACGATAAAAGAACGCATCGCACACAGCGCAATAGCTCACGCCATGACCTTCCATCTCGGCCATACCTGGTAAAGGCTGTTTTTTGCGCGCAGCTCCCGTCGCCATGACGCAGACTTTTCCTTGATACGTTCCGCCAAGTCCCGTTGCCACAAAACCCTGACCGTCAAACATGAGGTCAGTCACCTCGTCATCCGCAATTTTTGCACCAAGCGCTAACGCCTGGTTTTTACCCACTTCAGCAAGTTCAGCCCCCGAAAGAGGCTCCTTTAGCCCAAAATAATTTTCAATTTTGTGGGCTTTTGCAAGCGCACCCGCATCTTTTCCGACAAGCTGAACATCAAGTCCAGCACGAAGACCATAAAGTGCAGCCGATATTCCAGCCGGTCCATAACCTAAAATCAATATATCTGACATAAATACCTCAACAAAAAGATACGAATTTATTTATTTTGGTTCATATAATAGATACAATTTTTTGGATGTGATAATGATGTTGCAACGTTACTCGACTCGTGATTTATTTGTTGAAGCTGGATACGGTCCCAATTTTGCGGACCAGCTTATTCAGAATGCCTATAGCAAACTTTTTGAAGGAGACCCGATTGACGAGCGAATCTATTTCGAAGCCTCCGACGACATGGGTTACATTATCGACATCGGGCACGACGACATCCGCTCCGAGGGCATGAGTTACGGCATGTTCATCGCTGCGCTGACAGACCACGAAGAGACGTTCGACAAACTCTGGAACTTTTCAAAACGTTTTGTCCGCAACAACGACGGTCCACACAAAGGATATTTTTCTTGGCAAGTCAGCACCACCGACTTTTCAATGATGGATCCTGGGGCAGCACCAGATAGCGAGGAATACTTTGCCGCCGCTCTCCTGATTGCCGCAGACAAATTCAACCGCGACGACCTACGTCACGACGCCGTCCAGCTCATCACCGACATCAAGTACAAACCGAAAAACGAACTTGTCGGTTCGATTATAGACCCGGACAACAAGCTCGTCAAGTTTTCTCCGGTTCTCGGAAACGATTTTACCGACCCGAGTTACCACACGATGGCCTTTTACCGCATGTTTGCCGAAGCCACTGGCGACAATACCTGGTTCGACGTAGCCCAAGCAAGCATCGAATTTTTAAAGAAAGCCGCGCACCCGGTTACGGGACTTTGCCCGGACTACTCCGAATACGACGGCACCTCCAAGGCCATGCCCTGGTTCCCCGAAAGCAACAACTTCAGCGGCGACGCCTGGCGCGTCGCACTAAACCTGAGTCTCGATTACTCCATCTTTCGCGGGGACGAAAGCGAAAAAGAAATCTGCGAGCGCATTCTCCATTTTTTCCAAAACTGCAATCCTTATCTTTCGGACTACGCAATCGATGGCGGTCCGTACCCGCACCAAGGCAGAAACGCGACCCCAGGGCTCATAGCCATGAATGCAGCCGCCACACAAGTACTCCCGCCGGATGATCCGCGCATTATGCCGTTCGTAAAACGGCTCGCAGCGCTGTCCGTGCCTTACCGTTTTTGGCGTTACTATGATGGGATGTTGTACATGATAGGACTTCTCGCCACAGCAGGAAAAATCAAACTATAAAGGAGTAAGGAGACTCGCATGAAACTTCCATTCATTCTATTCATCGCGGCAGGCGCCATTGCGTTCACCGCTTGTGAAGACGTTCGTATTGAAAAATATCCGAACGGAAACGTCCGCTTCCAAGCCACCTACGTCAACGACAAGAAGGAAGGCATCGAAAAGGAATTCTACGACGACGGTACGCTCAAGCGCGAATCGAACTTCACGAACGACCGCCGTAATGGCCCAACCAAGGAATATTACAAGGACGGCACACTCCAGACGGAACTGCCCTACGCGGACGGATACATCGAAGGTACCGTCATTCGCTACCACAAGAACGGGAAAGTCGCCTCCAAGGCGGAGTATAAACAAAATAAGCAAATCGCATTCGGCGAAACGTTCAACGAAGACGGAAGCCCCGCCACAAGCGGCAGCTACAAGGATCCGCGTGACGGAAACTCCTACGAATGGATTGTCATCGGCGACCAGCTTTGGACCGCAGAAAACATGAACTTCGCTACAGCTTCTGGTGCAATTTGTGCGCAATGCAACCATTGGGGACGCCTCTACAACTTCGAAAACGCAAAGAAGGCATGTCTTGAAGGCTTCCATATGCCAAGCAAGGCTGAA
Source organism: Fibrobacter succinogenes (assembly GCA_902800345.1). GTDB lineage: Bacteria > Fibrobacterota > Fibrobacteria > Fibrobacterales > Fibrobacteraceae > Fibrobacter > Fibrobacter succinogenes_H. The sequence goes on from CADCDO010000038.1 coordinate 82,037, forward strand.
TGGCAAAAGCTCATCGCCTTCGCCGGCAAGAAGCCAGGTGTCGTGCTCAAAGCAGGCTACGGCTGGGATCCAATCAAACCGGACTCCCCCATTTTCGGTAACGGCAAGGACGATCTTGGCTTCGGCGCAAAAGCCGGCGGCGCACACTTCGCCAAAAGCGACGTACCCTTAAAGGAACGCAAATTCGAAGAAGCCGGCAAGAAGGCCTACTTCTGGACCAGCGAAGGCGAAGTTCTCATATTCTTCCACGACAAGGATATCGTCAAGTTCGACAAGTTCGACCCCGAATTCGGCGCCAGCCTCCGCTGCATAAAAGACTAGTTAGTCCATGGTTATTAGTCAATAGTCATTAGTAAATGGTATAGAAAAGTATTTTGCATGACCATGTGTCATCCTGAGTCCCGGAACGAGCCCGGGATAAACGAATACTAAGGATCCAGTGACATTTTAGATAGAGCAAAGCTCCTCGGCTTATCCGAGGAGTTTTTATTTTATCCTCTCCAAAGATATTTCCTCTCCATCCTCATATTTCTGTTTAGTCCGGATTCGCCCTTTTTCATCGTAATACTTTTTTACACCGTGTAATTTCCCATTCCTATAAGGTTCCACGTACGTCTTTCGGCCTGAATAATCATATTCAATCTCAGTTCCATGACGCACCCCATTTTTATAGTCCGTCACCTTAAATTCCTTCCCTGTTGGGTAATACCAAATATCGGTTCCATCACGTTTACCTTGTTTAAACTGTATTTTCTGTGCCAATTTTCCATTGGGATGATACGTTTTTAAGACGCGCACATAAGCGTGAACAACAATTTCTCTATCGCGTATATTTAAATCGGTAAAATAAATTCCCTTTTTCGCATTTTCGGGTTTCAAATCGCCTGCTGAAATTTCATAGACGGAATCAACGGGGCAACCATTTTCCTTAATGAGCTTTTTCAGTGCGCTTATATTTTGCGACAAGACTGAATTACTCCGCACCACAGATTCATTAATTCCCATACTATAATCGTTAAAATTAACAATAGAATCAGGATTTCCGCACCAGTTAAGGGCCCAACCGGAATCCATCAAATCCTTGTGACGGGACTCCAGAAAAATTCCACCGGGATCGCACCCGCACAACCCAGCCAGTTCTAACTTTTGAAACCCGTTATTAATTTTTCTCGCATACAGGGAATCATCAATGGAAGCAAACAATTCCGCCATTTGCGGGTTATTTCTCAAATCGAGAACATTGAGGAAAATAGCACAGCCGCCTTCGCACGCTGAGCGGCCATCGCAAGAAAACGAAAGCGAAAATGCACCCAACAAAAAAACAAACAACTTTACAAATGTTCGATAATTCATATTTGCCTTAAATATAAAACATCCCTGAACAGAATGCTAAAAAAGAGCAAAATAAGTGGCGCAAGAACATGGACGAGCTGTTCAAGGTGTTATTTTCGCGATTTTGTGCTACCAAATTCAACTTTTTTCTCATTTTGGTAGCATATTTTTTACTTTGTCCAAACAAAATTTGAAGGCGAGAACACTTTTTTGCTACCAAATCAGCTTTTTTGGCACTTTTGGTAACACAAAATGAACAGACAAACTCATATTTTCGACAATTTTAATTAATTTATTCAAATTTTATGCTACCAAATTACGATTTTTTCGACATTTGGTAGCATATTTTCGCAATTTGAGCTCTTTTTCGGCTTTGTCGGGTCCAACCAGTCGTCATCAGAGCGAAGCAGGTGTACAAGAAGAAAGTTACTGACTATCGTCTACTTCCTACTGCCTACTGTTACAGCGTCGCATGCGCGGCAATGTTGTAAATCGCGGTCACGTCCTTCGCCTTGAGCGGCACGAATCCCCAGCCGTCGCCCGGATTCAGTTTTTCCACGAGCGTCGGGATGTCCTCTTCCTTTGCGCCGAGTTCGGCGAAGTTAATCGGCATGCCGATGGAATGCAGGAACTTGCGGAAAGCCTTGATGCCCTCAAGGGCGGTCGCCTTCGGGTTTTCGAAATTCATCTGGCAACCGAAAACGCGCGTCGCCATCTGCGCAAAACGCATCACGTTATGGTCCACCACGTATTCCATCCACGCCGGCATAATCACCGCGAGGCCCGCGCCATGGGCGCAGTCGTAGAGTCCCGAAAGTTCGTGCTCGATGGCGTGACTGTTCCAGTCCTGACTGCGCCCACAGCCCACAAGGCCATTGTGGGCTACCGTACCCGCCCACATAATGTTCGCACGAGCCTCGTAATTGGCGGGTTCGGCCATGGCGCGCGGCCCTTCCTTGAGCATCGTGATGAGCAACGCCTCGCAAAGGCGGTCCGTCGTCTCGACCTCGAGCGTATTCGTGAAGTATCGTTCAAAAACGTGGGCCATGATGTCGGTGATGCCGCAGGCCGTCTGGTAAGGCGGCAAAGTGCACAACAATGCCGGATTCTGCACCGCAAACCTCGGACGAATCACATCAGCACCGATATCGCGCTTGAGCATTCCCTCTTCCTTGGTCACGACGGAGTCGCCGCTGCCTTCGGAACCGGCAGCAGCAATCGTCTGCACCACGCCAATCGGGAGCGCCTTCGTGACCGGGAGTTTATGCGCATAAAAATCCCAGAAATCACCATCGTAAAGAGCACCCACGGCAATTCCCTTGGAGCTATCAATTACGGAGCCGCCACCGACGGCAAGGATGAAATCGACACCGTTCGCACGCACCATCTCAATGCCCTTGTAAATCAAGGTATCGCGCGGGTTCGGCTTCACGCCGCCGAGTTCCACAAACGAAACTCCCGCGGCGTCGAGCGAGGCCTTGACGCGGTCAATCAAGCCGGAGCGCACCGCGGAACCGCCACCGTAATGAATCAGCACCTTCGTGCCGCCATACTTCTTGACGAGTTCGCCGCATTCGTTTTCGCGGTCCTTGCCAAATACAAATTCCGTGGGGCTGTAGAAATTGAAATTGTCCATATTCCATCCTTTTTCAACCGAGCAGGAGATGCCCGCCGGAATTTATCCCGCACTTGATGCGGGATGGGCATGACAAACAGCTGCATAAATTTTGTTTTTATAAAAATACAAGAAATCCCGCCCGAAAGCAGGATTTTGCCAAAATTTCTGTTCTCTAGAGGAAACACCTAAGCAAAGCGCCTCGCAAAAGGCAAATCAGAGAATCAACCTACTAGAACTTAAGCGAAACGCCTACGTGCGGAACAACCTGAAATCCGGAAAAGACATGATCGAGCTTATAATCGATTGTTTCAAGATCATCGGAATCGCCAAAACGAAATTCTCTCTTTCCAAAACCGAATAAATTCACAGTCACATCTACACCCGCGTTTATTCCAAGCCGTTCCGTAATTCGATACCCCACAACAATATCGGCACCCCCAACAAAATTAAACAACAACGTTGAATATTCTTGAGTGAAATCCTCCATCGGATAAGATTCCCCCAAGTATTTCATGTCACCACCCAAAATAGCATGTACCGCTAATATGAAATCATTTACAAACGGAGCATAGCCCAATCCAACTTTTGCATTCAAATCAAAACGAGAATCAATCTGATTCATATGGTCATACGGATCATAATAAGAATATTTTTTGGATTCATTCACAGGGAAATTAATAAAACCAATTCCCGCGCCGACCTCAAAAGACAAACCACCTTGATAAACCAAATCACGAGTCCACTTCAATTGAAGTCCCATGATCATATCCATTTTTAAATCACGATCACGAGTAAATTTATTTTCGTATTTTAAATTGCTATACTGTTCCCACGTTCCACCCCAATCCATCGGAAGCGCAATACTAAATGTATGGAAAACAATATTTTTCTTCTGTATTCCTTCACTCTGAGCAAAAGACGTTAAAGCCAAGAGCATCACGGCAACAAGCACAATTTTTACCAATTTGGACATTCCATTCTCCATCAAAAATTTATACAAAAAAGGTAAATATAATTAAATCAAAAACATCTTTAGATTCCCCTCTCGCGACACTCAGTCGATGATGACGAGTCCGGGGTGACAGTTCAAAAGACCAATTGCCAACGGTTAATAGCCAGACACGTCATTGCGAGGACCCTGTAAGGGGACGCGGCAATCTAGCTGATTGAATGACAATCATATTTTATATAAAACAAAACTTCCCGGAGCATACCCGAGAAGCTTTAAACAATCACTGGATCCTTCCCCCCTTTGGGGCTCAGGATGACAACTCTATAATTCCATTCTGCATTTTAGCATTGGGAAAAGGAGGGTCTGTGAGCGGAAAACGCCTCGTATTGCAATGCGATTGCATAAACCAGCGCCTCAACAATAGAAACAAGTAAACTTGTTTCTGCTGTATTCGGCTTAGGTTTATTTAACGAGGCGTGTGTGCGAGATAATCGGCTTCTTAAAGTTCTTATTAACTCTAGCCGATTAAGTCGTATACTCTGCGTTGATTTTCACGTAACCATAGCTCAAGTCGCAAGTGAATGCGCTTGCAGAAGCCTGGCCGATGTTCAACACGAGCGTTACTTTGTATTCACGCTGACGGACCACGGCGTGCAGTGCAGCAGTCTGTTTTTCGTCCAGCTGTACCGGACGGCCACCTTCGAGCACCTTCACTTCACCGAAGTAGAGATCCGTGTGTTCCGCAACCATGTTGCAGCCGCTAGAACCGGCACTGCTGAGGATGCGGCCCCAGTTCGGGTCTTCACCGAACATAGCGCACTTGGCGAGGTTCGACGTACCGATGAAGCGGGCCATGCGGAGAGCTTCTTCATGGCTTTCGGCTTTTTCGATGCGGAGTTCGATGAGCTTCGTGGCACCTTCACCGTCACGCACGATGTCCTTGGCGAGGCTCTGCATCACGAGCGTCAAAGCAGCACGGAATTCGCCCTGTTCGCTGAGCGAGAGGTCTTCGTACTTGATGCCGCTCATGCCGTTAGCGAGCATGATGCAAGTGTCGTTGGTGCTGGTATCACCATCGACCGTAATCGCGTTGAAAGAATCCGCAATGTCGGCGCGGAATTCAGCAAAGAAGTCTATCGGCAAAGCAAGGTCCGTCGTGATGAACGCAAGCATCGTCGCCATGTTCGGATGGATCATGCCAGAACCCTTGCAGGCGCCACCGATTGTCACCGTTCCCTTTTCCGTCTTGATTTCCACGGCGTGGGATTTAAGAGCGAGGTCCGTCGTGAGGATAGCGCGACCGAATTCTTCAGAAGCATCTTCGTGGAGTTTTTCCACGAGCTTCGGGATACCGGCTTCAATCTTGTCCATCGGCATGAGGTGGCCAATCACGCCCGTGCTGCAAACGAGCACGCTCTTCGGCGTGAGCTTCAAGGCTTCTTCGGTGAGCACAGCCATGCGTTCAGCATCGGCGTAACCCTTTTCGCCCGTGCAGGCGTTTGCGTTGCCGCTGTTCACAATCACAGCAGAAGCAAAGTGGGCATGTTCGAGGGCGGCCTTGTCGTAGAGGACCGGGGCGGCCTTCACCTTATTGGTGGTAAAAACGGCGAAGCAGCGGGCTGCCTTTTCGCTCTTGAGAAGAGCCATATCGGCATTGCCGCTGGCCTTGATTCCGGCGCAAATTCCAGATGCGGTAAAGCCCTTGGGGGAGCAAACGCCGCCTTTTTCCAATACAGTGTACATAGTATCTCCTAAAAAAGAAGCTTTCTTTGCGATTCGGGGTTCGCAACGCCCGTTAAAATTTTTACCTTATAGAGCATGGAAAAGATCATGTTTACACAAGAGGCTTACGACAAGCTCGTTAAGGACCTTGAAAATTTAAAAAATGTTGAACG
>CADCDO010000039.1 GCA_902800345.1 Fibrobacter succinogenes
ACTTCGCCGTATCCGAGGCTCTCTCGCCAAAGTCTTTTCTAGGTAACCAAATAGAATCCTTTGTAATGTAATCAAAGGGAGTCCTTTTAAAAGCAAGCACACGATCTATAAGATGCATACCATAATCCAAATCATGCTTTAACCCCCCATAGCAATAACGGTACGAGTAGATATAGACCCCGTTTAGATTATCGTTTGTCTCCAGATGAACCAAGGAATCAGGTCCAAAAACATAATAGTCATTATTGCCCATCATGGTAAAACTATCCCATGTTCTACCCCAAACGATTGCAGAAAGGCATAAAAGTAATAAGGCTATTTTTTTCATTTTATTCTCCTTTCTTCTTCGTCATCACTATCCAATATAATCTTTAAATACCTCGTGCTGACGGGAACCTGCTGATTCGCCAGGGAATTTCGTGTAAAAAAAGCCCCGGTTTTTTGCCGAGGCACTTATAGGAAACCCGTAACATTCCTTCAACCATATCTTTGGCTATTGCCATTATCACTATCGAGTACAATTTTTGAAACCAGTCATTTCAATTAGTTTTGTTGTTGCGGAACTATTTGATATCTGGTGAGTCCCAATATTCTTACGCTATTTTCAGTCTCATCACCACTAATCTGATGATAAACAACACGAATCTTAAATCTTTCGTTAGATGCATTTATAAGGAAAGCCGTATTCATAGCGACAACCAAGCCACTGACATTATCAACCGGGCCCTCTTGCAAATAGGGTTGCAAATAAGACAAGGGGATTGAACTACCATCGTTTTTTACATGGTTCGCGACAAAATGCGTAGATTCAAGTTCAGAGCAATCCTGATTTTTGCCTAAAATAAACCGCACACCCCCCGAAGATTCCATAGAAAGCTGACAAACATAACCCACATTATAGCACGTCCCTTCAAGAAGATTTGGATCATAATTTACTGTGGACGCATTCGGGGCTGTATCAGGATTTGGGTTACATTTTTCTGATGATTGAGCGAAGCAAATCGCAGAAATTGCCAATATGGCAAGGATGATTCTTTTCATGCTAGTGGTTTCCTTTCAGTTGAAGCGTTGGTTGTTTTTTATTCTGGATGACAATGTTCGAAGAGTTTTTGGTTGCGGGGATGCCGTTGACCTTGTACAACGGGCATATATCGCTATTTAGTTTGTAAACCGTTCGATCTATAGGACGTAAAAACTCTTCGTCATCGTCAATTTCTGCGCACATTTGGCACCCCCTCCCACGAGTCACCATTCTATACGGATCAGGAATCGAATCAAAAACATACCGACCTTCTTTATTGTAAAAACATCCTATTTCAAAGAAACATGATCTTTCGTCTATCCCACAAAAAGCCACTACCGAATCCCCCCTTTGGTACAGAATATAAAAAGTGGCGTTAGTTGAATCATACGCAGTATTTATCTCCGATTCATAAGGTCTATAACTATTCACCAAATACTGCTCACGAGACGAATCGAATTCCAGTTTCGTGAATTTTTCCAATGTAAGAGGTTTCCCTTTTTTCAATTCGGAATTTATCGAATCCTTATCAAAAAAATCCATAAGGACCCATATACTGTCATTCCGGCTTCCGGCCATGTTTTTCCCAATGTATAATCTTAAAAGGTAATGATAAACACTATCCGAATCAATATACAGATCAGCACAAACTCTGTGGTCCACGTACAGATAAATTCCGTCAACGGAATCTTTTGACGAAAGAGAAATTTCGTACCCCCATTTATTGCTTAGATTTGTTATATCAAAATAACCTTTGTTCAATACAGTAGCAGCAACCATACTACTGTCAACTGCAAAAGCAGAACCGGCAAAAGCCAATAAAATTGTCAAGAGAACGCAATGGATTCGATTCATTTTCACTCTCCTTTCTCCATTAGCTAATATAATCTTTTATTTTTTCATCAGTAAAATCCAATAAATGCAAAAAGCGAACGTGGCGGGCAAACCCGTTTACTCGTTTCCTTTCAATTGAAGCTTTGGTTGTTTTTTATTCTGGATGACAATATTCGAAGAGTTTTGGGACGCAGGGATGCCGTTGACCTTGTACAACGGGCATATATCGCTATTTAGTTTGTAAACCGCTCGATCTATAGGACGTAAAAACTCTTCATCATCGTCAATTTCTTCACCGCACATTGGGCATCCCATCCCGTAAGTCATTGTCAACGGATCAGGAATCGAATCAAATATAAACAAGCCGTCATTATTGTAAAAACATCCTATTTGATAATAACAACTTCCATCTTTTATTCCACAAAAAGCCGCTACCGAATCACCGCTCTGGTACAGGATATAAAAAGTTCCATAAATCGGTTTCTTTGTTACATTAATTTCCGCTTCTGAAGGTCTATGGCTTTTCACCAAATACTGCTCACGGGACGAATCGAATTCCAGTTTCGTAAAATAGTCCAAACTGAGGGGATTCCCCTTTCTTAATTCGGAATTTATCGAATCCTGATCCAAGGAGCCCGTAAAGACCCATATGCTGTCATTACGGCCACCAGCCATGTTTTTCCCAATATATAATCTTAAAAGGTAATGATAAACACCATCCGAATCAATATACCGATTAGCACAAAAACCAAATTCCGCAAACAGATAAATGCCATCCACGGAATCCTTCGTTGGATGGGATATCGGAGAGCCCCATTTATTGCTTAGATTCATTATATCAAAATAACCATTCCTCAATGCAGTGGCTGCAGCAGTGGAATCTACGGCAAATGCAGAACCGGCAAAAGCCAGTAAAAATGTCAAGAGAACGCAATGGGTTCGATTCATTTTCACTCTCCTTTCTCCATTAGCTAATATAATCTTTAACTTTAGATTTGCACCGGACCAAAATTTTTTTCACCAGTAAAATCCAATAAATGCAAAAAAACGAACGTAGCGAGCAAACCCGCTTACTCATTTCCTTTGAGCTTGAGTTTCGGTTGTTTTTTATTCTGGATGAAAACCGCTCGATCTATAGGACGTAAAAACTCTTCGTCATCTTCTTCTCCACACAATATGCATCCTCTCCCAAGAGTAACCATTTCATACGGATCAGGAATCGAATCAAAAACATACCGGCCTTCTTTATTGTAAAAACATCCTATTTTATAAAAACATGACCATTTATCAATTCCACAAAAAGCCGCTACCGAATCACCCATCTGGTACAGAATATAAAAAATGGCATTAGTTGAATCATACGCGGCATTTATCTCCGATTCATAAGGTCTATAACTATTCACCAAATACTGCTCACGGGACGAATCGAATTCCAGTTTTGTAAATTTATCCAAACTGAGGGGATTCCCTTTTTTCAATTCGGAATTAATCGAATCCTTATCAAAAAAATCCATAAGGACCCATATACTGTCATTCCGGCTGCCAGCCATGTTTTTCCCAATGTATAATCTTAAGAGATAATGAATAACTCCACGTGAATCCATATACGGATCAGCGCAATAACCGTGTTCCACGTACAAATAAATTCCGTCAACGGAATCTTTTGACGAAAGAGAAATTTCGTACCCCCATTCATCGCTTAGATTTGTTATATCAAAATACCCTTTTTCCAATACAGTTGCAGCAACCATATTACTGTCAACTGCAAAAGCAGAACCGGCAAAAGCCAGTAAAATCGTCAAGAGAACGCAATGGATTCGATTCATTTTCACTCTCCTTTCTTATATGGTGGGAATAGCACCTGCAACACCCCATAAGGGACATGTTCCACGTTGGTGATGGAATAACCCCATCCCTGACTGTCGTCGTCATCACTATCCAATATAATCTTTAAATACCTCGTGCTGACGGGAACCTGCTAATTTGCTAGTAAATTTCGTGTAAACATTTCGCTTAAGTCACTGGATCCTTCCTCCTTACAGTCGTCAGGATGACGCCCCTAAGCTCTAAGTTCTCGCTCCCTCCAGGATGACAGCGCACAGAGCATTACTGGATTCCCCAAAGCGTAGCGACCCCACAGGGCGAAGCCCGAGCCCATAGCCCATTCCTTCACTGGATTCTTCCTCCTTACAGTCGTCAGAATGACGGTCACGGCCTACTAATACTATATTTCCTTTGAATTGAAAAAATTTATGGAGCTTTTATGCGTTGCTTAGTTACCGGTGGTGCGGGATTCCTAGGAAGTCACCTTTGCGAAAGACTTTTGAATGACGGACACGAAGTCATCTGCCTGGACAATTATTTTACAGGTAGAATGGCGAATGTAGCCCATCTGCGAGACAACCGCAACTTCGAGCTCATCCGTCACGACGTGACCGAACCGATTCTTTTGGAAGTGGACCGCATTTTCAACCTCGCCTGCCCCGCAAGCCCGATTCACTACCAGTTCAACCCGGTAAAGACCATCAAGACTAGCGTCATGGGCGCCATCAATATGCTTGGCCTTGCCAAACGCGTCTATGCGCGCATCTTGCAGGCGAGCACGAGCGAAGTCTATGGCGACCCGGCCGTGCATCCACAGACGGAAGACTATTGGGGAAACGTGAACCCCATCGGCATCCGCAGCTGCTATGACGAAGGCAAGCGCGTCGCCGAGACGCTCTTCATGGATTACCACCGCCAGAACAAGGTCACAAGGTCGATATCCGCATTGTCCGCATTTTCAATACGTACGGCCCGCGCATGCTCCCGAACGACGGCCGCGTCGTGAGTAACTTTATTGTCCAGGCGCTGAACGGCGAAGATCTCACCATCTACGGTGACGGTAGCCAGACACGCAGCTTCTGCTATGTCGATGACCTCATCGAAGGCTTTATCCGCATGATGAACCAGGACAAGATTATCGGCCCGGTGAACATCGGCAATCCCGGCGAATTCACAATGCTTGAACTCGCCAGAGAAGTTCTTGACCTCACGGGTTCCAAGAGCAAGATTGTCTATAAGCCGCTCCCCGGTGACGATCCCAAGATGCGTCGCCCGGACATTTCTCTTGCCAAGGAAGCCCTCGGCTGGGAACCGACCATTCCGCTCCGCAAAGGTCTCGAAAAGACGATTGTCTATTTTGACAACTTGCTCAAGGCAAAATAACCTTGCGACATTTTCATAAAAAACAAAGTCTCTCGGAAGCGCTAATGGTTTTCGAGGTGTTTAACGTCGGTATTGAACATTTTCCAAAGCCTTGACGCAAACGGTGTCGCCCATTCCTTTTCAGGTGCGACGCGGCTTGTCGTCGATGCCGTGAACTTGGAATAAGTCAGCAGAACGAGTTCTCCGTAGCGGGCGTCCCACATGCTCCAAATAATTTGCCAGGTGAAACCGCCCTTTTTGCCCAAGTCCGGATCCATGGACACGTTCAACACAAGCGGAATCGTCAGATAGCGGATGCCATAGCGGCTTGCAATACCGTTCAGCAAGTTCGAAAGTTCAAAAGGCAACTGGCGCGCAAGCGTTTGTTCGACCCCATCGCGTTCTTCCCATGGGGACACATCATCAAGACGTTTCCCTTCGACAAACTTTTCAGAAAGGATTACGGACGAGAGTTTATCGATATACGAAGAATCCGCATCGGGAACGCGCATTCCCACAATCATCAGGTCCCGCTGCATTTTAGGGAACGCCTTTGCAAACAATGAATCTTCCACCCGTGCAAGGTCGAAATCGAGAGCGTCCGCGCTAAAGCTGTGGCACATTTTGCAATCCTCGGGACGTGAGGCGGTCACCTTGAGCGACGGAAAAACACCAACAACGGCGCTAGAATCTATACGGTCAAACGCCACCGGATTCCATTCGCGGTAAAACTTTTCGTCTGTAATTTTCAGTTCAATTTCGCCCTGCGTCCCGCATTCCGTGCAGGGAGCGTCGGTCATATCGTTTTCGGGAGCGCTGTCGCGCGAACCCGCACAAGCGACAAACAACGTTGAAGCAAACAACAAAGCCGTGAACGACGAACGATTTTTTTTCATAACCAACTCCGTGCTACTCTAGCATTATAGTAAATGGACCGTCGTTGACGAGGCTCACTTGCATATCGGCACCAAATTTTCCAGTTTCAACGACGGCAACTTCTTTTTTGCACTGTTCGATGATGTATTCGTACAGTTCGTTCGCCAGCGTAGGATTACCGGCTCCGTTGAACGTAGGGCGATTGCCCTTGTTGCAATTGGCATACAACGTAAATTGAGACACGAGCAAGAGAGAGCCGCCGACATCCTTGATGGAAAGATTCGTTTTTCCGTTTTCATCGGCGAAAATACGGAGCGCAAGCATTTTCTTGATGAACCGGTCGGCAATTTCACGAGTATCGCCCTCGCCTACGCCAATCAGCACAAGGAAACCTTTGCCGTCAATTTTTCCGACGGTTTTGCCTTCGATATCGACTTGAGCCTTCAAGACTCGCTGGATTAAGAATTTCATTTTTTCACTCGTTAAAAAATAATGGACCCTATCGAGCTTCGCTCTTCAGGGTGACGGGTTTCGAGGATGACAAGGTGTACGAAGCTTCAAAAAAATTCTGAATTTTCGCGGGGTCATTCGTGACGGTCAACGCCAAGCGCAACAGCACGGCCGCCTTCGCCGGAGGCAAATCGTAAGCAGCAATCGTGCCCGTCACAAGCAGCTGTTCCGGCACAATGGAGCCACGATTGATACGGCTCGAAACGACAACAGGGACACTCACTTTCGCAAGCGCATCGGCCCAAGCCGAAGAAAACTCTCCCGCACCGGCACCGGCAATGACGAGCCCAGCCGAGCGCTCCGCCGAAAAACTCACTTGTTCAACATCCGCATCGGCGTTGAAGTAAAGGACCGTAACGCGCGGCAATTCGCGCAAAGACGAAATGTCGAAAAGCCCATTACATACGTGAGATGAAGCTTGATGAATTCCCTCCCTATCGGTCGAGAATGACGAAAAAGCATCCAAATTATTCGCATGGACTTTTTGCACAAAGCGTGCGTCCATTAATTTGCCTGCAAATGCGACGTAAACTGCACTGGATCCTATCGTATTTCTATCGGGGTGGCACTCGCCTTTGCGGGCAAGACAAGTTGCAGGAGAAGATGACAAACTAACAGCGCTTTTTACGGCAAAGAGCAAATTTGCAGGGCCATCCGGTTCCGCAGCCGTCGCAGGCCGCATCGATCCCGTCAAAACGACCGGTTTCGCAACGTTCTCACCGGCGGCGTTTGCCCCCAGCGTCAAGCTCAGGAAAAAAGCGGTTTCTTCCATCGTGTCGGTCCCGTGCATCAGCACAAAGCCGTCAACGTCCTCCAACTGCGAAAGCGTCTTTATCCGCTTCGCAAGCGTTATCCAGATTTCAGAGGTGATATCATCCGAATTGATGTTGCAAACCTGTTCCACGCGAATATTCGCCACGTTCTTCAATTCCGGGATGGCGTCAATCAGCGTTTGCGCTTCAATGGAACCCGACTTGTAACCGATATCTTTACCCCGTTCGCCAGCGCCGGCAATAGTCCCACCCGTCGCTAGAATCACAATATTTTTCATCGCACGGACTCCAACAATTTTTCAGACGTGACGGCAAAATGTTTCCGCAAGGCCACATCAAATCCGAGTTGGTGGACATCCTGCATGCACTGGGCAAATTTACGGAACACCTCCTTGCCGCCACCGCCAAATATCAGAAGTTCTTCGACCATTTTCTGGGAGTACCAATAAAGTTTCGTCGCCATTTCAGAACTATTGTGCTTTACGAACTGTTCTGTCAACGTTTTGAGGTTCGGAGCAGCCCCTTTCGGGCGTTCGTCGTTGTTGTGCGACGCATCGATTACCTGCGCAATCCCTTCATTCAACCAAAAAGGCAATTCGGCACGGGTCATCGAACGTACAAATGCATGCGTCAGTTCATGGAATATCACCGGACGATAAACTTCGCGATACGCCATCATGTTCACGGGGATTCGCAGTTTTCCATCGAATATGGCTCCGACCCATTCCGGCCGCGGGCCGACTCCTTGATGTTCCTTTTCCTGATAAAGTACAACGCACATCTTGTTTTCTGGGACAAAGCCGAACAAATCGCTAAGGGAATCAAATGCCACTTCCAAAACAGCAAGAGCCTCCATCACGTCTTTCTTTGCCGGGGATCCATCGAATTCCAATCGAAAGTGCATCGACTTTTCGACACCGAGTTTTTCCATTTCTTGCTCCAGAAGGCTCGACTTTTCGACAAGATAATCCAGGTCCTTGTTCTTAAAATTCAACGATTGAATGTAATAGACACATTCCTTGTAACGTCCCTGCTCAAAGAGGATTCCCGCCAGGTGCAGTTGCAAATTCGTATCGTTCGGGGTCGCATTCAAAAGGGTTCGCACATTCTTTTCGGCACAATTCCAATCCCCTGCCGCAAGACAATCGTTCGTTTCCAAAATCAGCGTTTCACGGTTTTCAAAATCAGAAGACTTTTTCAAATACGTAATGAAAAAAAACGCTGCAAAAATAAAGCAGGTCAAAACAACGACAATCCGAGTCCCCATATAGGCTTGTTTTCCATTTTTTCGCATGATAAGATTAATCTAATAAAATTCCGTAAAAAATTTAAAGTATATTTTACGATGGTAGGTTTGGTTATGGCCGAAATCTTTGATTACGATGATTACCGGGATATGATCAAGGATTATTACTTGGAGCACAAAAAACACAACTCCTTGTATTCCTTTAGCACGCTCGGAAAAACACTTGGCTTGGACTCAAGCCATGCGTACTATATTGTCCAGAAAAAACGCAATCTACCCGTCCATGCGGTTCCGGCAGCCAAAAAGATGCTCGGGCTCGATGGCCGCGGGGCAGCATATTTCGATTTGTTGATTGTCGCGTCACGCACCAAATCCGAAAAGACAAAGAACGAAATATTGCAAAAGGCGTTCCAGTTGCGCGATGTCAAGCGGCACCTGCTCAAGGACAACGAACTCAAATACCTGAGCGCCTGGTGGACGATTGTCGTGAGAGCTCTCATCGAAGTGAAGCACGGCAATGTCGATATTCCGGAAATCGCAAATAGCGTGATTCCACCCATCACCGAAGACCAGGCCCAAGAAAGTATCGAAATTTTGAAATCGCTCGGATTTATCCAGCCCATAAACAACAACAGCAAAGTCCGCCTCTCCGACCCGCACATCACAGTCCAAGGCGCCGAAAAGGCCGAGGCAATCCGCAGTTTCCACTCAAAGGTCATGCAGTTCGGCATCCGTTCATTGAGTGAAATTCCTCCCGAAAACCGTGACATTTCTACCATCACGATGGCAGTCGATTCCAAGGGCTTCGACGACATCAAGAAAATGCTCAAGGAATTCCGCAAAGAAATCCAGATCCGGGTCGATAAATGCATCGTTCCCGACAGGGTCATGCAGCTCAACCTCGCCCTATTCCCCGTCGCACTCAATAAGAAGAAGGATAAATAAATGAACAACTATCGCAAACTTCTTTATTTGACCACTCTTGGACTAATCGTCGCCTGCGGCACAGGCAACGACACGGCAGGGAATACGACAGAAATCGAAAACGCCATCGCCATCCGAGTCTTTGACAACGGAAAACCGGCCAACAACGTGCGCTACGAGGTGCTCCCGTCATGGTACGTGGCGGACACGTCAAAGACAAGTTCTGTAAACTACACTTACGAAGGCGAAACAGATGCGGACGGCTGGGTCCACATCGACGGTCACCAGAACGGCTCCTACACCATCAACTTTACCAAGGGCAAATCGTCCATCGTCCTGCAATACACGCTCAACAACCTCAATCACGAATACACGCTCGACAGTGCCGCGCTCGAAACCGCCGGTACAGTCAGGGGGCTCATCGATTTGCCGGACAGCGCCGATTACGCATGGGTCGCCATCCAGGGTATGGGGACAATCGTCAAGACCGATTCCCTCGGGCAGTTCGTCATCAGGAGGGCCCCGTGCGGAAACCTCACCGTAACCGCCTGGGATGTTGCCGAGCAAAATTCCATCGGACAAGTGTCCTTCAACGTTTCCGCAAACGACACCATTGACCTGGGACTTATCGAGAACCCAAGCAAGGTCCTGCCCGAAAAGGCCATCCGTTTCATGCCCTCCACGCTGATTTCGGACTGGATGCGTCCGCTCAGCTTCCCGACCGTTCTCATCATGCGACTGAATGCAGACAACTTCGATTTCAGGAAAGCCGCAAAAGACGGAAGCGACATCCGCCTCTATGACGGTAGCGGCAATTTAATCCCGTTTGAAATTGACGGCTGGGACACGGCGCTCAACAGCGCAACACTCAACATCCGCGTCGAAAGTGCCGCCGATACCGTAAGACCCTGGATACTCGCCTGGGGCGACAAGAAGGCCGCAAAGCTCGGCAGCGTCGACGTTTGGAAAGACTTGAGCGATTCGCTCGTAAACGCCATCAACAGCATCGACATTTTGAACTTCGAAAACGGTTCAATGTACAACGACCTCCCGGAACCTTTGAACAAGTACGACTGGTACATCCAGCCGCACGACAGCGCGACCGTCCAAAACAACCTTGAAAAAAAGCCAACGAACGGCATCGAAAAAGCGGACAGTTCTATGGACAGTTCCATTTTCGGAAAGAACGTTCTCCATGTGGAATATTCTGCCAATAATGCCAAGGGCCAGTACGTTGTCATCGGGACTCGCATTGTCGAGCGTCCGCACGACTGGAGCAGGCTCGATTCTGTGGAAGTCTGGCTCAAGGGCAACGGCGACTACGAAATCATTCTCGAAACGATTGTCGAAACTGACACGAACTACAAGGTTACGTACAAAGGTTCTGCCAACAAGAAATGGACCCGCGTGGCAGTCCGTCCAGAAGACTTTACGAAACCCGAAGACAAGAGCTACCATGGCTGGAATGTCACACGGAACAAGATTACGCGTTTTACGATTTTTGCATATAACGGAACAGAACTTTGGATTGACAACGTAAGAATGTACGGAATCAACCAAGACGATTTTCAGTAATCCGTTGAATCGGTCAAACAAATACAAAGTAATGTTTGGTAAGCCATAAAAAAAGCCGTTTGGGATTAGAAATCTGTTCGGCCAAGGCTTCTATCGTTCAACACTCTAAGACGAACAGCAAGCCAAGTCTCCATCCGATACAGAAGCAGTCAATTCTCCAACACTAATTGACACCTGTATATCTAATCCCAAATCGGCAGTATGACCGTATTTGGTCACTTGAAAATTACCTTAATTTGCCGCTTTTTAACAAAAAACGCCAAATCCGTTCATTGACAAAATGTCAAGTATTTGACAATACCGCATAAACGGGCAAAAACGAAAACAAATATTTACAATCTTAAAATTTGGGATTTTTCACCCGATAGAAGTAAATTCCCGCTATAACGGATATAGTCACCACCCAGCTTATCGGATAGACGACCATCAGCGAAGCAAAGGAACGGTACATGGGGAACACAAAAATCACCCAGAGGATACGGATTCCGCACACCCCGGCCACACAGGTAAGGGCCGGAGCAAGGGAATGCCCCATTCCAGAAAGCGCCCCGGAAAACACATCCAAAAAGACATTGATACAAAGGAGCCCCACCACGACATTCATGCGGATAGAACCGATTCCAATAATTTCGGGATTGGACGTAAAGACAGAAAGCAAGGGGTCAGCAAAAATACAGCAAAGAGCACTCAACACGATTGTCGTAGAACAGCCAAGCAAAAGTGTCCAGCGGACGGAACTGCGGCAACGCGCAATGTTTTTCGCTCCGTAATTTTGCCCTACAAAAGTCACGCAGGCTTGAGAAAACGCACTAAGCCAATAATAAACGATAAATTCGTAATTGAGTGCCGCCGCCGATGCCGCCACCGTCGAAGAACCCAAGCTATTGATCGCGGACTGGAGGCATACATTGCTAAACGAAAATACAACGCCACGAAGTCCAGCCGGAAGCCCCACACGCATAATACGGCTTAAAAAAAGCGGCGTCACACGCAATTTCCAGAATTCAAGCTTGAACGGTCCCACTTCATGGAGCAAGAAATAGAATAAAGTAAATCCGCTAATCACATTCGCCAAGACCGTAGCAATTGCGACTCCCGACACGCCCAAACCAAAACCCGCCACAAGTATCAAATTCAAAACGACATTGGCTGCGCCGGCCACCATAAGCACATACAGCGGACGCTTGGTATCGCCCTTGCCGCGCAGTATTGCGGCGATAAAGTTAAACAGCATCACAAACGGCATTCCGGCAAAATAAATTTGCAGATAGCGCACAGCCATGTCCAGGACATCCAAGGGCGTTGAAATCGCTGAAAGAATCGGCCTTGCAAAAAAAACACCGACAAAAGAAAGCAAGATTCCGCTAAAGAACGAAACCATCACCGACGTGTGAACGCTCCGAGTTACGGAACGGTAGCTATGAGCACCGATGGAATTGGCAACGACAACGTTCACGCCAACGGAAATGCCCACGAACAAGTTTATCAGCAAATTGATGACGAACGTATTCGCCCCGACGGCCGCCAAGGCCTTGTCGCCTGCGAATTGCCCCACCACGGCGATGTCGGCGGCGTTGAACAGTTGCTGCAAAATACTCGTCGCCGCGAGCGGAATAGCGAACCTCAGAATTTTTCTTCCGAGAGGGCCGTTCAACATATCCATATTTGTTTTTATCGCATCCGTCGCCATACAACACCTTAAAACGGGCGTAAATTTAGATTTTCATGTGGCCCGCCACAAGGGCTTTTTTGAATCAATGGCAAAAATTCATTTAACTCGCTTATCACCGATGCATCAACATGCATATGCTTTGAAGCTTTTTTTGATTTTACAGCCCCACAGATAATTGCAGATGAGCCACATTTTTCTAACTTTACATTGCAAAATCAAGCGGAAAGAGTAACCGCTACAAATCGGAGATTATCATGGGTTTTAAATGTGGCATCGTAGGCCTCCCGAATGTGGGCAAAAGCACTATTTTCAACGCAATCACAAACGCAGGCGCAGAATCGGCGAACTATCCGTTCTGCACCATCGACCCGAACGTCGGCATGGTGAGCGTCCCAGATGCCCGACTCGACGAATTAGTCAAGGTCTATAACCCGAAATCCATCGTTCCCGCCGTTACAGAATTTGTCGACATCGCGGGTCTTGTAAAGGGAGCTTCCAAAGGCGAAGGTCTCGGCAACCAGTTCCTCACCCACATCCGCGAATGCGAAGCCATCATGGAAGTGGTGCGTTGCTTTGACGACGAGAACATCATTCACGTGAACGGTTCCGTGGATCCGATCCGCGACGTAGAAGTCATCGAAACGGAACTCATCCTCAAAGATTTGGACACGGTCGAGAAGCGCCTTGCCACAGAAGCCAAATCTGCACGCACAGGCAACGCCGAAGCGAAGGCCCGCCTTGCCGCCTGCGAACTCTTGAAAAAGACGATGGAAGAAGGCCGCGCCGCACGCACCGTGATGCACGACAGCGACGAAATGGAACTCATCGTCAAGGACCTCGGCCTCCTTACCGCAAAGCCGCTCTTCTACTGCGCAAACGTCAAGGAAGACGACATCCTCACCGGCAACGCTTACGTCGATCAGCTCAAGGAATATGCCGCGAAGCACGGCCACGACGTTATTGTTATCAGCGGCAAGATTGAAGAAGAACTCTCCGCGATGGAACCTGCCGACAAGGCAGACTTCTTGAAGGAACTCGGCATGACGGAATCGGGACTTGATTCTGTTGTTCGTAAAGGCTACGAAATTCTCGGGCTACGCACGTTCTTTACCGCTGGCGAAAAGGAATGCCGCGCCTGGACGTTCCACGCGGGCTTCAAGGCTCCGCAGTGCGCAGGCGTCATCCACACGGACTTCGAACGCGGTTTCATCCGTGCAGAAACGCTCAGCTACGAAGACTTCCTCAAGCACGGCAGCTGGAACGCCGCCAAGGAAGCAGGCCTTGTCCGCACCGAAGGCAAGGACTATCTCGTACAGGATGGCGACATCATGTACTTCCTGTTCAACGTTTAGCAGCGCCGGTGGCGCAGTGGCTAGTGGTTAGTAAACAGGACTGCTATAAGAACGTCTTATTGTTTAACGCAAGAAAAAAGGTCGCGATAAAATCGCGGCCTTTTTTAATCATGGGAGATAGACTTAACCAAATTCGTCGTCGTATCCATCATCGAGTTCATCGATATCTTCAAGATCTCTACATTCATCATCATCACACAACGACCCTCTCAGAAGGCCGGTATTTTCAGCCATCATCACAATTTCCATAAAAGGAGGCGTATATTTTTTCTTTTCGATTTTGATATTCATACAGCATCTTTACTTGATAACCACTTTTTTTCTATTGTTATAATAAGTGCCCTTAGCGGTCGGTTTGTGCAGGAGCCTACGACCTTTCATATCGAACCAACGATCTTCTACAGTAATTTCACCCGTATAAGTGTTGAGCGTGCCGAGATACGTTCTACTGCTATCTTCCTTAATGACGTGAACTTCAATGGATCCAGGTAAATCATCCAAACTAGCAACATCATCTGCGGATTTTGCCAAGCCATTTATTGCAGAAGCCTTAGGCAAAGTACACTTGAGATATGCCCTGAAAGGCCTGATATAAGCACAGCTCTTTTCGCTACAAGCAGCTTTCGTAAACTGACCTATTTTTGTGTTATTTTTTTCTTTAGCCGCAAAACCATAAATACCCTTAGGATTCTTGAATTCTATGCGTTCATAGGTTCCGATAACATCCCAGTTGTAATCGCCGCTAGTGAACGAGGTCTTTTTTTCATTTTTCTCAGTATTGATTGTTACGTAATTAGGATTACGTTGTTCCATATTGAAAGAAATAGAGTAATCCTTACCTTCAGAAATAACCACATAGGGGGTATTCGCTTCAATTACATTAGAATATTTTTCCCTGACATTGACTCGATAATCGCAAGTTTCGCAATCCTTGACGACACTAACATATTCATATACGTCAAAACCTTGCCCAGCAATCCAAGTCTCTACACCAAACGGAAGCATCAATGTCGAAGGCACGCCCGCTTTGAACTTGCGGCTATAATAAACGGAATCCACCTTGACATCTTCTTTAATTTCCGGCGTTTCGTCAGAACTGTCGTCAATATAGGCCACCTTCCATTCGACTTTTTTATTTTGGCCATTGACTTGCCTTTCAACCATCACCTTCTTTATCGTAATGGCTCCGTACTTACCGATGATATCTTCGTCGGCGGCAAAAGACGTTCCCGCAAAAGCAAGGGCAAATGCGAAAGCAGAGAGAATTTTTAATTTATTCATTGTTTACCTCCGAATTTGGATCCCAGTAAAAAGAATAACGAAGCAAACGAAAAACGCTTGTAGTCTTGCGGTTGTTTGTAATAGTATTCCTTTTCGTAATAACCGTAATGTCCCGGTTCGTACTCGCAGTAGTTCATCACAATCGCTCCCGGCTTTCCAGAATAACGGGAGACTTTCGACAACGTTTCTTTGATATCATCCATGCGGTGGCAACCATAACGCAACACGAACAACGAGAAATCAGCCAGCGGGCAAATAAGTTCCGCATCCGTCACCAAGTTCAGCGGAGGAGTATCGACAATAACCATGTCGAATTTCTGACGAGCTTCCTTGAGCAATTTGTCCATAGCGTCACTACGGAGAAGGCCACAAGTCGTCATGTGGGATCGTCCCGAGCCAAGCACGAACAGATTCTCTTCGTATTTGTTTTGAACAACATCATCCAAAGACGCTTTTCCGACAAGGATATCGGCAAGTCCACGTTTTGTACTTTCGTGAAGAACTCCACGACGCATATCGGCATCAATCAGCAGCACTTTTTTACCGTTAACAGCCATCGTCGCAGCCAAATTCTGCGAGACAAAGCTCTTGCCGACGCCCGAAACAAGCCCCATCACGAGAATTACAGGATGTTTCGCCTGCTGTGGCAACGAGAAATTGACCGCCGTCATCATGGATTCAAAAGATTCCGTCACCTGGTCGTCCGCTTTCCGCAGCACAAAAGGCTCGCCATTGGACAAGCGCCTTTTTTTCCGCAGCAACTTATCCTTTGACAAGGGGACTTTCACCAACACGTTCATCCCCGTTTCGCGCTCGATTTCAGACGCACAACGAGCCCCATTCCTCATCATGTGCCTGAAGAACACCAACAGCACGCCCAACATAAAACCGGCCGCGATTGCACAAATAACGATATTCATCCTTTTCGGCTTGGATGGAGTCGATTCGACCTGTGCCAAATCAACGATGCGAACGTTCCCCACCTCACCCACACGCACAACACGCAATTGCTGGATATTGTTGAGCATGTTCGTATAAACTTCGCTATTTACGGCAACCTCTTCTTGCAAGCGCAAAACTTCCTGCTGCGTAAGGGGCATTTTTTCGGCACTTTTCTTGAGGTTCGCCAGTTCAGCGCGCAACTTGTTCTGACGCTTCACAAGAGTCACGACGCTAGGATGTTCCGCCTTGAAAAGGCGCATAGCCTCCTGCTTTTTCTGTTCCAAATCAAGAATCTGACGTTGTACGTCATTTTCTTTCGAAATGTGCGCACGAGTTTCGCCATTCATGTCAATAGAGCCAATTTTATAGCGGTAATCCGCCAGCACTTTCTCGGCGCTATCGAGTTTAGCCTTGACACTGGGCAACTGGCCTTCCAAAAACCCGAGAGTCTTTTCGGCTTCGGCACTGCGCATCTCGATATTCTGCCGCAAATAAGTTCTCGCAATAGTATTCAAAATAGACGCCGCACGGTCCGGGTAACGATGGCTGTAGCGGACCGAAATAATGCCCGTCTTTTTGCCACGCTCCGTAACATTCAACGCAGACATCAAAGCGCGCGCCGCCTTCAACGGGGAGCCCTGAGCCAAAGCGAACTTCTGGCCTTCTTTCGCAAGCATAAACCCGACACGGATTACAAGAGAATCGCCCGCATATTTAGCCGTATAAATTTCACCCACCTTGGCATTTTCAAGAATAACCTTTCCATCAGGAGCAATAACAGAATACCCGTCTTCGCCATCGGCAATCGCGAACCACTTTTCCGTACGCAACTTTACCGGGATATGCAGGGAATCCAAATCCATGCGTCCCTCGGAATGCGTCAGACGATCCCAAAAGCTCACCGGAACAGCCTTAAAATGGATATGCTCTTCCTTAACCACGCTGCTAAGCACCATCCGGCTCTTGATAAGCTCAATTTCAGCATCTGCCGGGCTCGCCAATTCAAGGACCTCGCCCATTTCACCCATGGCTTTAGTCGATTTACTGCTCGCCCCCTTCACGTTCACTTGGAGCAACACATCGCTGGAATACAGAGGACGCACCCACATTGCATAACAGCCACCAACCAAGGCCGCGACAATGACAAAAAGGGCTACGGTCCATTTATTTTTCCATAGGATTACAAGCGCCTCTTGCAGCGTAATCGTATCGCCAGATTTCACGGCGGGGATTGCAGATATTCCAGATGCTACTAATTTTTCTTGTTCCGACATATTTATTTTTTTGTTACGTTTTCAAGCATAACAGAGAATACATTTTCAGCACAAAAAAACAAAATAAAGACCAAAACAATAAAACGCAAAGAGGGCTCCAGCATGAACAATTCGATTTAAGGGATTGTCACATGTGAGAGTAAATATAAGTTAAGCGGTCCATTCATGGAAGAGTTTTAAGCATACCTTATTTTTCCATTTTCATGACATTTTTGTTACGAAACCCTTCAAAAAAGCAAAGTGCGATGTAGGTCACAATAAGCAAGTAAAAATAACGAAAACATCCTTAAAAAATCACAAAAAGAAAAGTTTTATTGCTTTAGCCACTTTATTTCAAATAATTCGAACAAAACAAGTAATCCTGAAATATCACAACCAAACTAATCCGTAAAATAACGATTGATTTTTTCTTGATTAGAACTTTATTTACGGACAAAGTATAAACAAAAAGACCTAGAACTAGATCCAGGTCTTTTTGCAATTTTTGAGAAGGCAGTGTCCGCCCTTCGCGGGCATGACAAATCAACTTTTAAATTTTTATTACTTCGTTGCCGCTGCAAAAGCCGCACCAAGTTTTGCAAGCGCTTCGTCGCATTCGGCAGCAGAGACGTTCAACGGCGGGAGCAAACGGAGCACGTTGCCCTTCGCGCTGAGAACCATCATGCCTTCGTCGCGGGCAGCGGCAATCACGTTACCGACCGGGAGCGATTCGTCGAGAGCGAGGCCGAGAATAAGGCCTTCACCACGCACGCCCTTCACTGCCGGGAACTTTGCCGCGATAGCTTCGAGGCCAGCCTTGAGCTGAGCGGAGCGAGCTTCGACATTGGCGAGGAATTCCGGCTTTGCAATCTGGTTCACGACAGCGAGACCGACAGCGCAAGCAACCGGGTTGCCACCAAACGTCGTGCCATGATCACCCGCCTTGAGCTGGTCAGCAACCTTCTGGCGGAGGAGCACTGCACCGAGCGGGAGACCGCCGCCAAGAGCCTTGGCAAGCGACACGAGGTCAGCGTCAATGCCATATTTCTGTAGACCAAGGAACGTTCCAAGACGGCCCATGCCTGCCTGGACTTCGTCGACAATCACGAGGCAGCCGAATTCTTTCTTCAAGCTGTTGATGGCAGCGACCATTTCATCGGACACGGTCATCACGCCACCTTCGGCAGCGAGAGATTCGAGCATGATGGCGCAAGTGTCGTTGTTGACTTCGGCCTTGAGGGCAGCCACATCGTTCCAAGGAACGTGAACAAAGTCACCCGGCATGGAGCCAAAGCCTTCGCGAATCGACGGCTGACCCGTTGCAGAAAGGGCTGCAAAAGTACGACCGTGGAAGCTGTTGATGAACGTCACGATCTTCTGGCGATTCTTTTCGCCCTTGCGATCGAAATACTTACGTGCAAACTTGATGCAGCCTTCGTTCGCTTCGGTACCGGAGTTGCAGAAGAAAGCCTTGTCGAAACCCGTTGCAGCAAGCAAAGCCTTGGCGAGGTTCACCTGCGGGTAGTTCGGATAAAGGTTCGAAATGTGGAAGAAGCAGTCCATCTGCTCTTCGACAGCCTTCTTGATGGCTTCATTCTGGTGGCCGAGCGCATTCACGGCGATACCAGCGACAAAGTCAAGATACTTCTTGCCGTTCTTGTCGAACAAGTAAGAACCTTCGCCACGGACAAATTCGATATTGGCCTTGCCATAAAGCGGGGCGATAAACTGCTTGTCTTCTTCAAAGAAGGAATTAGCCAAGGATTGTGCCATAGTTCAGTTCTCCATTAATTTGTTTTACAAAGTGGTCGGCATCCTTCCAGCCGACAATGTGAATGCTCTTGAGGCCGCGTTCAATGCTCTTGAAACTTTCGCGGACCTTCGGAATCATGCCGCCACTGATAACGCCCTTTTCGATAAGTGCTTCGCTGGCGTCTTCCGTGAGTTCAGGAATGACGGTCTTCGAATCGTCCATCACGCCCGGGACGTCGCTCACCAGCACAAACTGGTCAGCGTGGAGTGCCACAGCCAGTTCGCTTGCGGCAGTATCGGCATTCACGTTCCAACTCATTGCCTTGCCGTTTTCGTCAGGACCGATAGAAATCGGGCTTACGACCGGGACAAAACCTGCAGACCAGAGCGTTTCCACGATCTTCGGGTTCACCTTCTTGACTTCGCCCACGAGGCCAAGATCCACCTTGCCCTGCTTCTTGACCACTTCAAACAACTTGCCATCGACGCCACTGAGACCGACGGCGTTGCAATTGTTTTCGAGGAGCATTCGCACGAGCTTCTTGTTGACGTGACCCGAGAGCGTCATTTCGACCATCTTCATGATAGAAGGCGTCGTGACTCGGAGACCGTCGATAAAGGTGGGTTGTTCTCGGAGCAAGGAAATATTCTCGTTGATATCCTTGCCACCGCCGTGCACCACGGCCACTTGGCAGCCCATAGCCGGAAGCTTGCTGACTGCCGCCACAAAATCGGCCAACTTGGCTTCGTCGATTGCCAAGCTGCCACCAATTTTTACAACCACTTTTTTCATCGTTAACGATGTCCTCATAATTCTCAGGCGAAAAGCGAGCACCATTGCCCGGATTAGCCCGAAAAATTCACCGCAAATTTAGAAAAAGGAATTCTAGGCTTACCGCTAGGGATACTTTTTTTAAATGAAAAAAGCACAAGTCATTAGTTATTGGTTACTGGATATTGCTAATGACCAATGACTATTGACCATCAACCATTTTTTTCCCTTTTCTTTCACTTTTTCCATCTTCGGGCGTAATTTTTTTATATCTTTTGACAAAACTTAACCAATACACGAGGTATTTTATGGCAATTACAAAAGTTTGGCTCGACGAATCTAACGACGAATGCGTCTCCTGCGGCGCCTGCGAAGCTACCTGCGACGCAGTCTTCTCCGTTCCGGAAAAGATGGTCGTGAACGAAAGCGCTGATTTCGCTGCACACGAAAGCGAAATCAAGGACGCAGCAGAAAGCTGCCCGGCCGGCGTTATCAAGTTCTCGTAATCGAGCGTTTAGGCAAAGTTGTCGCGGTTACGCGATGGTACGAAGCTTTGCTTATCTTGTAAGATTGAACAAAAAACAGCACTCGTTCGAGTGCTGTTTTTGTTTTTTGAAATGGAGATGCCCGCTCGGCGGCGGGCATGACACCTTAAAATCCCTTTTTCATGGACTTCAGCAGGGCGTTGAGTTTGGCAGGCTGAGCCGGATTCGGCTTCTTCTGCGGCTGCATGCCCGGACGTTCCTTACCGGCAATCTTGTTCTTGAGGTCGGCAATCGTTGCATGCCCCTGGATGCCGCCCTGCGGACGACCACCACGGTCATCACGACGACCACCAAAGTTACCACGCGGGCCACCCACGCGCTGACCGCGAGGACCGCTCACGCCGGCACCGGCAACACCGTCCGTCTGTTCCTGCTTCATGGAAAGGCTGATGCGCTTCTGGTTTGCATCGACAGCAACCACGCGGACCTTCACCACGTCACCGACCGTAAGCACGTCCTTGGCGTCCGTCACGTACTTGTCGCTGATTTCAGAAATGTGAACGAGACCGTCCTGATGCACACCGATATCCACGAAAGCACCGAAGTTAGCGACGTTGGTCACAACGCCTTCCATCCAGCTGCCCGTCACGAGGTCATTGATGGTCTTGATGCGGTCATCGAATTTCGCATAACGGAATTCCTTACGCGGGTCGCGGCTCGGCTTCTGGAGTTCCTTGAGGATGTCTTCCAAAGTAGCACGGCCGACTTCGTCAGAGAGGAATTCGTCAAGCTTGATGCCCTTCACAGCTTCGGCATTGCCGACCATTTCCTTGACCGGAACGCCGACCTTTTCGGCCATCTTTTCGACAAGGGCGTAGTTTTCAGGATGCACGGCGGAATCGTCCAGCGGGTTTTCGGCACCCGGAATACGCATAAAGCCTGCCGACTGTTCGAATGCCTTCGGACCGAAGCCCTTGACCTTCTTCAAGTCTTCGCGGCTTGCGTAGGCACCGTTTTCTTCGCGGTACTTCACAATCGCTTCGGAGAGCGTGTTGCTGAGGCCAGCCACATGAGAGAGGAGTGGAGCAGAAGCGCTGTTCACATCGACACCGACCATGTTCACGCAACTTTCCACCACTTCGTCCAAGCGCTTCTTGAGTTCGCGCTGGTTCACGTCGTGCTGGTACTGGCCCACGCCAATAGACTGCGGATCGACCTTCACAAGTTCTGCAAGCGGGTCCTGCAAGCGGCGACCAATGGAAATGGCGCCACGTGTAGTAACGTCTTCCTTCGGGAATTCGGCGATAGCGATCATGCTTGCACTATAGACAGATGCACCGGCTTCGGAGACGATGACGCGCGGCGGCACCTTGCCCTTGAACTTGAGAGCCATTTCGCCACAGAAAGCGTCCGTTTCGCGGCTAGCCGTACCGTTACCGATAGCGATCAAATCAATCTGGTACTTGTCGATAAGCTGCATCAGATAAACTGCAGCACCGGCCTTGTCGTTGTGTGGTTCATGCGGCTTGATGATGCCATGGTCGAGGAACTTGCCATTCTTGTCGAGCACTGCGACCTTGCAACCCGTACGGAAGCCCGGGTCGAGCGCAAGCACAGCCTTGTGGCCTGCCGGAGCGGCGAGCAAAACGTCCTGGAGGTTCTTGCTGAACACCTTGAAAGCTTCTTCTTCGGCGGCATCCTTAAGGAGGAGGCGCACTTCGCTTTCCATGCTCGGCTGGAGCAAACGTTCCCAAGCGTCCTTGCACATGTCTTCGAGATACGGCTTCCAGACAGAATCACCCTTGATGACCTGATTCTGCAGATAACCGATCATTTCTTCGTTCGGGACTTCGATGGAGAGGCGGAGCACCTTTTCCTTCTCGCCACGGCGGAGAGCGAGCATACGGTGGCTCGGGATCTTCGAAACCGGTTCGCTAAAGTCGTAGTAGTCCTTGAACTTCGTTTCTTGCTTTTCGAAATCCTTCTTGACCTTGGAAACCATGACGCCAGTCTTTTCGACCTTGCAGCACCCTTGAGTGCAGCACGCGGATCGGCCAAGCCCTTTTCTTCGGACAAATAAATGCGGGCGATTTCTTCGGCCGTGTTTCCGGTGTTTTCCTGAGCCCACATCAAGCGAGCGAGCGGTTCCAAGCCAAGTTCCTTTGCAATCGTTGCGCGAGTACGCTTCTTCGGCTTGAACGGAGCGTAAATATCTTCGAGAAGAGTCTTGTCCTTGCAAGCTTCGATCTGAGCCTTGAGTTCCGGCGTGAGCTTGCCCTGTTCCTCGATGCTCTTGAGGATCGTTTCCTTGCGGTCCACAAGTTCCTGGAGGTAGTCGCGACGGTGGCTAATGTCGCGGAGTTCAATTTCGTTTAATGTACCCGTCTGGTCCTTGCGGTAACGGGCGATAAAGGGGATCGTGCCCCCCTGGTCCATAAGTTCGAGCGCCTTACTAACGCGCCACACTTCAAGATTCAGCTCTTCGGCAATAATCGCAGAAAAATCCATTTGAGATTCCTACTTGTAGATTCCGTTTCCGGATTTGGGGTCCACCGAGCCATACACCCCTCATTGGATAGCACAGCCCGCACGGCCCTCGGTGACACAAGCCCAACCGCTGCCAGACACCCCGCTCGGGGGTTCAATGAATATAGCAAAAGAAAGTGTCATTTTTTTGACAGTTGGACCCGCCACGCAAAAAAGCCGCCCCAAAGAAAGCCAAATACAGCGGAAAAGCCCACTAGAAAGCGAGAAACGAAAAGGAAAAGCCCGGGAAAAGCCCCGTCAGGGGGATAAACACCCCCAAAAAAGGGGTAAAATCAAAAATTTACGTACTTCACAAGATATTTTCACCGTCCAAGTACGTAAAAAACCGCATTTTTGCACACAAACTAGCGGTCATTTCCGTAAAATTACGTACTAACCGCCCCTAAATCCACCCATTTAGTACGTAAATCAGTACAAACAACAGAAATTTTCTCAAATTTTTACGTACTACGCACCACATTTCAGCGTTCCAAGTACGTAAATTTCCCCAAAACGGCTATTTTAAGCCCTCGAAAAAAAGCATTCTCCCCATTTTTTCATAAATTAAAGAAACAAATGATTATACCTCGCGCAAAACAACTCAAAACAGGCTTCACCGCCTACCCCAAAGCCATTCGCCTTATCTGGACGAACCATCTCGTCAAATACCTGCTCTTGCCAGCCATCCTGAACATCATCGTGGTTGTCGCGTTCATTTTCTCGGGCGTCGGCATCGGCGACTGGATCAACGGCATCATCGAACGCAGCACCGAAAACATGAACGGCTGGATCCACGCAGGAATGGTCGCCATCAAAATCATCCTCCCCATCGTTTTCTTTGCACTGTTCATATTCATCGGCGGAACGATCGTCAACATTTTGATGTCACCGATTTACACGTTCCTCTCCGAAAAAACCGAGACCATCCTCACCGGGCGCGAATTCCCGTTCGACATGAAGCAAACGCTAAAAGACGTCTGGCGAGCCATCCGCATCGCGGTTCGCAACACGGCCAAGCAACTCATACTGACCGCACTTTGCCTGCTCCTGAACTTCATCCCCATTGTCGGAAGCATCGCCGCACTGGTCCTGATTTTTATCATCAACGCCTACTACTTCGGCTGCGGATTCATGGACTACACTTACGAACGCTGGCGTTTGCCGCCTAAAGAAAGCCGCAATGAAACACATAAATTAAAATACATTGCTTTTACGAACGGAGCCGTGTATTCTCTGCCTCTTTATCTATTCTGCGGAGCGTTCATTGCAGCCTTTATCGGTGGCGTCTCGGCTGTTGCCGCCACATTATCGCAATTAGAGTTAAGTTCTAAGCCGCTTGGAAAACCCAACGAAATCAAAACAAGCGCTACCTAGAACAAAAACATCATTTTTCTATCTTTGCGCCATGCTCAAGAATTACATCTTCGATTTAGGCGGAGTCCTTCTGGATATCCGCATGCAAAACGCCTACGAACGATTTGCCGCACTCGGCTTGCCACACGCCGAACTTGAGCAGGGCGGTTCTGTTTACAAGCTGATGGAAGATTACCAGCTGGGTTTTGTGACAAGCAAAGAGTTCTGCCAGCAAGTCACAGAGAAATGCAATGTAAACAAGAGCGCCGCAAACTCTAACGCAAGATGCGACGCAGATTTTTCCGCAAGATGCGCCGAAACTCCGACAACGCCACGCGATATCGAGGACGCATGGAATTCCATTTGCCTAGATGTACCGAGCCGCAAGCTGGAAGCGCTTCGCCGTCTGCGGAAGGCCGAGGGAGTCGCGACGGTTTCGCTATTGAGCAACACGAACGAACTGCATTGGGAATGCTGTTGCAAGAACTGGTTCAACGCAAACGGCAACCGCCTCGAAGACTTCTTCGACAAGATTTTCTTGAGTCAGGAACTTCATTTGCAAAAGCCCGATTCCGAAATTTTCAACACTGCCATTCGCGAACTCGGAGCCTCCCCCGCCGAAACAATTTTCCTTGACGACAGCGCCGTGAACACAGCCGCTGCCGCCGCCTGCGGGCTAAAGACGCTTACCGTTTCGCCAAATGTAGATTGGGTAAAAGAACTAGGGATTTGACACAATCCTGACGGATCCATCCCGCTTGAGCAAGTACTTTCCGGGCCGTTGGACTTTATTTGCAACAGTTTCTTTGAGCGATACACCAGGTTTCAGTTCGACAGGACCTAGATAACGCCCCTGCACATCGAACACCTGCGAAACGCCAGCTTTGAACAAAGACGAAGCCGGAATTCGCAAAGCCGTCGTACCTTCAGGATTGCTGGGAGCAGTTTCGTTTATACTGAAATAAGTAAAATCGATTTTGCCCGTCGATTCTCCGCCCGCTTCCACAAGCATTTTCATCTCGTTCAACTCGCCCAATTTCACGCCAAGTTCTTCCCATTTCTTGAAGTGGGCCGTAATGTCGATGTGACCGCACTGGCGAGCATTTTTGCGGACACTGACCACCTGCAAGAACGACATATCGCCCCGAATCGTAGGTTGGGTATTGCGACGTTCCTGCCACAATTCGTACGTATCGCCATCCAGTTCGTATTCGTCTATCTTGGTTCCAAGATTTTCTGCGGCAGGCTTAGAGAACCAGTCATCCGCGATATAATACTCCACTGCCGGATTTTCCATCCGCCCATATACGCCTATATAGGAATAACCCGCATTCCCCGATTTCGTGAACTTGAAATCCGCAGAAAAATTCCCAAATTTGTCATAAGTCTTGGCGTCATCATACTTGAGTCCGACACGCACAATAAAATCATTTGAACCGTTCCATTCGGCGGCAAATGTACCGTTAGTCCAGTACGTCAAGGAACCTTTACCATCCTGGAGCCAGGCTTCGTAATCGATAGCAGGAGTGCCCGCACTACCTTTAACCGTCTCGATTTTATTTTCCTGGATAGTACGTTTATCCCCTTGGTGTCCCATTTCGTCCGTACAGGCATCAGCCGCATAAGCGGACAACGCAAAGCCCATCGTAAAAACGGGAACTAAAGATATTATCTTATTCATATCAACACCGCCTTGATAGAATTATCAACAAATTATTTCTTTAATTCTTTTCCGTCGCTGAAAGCGTTACCCACGCGACGTTCCATGACATAGTAGCCATGACCCGCCGGATCGTAGCACACCGGCGCCAGTTTTTCAACGGTAAGATTACCATTTTCATCCAGCACCGATTCATCAGCCGTTACGTTCACGATTTCGCCCAACAAAAGTTCCGATTCGTCATCGTAGCTTACAAACTTGCATTCGAGCGCAAGCGGCAACTCCGCAATCAGCGGGGCATCCACGGAACCGCTTTTGACAGACGTGAGACCAGACTTTGCAAATTTATCTGCATCCTTGTTGCCGGACACAATCCCGAGAAAGTCAATAGCCTTGATATGTTCGGCAGTAGCCATGCTCACGGTAAAAGCTTTGCGAGCAAGAATATTGGGCATGGTCTTGTGACTCTTCGCCACATAAATCGCCACCTGGTTCGTATCGCTGACAGAGCCCCAAGCCGCCACCATGGCGTTTGTCGTGCCGTCTTCGTTATAAGTCGCAATCACCAGCGTAGGCTGCGGGTATAAATAAGTTTTCACTCCAAGATTTTTACGCATAATCACTCCTCTCCATAAATTATAATATTTTATTGGCGGTCAAGAAAGACTCTAGCGCCGTTCAGCCTGTAAAATTTGGACGTTTTTCGAGACGTTTTCTCAAAAAACAACGAGCAATCACGATTAGAGCACTCCCGGAATGTTCCCAAACGATTTTTGAAAGAAGGTACAGACAACGTCGGAGATTCCACCGTTGACTTTAAATTCCACTTTTCGAGGGAATCAAGGCCCGCATTCCCGAGCACCGCCAAATCGTAACCGACAATTTTCACAGCACCCGCCGCACGGGACGTATCCAGCTGAGCCGAAAGCCGCGCACGGTCCGCAAGCGCATGGGAATCGTCCGTGCGGAAAAGTTCCATATCCACCCAGAATTCAACGCCGTATTTTGAACAAGCTTTCGCCACAGCGCGTTCATAATTGCCGACCGTCGCCGTTTCTGCATGAGGCTTGCCCGCATCGCTCGCACCCACGCCATCCTGCACGGCAACAACATCCGGCTTGAATCCCGCAGCAAAAAGTCTCTCGAAAAACGATTGCAACTTCTCGGGCGACTCTAAATTCTGGTTATAGAACGGGGCAACCATCACCTTCCAGCCCTTCGCTTTTGCCGCCTCCGTAACAGGTTTCAAAAAATGTTCCACGAGCGATTCCACCATTGCATCATCACGAAGCCCGTCCCAGTAATAGCGCGCCACCTCCTGCGGAATATAGACGCCCGCAACAACGGATTCACTACCATAAAACTCATAGAGCTCATTCAGAACCCGCACGTTTCTTGCAGACAACGTGTCTAGTTGCGCATCCGTTGGTGGCAAATACCAGTTATCACCATTGTAATAAAGCCCAAGCCAAATCTTTGTGCCGGCAGCCTTCGCCGCCTCGATACTCTTCGGGAAAAGCTGATTGTTCTTGTACTGCGTATTCTGCAAAAAATCCAGTTGCGAAGGATAGTACAAATGTGTTGCCTCGACAGCGGCGTACTGCAACACGACTTCGTCCATACCGAGCGCATGCAGCCTCTGGTGCATATGCGTGATGGAATCCTGCGACTGATAAGCCGTCGTCCAACCCGCATCGAAAACACCGTTCAAGCCCGAGGAATTTACGCCCGACGCCTCCGCGGCATAAGCCGTTTGAGCGGCACCGACGAACAGCCCAACAACAAGCGAAAACACTCCGCACAATAGCGCGTGGAGAGGTTGCCGGAATGTTAGCCGAAAAATGGACATACTAGAAATATATATTTTTTACGAAAATATCCGTTTGATGTTATTCACGCAAACAGTTCATCCTTCGTAACGACGCCTTGTGCAATGTCGGAATACATTCCTTGCGAAAGGCCTTCGCTTGCAATCATTGTAATCCAGGGTGAATGGCGAAGTCCCGTTTCCTTGGAAAACGCCTCCCTGCGATTCAGCAACTTTTGGTATTCGTCCTTGTCAATAGAATAAGGTGTCTGGCTGTATTTGATTTCGCAGAGGTTGACGATTTTGTCCGCCCGTTCAATGACGAGGTCAATTTGAGCTCCCGGTGTAGAACTTTTACTGCGCCAAGCGTAGTTGATTGTTGAAATGCCGTCGATTCGCAAAGCCTTTTTGATTTGCTGAATGTGCGACATGCAGATACGTTCAAACGACAGGCCCATCCAGGTATTGATTTCGGGCGTGTTGATATGGTGCTGCCAATAATTGTTTTCCAGTTCGGCCTTTTGGATAAATGTCAACCAGAAAATGCAAAAGAAATCTGCCAGTTGAAAAACGAAATCATTTTTCTTGATTTTCTTTTCGCGGACAGGAATCTTACGCAGCAAATCGCAATGCACAAGATCGTCTAGCTTTTTGCCGAGGAACGCGTTGTTCGAAACCTTGAGTGATTCGGCGAGTTCCTTACGAGTTGCGCCCTGCTTGCTTTCGCAAAGTTTCTTGACAATTTCAATATAGCCTTCTGGACGATTGTAAAGTGTTGCAAAAAGGCGTTTGAACTCGCGGCGCATTTTTTCTTCGGGACCGAAGAAAAGCCTGTCAATATTTTGCGCAAAGCTCTCCCTAGGCGAAAGAAGACTCAGATAGTAAGGGATGCCGCCAAACGCCATGTAGGCCTGTAATACGATATCGCGATTCCACTGGAATCCGTTCTCGTTAAAGTACTCTTCGGTTTCTTTTAAGCAGAACGGACGAACGTGAATCTCTTGCGTGATGCGGTCGTGAAGCCCGCCCTTGCTATCGACAATATTTGTAATCATCCAGCTTGTAGCACTGCCGCAAACGATCAAGGTGACATTACTGAACAGAGATGCCCAGCTGTTCCAGAAATAACCGACAGCCTTGGCAATGCCGGATTTTTTTGCGTCCATTGCAGGGAGTTCGTCCAAAAAGATGATGCACGGGGCCCCGCTTTCGACGCGAGGCTTCAAGGCTTTTTTTAGCAACTTGAAAGCGTCCATCCAGTCCTTGGGCTTTTCTTCCATGTCGTAACCGAAATCGTCCATGGAGTCGGAAAATGCCGCTAATTGATCCTTTAGGGATCCGTCAAGGACTCCCGTCATCTTGAATGCAAAATTGCTTCCGAAGAGCTGGTTTATCAAAAACGTCTTCCCGACGCGCCGGCGACCATAAAGGGCGACGAATTCAGCTTTGGGGCTGTCCTTTAACGAAAGGAGTAATTTTTGCTCTTCTATTCTTCCGACAATCTTTTCCATACCTCTAAAATAGCATTTTTTCGTTAAAAAAGTGCTAAAACGATTAAAAATTGTGTCGGTTTAGCACTTTTTCTTCATTTTATTGCTAAAACAATGTGAAAAGTAGCCGTTTTAGCAATGCTGAGCGTGCGGAAGAAGAAACGGGATACTATTTCTTCTTGATGCGGAAGACCTGCTGCCCCTTGGAATTCTTTCCTTCTTCGAAGTACTCCGTGGCACGGATAAGGGCAGGCCACTTGGCGTAGCCGAAGTTCTTGGGGCTCAGCGAAATCTGACGGTTGATTTGCTGTGAAATCTTGGATGCAATTGCCCAGCCCGCTTCGTCGGCTTCCTCGCTGATTGCCTTGCGGATGGCGTTCATGATTTTCGCGTTGCCGCGCAGTTTGTTGCGGTCGAGCGGTTCGATGTTGTTCGTTGCCTCGTCCGATTCGGTCGGCTTCTTGAACTTGTCGATGTAGATGAAGGAATTGCACGAGTCGATGAACGGCTGCGGCGTCTTTTCTTCGCCGAACCCGATGACCTGTTTTGACTTGGCCCTGAGTTTCATGGCAAGCGGAGTGAAATCCGAATCGCTACTCACGATGGCGAAAATGTCGATGCTCTCCGTGAACAGGAGTTCCATCACATCAATAGTCATCGCGAGATCGGTCGCGTTCTTCCCTTTCGTGTAAGGGAACTGCTGTATCGGCTGAATCGCAAACGGATGCAGGACTTCTTCCCAGGGGTTGCTCCCTTTCCAGTTGCCGTATGCCCTGCGAATGCTCGTCTCCCCGAACTTGGAGAGTTCTTCCATGATGCCGTAGATGGCGTCCGCCTTGGCGTTGTCGCAATCGATAATCAGGGCTAATATGATTTTTAAAGGGGAGCAGGAGTCTGCTATTTAGTTTTTCATTGCATTTTGCAAAGTCTTTGAGGTGCAATCAAGCTTTTGAGCAGCCGCTTCTTGAGTCCCGTATTTTCCGCACGAATACTCGGCAAGTTTTTGCTGAAAAAGCTTGGTTGCCTCTTTCCAAGTCAAGTTTTGGAATGTTGAAAAATCTCCAATATCAAAAGTTTCATTCGGAGAGTCTTCCGCAGGAAAATTTTTTAGGATTTCCTCAATTGTCTTTTTGCCGTTCCATGCAATTAACTGGTAAGCAATAGACTGCAATGTTCGAAAATTTCCAGACAATCTAGAAGTCTTGAAGTATTTTTCAAGATGCTTATCCATGGGAGCTTCTTTCGAGGAACTATCCAACCGGACGGTTTTCCATACTTCATTCCAGTCCCCCACAATATCTTCACGACATTCCCGCAAAGGCGGTATATTCACGGTATAGAAGCTAATTCGATCAAAGAAATCAGGATCCAGTTTTTGGCGAAGTTCATTTTCTGTCAAATTTGATGCACAGACAAGTTCCACATCCGCCGTAGATTCCTTGTCATCGCCCAAAATGCGATAGCGATGTTTTTTGTCTTGCAATGTTCGAAGCAACTTGCGTTGTACACCTTTCGGCAAATCCTGAATTTCATCCAAAAAAAGAATTTTACCGTCAGCCTCTCCAAAATAGCCCTTTTTGTCAGCCGTAGCACCAGTAAAAGAACCTTTTTTATGACCAAACATCGCAGATTCGGCCAAATTAGAATCCAACGTTCCACAGGCTACCGAAACCACTTCTTTTTTCTTAATCTTCGAAACAACTGATTCGACTAGACGACTTTTGCCAATACCGCGTTCTCCCAGCAAAAGCATCGGCACGCCTTGCACTCTAGCGTAAACACGAATTTTCTCCAAGGCGTTTTTTCTCGCCTCGGATTTTGCGTTTTCCGGTTTATAAAAAGCTTCTTTAGGATTTTCCTTTTCGTAATCACGAAGTTTGCTTAAATAAGTGGTTATTGGAAAGTCAACATCATCACAGAAAGTTTCTTTTGTTTTAGGATTCCATTGCGACGAAATCAATCGTGTTCCAGATGGGAATTCCCCTGCTGCATACAGGATGAGCCATACTGCATGCATGGCTGGGGTACCGGGAGAAATATTGATAAAAAGATTCTGCTCCTTTACGACAATGGGTAGTACATTATTGCGAATTTCGTCGTAAATTTTCTTGTGGTCAGTCGGCTTGTCTAGTTCAATGCAGATCGGTTCCAGACAGGGGTATTCCTGTTTGATTTTTTCTAGTTTATTTTTCTGAAATGATTGGTAAAGGTAATAAACCTTGTTTACGATATGGTTTGCTTTTTTCAGGTCTTTTAAAACATTTTTTATGACCTCTGGGTCGTGATTCTCAGAGGACCATGTTAATAGAGTTACCATATTACTTTTCATAGACAATAGCCTCGCATTTCATCTTCTTCTTTAGCTCAATGGCCTTTTCCAATTCAGAGTCATCTTGGATGGCGACAACCTTCCTTCTGGAGGGCTCCATGAATATCTTGGGATTATAGGATTCTGTGGAAGCTAGTTGCATTCTTTTAAATAAGCTCCCCTGTAATTCATTAGGATTAATCGGGGATCCTTTATCCCGTTTCTTTCTTATCTCCATACTTCCATATTCTAGACGAGGAGGCTCACATTCCCATGAATAAACGATTGTGGCATAAATTTTTTCATCTGAAAGCGTAAGTTCGTGCTTTTTGATTTCTTCTTTTGGCTCAAAATTACCGATAAGT
Organism: Fibrobacter succinogenes; assembly: GCA_902800345.1. Classification (GTDB taxonomy): domain Bacteria; phylum Fibrobacterota; class Fibrobacteria; order Fibrobacterales; family Fibrobacteraceae; genus Fibrobacter; species Fibrobacter succinogenes_H. The sequence continues at coordinate 31,964 of CADCDO010000039.1, forward strand.
TCAAGAGATGGGGAGTGTATTCCGCAATCAAATGTTATAGAGTTTACGATTTCTTTTTTCTTATCAAAATTTGAATCTTTCAACTGAATGACTTCGCCATTCAAATTTTCCAATTTCGTGTTTAATTGGAGTTGCCATCCGGAATTTTCAATCCAGTTATTCAGCATATCCGAATATGCGTTAATAATTGTCTTCTCTGTTATTATGGCTCCAACTTCGAAGCTTTTGTGGAAGCTTACATCCTCAAAATTTGCTGTCATCATGATTGCTTTAGAAGTGTCGGCAATGATGCATTTGGCGTGTAAGTAATGGAACCCATATACAGTCACTCCTGCCTTACACAAGAACTCTACGGCGTCGTTATTTTTGGGGCGTATTCGGGATAAAATAATGACTTTAACACCTTCTTTAGCCTTCTTGGCAATTTCCTGAACGACGTCATTGTCTTTGTCAAATCCAAATGCTGAAATAACGAGTGATTTAGAAGCCGTTTTTACTATGCTTAAGCATGCATCATGTAGAGATTTGTTTCCATCTAGTGATGTTACAATAGATTGATTTGTCTTTACAGCTAAATCTACAGAAACATTCATTTTTTCTGCTGTTTCGAATCTTCTAGAGCGCATCTCATGTTTTGCACAATTCCAAAAAGCATGCTTGAAATAATTTGCTAGTATATCAACTTCTTTTTCTTCTAGTGCATAATGCATTTCTTCGTTTCTTCCACCAATGCCCTCATCGGTAAAGTTTCCGGTAGTAATATACCCTTTTGCATTATTGGTAAATGGATCGACGAATACAAATTTTGCGTGGTTAGATGGTGCCGAACGGATAAATATTTTTCCAGATAATTCATCCAATAACATGATGTGTGAATCAATGCATTTTCTTGAAAAATCGCCTTCGGATTCGTAATCCTTTTCAAGCGTATTTTCAGAGGCTATTAATAAATAAATTCGAGCACCTCTATTTGCTGCACTCTTTATTGCATCAACAACTTTTCTGTCCGCCAAAAGAAAGGTTGTTATACAAACCATTTCTTCTGCCTCATCAATACAGTCGCATACAAAATGTTCGGTATTGAAGTGGCTAAGTCTCATATCTTGTTTTTCGCGATTCCATCCGCTAAATGTTTTTGAGGCATTGTCAATTGTTTTGGTCTTAATCATTCAATCCTCCTTAAAGGTTCCAGTCTAGAGTTGCCTGTATAAACATTTTTTTCTCTTTGACTACTTCGCAGTTTTCTAAAATATCTTTCAAGAAATCTTCTTTTCCTATTTCATCTTGCTGCCAATCTAATTTTTGGGAAATTGATTTTGTTAAGACATTAAAATTCTTTTTTGTTAAATAGTTGTTTATTCCATCTATAAACAGCCAACGGAACCATTCGTTTGCATCAAATTCTGTCATCGGCACGACTTCAACAGGAATGGATGTTTCATCCCAATTCCCTACGCTTGTTTTACTTATTGGGCATTTGATTGCCAGATTTCGTTTGATTTCATCGGAAAGGGAGTCTAAGAATGGAATTTCAAGTTTCCCGTTTTTATTAAAACTTACGTCTAAATTTAATAGACTTAATTTATTTGTTACAGCTTGAGAGATGATCTCCTCTTCTGTCTCTTTCGCCCAACTGGGTAAAGTTTCTATGGGATATTCATTGTCCTCATAGTTATAGGAAACTTTCTTTTTTGAAACATTCCACTGGATAGAAAAATCATCTTCTGTATGAATCCATGGACTTTGTTCTGTATTTATTTCAATAATTCGGTATTCGTTGCCATTTAGTGTTTTTACAATATTTCCGGGTTCTAACATAGAAGTTATATCGGTATCGTATATTTTTTTTAAATAATGAAATCGGCTACTCCGTTGTATAATATTGTTCATTTCTTTTTTTTTCTCAATCGGTAGCTTGGCAGAGTTAAACCTCCTTATTTCTATGATGCGATTTTCAATGCGGCAATCATCATCGCAAAATGTGATTTCCCATTCACCTTCTTCGGGAACGAATGCTCGGCCATTATTGAGGTATTTCTCACCTTCTTCTGTTATCGACATTTCTCCGTCGTCATCTCGAGAAATGAGCCCCTGAGAGAAAACGGCATTAATCCATGATTGGGCCACCTTAGTTAAATGAGGGTTGCACAGAAGTTCTGAAGCGACTGTATTTGATGTAAGAACACCTTTCTCCTGTAATAAGTATAATAACGGCTTAGGGAACTTGCAGGGTTTACGTGTAGCAATAGTTGCTTTTACAATATGGGTGTGCCGTTTCAAATATCTAGTTAATATCAAATCTTTATTCATAATACTCCCCTATACTGTTTTCTCGTAGTCAATTTCATTTGTGATATGATAAAGGAATTCGTTCTGCCGCCCATTTTCCAACGAGTGGCGCAATGCTTCACGATTGCCAACAAGAAAACATTGGTACTTGGCTCGTGTCAAGGCGACATTTAAGCGGTTTTGGGACAATAAAAAGCTGGTAGGGTAGGATTTAACAAAGGAAATGAAGACTAGATCGGCTTCGTGTCCTTGGAATCTGTCGATCGTGCACACATTTAAACGGATAATCTTTTCCCATTGCTCGCGTTTTTGGGCAAATGCCCTCCATAGCATTCGTTCTTGTCCTTGGTAAAAGGAAAGAATCGCCACTTCCCAAATCCCGTTGGATTTCTCTTCGGGATTTGGATTCTTTTTAGCCCATGCGACAAATTCCTCCAATTTTTTTATGATTATGTTGCGCTCATGAGAGTTTGCATTTTTTAATTTTTCATCATCTGGAGCCGTATGGCTTTTCATGGTGCCTGTCCAGAGAATGTGCTTTGAACAAGGCCAGAATGTAGAACGAGAAACCGCCATTTTTGCGGATGAATTCAAGGCTTCATTATCATAGATGTATTTTTTTGATAGTTCCGCAATTTCTGGATGCATTCTATGCTGAAACCTTATGCGCTGCGCTCTTGCATTGTACACGTCGTCCGGTAATCCGTTGGTTATGGCACTTTGGATTTCATGTTCTCCGTTGAATCCGTCCTTCAATAGTTCAAGAACCGACGGCAAGGCAACATGGCGTAATCGTTCTATTTGCGGCCTGACGTCATTGTCGGAAATTTTTTGCATCAAATCGCATAACTGATTTATTTCCTCATTTAGGCGTTCCCTGTTTTTTGACTGTTCACTTTTGCGAAGGTCATAACTAGTCGCTATGCGCCATGACAAATCCGTTTCCCAGGAAGACGAATCCTGTCTTTTTTTGCCTTCTATCAGTTTATATGCTGATTGACCTTTTTGTCTGATAAGGAATCTTCCTGTTTTCTGTTGACGAATCCATTTGCATGCAGTGTTGATTTTATCCGCCTTGCCTAAGTAGATTGCATTTTCGTTTCCGTCAAATTTTTTACCTCGATCTAAATCAATGTAGGTTGCATGAGTATGGGCGCAGTGTTTTATGTAAAGTTCTTTTGTTGTTTTGTCATCACACTCGACGAGGATCCCGTGGTGTTCGTTTTTGTTCTTCGTTGTAATATGGAAAATATCGCTTGCGATGTTTCTAAGAGTTTCGTCGGTACAGTAATATTGCAAGTTGTTAGAAAGTTCTGCATCGTCTACATATGGCGAAAGCTGATTCACGTCTCCGACAAGAATCCAGTGTTTTGCCCACATTGCAGGAACGAGAAATTCTTGGAATGTCGTTTTGGAGGTCTCGTCTATGATTAGATAATCAAATGGAGCCATTGAATCAGAAGAAAACTTAATATCGGGGTGTTGTAGGATGCCTATGGTCGTGCCGCAAACGAGATTTGCTGAATCAAGAATTAAACGCATCAAACCATCTGCTGCATCATTTTCTTTTTCTACTAGTTCGATCATAGCGTTGTGGGCGCTATTGCGAACTTTATTTTTTAGTTCTTTGCTTATTCGTTTCTTTTCTTCTTTAACAAATCTTCTTAAACTGTATTTCTTTGCGATATCCGAAGATATTCGTGTTTCGTTCTGAGCGATTCTTATGGGGATAATTTGTTTACGCCATTCGTATTTTTCGTCCATAAGTCGTTCTAGAACGTTGTCTACGGCAACGTGTGTGGAGGCACACAGTAGAACTCGTTTTCCTTCTGTAATAAGCAGCCGAATTGCTTCACAGATTGCACGTGTTTTCCCGGATCCCGGAGGGCCTTCTAAAAAGGCGAATTCGGGAGTGTTGAGTACGTTTAGTACAAACTGACGCTGATCGTTAACGCCGTCAAAAGAGGTGTCTTTTAATAGCTGCCAGTCAACAGAATCTTCGGTGTACTTCTGATCGACATCATTCCATAAATTTGGCCATCCGTTAGAATCAACTAACAGACGTGTTATCGGAGATAAGCGGGGATTTGGAGTTTCGTAAAGACGATCGATTGCTTCCTGCTGCTTCCTTAGCTGGTACGTGTCGGGGCGGATTGCTATCCATTTTTTGGAGGGTTTCTGATCTAGGGTTAATGTGTATTCTTCCTCGTCGAAATCAACAACCTGGATTTTTTTGCATACTTTGAAATTGTCCCATTTGATTTTCTTGTTGTCTTCTACAGGATCAATTGTGTATAACTGGATGATGTTTTCATCCGTAAAGAATATATCTAGATCGTCGTTGTCGCTAATGGGGGTAAGACGAATTTTATATAGAGTTTTTTCGTTATCAGAATTCGCGTCTTTGTCAGATTTATTCGTATTTTCCGTTTCATTCGGAAGCAGTGTCCACTCTGCCTTTTTGACGACGTTACATTTATCAATACATTGAATTTGTCGTTCCAAGAAGGTTCGGTATGGCCTCAATGTTTTGCGTGCTTCGTACGCCATCTTTCCAGGATCATGACTTAACGATAAGTAGCTAACTAAACTCATAAAAAGCCTCCATTGTTGGGCGAAATCCTTCCTGCAAAAAACATGCCAAATAGCCTATTGTTCTTTTGGGCGTAAAAAAATCTCCTTGTTTGTTAATATAAGAAATTTATTTCGTATTAGAGAAAATTATTTCTTGTTATGATGATGCCTGCCAAAAAAGGTGGCTTTTTTATCAAAAAACGCCCTTTTTACGAATGGCATCATTTTTGCATTGCTTTTGCACAACCTTCAACAAAACAGGAATAACGCAATGCAACAATACATATCTAGCGACAAAAACATCCGCAATTTCGTTCAGAATATCCTACGTTTTGGACAATGGGAAATCGTTAGACACGGTAAACACGTCATTATTCGCCATGTGGCGGAATATGCCAATAAAACTATCGTGGTCCCGAGCACCCCTAGCGATCCGAGAACCTTTGAAAATTTTCGACGGGATTACTATCGCTATTTGCGGCAGTATTTCATTCAAGTCGGATGGATTAGAAACGAACCCGTTTCCAAACAATCTTCACCCTTAGCAGCATAAAGGAGGTAATACCTATGTCTAAGCATAACGGACAGCCGCCTATCAATCCGAATGGCGCAGGATGGCCTTCCACTACAGAAGGTAAGTCTGGTAGTGGCCGTGGCGGTAACCCGCCTAAAGGCAAATAAAGGCAACAACCTCTCTCCGGCGCAAACGCTCGGGGAGTTTTAAAAAATTGCCTAAAATAGGTAACCTATTTTAGGCAATTTTTATTTTGAACAATACTTTTTTGAATATTGAGCATCCAACTCCGTAAAGGTTGTCGCTCAAATGCAATTATTATCTCGTGACGCGGACGCTCTGCATCTTGCCGGTAGCGCGGCTACGCAAGAAGTAGATTCCGGATGCGTTCACGGCACTGGAAGACTTGAGCAATTTAGCAGCTGCATCGAAGCCGTAAGCAGAGAGCAATCCCAAGCGCATTCCCTGCATATCGAACACGTAATAGTCCTGGAGCGTGTTGTTATCGAGACGTATCTTCTGCTTGATAGACACTTCACCTTTCTTCGTAAAGTTGAAGTAATCGATATCGAAATATTCCGCCGTCGCATCCATGCGCAAAATATGCTTGCCGGCAGGGAGCGTCACATCCGCAGTCACATCGGCATACGTATCCCAGCTGGAACCCGTCACCGGAACTTCCGCCACGGACTTGCCATCGATAGAGAGCGTGAAGGAAGCGTCTTCGCTTTCTGTCGCTACAGAGGCCGTCATGGTATAATCGCCGGCTTCGGCAATATCGACCGTATATTCCAGCCAGTCACCCGTGTTGTTGTAACCGACGATAATGCCAGATGCTTTCGCGTAGAGATCAACATCCGGAGCGTCATCCTTGCGGTAATCGGAATCACCGTGATTTTCGTAATCGGCATCGTTATAGGATTCGTTGGTCGAGCCATCTTCGTTACGTCCCTTACCCGGGACGTCAAAGTCTTCGGCTTCGATCTTGCCCGGAATAGCGCGAGCTGTTCCCTTGAACGGAGTCTGCGGTTCCGGATCGACCGGTGTCGTATTGAAGTTTACATCGTTCTTTCCCTTGCTAAGATTTTGGGCAAAGTAATCCTCAAGCCAAGTCATTGCGGCACGTTTTCTGCCGTCCTTTTCGATAATCCCGGTATTGGCAGCCCAAGTTGCACCATTGATGTAGCCCCAGATGGTAATGCCTGCGACCCACGGAGTTTCCCACATGAACGGGATTTGGTTTGCATAGTCATTTTTCTGCTTATTGTCATCGGCTTCACCGATATCGTATTCCGAAACCAATAGCGGAAGGCCTGTTTTCTGATGAATTGTGGTCATCTTGCTTTCGAAATCAGCCTTGCTCATGCCCTTGCAGTCGTGAGCCTGCTGGCCGTAAGCATCCACCGGAGCACCATTTTTGAGGATGGTCTGCACCAGTTCGATGCCTTCGTTCATCTGCCAAGAGAGCGTGTTGTAGTCGTTATAGATAAGCACCGCTTTCGGCCAACGTTCGCGGGCCATCTTGAATGCGGTCGTGATAAAGTCATACTGGTGCTTTCCATTTACAACGCGGTCGCCACCGAGAGCTTCGATAATGTAGGAGCCCCCGCATTCGGTATCGTCGGTACTGCGGCCTTCGGCACCGGCAGCCGGCTTACCGTAACCGGAGTGGTAGTTGTCACCAGCCCAAATCGCTTCGTTCACCACGTCGATGTATTCGAGGTCGGGGAACTTGGCGGCAACGGCATCAAACCATTCCGTAATGTACTGCTTGGTGAGTTCCACGGTAATGCCCGGATTCTTCTTTTTGCAGAGGAAATTCGGATACTGCGAGCCCCAAACGAGAGCATGGAACTTGAAATGGCGTTCGCCCGGTTTTTCCTTGGCCCACTTGTAAGCGCCTTCGCACTTGTCGTAGTTATCCCAGGCAAACTTGCTAGTACCGCTGTTGCCGTTAGAGAGGGAATGGATAGAACCCCACTTACAGCCGTTTTCGGGAGTAATCTGGTTCCAGTAAGTGCCCATATCGCTACGGATTTGGCCGCTCGTCGTAATGTTACCGACAAACTTGGCGCCACCATCGGCTAAAGCTGCAAATGCAGCAGAGACAAATCCAGCAAAAATGATTGTAGAGAGAGTTATTTTTTTCATAACCACACATCCTTTTTTTATATCACCTATTTTTAAATTAGATTCGCAAATCATCATTTTTACTTAAGAAAAACATTTTTTATGGACAATCTGTCCATTGCGGGCATTTTTTCCTCATAAAACCTTACAAAATTCATAAAAAAAGCTCGATTGTATAAACCAACCGAACCTTGCGACATAAAAAGTGTACGGTATAGGTATTCCTTTAACATCCTATACGAACGGCTCCCATACAGCAGCCAAAATGGAATTTTATATAAGCGTATCCGTTTTCCGTTGATAAATAAAGTAATAAAGCAGGTTCCAGGCGCCCCACAAAACGCATAGAGCCATCCCGATATAGCCTATGGCATAAACAACCGAGGCGATGGTATCGTGCTTCAAAAGCAGTCCCGTCTCGGACAAGATAAAATTCCAGTCGTGGAATCCGTAAGGGGCTTCGGCACCGGTGCCGCCGCTAATGAGCGTAAGCTTCATGGGGAGAGCGTCTTCGATGTACGGGGCAACGTCAATCAAGTTTTCGAACGCCCACCAAAGCGCAATGGACGCGCCAAAAAGGTCCCGCGGCTTGATCCACAGCGCAAGGCAGAACACGAGCGGCATGATGGTCTGGAACAGCGAGCCACCCAGCGATGTAATGAGCCGGCTTCCAAAAATTCCAAAAACGATGTGCCCCGTCTCATGAACGGGCAAGTTCAAGTTGTGCAAAAACTGGACAATCCACGACTGATAGCCGCCGAAAAACGCCTGCAACGAAAAGAACGCCATCGCAATCAGCAGCACCACGCGCACAAAAAAGAAATTTTCGCGTCCGAGCGGTTTAGGCAACAAGAAGAACTGTACCCATGCAGGCCATTCGTCGGGTTCGTTCAACCCTTCCAAAATTCTAACGAGCAACGGTTTCTTTTCATGCGGTGTCCATGTCATGTTACCCTCCGTAGATTTCTGGCGAACGGCTAAAAAAACGGCGGTGCGTGAAGCTGTACCAAAGATTCGGATTTTCGACGATGCGTTGTTCGAGCCATTTATTGAATGGCATGTTGACGACACTCGATTGAAGGGAAGGCGCCGGGGACGTGACCTCTATCGCATGAAGCTCGCGAACTCCATTTTTCTCCTCCATCCAACAGATATATACAGGCGTTTGCGGACGGTGCTTGAGCAAAAAGTCCGGCAGCGGATTCACGTTCGCAGGGCGGCCCAAGAATGTTCCGTCAATTGCGCTCGAAATGCGAGAATCCTGGTCTGCAAGCAGGCAAAAAAGTTTGCCATCGTCCAAGATCCGCAAAAAGTCACGCGGAGTCCGGGCGTCCACGGAATAACTCCGGCCACCGACCGCACGGATTTTACGTTCGAGAATATTGTTGAGCCACTTGGGCTTCACGGGAATGTAGCTTGCGACAAGCGGGATTCCAAGACGGCAAAGCCATGGCCCCATCGCCTCGTAATTGCCGTAATGTGCCGTCAAAAAGATTCCGCCCTTGCACATTTTTTCAAGCACTGGAATGGAAGCTTCGTCAATTGCAAAGTCCCAGCCATCCACGCAACACGGGTAAGCAGAAAAATCATGCGGCAACTTTTTGAAAGTGCCAAAACAAAACAGCAATTCGCCCGCATGACGCGTCAAGTTAAGCAAAAGTTCATCGTAGTTGACAGGTGAAGCCACATGCTTCGCGTTCGCCATAACAGTTTTACGCTTCCAGCCCGCAAGCCGAAGCACCACGTAAGCACCCCACGCAAAAACCGCCGCCACTATTTTACTAAAGAAAACCATTATGGGGTAAAGATACGAAAAATATTATTGTTTCGGTCTTTCATCCTTGGCACCGACATAATTTCGCGTTTTGGCAACACTTTTTTTGCGTTTTGGCGGTGAAATCAGGAATTTTTCTTCAATTTCACCGCCACTTTTGTAGTTTATCTAAAATATTCTAGATCAAAACGAGCCGAGCAAGCCGTTCGTGGCGGTGTTTTTTTGAAATTTTGCCCGTTTTCACCACCAGCAAACGCCTCGTGAACCCTGCAAAAGCCGCAAACGCCTCATTTTGGTTCACACAAACTAAATTTTGGCGGTGAAATCGCGAATTTTTTGTTCATTTCACCGCCACTTTTGCACTTTTTGACCTTCGCCTCGCACGTTCAGCCCCCAAAAACGTCACACCAGCTGTTCAAGTATTTTTTCCACCATCATGGAATTGAGCGGGCGGTCGTGCGTTTCCGTGGTCATCACGAAGTTTTTGCCCATACAGAAGCCATTCTGCAAATACAATTCCATCTTGGAGGCCATGTTCTGGCAATACTCCGGCACATCGATCATCCCGAAATGCTCCCAGACGAACTCCTGGTGAGTCCGCACGTTTAGGCAGGTAAAATCCGGGTACACGACAATGCGCTTACAGCCTCGCACTCTCAATTCAGCACGAGTTCCGCCAGCACAGCGATGACCCGCGAGCACTTCACCAGCACCGCGACGCCCCGCGCGTGTCCCACCAACAGGACCTCCCGCCCCACGCAAAAACCGCCGCCACTATTTTACCAAAGAAAACCATTATGGGGTAAAGATACGAAAAAAAGTTCACAGCACCATAAGCAACGCAAAAAAAAAAACGCTAAATTAAAAAATTCAGCGTTAATCAAATTCTAACCAGGATTGTAAAAAATTATTCTTTAAAAACAATGGTCTTAACAAAACGACGTTTTTGATTCAAGACAAGATATTTCGCTGAAGTCATATCGTTAGGGATGTCCACTTCAACATCGGCCAGACAACTGCACGATGTATAAAAATCATCTTCCATTTTTGCATCAATAAACAGCGTATCCTCCTTCATATCCGAATTAAAATAAAACCTGACATCTCCGCAAGACACTCCAATCTCAATATTGACAAAGACCTGACCATTCTCACGTCTTTCAAAATACACAGTATCATTTGAAGCCGGCAGCTGCACTTCTGTCACATCTTCAGAATTTTTCTTTGCTAGTGCAGTCTGTACGGGTCGGTTTTTACAACGATCATTTACGCTAAAATTTAAATCGCCTTGTTCTTCACTTGCGGAGCACGAGCAAAGGATTGCCAGAGCCATCGCCAGCATAATGCATTCGATTTTTTTTGCCATTTTTATATTCCCTCCATGATTTTAGTGAATGAGGTGCATCAATGATTGTGGGCAAAGACTCACCATCATCAAGCAATACCGTTGAAGCATAGGAAATACACGGATGTAATTTGATTTTATTTTCATTTTCAACAACACAATACGCTTCAGCAGCACTATTTGCAATTACAGATCCAACGCGTTTTTTTTCATGACTCTGAAAATCTACTAAAGAATCAACAGTTGTTGCAACTACGGTATCCAAAGCTTCCACATTTTTATCATCTCCCATATAAGGGAAATATATACAAATTATAGAACTTCTACAAGTAAAAAAAATACATTAAAGGAAGAGATTTAAATTGACAAAAAAAACGTCCAACGCCAAATATCACCACTATTTTACCAAAGAAAACCATTACGGATTAAAGATACGAAAAATATTATTGTTCTGAAAATTGAACGGATGGCGAACCTATGATAAAATCATGGCGAACCAGATTCTGGACAGATTCCGGACCAAGTCCGGAATGACGTAAGAGCCTCAACGAGGAATGACGTGCAAGGAAATCAAGCGAGAGGCTGCTTGCAGACTCGCATTTGATTTTCGCAGCAGTCATGCACGAAGTGCAATGACGTGCAAGGAAATCAAGCGAGAGGCTGCTTGCAGACTCGCATTTGATTTTCGCAGCAGTCATGCACGAAGTGCAATGACGAGCAAGGCGAGCACCGCGCCAAAATGGTTGACGCTTACAGCGTCTGTTTCATCGGCTCACAAATAGAAAATACAAGTGTTTTCTGCTTGATTCGCCTTGTCAAACTATTGCATTTTGGCATGGTTGAGCCGATAGGTCATGCACATAGTGCAATGACGTTGCCATCTAGCACAAGGCTGAACTATTACGAAATCTCACTTTTTTAGACACATTTCGTAGCACTTCAAAATCTGAACCTTTACGAAATCTCATATTTTTTTTCACTTTTCGTAATATTTCAGAAAACGAACTATTGCGAAATCTCTATTTTTTTAGTAGATTTCGTAATACTACTAGAGGTTCTTATGGAAAAGCTCATTGTCGGAAGGTTAAAGGAAAAGGCTCTTTTTGAAGAAAGCGCGCAATCAGGAAAGCCCGAATTCATTACAGTCTATGGCCGACGTCGCATCGGAAAAACATTCTTGATTCGCGAATACTTCAACGACAAGTTCGACTTTTATTGCACCGGGTCGTACGGAGCAAGCAAAGAAGAACAGTTGAGCCGTTTTTGCCAAAAGATTGCAGAATACTCCAAAAGTTTCGTTCCGACCGTAGGTTCCTGGGACGAGGCATTCACCTTACTACAAAACTATTTAGGAAGCATCAAAGGGCGACCTATAATAGTCTTTATAGACGAACTCCCTTGGCTGGATACCCCCCGCTCAAAATTCTTGAACGCATTCGAATATTTCTGGAACAGCTGGGGTTCCCGACAAGACAATCTCAAACTAATCGTATGTGGATCCGCAACTTCGTGGATGACAAACAAGCTCCTCGGCAACAAGGGAGGTCTCCACAACCGCGTTACAAGGAGAATCCACCTCTCAGCATTTACTCTTAAAGAAACCGAAGACTTTATAAAGTCCAGAGGAATGCCTTATTCAAGGCAACAAGTTCTTGAGACATACATGTGCCTTGGCGGCACGCCGTTCTACTTGGATATGCTGAAAAAAGGTCTCAGTACAACGCAAAATATAGACGAACTATTTTTCGCACCCAACGCTCCCCTTGCCGAAGAATACGGATTCCTATTCAAGTCCTTGTTTAACGATTCAACGATGTATAAGCGAATCGTTGAATTGCTCGCAAAAAAGACAATTGGGATGACTCGTTCTGAAATTGTAGCCGCACTAAAAATTTCTGATAGCGGTGTGCTAACGGAAGTTTTAGAAAACCTTGAAAGTTGCGACTTTATCCGTAGCTATGCAGCCTTCGGAAAAAAAGCAAAAGACATCATGTACCAACTCGTAGATCTCTATTCACTATTTTATCTACGCTATGCCAAAAATTACCGTGGTGGAGACAAAAACAGATGGAGCAACATGATTGATTCACCAAGTCGCAGAGCATGGAGCGGCTACGCATTTGAGCAAGTCTGTTTAAATCACATCGACCAAATCAAGCAAAAACTTGGCATTTCAGGAATCCAAAGCGATGTATGTTCTTGGCGTTACAAAGGCGACAAAGATTCGCAAGGAGCACAAATCGACCTGCTAATCGACCGTCGCGACCAAGTCATCAATCTCTGCGAAATGAAATATTCCAGCAAGCCTTACGAAATCACCTCTACGTATATGGAATATTTAAAACAACGCCGCGAGACATTCCGCGAAGTCACAAAGACCCGCAAATCGCTTTACTTGACACTTGTAACGCCATGCGGCCTCGCGAAGAACGCTGCATGGAACGAAATTCAAAACGAGTTGACGTTAGACGATTTATTCTAGTTTATCCACCAAGGTATTATGATTTACAAAGAAACCGAATCAGTCAACGACAAACCGCAAGAAGTTCCTGACGATAAAATTCAGGAGAACATCCTGCGTGGAGAAAAACTGATTGCCAGGTCAAAGAAATCGATTCAAACAATTATCTTGGCAGATTTTTTCATTTTCGTGATTGGGATAACAACACTCAGCTTAGGTTCCAATTTTTTTGACAATCTATTTCTTATTATATATCCAATCCTATCCCTATTTATTTTCTTCATGTTGTTTTCAACAGCTTCAATTTATTATAAATGGCTTTACCATATTTTAAGAAACCTTCGCAAATGGACAGAAACACGATTTTTTCCAAAGGATGCCGCTATCGGGTCGCTATTTCCCTGCATCGGCCAGTTCATGACGTTTTTCATTTTCAAGGACATCCTCACACAACAAAAAAAGATTCTTGAGAAACATGGTATCTATTCCGCACCCATACCAACGTACCTTCTTTTGACCCCGCTCATACCTGCCACCTTTCTTTTCCTGTTCTTTTTACTAACACTCGGGATGACAAAGAGTATCCAATCTTGGGCTTTTTTAGTCTTCACCAGTTTTTTCTTCCCTATTATAAGGTTCGTCTTTATCTTCAAAGTACTCTTCGACATATTCGCAATCATCACCCTGCTCATCTACATGAATTTGGTTCAACAGCCCATCTCAAATGAGAAAGCGATTGCCCAATTGAATATAGACAACACAAACCCCTAAAACTTTTACTACTATTATAATACTATGAGTGAAAATTGTCTTTTCTGCAAAATCATCAAGGGTGAAATCCCTTCCAAGAAAATCTACGAAGACGACGATGTGTTCGCCTTTTATGACATCGCCCCGCAGGCACCGATACACTTTTTGGTCGTGCCGAAGCGCCACATCGCGACTATCATGGACATGAAGCCGGAAGATTGCGAACTCGTGGGCAAGATGCTTTACCGCGCGCAGCTCATCGCCAAGGACCTCGGCCTCGAAGAGGGCGGCGCACGTTTCGTGTTCAACTGCAAGGCTGATGCCGGCCAGACGGTGTTCCACATCCACCTGCACGTCGTCGGCGGACAAGCAATGGGCTGGCCTCCGTTCCCAGCGGTTTAGACGAAAGAACGGGCCATCGGCCCTATAGACGAAAGACGAAAGATTTATAATGGGCATTCGCCTCTATCGTCTTTCGTCTTTCGTCTACCAGCGAAGCGGTCTTTCGTCTATGATTAAAACTCGTGCCATAGTTCTTCACCGCTTTCCGTACAGCGACTCGAGCTTTATCGTCAAGGCGCTGACGGAAGAATGCGGTATCGTCTCGTTTATCGTCAAGGGCGGAAAGAAAAAGGAATCCCCGTTCCGGGGAGCGCTTGACCCGCTCGCGTTAAGCGAAGTCGTTTTTCGCCAGAATCCGAATACCGAATTGCAGTTCATCAAGGAAGCGACGCTTCTGGACTGGCGCAAGAACTTGCGTAACGATTTGCTTTGTCTTTCGAAAGCGCAGGTCATGACGGAAATGATTCTGCGTTATGCACCGCAAGGCGTGCCGCTGCAAGAAGAATTTGCGCGTCTGGAGCAAGCCATCAGCGAATTCGATGACGGGACTTCGGACAAGTCGCGCATCTTTGCGCAGTGGCTACTGGACACTTGCGACATGTGGGGCTACAATCTCGACCTCACGACATGCAGCCGCTGCGGCCGCACGCTCGACAAACCCGCCGCAGACTTTTTCCCCGAAACAGGCGCATTCGTTTGCCACGCTTGTCTCGGCGTCGATACTCCCCGCGCACGCACAGAAACACTCAACGGGCTTTGGGCGCTCCTCAATGGCGAAAAAATCGAGCATCCCGAATTCACCGAAAACGCGCTCCTCACCTACCTGCGCCATCACATCGGATTCTTGAAAGAAATCCATTCCATCAAATTCTTGAACGAAACGAGAAAGCTGTTTGATTATCATTAAATAGACTATCTCAAAGCGAGAGATTACTCTAATTCAAATCAATAATAAAATTACGGCGAGAGAATAAAAGCGTCGGCCAAGGCTATTCCTTCGCAGTAGCGTGTAAAACGAGTGTTGCGACGGGCTGCTCGCAGACCGGCATAACCGAGTGAAGCCGCTGACGCCAAACATAGCTGAGCCGTAATTGCTGATGCTGAAAGCATCCACTCCGAGCTGGGGCCCCGCCCGCATGAAGTACTTTTTCAATTCAAAAAGAGTTTTTATGAAAGCAAGCCACAATTAAACACATTTTTTATATTTCCGGAAAATGTAAAAATAGTCAAGAGGTCATCATGTTAACTCCAGAAGATATCAAAGCGAAAAAAAACAAGCACGAAATGATTTCCATGATCACCGCATACGACTTCGCCTTCGCAAAAATGGCAGAAGCCGCAGGGATTGACCAAATTCTCGTGGGCGACAGCCTCGCGAACACCATGCTCGGTTACAAGAGCACGCGCGAAGTCGGCATGACCGAAATGCTCATCTTCGCTGCCGCAGTCTGCCGCGGCGCCCCGAACACACATGTCATCGGCGACATGCCCTACATGAGCGACAAGGATCCGCAAACTGCTTACGACAATGCCCGCCGCTTTTTGGATGTAGGCTGCTCTAGCATCAAGCTCGAAGGCACTCCCGAAGGCGTCATCGAATTTTTGCGCAGCAAGGACATTCCCGTTTGCGCCCACCTCGGACTTTTACCGCAGACCGCAGAAAACTTCAAGCAGAAAGGCAAAACCGAAGAAGAAGCGCGCGCCATCGAAGAGGCTGCAAAGTTCGTCGATAGTCTCGGATGCTTCGAAATGGTTCTCGAGCACATTCCCGAAGAACTCGGCGCAAAAATCACAAAAGAAGTCGCTGCACCGACAATTGGAATCGGCGGAGGCAAGTTCACGGACGGTCACGTTCTCGTGATGCACGATGCTCTTGGCATGCATCCAAATAAAATTCCTCCGTTCGCCACGAAATTCGTAGATATGTATTCCGTTGGTGTTCAAGGACTTAAGAGTTACATCGAAAGTGTCAAGGCAAGAGCATAATTTTTAATTTATTTAAAGCAAAATTGTATATAAAATAATTCATTTTCTCGTTTGCAGAATCGGCCTCTACCAGGGTCGATTTTCTTTTACTCGAAATTTCATTCACCCGACTTTTTTTTGATACAAAAATTTTTCAAAAAAAATTTGAATTTTTTTTAAATATCTGTTGATTATTTGTGAAAAAGAAGTTATCTTTTAGGTATCAACAATTAAATAACATAAAAGGAAGAAAAAAATGGCTACAAAAACTGTTGCTAAGAAACCCGCTGCTGCAAAAAAGCCCGCTGCCGCTAAAAAGCCGGCCGCTGCTAAGAAGCCGTCTGCTGCCAAGAAGCCGGCCGCTGCTAAGAAGCCGTCTGCTGCTAAGAAGCCGTCTGCCGCTAAGAAGCCGGCCGCTGCTAAGAAGCCGTCTGCTGCTAAGAAGCCGTCTGCTGCCAAGAAGCCGGCCGCTGCTAAGAAGCCGTCTGCTGCTAAGAAGCCGTCTGCTGCTAAGAAGCCGGCCGCTGCTAAGAAGCCTGCAGCTAAGAAGTAATCTTCTTTTTGATCCAACAAATTCGACCCGCAGACATCTGCGGGTCATTTTTTTATTGGCATCCCGCATAACATTCCTTTTTTCTATTCCACAAGCCCTTCGTAACAATAATATCCTTTGGCGCCAAGCCTCACCTTTACTATTTCGTCTATCAAAAAATTTCCATGACAGCAATTACAAACATCTCGCCAGCAAAAGTGAGACACTTACTCCCCTTGGGATAATAATTTAACGGCAGAAGACAAAAGCGTCGGCCAAGGCTATTCCTTCGCAGTAGCGTGTAAAACGAGTGTTGCGACGGGCTGCTCGCAGACCGGCATAACCGAGTGAAGCCGCTGACGCGCAAACATAGCTGAGCCGTAATTGCTGATGCTGAAAGCATCCACTCCGAGCTGGGGCCCCGCCCGCATAACATTCCTTTTTCTATTCCACAAACCCTTCGTAACAATAATATCCTTTGGCGCCAAGCCTCACCTTTACTATTTTTGTTAGCATGATTTCAGAAAAAGATTTGACCCAATCACAAAATCTTCCATACGAAGAACGCATCACCCGCATCGAGAAGATGATCGAAAGCGAAGAAGAACCGAAAGCTTTTGAACTCGGGCTTTTGCTTGCCCTCAAGATGGGTCAGGAAATTCGTGAAAAGAAACCGCTTGGCAGCACGACCGGCGACATCGTTGCCACATGGAGTTCCAAATACCCGGAGTCCGTTGTCGAAGAAGCGATTGCGCACGCCAAGCAGTTCCTCACAAATCCGGGAGCGCTTGCCGAAAAGATGAAGAACATCATGCTGAAGAAAATGAGCAAGCAAGATGACGAAACGAAAACGGACGAGGATCAAAGTGGAAAATAAACTCCAGGCGACAATCGACATCGGGAGCCATAGCTGCATTCTGTTGATTGCGGCGTTCGAAGAAAGCGACTTTCCAAAAATTGCAACGCCAACGACTGCAGAAACACAGACATCAGACAATACAGCGTCAACGGCAGAACCGGTGGAAACAAAAGAAGCCGAAGCGCCTGCCAATTCTAGCGAAGCTCCCGCCAATTCTAGCGAAGCGCCTGCCGCCCCGCGCAAAATTCTCGTCCCGAAACTCCAGAAGGTCGAAGTCTGCCGGCTCGGCGAAGACATTTACGAATACGGGAAAATTACGCCCGAACGTATTCATGAACTCGTGCAAATCATGACGAAGTTCCGCATGGACTTGCATGCTCTCGGAGCCGACCTCAAGGCTGTCGCCATGACAGAAGCCATGCGCAAGGCGGAAAATCCGGACGAAGTCATCGAAGCGGTCGAAAAAGCGGTTTGGGTAAAGCCTCGCGTCATCACCGGCGAAGAAGAAGGCAAGCTCACGTACCGTTCCGTCAAGGAATGGCACGGCACAGGTAACGTCACAATCGATATCGGCGGAGGATCCACGGAACTCAGCAACGGCGAAACGACGTTCTCGATTCCAGTTGGCGCACTGAAGATGTTCAAGGCGATGGGTCCGATTCCCGGCCCGGAATACAAGAAGTTTATCAAGGAAACGTTCAAGGAACTTTCGTTCAAGGGCATGACAAAAAAGCCAGTCTATCTTATCGGTGGAACAGGTACTGCACTCGCGATGGTGTTCTTGAACAAGCAAGTCTTTGACTATAAAGCAATTGAAGGACTTGAAATGAGTCTTTCGGATCTCGAAGCGGTCACCACGCGTATCACGAACCTTTCGAAGGAACTGCGCGCCATGTTGCCGGGACTTGAAAACGGTCGTCACGAAGTCATCATTTGTGGGCTTTTCTGGTTGCGTTCGCTGCTCGAAAAACTCCGCGTGGAAACGTTCAAGATCAGTACGGCAGGGCTTCGTTTCGGACTTCTCTACCCGCCTGAAAAAGAACCGGAACCGAAGCCGAAAAAACGCCCGGCGTTTTTGAAGAAAAAAGATGAAGGTTCGGCAAGCTCCGTGGATGACAAAAACGTCGGCGACGATGACAAATAAAGGGACAGAGCAAAAAGATTATGCGTATTAACAAGTATATATCACTCAGTGGTTTCGCTAGCCGCCGTGCCGCAGACGAACTCGTCGCCGATGGACGTGTGCAGGTGAACGGAGAAACTATTTCGGATCTCGGTCATCAGGTGGACGAGACGAAAGACCAGGTGATGGTCGATGGAAAACTCCTGAAGCTCCCGACAAACAAAAAGAGCAAGGTCATCATGTTCCACAAGCCGGCCGGTTGCGTCTGCACCAAGGACGACCCGCAAGGCCGCCGTACGGTTTACGATTACCTGCCGCCGGGATACCACAACTTTAAATACGTCGGACGACTCGACTTGCAAAGCCGCGGACTGTTGCTGTTCACCGACGACGGAGAATTGCTTTACCGCCTCACGCACCCGAGCTTCGAAGTGCCGCGCAGCTACTACGTGTGGACAACGCGCCAGCTCAGCGAATCTGCGGCACAACGCCTGGTCGATGGTGTCGATATCCGCGACCCGGACGATCCCGACGCACCCGAAGAAATTGCCTTCGCGACAGACGTCTATCTCGAAAACGGCTTTGCGGAACTCGTGCTCATCGAAGGCAAGAACCGCGAAATCCGCCGCATGATGCGTGCCATCGGTTACGAAATCCGAGACCTCAAACGCGTGAGCTACTGCCAAATTCAACTCGGCGACTTGCCCGCAGGCGAATTCCGCGAACTCACGCCAAACGAACTGAACAAATTGCGACAAGCAGTGCATTTATAGACGAAAGAACGCCCGCCACAGCGGGCTATAGACGAAGGACGAGAGAGAGGCGAGAGTCACATCGGCAAGTACGATTGCCGATAT
>CADCDO010000040.1 GCA_902800345.1 Fibrobacter succinogenes
TTGGACTTCCCAAGAGGAAGATGCGTATGAAGCGCAGTATTCGAACATGAATAACCAATATACCAAATTCTATTTGTACCAAGGCTCAAAAACTTATGGCCAAAGTGTCCGTTGCGTAAAAGACTAGAACGGCGTCGTCATGACTAACAGATGGTGACGTCATGGCGGACTCCTGTGTTGCCTGCACTAAGTTCAATCGAAGTGAGCAAAGTCGAAGCATGATCCGCCATCTGGTTGCGTAAAAGACCGGTAATGAGTTGAAAATTTTTGGAGTCCGCGTGAGCGGGCTCTTTTTTCATGTTCTCAGAACATATGGTCATGTTCTAAAATGCTGAAAATTTTAAAATTTTAGCAAAAATGGTAAAATTTGCATAAAAATGCCATCTTTATGTTCTAAACGTTCGATAATTGGGTATATTTGTTGCTATGAAGGAAATAGTTGAATATACGGATTATCGCAAGTATATCCAAGACTACTACGATGAACGCAAGCGTAGTTCTGCCTTTTCATGGCAGAAATTTGCCCAGAACGCCGGGTTCTCTTCGGCTGTATTCCTGAAGTATGTTTGCGAGGGAAAGAAAAACTTGAGTGTCGGTGCCGCAGGTTCTGTCGCAAGTGCCATGGGGCTTGCCGGTTTTGAACAGACCTATTTCGTGCTGATGGTCTCATATGCCCATGCTAAGGACGACAAGACGAAACGGGCTGCGTTCGAGGAGCGTTGTGCGTTGGCGAAAGCGCACAAGGTTCATGTGCTCGGGAACGACGAGTTCGATTATTTTAAGTCGTGGAAGAATGCGGTGCTGCGCGAAATCGCCCCGCATATGCCGGGGGCTAAACCTCTCGAAATGGCGCGTGCCTGCGAACCGGCAATCTCAGCGGCCGAAGTGAGCGAGACGCTGAATTTTTTGGTGAAGATGAAACTCCTGAAGAAGGACAAGGACGGGAATTATCACCAGACGGACAAAGCAGTTACGATGGCTTCTATGGATGCAATCCCCGTGGCGGCAAGGGATTTGCAGCGCCAGATGGGGGAATTCGCGATAAGGGCCTTGGACTTGCCCCTTTCGGAGCGTACTATGTCCGGGTTCGTGCTCGGCCTTACGGAGCGCTCGTACGAACGCATCCGGAAAGAAATGTCTGATTTTTACCGTCGCGTCGTGGCGATTGCAACGGAAGAGGATGAAACGGAGCGCGTGTATCGTTTGAACATGCAGTTGTTTCCGCTGAGCAAACGTCTTGAAACAAAAAATGGAATATAAATTTGATAACGAGGATTGAAATGAAAAAAGGTATGCTTAAGAATTTCTGGATGGATTTTGTTCCTGCTTGTGCGTTTGTGTCCATATCGCTTTTTGCAGCTGCGTGCTCTGATAGCAATGATGTTGCTGGCGGTGCATCGGGAGATGCTGGTATTGTGACCGTCAGGGATTTGGACGTGGCGGGCGTTTCTCAGAAAGGGCCGTTCGTGACGGGATCCGCCGTGACCGTGCAGGAACTGGACGGTATCACGCTGAAGCAGACCGGCAAGAGTTTCAAGGGACGAATCAAGAGCGACAAGGGCGACTTTGCCATCAAGGATATCAATCTCTCGTCGCAGTATGCGATTCTTGAGGCGTCGGGCTATTATCGGGACGAAATTTCCGGGAAAAAATCGACGGGTACGGTGACGCTTTATGCGCTGACGGATCTTTCGAACCGAAAGACCGTGAACATCAACTTGCTCACGCACCTGGAATATGAACGCGTGAAGTACTTGGTGACCCAGAAGAAAAAATCGATTGCAGAAGCGAAGGCGCAGGCGGCAAATGAAATTCTTTCGTCGTTTGATATCAATGGAGAATTTGCGGAATCCGAAGACTTGAATATTTTCGAATCGGGAGACGGAAATGCGGCACTCTTGGCCGTGAGCGTGTTGATGCAGAGCGATGTCGATGTGGCGGGGCTTACCGAACGTATGGGCGAGTTCAGCGTAGCGATTGCCGAAGGTGGCAGCTGGGACGATGCGGATACGAAGGTCGCTATCGCGGACTGGGCTTGCGATACCGATCTCAAGGGGACGCTTGCGAATGTGCGCAAGAATATCGAAAATTGGAAGTATGCGGATACCATTCCGGCATTCGAAAAGTACGTCACGAATTTCTGGTGGAACAATTACGGCCTTGGCGCATGCAATTCAAAACGCGAGAACGAAACCAAGCGTAACATAAACAAACTGAGCAAATTGTACAATGAATACTTTGTGTGCGAAAAAGGCCGCTGGGTGATTCCGGTTGAAGAAAAATCATCCAGTTCGAAGACGGCGAAATCGTCATCAAGTAGCAGTAAAGAAAGTAAACAGTCATCGTCTTCGAAAAAGACGGAATCGTCATCGTCTATTCAGGATGTTTCGTCATCCTCGATGCCGATCAAGGATTTATCTAGCAGTTCTGTGGCTTCGTCGAATTCCATCTATAACCCGTTTGATACGGTTCCGGAGCTCCCTGCTGATTTGGCATTCCTGGATTCGATGTATAAAAGAATAAGTTATATGAGCATGGGCGAAGGTAAACAGAAGGTCTGGTTCTATTCCAACAAGACGAATTTATCTATGCCTGCAGCTCAGGACAGCGCTGCATCGGAATTTGTGAAAAATATCGGGAGAAGAGGCTTTTCTTATGAAGAGGCCGTGCAGAATGATTCGACGAAATCGTCTTCTTATGACGACACCTCCTATATCTATGTAAAGGAAAAGGACAACCTGGTTTACAAGCTCGCCTTGACGAAATGGAAGGTGCCGTATTCGTCCGAATATGGCTTTACCATAAAAGTGGTCGTGTTGAAGGACGGCTTCGAGGAATTGTCTACAAAATCGTCGGTTTTGCCGGAAGAGCTGTTCTTTGTCGACAAGTTCCTTGAAAAGCCAATTGATAGTACCGAGTATGCCGATGGAAAACAAGTTGTGTGGCGTGGCTCAACTGCTGCTTGTGGAAGTGGTTGTGATGGCTTTATAAAAGAGCTTGTGGACGATGCCACCGAAAAGGGCTTTGTCTTCTCGGGAACTTATTCCAATGATTCGCTAGACAACAAGTATACAGAAGATTCGCATGTCTACTCCAAGACATCTGGTGGAAAAGTCTATTCAGTTATATTGACGAAAGGGGATACAGTCGTTTGCCATCTATTTTTAGGTGTTTGTTCCAGTTCGTGGATGTATTCCATAAAACTGATAGTCCGGGATGCGAACATCGACGAGATTCCCACGGAAACGAGAAAGGACTATAGCTCGCCTAAATATAGGGACTTGCCGGAGGATTTGGAATTCATTGATGATGCGACTGATTATAATTACAGGAGCTACTCGGATGATTCCCTGAAGACCACCTGGTCCTATTATGGCGTTATCGGTACTGGCGATTATCGCACGGCCGATTGGGCTACGGATTATCTTAAAGCTGCTAAGAACAAGGCAGATGATTATGCGTCTTTGGTGAAATCGCAAGGCTTTACCTTGATAAGCGATGAAGAAATCACGTTCTCCGATCTTTCTTCAAGGGGCTATTTGCGATGCAATTGGCCTGATCCAACTCCACTGAAATTGTACCGTTTCGAAAAGGATGTCGAAGATTTCCATTATAAGGTCGATGTTTATCCATGCGTTGAAGAATGGATTGACAATGCGGTGGGAACGAGGTCGTATCATGTCAGAACCTTTATAGAAACGAGTATTTACAATAGGTGAGAAGTATATTTGTAAATGGATTTAGTGTAGATGATGTTGGCGCTTGTTAAAGGAACGAGATTGGCATATGATGGTAAAAAATAACTTGTGCAAAATTTTCAGGACCGGCTTGGTTCACTTGTCGGCGTTTGTGTTTGTGTCTGCCCTTGCGGTGGGCTGTTCTGACGACGAAGGTGTCGCTGGCGGTGCTTCGGGCGATGCGGGCGTTTACGCCGTGAAGGATTTAGATGTGGCTGGCGTATCGCAGAAGGGACCGTTTGTGACGGGTTCTGCCGTGACGGTGCAGGAACTGGACGGCATTACGCTCAAGCAGACGGGCAAGAGCTTCAAGGGTTCCATCAAGAGCGACAAGGGCGACTTCGCCATCAAGGATATCAATTTGCAATCGCAGTATGCAATTCTTGAGGCTTCGGGCTATTACCGCGACGAAATTTCCGGCAAGAAATCTTCGGGAACGGTAATGCTTCGCGCGCTCACGGATCTTTCGAACCGCAAGACGGTAAACATCAACTTGCTCACGCATCTAGAATACGAGCGTGTGATGTACTTGGTGACCGAGAAGAAAAAGTCCATTGCCGAAGCGAAATCCCAAGCCGAAAAAGAAATCTTGGCTTCGTTTGCTATCGAGGGTGAATTTGCGGAATCCGAAGACTTGAACATCTTCAAGTCGGGCGATGGCAACGCGGCGCTCTTGGCGGTGAGCGTGTTGATGCAAAGCGATGTCGATGTGGCCGGGCTTACCGAACGCATGGGCGAGTTCAGCATTGCGCTCGCGGAAGGCGGCAGCTGGGACGATGCCGATACGAAAACAGCAATTGCGGACTGGGCCTGCGATGTTGATTTGAAGGGAACGATTGCGAATGTGCGCAAGAATATTGAAAATTGGAAGTATGCGGATTCCGTGCCCACGTTCGAAAAGTACGTCACGAATTTCTGGTGGGACAATTACGGCCTCGGCGTGTGCAACTCGAAACGCGAAAACGAAACCAAGCGTAATATAAATAAGCTAAGTAGACTTTATGATAAATATTTTATTTGCGAAAAAGGCCGCTGGCATATTCCTGATGATGCGAAATCTTCTAGTTCGAACACTCCGAAATCGTCATCAAGTAGCAGTCGCATGGATTCTAGCAGCTCCATCTACAACCCGTTTGTATCATCTTCATCTTTGGTGGATTCGGTTCCGGTATTTCCTGAGGAACTTGATTTCTTTGATGAGTACTGTGAATACTGTAAAGTCAAGTCATTTACGACTCTTGATGAGGGAATGCAAAAAGTGTGGATGTTGAATTACCGATCAACCAGTGATAAAACAAGAGACTCTATCGCAAGTGTGCTGGTAGATGTAATGGGAACAAGAGGGTTCGCTTTTGAAGGTGCTGTGCGGAATGATTCTGTAAGCAAGGCGTATGATAGTCTCTCGTATGCGTATTCATTAAAGAAGGATAATCTTGTTTATAAGGTCTATTTCACGAAGTTTTATTCGTCAAGTGTATTGCTTACTCTTTATGAGCTTGATATAAAAGTGGTTGTGTTGAAGGATGGCTTTGAAGAAATTCCTACGACGGATTTAAATTCCATGCGCTTTATGACGGAGTTTCCGGATGAACTTGATTTTATGCAAGATTATTTATCTTCAAAATTACGTAAGAATTGGAATGACGATTCTTTGATGACGCTATGGTATGGTCGATATGTGACGCGTTCTGTTGTAAAAGCGCACAATGATTATAGTTATATGCCGGATGCTGTAGAAGAGACTGTTGCGGCGGAAAAACTTGAAATATTTAAGAATGTACTGTTGAAAAATGGATTTGCTTATGTGAAGTCGGATTCCGTGAGTCAAGAGGAATTTAACCATACGGAATATTTTCGGGAAAGATTTATTCCGTTGGCTTATACATGCGATTCTTTAGTCCGTCGGAGCTTTTACGAAATGGAAACTTCGGTTGCAAACTATCGTGTGACCGTTTATGTTGCTGTTAATGTTTCGCAAAATGTATATACGTCTGAACGCACTTATGACGATGGTTATTCAGTTGAAATTCGAACCTACTATAAAAAGAAACCTGAACGCAAAAAATCGTAAAAGAAAATTTTGTTGTTGAGGAGGAAAGGAAACCTCGCCGGGAAACTGGCGAGGCTTTTCTTAAAGCGATTCCATCCAGCGGGACATGAATACGTTATAGACGCTGTAGGTTTTTCCGTTCAAATCGCTTTGTTCTAACAGCAATTCCTTTTCGACGAGTGCTGTGAGAATTTTCTTTGCTGTCGCTGCATTCCCGATTTTATGCTTTATTAGAAAGTCTGCTGCTGTCGGTTTTTTGATTTCGCCTTCTTTTGCGATGGCGACAAGGTATTTCCATTGCTTATCGGTAATCAGGTTGCGACGTTCGATGAAGTTTGGAATCTCGAATCGTAAGATGCTGGATATAGTTCTTTTTACATCTTCTAATGAAATGCTTTTTGATGATTCTGCAAATACCTGATTGCAGACAAATTGAGTATAGTAGGTGTGACGCTTTGTCCAATCTAAAATAAAATCAACTGCGTTTTCGTCTATAGTTTTTCCTGAGTTTTTGAATAAATTTATGATAAACGCCTTGTATTTTTCTTTGTCAATGCGGTCAATATAGATGGTTCTGGAACTTTCATAAAAAGGTTTCTTGGCGTTTGTGAACATGTCGGCCATCAAGTGCTTTTTGCTGCCGCAGAAAATAAACTTCACGTGATGCAGTTGTTGGATGTAGGTTCGCAGTAAAGCCTCGACATTTGATTCTTTAAATTCTCTAATTTGTTGGAATTCATCGATGGCGAAGACAATCTGCTTCTCTTGTTTTTCGAGAAAATCAAAGATGGATTTTAAAGTCAGCTTTTTTTGCTCGTCCAGTAGGAAAGTGAATGTGACCTGTGGGCTACCGGAAAGGGTGTCGTAACTGAGGAGCGGTCGAACATTCTTGAGTGCGGTGAAGAATTTTTTTATCAAGGATTCGTTTGCCATGGAATTCAAGATAGCTTCAGACAAAATTTTGATAAAATCGTCTAGACTTTGCGCCGAAAATATGTCGGCGTAAATGCATGTGTAATTTTTGTCTCTAAGGTCTTCGAATGTCCTGAAAATGAGACCTGTTTTGCCATAACGTCGCGGAGAAATCAAAGTAACGTTTGAACCGTTGGTCAAAAAGGAAACAATATCCTTGAGTTCCTGCTCGCGGTCGCAGAACTGTTCTTTGGAGGTGTAGGGATCTAGCGAAAACGGATTTTGCATTCTTTATCCACTTTACATTTAGTAATATACCTTTGGTAATATACCAAAAGTAAAGTAGAATGTCAATGGAAAAATTTCTTGTGTTCCTGGAATACGTATTTTGTATTCTGAATTTCTAAAATTTGCAAAAATCATCAAAAATGGTAAAATTTGGCTAAAAATGTGAATTTTGTATTCCAAAAATTTTTAAAATGCCTATATTTGAGTACATGAAGGAAATCGTCGAATACACGGATTATCGCAAGTTCATCCAGGACTACTATGATGAACGTAAACGGAGTTCGGCCTTTACATGGCGCGATTTTGCCCGTGATGCCGGTTTTTCGTCGGCGGTTTACCTGAAATATGTTTGCGAAGGGAAGAAAAATCTGAGCATAAATGCCGCTGGCTCGGTCGCTGCTGCGATGGGTCTTGTCGGGTTCGAACAGACGTACTTTGTCTTGATGGTCTCGTATGCCCATGCGAAGGGGGACGAGGCGAAACGTGCCGCGTTCGAAGACCGCTGTGCTTTGGCGAGGGCGCACAAGGTGCGTGTACTAGGGAACGAAGAGTTTGACTATTTCAAGTCGTGGAAGAATCCCGTGCTGCGTGAGATTGCTCCGCATATGCCGGGGGCGAAACCGCTCGAAATGGCGCATGTTTGCAAGCAAAAGATTTCGGCAGCGGAAGTTTCCGAAACGCTCGATTTTTTGGTGAAGTCTGGCCTCTTGAAGAAGGACAAGAACGGAAACTATAGCCAGACGGACAAGTCGCTTTCGATGGGGCCTGTGGATGCGGTGCCGGTGGCGGCTCGCAATATGCAACGCCAGATGGGAGAGTTTGCGGTAAAGGCTTTGGACTTGCCGCTTTCGGAACGTGACATGTCGGGCGTGACCATGGGAATTACGCATCAAGCGTATGAACGGATCCGCAAGGAAATTGCAGATTTCCGCCGCCGCGTTGTGGCGATTGCCAGCGAAGATGACGAGACGGAACAGGTCTATCGCTTGAACTTGCAGTTCTTTCCGCTGAGCGAACGGTTGGCTCGCAAAGAAAAACTTGAAAATGAAGAGGAGTTGGAAAAGTGATGAAAAGAATGTTTGGGTTCATCAAGGGAGTGTTTGTCCAGGCCGCAGCATTTGCCTTGGCATCGACTTTTGTGGTAGCGTGCTCGGATTCTGAAGTTGCTGGCGGTACTACGGAAGACGCGGGAATCATCGCGAATTTGAACGTGGCTGGACTTGCGCAGAAAGGCCCGTTTGCAAAGGGCTCCGCCGTGACGGTGCAGGGCATCAATTGCAAGACGATGGAACTGACGAACGAGAGCTTTGAAGGCGTTGTCAAGAGCGACAAGGGCGACTTTGGCGTTGAAGACGTGAGCCTTTCGGCGACTTGCGCTTTGTTCGAAGTGACGGGTTATTACTTCAGTGAACTGACCGGGAAAAAGTCTTCGGAAAAGATAACGCTTCATGCGCTGACTAACCTGAAAGACCGCAAGAACGTGAACATCAACTTGCTTACGGAACTGGAATACGAACGTGTAATGAACTTGGTTATGGTTGAGAAAATGTCTTTTGCCGATGCCAAAAAACAGGCTGAAAAAGAGATATTCGCTTTGTTCAATATCAAGGGTGATTTTGCAAAAGCCGAAGACTTGAACATCTTTGAAGCAGGTGACGGAAATGCGGCGTTGTTGGCTTTGAGTGTGATGATGCAGGCTGATTTTGACGACACGGCTCTTGAAGCGCGTTTTGAAAGATTCAACGAATTTTTTGCAAAGAGTGGCGTATGGTACGATTCCTATGCAAAACTTGAAATCGCGAAATGGGCTCAAGATGCCGCTGCCGATGGTAAACTTGATTCGATTCGAAAGAATATTGAAAGCTGGGGCATTGCAAGTGAAATTCCTTCATTTGAATCATTTGTAAAGAACTTCGGTGAAACGGCGCTTGTTATGTATCCTTCAGTAAATTATAGTGGTTTCTATATTGACTGGAGTATTCCTAAGGAGGCGTACTTAAATCCTGAAATAAAGTATGACTCCATTGTGGATAGCCGTGACGGACAAGTTTACAAGACGGTGACGATTGGCTCTCAGGTATGGATGGCTCAAAATCTGAACTATGCCGATAGTGTGAAAACTCCGAGTCTTTTGAAACGTAGCTGGTGCTTTGCATACAAATCCGAAAACTGTGATGTCGCAGGACGTTTGTACACATGGGCTGCTATTATTGATTCGGTGAAGCTTGCAACAGATTCCGAAAAGCCTCAGAAATGTGGCTTTGGGGAATCTTGTGTGTTTACGGAAAAGATGCGTGGCATTTGTCCTGAAGGTTGGCATTTGCCGGATACGACCGAGTGGAAAACCCTGATTTCTTTTGCCGGCGGTGATGATATTGCCGGAGAAAGACTGGAATCGCATATTGGAATGTATGAAGATTCTGGTACTGATGATTTCGGTTTCTCGGCGTTCCCTGTTGGCGAAAAGTATCGAGATCAATCTTTCTTTGAAGATAGCCGAGATGTTCATTTTTGGACAGCTTCTGAAGAATCGAAAGATGATCGTTCTTCTTGTTCCGCAGACTTCTTTTATGCTTCTGTTTGGTTTTCATGTGGCTTTAAGGACAATGGCCATTCTGTTCGTTGCGTTAGAGATGAACCGGCTGCTGTGTCGTTATCAAGTTCTTCTAGCAATGCTGATTTGAGTAGTAGCAGCGGTGAAGCGTTTGTGTCTCCGTATGAAATTGACTGGAGCATTCCTAAAGAAGATCACTTGAATCCGAGTATTAAATACGATTCAATTGTGGATAAACGAGATGGACAAGTTTACAAGACCATCAAAATCGGCACTCAGGTTTGGATGGCCCAGAATTTGAATTATGCGGATAGTGTAAATACTCCGAGCCTTTTGAAGCGAAATTGGTGCTATGGTGATAAGCCTAAAAATTGTGAGTTTGGTGGCCGCCTTTATACTTGGGCTGCTGCGGTTGATTCTATAAAGCTCGCCAACGATGCTGATGATCCACAATTCTGTGGATACCGGACGAATTGTAATTTCCCTTCAAAGTTGCAAGGTATTTGCCCTGAAGGTTGGCATTTGCCCGATACAACGGAATGGCGTACGTTGATTTTCCGTGTTTCGAATGATGCAAGTGTGGCGGGATATAAGCTTGCTTCACGTGTCGGTTGGTATGAAGAAGTTAACGGCACCGATGATTATGGTTTTTCGGCCTACCCTGTTGGGGATAAGTACCGTGATTATGATTTTTCAGAATTCCCAGCATCTGATGGCCGGGTTGCATTCTTCTGGAGTATTTCTGAGAATACGCGTGACAAACAGTTGGGTTATACGTTCAGAATCTTTTATGGTGGTACTGGGTTTGCGGGTGACTTCAAGGATAGCGGATTTTCAATCCGTTGCATAAAGAATTAGAACGTTATACCGAATATTAATTTGCGCTGAAAAAAGGAGTAGGTTTAGTATGAATATGCAGATTCTTAAGAAATGGCTTTGGACTATGGAGTTCCTAATGGTTCTCGTCATGTTTTGGGCGTGCTCCGACAGCGACAAGACTGCTGGCGGTACCACGGAAGACGCGGGAGTCATCGCGGATTTGAACGTGGCTGGACTTACGCAGAAAGGTCCGTTTGCAAAGGGCTCCGCCGTGACGGTGCAGGGCGTCGATTGCCAAACGATGGAACTGACAGGCGAAAAATTTACGGGTAGCGTCAAGAGCGACAAGGGTGATTTTGGCGTTGAAGACGTGAACCTCTCGGCGACGTGCGCCTTGTTCGAAGTGACGGGTTATTACTTCAATGAACTGACCGGGAAAAAGTCTTCGGAAAAGATGACGCTCCATGCACTGACCGACCTGAAAGACCGCAAGAACGTGAACATCAACTTGCTCACACAACTGGAATACGAACGCGTAATGAATCTTGTAACGAAAAAGGACAAGTCCTTTGCGGATGCCAAGAAACAGGCCGAAAAAGAAGTGCTCGCCGCGTTTAACGTGAAAGTGAAAGACGGTGAGTTCGCGCAGTTTGAAGACTTGAACATCTTGGAAAAAGGTAGCGACAACGCGGCATTGCTTGCCGTAAGCGTGATGATGCAAGGTGATTTGAAAGTCGAAAAACTCACCGAACGCGTGAATGATGTTGCCACAGACATTGCGAAAGATGGTTCGTGGGATGACGATAAAACGAAAACGGAAATTGCGGAATGGGCAGCAACTGCCGACAAAAATGGTGACCTTGCAAACGTTGGCAAGAACATCGAAAAGTGGGGCGGTTCAGGCGAAGTTTCGTCTTTCGAAACGGTTGTAGAAAAGTTCGCAGATAGCAATAAGGGAACGTCTAGTAGTTCGGTCACTTCGGCAGGCTCAGTGACCTTGAGCTCGTCTTCCTCCAAAAACGTCCTGAACAGTAGCAGTTCCTCCGTCATTGCGAGTGAAGCGAAGCAATCTAGTTCAGAGAAATCCTCGTCAAGCGAAAATTCCGAATCTACTGAAGGGACGATGACGGACGCTCGCGATGGTCAAATTTACAAGATTGTAACCATTAATAGTGTGACATGGATGGCTCAAAATTTGAACTATAAAAGCGAAAATAGTTTTTGTTACAACGATTCTTCGAAATATTGTGATAAATATGGTCGTCTCTACACTTGGGCTGCTGCTATAGATAGCGCGGCAACTTGGAGTGAAAGTGGCAAAGGCTGTGGTTGGTCGGTTGATTCCTGTGGAGTGAAAGATCCTGCGCGAGGGGTTTGTCCTTTGGGATGGCATATTCCGACAAAAGAGGAATGGTTGCATCTGTTTTTGGCCGCAAATGGGAAGGCCAAAGCAGGACAGATGCTGAAAGCTGATTCGCTATGGGAAGATTTTAAAGGCTCGGATGATTTCGGCTTTGCGATATTGCCTGGCGGTGGCAAGTTCGATGGATCAGAATTCGACAGAATAGGAAAAGCCGCTTATTTTTGGTGTTCTGATGACTGGATTAATTTGTCCGCGCAAATGATGACGATGAGTTATTTCGACAATTCTGCTGATTTTACGCCGCAATACAAGTTCTACGCTTTGAGCGTCCGATGTGTGAAAGATGATGGTAAAACTGCTTTGGTTTCTAGCAGCAGTTCCACGGAATCTTCGTCGAGTGTCGCTTCGTCGAGTTCGGTTGCTTTGGCGACGCCTTGCAAAACGAATACCGAGGATAACTGCGATTACGGAACATTGACGGATTCTCGTGACGGACAAGTTTACAAAACGGTGAAAATCGGCGACCAGGTTTGGATGGCTCAGAATTTGAATTATGCTTATTTGCAATCTACGGATGATTTAGATTCCATTAGCTTCTGTTACAATGATTCGCTTGAGTATTGCAAAAAGTATGGCCGTCTTTATACTTGGGCGGCAGCTATGGATAGTGTGGGTATATGGAATGATAATGGAAAGGGATGTGGATTTGGTGGTAAATCATGTTCGCCGTTATATCCGGTGCGCGGCGTATGCCCCGAGGGATGGCATCTGCCTAGCTATGAAGAATGGGAAACATTGTTGTATGCAGTGGGTGGTAAATCTACTGCTGGAAAAATGCTCAAGTACATTGATGGTTGGAATGAATTTCAAGGAAAAATTGGCAATGGTGACGATGCCTATTCTTTCTCGGTTCTTGCAGCTGGTTACAGAGACTATTACAAGATGTATGGTGGAGTTTCTTACGATAATGATGGATATAGTACGTCTTTCTGGATTTCTTCAATTAGTGGCGGTTATGATGCTCACTATGTGAAATTCGATTATGATGATGAAACAGCTTATTTTAGTTCTAATTATAATAACGATGGTCGCTCGATCCGTTGCCTCAAGGACTAGGGTCTTCTAAATTCATGGAGAGAATCTTATCTGTAAAATATTGAAGTGCGGAATATTTGATTTCTGGGGAATCGAGATTCGATTGTGTCTTGATTGAATAGATGTAGTGTTTCAAGTAAACAAGGAACTTTGCTTTGATTTCATGGAAATGCTTCTGTAATTCTTTAAATTCTTTGGTGTCGATTCTTGTTGTGTCCCCGATGTCCTCTATTGTGACAATGACGGTCTTTGTGAAATCAAGTGCAGGGATACGGTCTGTTGAACTTAGAGCTTTTCTCCCTGAATCTATAAAAAAGAAACAATGTGGGACTCTACCGGTTTTAGGACGGTGAGCGCTTGTCCTGAAAGGAATAGCGAATGTATTTGACCCCACTTGCAGAATCAAGACTAAATGGGGTCGCTCAGGCTTCTTTAAAATTTCTGTATGATTTGCATGCTCGTTAAAAAACTTTTCGTTCAAATGCACGATTGAAATTCGGCTCATTTTTTCCTCAAATAAAAAAAGCCGTTATTTATACTTTCATATAAATAACGGCAAATGTTGGCCTTTCTTTTTTTCTCAGGTGGCGACCTACCACCCTGTTTCATCAATTTGGCCTTTCTTTTTTTCTCAGGTGGCGACCTACCACCCTGTTGCTGTTGTTAATATACAAATATTTAAATCAGGAGTCAATAGGGTGTGGCGGAGTAGCGGTAAATAGTGTATATGAAGGGGCCTCGCTTGTAATAGCGTTTTTTTTGTATTCTTAGGACACATTTTGTATTCTGGAAAATTGCATATTTCGTCTAAAAACGGCTAAAAACGTAAAATTTAAGCTAAAAACGGCAATATTTGTATTCCAATACTTTCGAAAATCTATATTTGTATTCATGAAGGCGATTATTGAATATACAGATTATCGCAAGTTCATTCAGGATTACTATGATGAACGTAAACGCAGCTCCGCTTTTACTTGGCGTGAGTTTGCTCGGAATGCCGGATTTTCGTCGGCAGTTTTTTTGAAGTACGTTTGTGAAGGGAAAAAGAATCTGAGCATCAGTGCCGCAGGGTCGGTCGCAAATGCCATGGGGCTTGCCGGTTTCGAGAAGACGTATTTTGTTCTGATGGTTACGTATGCCCATGCAAAAGGGGACGAGGCGAAAATGGAGGCTTTCGAAAAACGCTGTGCATTGGCGAGGGCGCATAAGGTTCGTGTGCTTGGGGGTGAAGAATTCGATTATTACAAGTCCTGGAAAAATCCATTGCTCCGTGAACTTGCCCCGCATATGCCGGGAGCGAGGCCTGCCGAAATGGCCCGTGCGTGCAAGCCGAAAATTTCTGCGGCAGAAGTCTCTGAAACGCTCGACTTTTTGGAAGATGCTAATCTCTTGAAAAAAGACAGAGAAGGAAATTACGTGCAGACGGACAAGTCTATTTCAATGGGTTCCGTGGATGCTGTGCCGCTTGCCGCGAAGGATTTGCAACGGCAGATGGGCGAGCTTGCCGTAAAGGCTTTGGACTTACCGCTTGCGGAACGCGTGATGTCGGGAGTTGTGCTCGGGCTTACGGAGGAATCCTATGAACAGATTAAGAAAGAGCTCTTGGAATTCCGCCGTCGCATTATCGCGATTGCTACGGAAAGCGACAAAACGCAACGGGTGTACCGCTTGAACTTGCAGCTTTTCCCGATAAGTGAAAATCTGGAAACCGCAAACAAGGCTATAAAAAATAAGGATGAGAGAGATGAAAAATAACAAGGTTGGTTTTTTAGGGAACGGTTTAGCCTTTATATCGGCGCTTGTCTTTATGTCGATATTGTCGGCGTGTTCGGATTCCGAAGTCGCGGGCGGTTCTTCGGACGATGCCGGCATTTACGCTGTCAAGGATTTGGACGTGGCGGGCGTTTCGCAGAAGGGTCCGTTTGCGACGGGGTCTGTTGTGAGCGTGCAGGGCGTGGATTGTAAGACTATGGAACTCACGGGCGAAAAATTTACGGGTAGCGTCAAGAGCGACAAGGGCGACTTTGGCGTTGAAAACGTGAATCTCTCGGTGACATGCGCTTTGTTCGAAGTGACGGGTTATTACTTCAATGAACTGACCGGGAAAAAGTCTTCGGAAAAGATGACGCTCCATGCGCTGACGGACCTCAAAGATCGCAAGAACGTGAACATCAACTTGCTCACGCAACTGGAATACGAACGTGTAATGAATCTCGTAACGAAAAAGGATAAGTCCTTTGCGGATGCCAAGAAACAGGCCGAAAAAGAAGTGCTCGCCGCATTTAGCGTGAACGCGAAAGACGGTGAATTTGCGCAGTTTGAAGACTTGAACATCTTGGAAAAAGGCGATGACAATGCGGCTTTGCTTGCCGTGAGCGTGATGATGCAATCGGATTTGAAAGTCACAAAACTTGCCGAGCGCGTGAAGGACGTTGCCGCAGACATTGCGAAAGACGGTTCGTGGGACGACGATAAAACGAAAATGGAAATTGCGGAATGGGCTGCGACTGCTGACAAGAATGGCGAATTTGCAAACGTTGGCAAGAACATCGAAAAGTGGGGCGGTTCAGATGATGTCTCTGCGTTTGAAACCGTTGTCGAAAAGTTTGCTGAGAATGTCGCCTCGGACACAGTTCCGGGAACGTCTAGTAGTTCGGTCACTTCGGCAGGCTCAGTGACCTTGAACTCGTCCTCCTCCAAAAACGTTCTGAGCAGCGGTAGCCGCGAAGAATCCAGTGACAGTAAGAAAGTATCTTCGTCATCTTGGACAGGTAAATTAACTTATGCTACAGGAGAATATCTGAACCCGAATGTCAAATATGATTCCATCGTTGATTCCCGTGACGGGCATGTTTACAGAACCGTAAAAATTGGCAATCAAGTTTGGATGGCTGAAAATTTGAATTTTGAAACGGAGAATAGCCATTGCCTATGGGATACGACAACGACTTGTGCTGAATTTGGACGCTATTACAACTGGACTACGGCGATGGATGGTGCCGGAGTGTATAGCTCGAATGGAAAGGATTGTGGCGATAATAAGAGGTGCACACCGACCTATCCTGTTCGTGGCGTTTGTCCTGAAGGTTTTCATTTGCCCGATTCGACGGAATGGAATATTTTGATTGCTGAGGCAGGCGGAAAATCTGTAGCAAGTACGAAACTTAAGTCTAAAGAAGGTTGGTACAAAAGTAGTGATGATAAAGATTATGTCGCTGGCTCGGACGATTATGGATTTTCAGCGGCCCCTGGTGGTGGCAGAAACGATGCCAATTTCGACCGTGAAGGTCATGAAGCGTTCTTCTGGAGTGCTTCAGAGAATGGCTTTACTACTGCAAAACTTATGAATTTGGATAATCTTGATTATTTGTCATCATTTCTTACGGGTTACGCCAAAGAATATTTCTTTAACATTCGTTGTGTCGATGATGGATCTTATGTTCCGACGCCTCGTCCTGTCATTAAATACGATTCCATCGTTGATTCACGTGACGGGCAAGTTTATAAAACCATAAAAATCGGGAATCTAAACTGGATGGCGCAGAATTTGAATTACGAGGCTAAAGATAGCCATTGCTATGACGATTCCTTGAAATATTGCAAGGTGTATGGCCGCCTTTATTCATGGGCTTCGGCTATTGATTCGGCGAAACTTGCAAATGATAAAGCGAATCCGCAAGATTGCGGTTATGGCAAAATCTGCCAGCTTCCGGCGGTTGTTCAGGGCGCTTGTCCGAATGGTTGGCATTTGCCGACTTCAGATGAATGGAGTGTCTTGTTTACTGAAGTTGGAGGTCAGGGGAGCGCGGCTAAATATCTCAAGTCGATGATGAAGTGGAATGGGACGGATAGCGTTGGTTTTTCTGTGTTGCCTGCAGGTTCCTCTACCCAAAATGGATATAGATTTTCTTCTGAAGGCCGCGATGCTTATTTTTGGACGGCGACAGAAATTTATGATGGTAATGACGCTTATTTTGTACATATGGAAACATCTAACTCCTATGTATTCTTGTATTCAGTAGAAAAAACTAATGGCTATAGCGTTCGTTGTGTCGAAGATGGAGGCGTTATTGCCTCAACTGTTCCTGACGAAGGCTTTGATTGGGAACTTTCTAGAGATTCTTATTTGAATCCTAATATCAATTACGATTCTATTGTCGATAGTCGTGACGGACAAGTTTACAAGACCGTGAAAATCGGGGATCAGATTTGGATGGCTCAGAATTTGAATTATTCCGATAGCGTTAAAACTCCGAGCCTCAAGGGGAGTAGTTGGTGCAGAAAGATTATTTATCGTAATGGGGCTGCTATATTCCTTGATGACTCTAAGTCTTGTGCCGTTGCAGGGCGTTTATATACATGGGCAGCTGCTATTGATTCGGTTTCGCTTGTGAACGATCCGAAAAATCCGTTGGCTTGTGGCATGGGTAAAAGTTGTCGCTTTGAACTCCCAGAGCCGATTCGTGGCATTTGTCCTGAAGGTTTTCATTTGCCGACGGACGATGAATGGAATGTCTTGTTTGCCAAGGTGGGAGGGAATGAAAGAACTGGTAAGGAGACTGCTGGCAAGGCTCTCAAATCGCAATCGGGATGGAAAAATTCCGGTTATGTTGGAGTTGGTGGCAATGGCACAGATGCTTACGGTTTTTCGGCAATGCCGGTAGGTGGATGGGAGGGATTGTCGTTTAGCGATGATGATGGAGTATATGCTTTCTTCTGGAGTGCTTCTGAAGGTGGTACTGATACGGCGTATCGTAATCGCTTAGGGAATGGTTATGATGCGGCAGCTCTGTATGCTTATAGTAAGGCGAACGGCTACAGCATCCGCTGCCTCAAAGATTGAAGTTGTTAGTCGGCAATAGATTGTAAAAGGAAAGAGAATATATGAATTTAAATAATTTATTTACTCTTTTGTTTGCGTTGGTTTCGTGCATTTTTGTGGCGTGTTCGGATTCCGAAGTCGCTGGCGGTTCTTCGGACGATGCAGGAATTTACGCCATCAAAGATTTGAGTGTAGCTGGACTTACGCAGAAAGGCCCGTTTGCAAAGGGCTCCGCCGTGACGGTGCAGGGCGTCGATTGCCAAACGATGGAACTGACAGAAGAAAAATTTACGGGTAGTGTCAAGAGCGACAAGGGCGATTACGATATCGAAGGTATTATGCTTTCGTCTCCGTGTGCGATTTTCGAAGTGACTGGGCTTTATCTCGATGAATTGACGGGCAAGCAAACTACGGAACCGGTAACGCTTCGCTCGCTTGTAAACCTCAAAGATCGAAAGAGTGTAAACGTCAACGTGCTTACGCGATTGGAATACGACCGTGTCGTGAAACTTGTTTCCGAACAGAAAAAGTCTTTTGCGGATGCTAAAAAACAGGCTGAAAAAGAAATTTTGGCGTCCTTTGGCTTCGCGGACGGGGTCGCCGAATCCGGTGAATTCGAAGACTTGAACATTTTTGAAAAGGGCGATGGAAATGCGGCACTCCTTGCTGTGAGCGTGCTCATGCAATCGGATTTGAAGGTGGAGGCGTTCACCGAGCGTGTGAACGATGTTGCCGCGGACATCGCGAAAGATGGCGAATGGAATGATTCCAAAGTAAAAACGGAGATTGCAAACTGGGCTGCTTCTGCTATGGCAAACGGCAAGCTTGATTCAATTCGCAAGAATATTGAAAGTTGGGGTTATGCCGATGAAGTTCCCGCATTTGAAAAGTTCGTTGACGCTTCGGCAGGCTTGGCGACTTTAGAGTCGTCATCCTTTGCGGTTCCTTGTAAAACAGATAGCACCGATACATGCGAATATGGCGAATTGATCGACGAACGTGACGGACAAGTTTACAAGACAGTGAAAATTGGCCGCCAAACTTGGATGGCTGAAAACTTGAATTATGTATATGCTCAAGCTACGGATGGATCGACTCCTATTGATTGCTGTTCCGGTGATTCGCTTCAGTATTGCGAAAAATATGGACGTTTATATACATGGTCTGCGGCTGTAGATAGTCTTGGTTTATTCAGCACTGATTGTATGGGATGTGGTTATGAGTCGTATTATTCATCATTCGATAATGTTGTAAGAGGTATTTGTCCTAATGGGTGGCATCTTCCGTCATTGGCGGAATGGAATGAATTTAAAGAAAATGTGGGAGAATCTGCGTTTGCTGTGGAAGCTCAAGGGTTCGAAAGATGGCCTAAGGCTACAAACGATTTTGGATTTTCGGCGATTCCTACAGGTAATTGTTATGATGGAGTTTCCCAAAGTCTTGGTTATTCAACTCATTTTTGGAGCTCGGTAGAAGAACAACGATCAACAACTCGGATTGATAAAAGAACGGAAAATGCTTATGCGTTGGGGCTTTCATCAGATTCGTTGATTGGACTTTCTGTTGTTTATAAGAATTCCATGTTGAGCGTCCGTTGCGTCAAAAATGTCGAAAATGTTTTTTCTTCATCTAGTGCATCCTCGTCATCTTCTCGCAAGGACGATATGAAAAATAGTTCTTCTTCTGTCTTTTTGAGTAGTG
This sequence comes from Fibrobacter succinogenes, assembly GCA_902800345.1. Taxonomy (GTDB): domain Bacteria; phylum Fibrobacterota; class Fibrobacteria; order Fibrobacterales; family Fibrobacteraceae; genus Fibrobacter; species Fibrobacter succinogenes_H. The sequence continues at coordinate 19,342 of CADCDO010000040.1, forward strand.
GCGAAGAAACTAGCGACAGTTCTGTAAATTCGTCAAGCTCGGTGGCTTTGGCGATTCCTTGCAGAACGGATGCCGAAGATAACTGCGAATACGGCGAATTGATCGACGAACGTGACGGACAAGTTTACAAAACTGTGAAAATCGGTAGTCAGGTTTGGATGGCCGAAAATCTGAATTACGAAACGGATAACAGTTATTGTTATAACGATAGTTCTAGTTATTGTGCTAAGTATGGTCGCCTTTATACATGGTCTGCGGCAATGGATAGTGTAGGTGTGTGGAGCGATAGCGCTAAAGGCTGCGGTTATGGTGTTTTGTGCTCACCGAAATTTGCGGTGCAGGGAGTTTGCCCTACCGGTTGGCATTTGCCGGATACCACGGATTGGCAAATTTTGATTACCGCTGCGGGTGGTTGGGAAAATGCTGGCAAAACACTCAAGTCATTGTCGGGTTGGCTTTATTTTAATAGTACTGATGATTATGACTTTGCTGCCTTGCCTGGTGGCTTTTTGTATCATAGCGGTATGTATGATGTTGTTGGTAGTACGGCTTATCTTTGGACTTCTATCGAAAATACAGAGAAGGACTATTACGCCTATAGTGTTGTTATAGCAGGTGACGGAATAGATTCCTTTACGGATGGCTTTAAGGATAATGCATATTCTATCCGTTGTGTCAAGAATTGAAAATTTAAAAAATAGGAAAAATTAAAAAGGAGAAAGATTAGTATGCGTTATAATCTTTTTTTGGAATGGAATAAAGTCTTTGCGGTTCTTCCGTTTGCCGTTGTTTTTTGGGCGTGTTCCGATAGCGACGATATTGTCGGAGTCGATGGAATTTCATTTGGTTCCGAAATCGAATCTAGTAGCTGTCAAGAGATTGAACTGTCATCTTCGAGTTTGTATAATGATGTAAAATCGTCGTCAAGTATCGCCCAAAGCAGTGAAAGCCGCGATGATTCGAAATTCTCATCAAATGTGTCTAGCGATTCAGAGTCTTCGAGTTCTAGTGAAATTGCGGCGTTTAGCAGTTCCGTACGTACGGAGGCGTTTACTTTAGACGGATTGACCAAGGATAGTTTCAAGAATCCAGATGTGAATTACCAGACGATGACGGATGAGCGCGATGGCCATGTCTACAGAATTGTGACTATTGGTAAGGGTGACGATGCGTTGACTTGGATGGCGGAAAATCTGAATTTTTCGGAAAATACCACGGATAGTGCGCTGGCGATAAATTTGAAGTCCCAAACGTCTTGCCCTTTGGATAAGAAAGAAAATTGCGATATTGCCGGTAGACTCTATAAATGGAACGCTGCGATGAATATTAATGTAGCGTATAAGGATTCTATTAGAAGTGCAAAAAATATTATTTATCCATACAATTATCAGGGCGTATGTCCATCTGGTTGGCATATACCTAAAAAGGATGAGTATGTGTCGTTAATGAAGTTTGTGTATGATGTAGATGGTTATGATCATGTGAGTACGGCGCTGAAATCTAAAACGGGTTGGGACTCTCAAGCAGCAGGAAGAGATATTTTTGGTTTCTCGTTTGTTCCTATGGATTCTTCAGAAAATGGTAACCTTGGCTTTGCCTTGGTTTCTGATATCAATGATTATGACGATGGAGGAGTCATTATGTTTAGAATAATGGACATTGAGCCTAATCCCATTTTCATTGTCTTAGGAGCTGAAAATACGTCTTATGTCCGTTGTGTGAAAAATAAGGATTTTTTCGATGGCTGGTTTGAAGATGAACGTGATGGGAAAAAATATAAGTATGCCCGCATTGGGAAAAAGGTGTGGATGGCAGAAAATCTGAACTATGGCAAAGATAGTACTGGATCTTGTTTCTGGCATGATGATGAAGCCTGTTCGGAGTACGGTCGATTCTATACCTATGAAGAAGCTTTGAACGTTTGTCCTGAAAATTGGCATTTGCCTTCTAAGGAAGAATTTCAGCAATTGGAGGAAGATGTTGGTGGATGGGACAATGCGGCCACGTATTTGCGCTCGACGGAATGGGCTAATGTTGGTAATGAGGCGGGCTTGAATACTTATGGATTTAATGCCAAACCGACAGGTTATTATGGAAAGGAGGATGTATCAAAAAATGGTTCGCTGGAAAAAGTTTTCCGTAGCGGGGGCTTCAACATGTGGACTAGTACAAGATATAATTCGCAAGCGGCTTATATGGTACAGATTCTTGATTGGTCGGGGTCTTCAATCTCGATTCCAAGTGAAAATAAAATTTTTGAAGTTCCAGTCCGTTGCGTGAAAAACTAAATTTGCAGAGGACGAGGCTTAAAATGAAATTCAAAAATGTTATTCAGGTTCTATTGGCGGTGCTCGCGGTGTCTGCATTCGCTGCAAACGGTACTATGAAGGGCGACGGTTCTGCCCAAAATCCTTTCCAGGTTGAAGACTACGAAGACCTCAAGGCGATTGGCAAGGGGGCTTATCTCTATTCGTCAAATTACATCTTGACGAAAGATATAGATGCGTCTGCCTCGAAGAAAGAAAACTGCAATGGTGATGAATGCAGGGGATTTTCGCCGATTGGACGCAATAAGGATGCCGCGGATAGTACCTATTTTAGTGGAATTTTTGATGGACAAAATCATACTATCCGCAATTTGTATGTTCAGGGAATCGGAGATGAGCTTGGATTAATTTCACTTTTGTGTGGCTCTGTGAAAAATGTGAAATTAGATAGTGTAAATGTAATGGGCTCGACAACGTCTTCTGGGTATGTTGGAGGTGTTGTTGGATTTGCAAGGGGAACCATTGAAAATGTTCATGTGACAAATAGTTCTATTCAAGGTCAGGTGTATGTTGGTGGTATTGCTGGAGCTCACCATCAGAGTGATTCTCATATGAGTGATGTTTCTTATCAAGGTGAAGTCAAAGCTGTACGTATTGTAGGTGGAATTACTGGATCTTCACATACTAATATTTTTAATGCATCTGCAAATGTTCGTATTGTAGTTGTTTCTGACCGTGAAGGGGGACGCGGGTCGTTTCAGGTTGGAGGTATTGCTGGGTATGCTGAAATAAGTATTCATGAAAGCCATTCTAGTGGAGTGATTGTCCCGAATGCATTGAATATAGGTTCTGTTGGCGGTCTGGTTGGCGAGTCTAGAAGTGATATTTATTTCTGCTCATCGTCCGTAGATTTGCTGAGTGTGTCTGATTCGGGTAAAACGTTCGTTTTTGATAATCGCATTGGCGGTCTTGTTGGTGACAACCGTGACCCAATCTTTTATTCTTATGCGACTGGAAATGTTGAAGGAACTTCTAGCGTCGGTGGATTAGTTGGAGCTAATTCGAATAAGATTTGGTTGACCTATGCGCAAGGAAGTGTGAAGGGTGAAGAATATGTTGGTGGCCTTGTTGGTAGGAATACAACTGAATCATATGGAAATGTTCATGATTCGGGAAGTGTTGAAATAAGTTATGCTGGCAATAAGGTTGTCGGAAAGGATGTGTCTGGTGGTCTTGTGGGGTTCAACAATGTTGATTCAAGTAGAATTCAAAGCTCTTATTGGGACAAGGAATTGTCTAACTTGGATTCGAGTGACGGTGGAACAGGACTTTCTACAAAAGAAATGATGACGATGTCTTCTTTTGTGGGGTGGGACACCCTTGGTGGTTGGAATTATGCATATTGCAACAATAAAGCATGCTATGGGTATGATACTCTTGACAACTGCTTGTGTAGATATAAGTTCTTCCCTGTATGGGGAATTGATGAGGGAAAATCTTACCCCTATTTCAGTAAATATGATTCTGCTGAAGTGTATGCCACGGAAGCATATAATGGTATAATTTATACTAATCCTCAGAATCCCGTTCACATTCAAAATCAAACGCTTGCCAAGGTGTGTTCTTTCGGTGCAAAGTTCGATGGCGGACTTGTTGCGCTTCGTTTTGAAATCCCCGCTGCGGGTCCTGTGAAATTCATGTTGCTTGATATGCAAGGGCGTGTGGTGAACACGGCGGACTTGGGGCGTCGTGCGGCAGGCAGCTATTTCGAAACTCTCGACGTTGTGGAACTCGTCCGTGGCCGCTATATCGGTGTGCTGCAAGTGAACGGCAAGGCGACCGAAAAGACGATGCTCTTGAAAAAGTAAACTCTTACACCTTCGAAGAAAGGCCCCGTAATTGTGTTGCGGGCCTTTTTCTTCGGTACTGTAAAAAACAAAAAGCCTCGCATTTCTGCGAGGCTTTTTTGCGGGTGGATGACCGGACTCGAACCGGCAACATCCAGAATCACAATCTGGGACTCTAACCAATTGAGCTACATCCACCATGTAGCGAGACCAAATATAAAGACTAAACTTTGCTTTTCTGTATGATTCTAAGGAAGTTTGCGCGCTTGAAGTCGTTTCTGTGTTCCATGCAGAAGCGAGGATAGACGTACTGCTTCGGGAAAATACGGATGGTGAAAGTGTTGTCGCAGCCGTCGAGGCAGCACTTGAATTCAAGGTCCATGGCTTCCGCATAATTGTGGCGGAAGATGATGTTCTTGGATTCGATGTTCTCGATGTCCTTCTTTTGCTTTTGGCGCTGCTTGATGTCGCGGTGCAGTTCGCAGTACTTGGCGATCGGGTGGCCCCAGAATTCACGGCCGCAGCCGGGTTCCTGGCAGACTTTGAGCTTGATGCGTTTTTTCTTTTTGTACTTAGGTAATTGCATAGGGACCTCAATTAGTGTTAAAGATAATAAAAAAAGGACGTTTTGTAAAAAACTTCAATTTTGCAAGGGCTGTTTTGGTCCAAATTCTTGAAAAAAGCGTGTTATATAAGTGTGGACCTCAAAAAAGGAATGCCTATGATGCGTTTATGGATTATAATGGTGTCGCTGTCGGCTTTGCTGTGCGGTTGCGTCTATGTGAGTGGCGGTACGGATGGCGAATCCTCGTTGAAACTTTCAGCACTCGATGTGGGACAGGGGCTCGCGGTGCTCCTGGAGTGGGATGGACGGTACGCGATGTACGATTTCGGGCCGGATTCGGTCGGGGTGGTGGATTCGCTGGCGAGGCGCGGGGTGGATACGCTGGAATGGGTGGTACTAAGCCATTACCATCGGGATCACATTGGCGGTTTCTTGGAACTTCCGGGGCGAGACCTTTTTGTGCGGCGCCTTTACGTGGGGAGTGACTTGACGGAGGGCTTCTTTCGGGACAGTGTTCTTGGGGTGGCCCGTGCGCTTGGAATACCGGTGGATACGCTTTGGCGTGGTGAATCCTTGGGATTTGCGGAGGGGGAGCGTGCGGAAAGCCTGCGATTTGACGTGCTTTGGCCGGCGGTCTATGCGCGAGTCGAAGGAAACACGGCGAGCGTGGTGTTGCTCGGGCGCGTTGGTGTGACAAAGGTGCTTTTGACAGGGGACTTGGATACGGTCGGTGAAAACCGCTTGCTCGAAATGAACCCGACATTGTCGGCAGAACTTTTGCAGGTGGGGCACCATGGGTCGGCGGGGAGCAGCTCGTTCAAGTTCATAGCGCAGGTGTCACCGAAGTATGCGTTCGTGAGTGTGGGGGCGGACAACCGCTACGGGCATCCGGTAGAGTCCGTTGTTCACAAGTTAAACCTTGTGCTGGGGGATTCGGCAAAGTTGTTCAGAACGGATTTGCAGGGAACGGTTCAGTTCGAAATTTTTCCGGGCATGGGCGTGATTGAACCTTGAATAGCGCTTATTCATAATTATTATTGATGAATTAATAATTATAATTGATGAATTGTTTGCACGGTCTTAAAAATACTGTGGAAACCGGCTATATCCTTGGTAAAAAAAGTTAAATTTTTTTTAGAAATGGCAAATTATTTTGTTATATTAATATCGGTTTTATCTGTATTATGGGCTTTTTTGGATTGTATATCCACAATATGTGGAGGGTGGTATGGTGCATAAAGTACATATACCGGTTATGGGGATTTGCTACACGGTCGATACCCCGGTGCGTGTAGCGCATTTGGGAATCACTTCAGTGATATCCCTTGTCGATGATGGGCTGCTCGAAGAATATCGTATGGCATACGCTGAGCGGCTTGGGCTCGATTTAGGCTCACCGCAGACAACGCGAATCGGGCGGATACGTTCGTACTTGGACTTCTTGGCGGACGAGGTGGAACGTAAATTTGAAAGACTTTGTGCGGAACGCCTCGATGGCGGAAGCGACAAGGACCTTTATTTTTTGATGTTGCCGCTGGATTCGCCGCTCCGCGTGGAATATGATGGAGTCTTTGCGAAGACAGGGCTTGCGCGGATTGCCGCCGAGGCCGATTTGACCGAAAAAATGGAACCGGGCGAAATCCAGGCGAATATCATGGTGGGCTTGAATCACGAAGAGGCGGCGTTTGATGCGGTTCGTGGTTTTGCGGCATCGAAGGTGAAGGGCTCGCTTGTCCTTAGTGCGGGTGTGAACTTGTCCGTCTTTGAGGAAATTGCGAAATGCAAGGAATTTTACAGGACTGCCTCGAATGCCCCGACGAAGAAGATTATCCTGAAAGTTTCTGACTACCGTTCTGCATTGATTCAGGGACGTTACCTGGCGAAGAAAGGGCTGGAAGTCTATGAATACCGCATAGAATCTGGTGTGAACTGCGGTGGCCATGCGTTTTTTGAATCGAAAAAGTTGATGCTGGACGTTGTGCGGGAGTTCATGGAGAAAAAGAATGAACTTTTCGAGACGACTTGTGGGATGATTGCGAAAGCGGCATCTGCAAATACCTTGATCGAAGGGATTGTTCCGCCGCCGTCGCAAGCCCGCATTACGGCGCAGGGCGGCCTTTGCGCACCCGAAGATATCGAAAAGGTCATGGCGTTCGGCATTGACGGCGTGGGAGTCGGGACGCCATTCTTGCTTGTGCCGCAGGTAACGAGCGTTGATAAAGAAACGCGCCGGACGCTTGCCGCGGCAAAGACGGATGACGTTTATATAAGCCATGCGTCGCCACTCGGGATTCCGTTCATGAATTTGCGGACGACAACCGCTGCGGAACTTTGTCGTAAAAAAATTGAGGAATACTTCAAACCGCAAGATCAAAAGTCCGGTGACCCGGAATTGAAACCGGGATTTGTGTGCCGCCAGCATTACCTTTGCTGTAAGGTACCCGGCTTTGACCATCCGGTGTGCATGTCGTCCCGCGAGTACGAGATACGCCGTTTGGCGGAAATCGATAAGTTGGAAAAAGAAGACCTCGAGGCCTGTGAAATGCGGCCGTACAATGCGGATGCCGATGCCATGCAGGATGCTTCGCAAAAGGAAAAATCCCGTGAAGAGTTGATGGCGTCCATTCGCAGAAAGTACGACAAACTCCGCCGAGTTACGCTTTCGCGCGAGTGCATCTGCCGTTTCCTCGGAAACGCAGGCCGTGAAGAAATTCGCGAGAAAAGTCCGTCGCTCCATTACCAGCCGGAGAGTGTCGTCGTCGCCCGCGGCTCGGAGCCTGCCCGCGTGCGCGAACCCGTAACCATTTGCCCGAATCCGGACATCGGCTATTTCGACCGTGAATATACGTTGTTCGATATGATGCGTCACCTCTATGGCACCGGCCCGCGGCTTACGCCTGTTGACAAGCCGAGTGCGTTTGAGGTTGAAGAAAAAATTTTGCGGAATGTGACCGAATAACGGAGATTTTTAGTATTTTGTAAATAAGATGTTTTTCACCATACAAGAAAGGAGAATAGAAATGAATACGTTTAAAAGTTTCGTTTTTATTCTGTTTTTCACTTTGGCCAATTTAGCGTTTTCGTCAGAAAGCAATATGCCTGAACCGGATTCCTCGAAAAAGAGTGTCGACGCAGCGTGGTTGACCAATGGGTATTACGATATACTGAATTTTCATAGAAACCATAATTCTTCCTTTCATAGTGGAGATGCTTTTTCAAGTAAGGATTCTATTGACGGGATATATTTATATGCAGAAGGTGATTGGGAGGGACCGTGTTGCGATTCGCCTTATTATACGAGATTGACCATCGGGAAAAATATGGAGCATGATGCGAAAGATAATATATGGGTTATTGCAGATTCCCTAGATTTGGATTCCTTGAATTCCGAATTGAAAAAGGGAAAACCGTTGTCTTTAGAGAACTTTAAAAAAATGGAATTTGATTCTTTGCACAGCAAATATATTGTGGATGCGACTCATAGTGATGAAATAGAATATAGAATACAAGGGTTTGGTAATATCGGTTTCTTTATTTTATACCAAAACGAACAATTGACATCGGCTCTTTGCGGAATATCCTCAGGAAGTTGTGCTTTTGAAATTGCATGCTTTTATCAATACAATGGTTCACTTTTCTTTGATTCCATTCCCAATCCTAATGATTTGATAGTTTCTTCCGATTGTAAGGATAACGTAGGACCATCGTCTCTGCCTGTGAATCATAATTTGAAAAAACAGAATGGTTTGGGTGAATTGTACAAAGTCAACGGCATCCCTGCAACGAAAAACTCTTCAAATATTGTCATTCAGAATAAAAAACAACCGAAACTCCAGCTAAAAGGAAATTGACGCCGTAAAAGAAATATGCACTGGATCCTATTGGTCGCGACGCTCCTTTCAGGATGACAGTGCTAAATCTCTCTTGTCTGTAGCCCGAAGGGCGTTCTCTCGTCTCTCGTCTAATTCAATCCGCGAACCCGATTCTCGCTTGGAAATGGCATTGTGTCATGTCGTCGGCGTTCATCCCGAAAATGTAGGCGTGATGGTTCGTGTTCTTGAACCGTACGATGTTCACTTTGCCGCCAAGCGGAATTTGTGATATGTAATTTATCTGTATCGAACGGATCCTTCTTGTCTTGAGTTCGATGGCGTCGAGCGAGTCCATCACCCAATCGACATAGCGGCAGTGGTTCACGTGGTTGTTCATGTCGAGGTCGCTGTACTTTGCGGTTTCCGTCCCTATGATTTTCGGGTCGATTTGCGGATCCAGAATGTCCATCATTTCGGGGAGCGCGTTCTTGCCGGGAATCAGGGGAATGGGGTATGGCGAGTTTGCCGGGTTTTCTGCCTTGCCGGTTTTCATGTTCACGAGCAACCACGAAGAGGTCGCCTGTGCGATGGAGTGCCCTTGCGCATCGAGGATGGAGTAGTCCTTGAGGCAGACTTTGTCCTTGATGATGTCCTTTGCCCACGTCGATATGGAAAGCTTCTCGCCCCAGACGGGGTGGTGCAGCAGGCGGATTTTCAGGCGCGTGATGACCGTGGTGTAGCCCGCCTTCATCATTTTCCAGATGCCGAAACCGTTGAGTTCCGCGTCGGCGATGGCGGTTTCCTCCATGAACAGGAAGAGATTCGAAAGTTTGAGTCGGCTGTGATGGTCGCAATCCGAGAAACGTACTTCAAAATTTTTGGTTGTTACTTCCGGTTCCATGTTGTCCTCCCATATTTTTTTGCGTTTTCGAGTGGCTTTCGTCACATATGTAGAAAACTGCGTTAATAAAAATGTATAATTTTTCTTGTATGAACGAATTCCAATTTCGCCCGAGTTTTATTCAGCTTCCTGCTTATCATTCTTTTGAGGGGTCTCTTTGCCTGCCAGGTTCCAAGAGTATCACCAATAGAGTTTTTTTGATATCCGCTCTTGCCGAGGGGACGACGTCGCTTAACAACTTGCTTAAAAGTGACGATACCCGCTATATGGGCGAGGCTCTGCAACGTCTTGGTGCAAAAATTGATTTTACGAATGATTTTAGCGATGCCGTTGTGCAAGGCCATGGAGGACCGTTTGACGGACCGAGTCCTTCCATCGAGCTGTTCCTTGGGAATGCGGGCACGGCGATGCGCTCTTTGACGGCGGCCCTCACGCTGGGCTGGGGCAAGTTCATTTTGCGCGGCGAAGAACGCATGAGCGAACGTCCTATCCGGGACCTTGTCGATGCACTCCATTCGTTGGGCGCCGACATCAAGTACTTGGAATCCGATGGCTACCCTCCGGTCCGCATCAAGGCTGATGGGCTAAACGGCGGTTACGTGAGTGTCCGCGGGAACATCTCGAGCCAGTACCTCACTGCATTGTTGATTTGCGCTCCGTATTGCAAGACTCCGCTCCATATCCATGTGGATGGCGAACTGATTTCTGCGCCATATATCGAGCTTACGCTGGATGTGATGAAGCGCTTTGGTGTGGATGTGCGCCATGACGACTTGGTCGATTTTTATGTCCCGCACGGATGTTACAAGTCTCCCGGAAAGTTCTTTGTCGAGGGCGACGCGAGTTCGGCGAGCTATCCTTTGGCGGCGGCCGCAATTGCAAAAGGCAAGGTACGCGTGCTCGGTGTCGGGAGCCAGAGCCGTCAGGGCGATGTCGGCTTTGCGAAGGTTCTTGAAAAAATGGGCGCGAAGGTGACGATTGGCCCGGACTGGATGGAATGCGACGGTCGAGGCTGCGAACTCACGGGGCTGGACATGAATTTGAACGATATCCCGGATGCGGCGATGACGGTATCCGTGCTTGCGCTTTTTGCGAAAGGTACGACCACGATTCGTGGCATTGGCAGTTGGCGCGTGAAGGAGACCGACCGCATTGCCGCTATTTCGGCGGAACTCCAGAAGGTTGGCGCGCACGTGGTGGCCGACATGGATACGATTACGATTGAACCGCCCGAACAGTTGCGACCGGCAACGATTGAAACGTACAACGACCACCGCATGGCGATGTGCTTTAGCCTTGTTTCGCTCGGTGGCGTGCCTATCAAGATTCTCGATCCTGCGTGCGTGAACAAGACTTATCCTCACTTTTTTGAAGACTTCGGAAGACTCGCGCAATGATTAAAACCCTGAAGAAAATAACGTGTCTGGTAAGCCTGGTCTTGGGCTTGTCCGCTACGCAGACCGTGGCGGCGGATTCGCTTTCTATTTGGGTGATGGATAATGGGCAAGGCTCTAAAATCGCGATGAGCCGAATTGTGAAGAAATTCTATCGGGAAACGAGAATCCCGGTGAAGGTCACTTACCTTAGCTGGGGCGAGGCGTTCAACAAAATTTCACGGACGCTTGTTGATTCGAACGATGTTGCTCCCGACGTGATCCAGCTCGGTTCGACTTGGGTCCCGCATTTTGCGGCGGAAGGGCTTATTCGACCGATTGACTTTTTGATGCCGAAGATTGATTCGGCTCGGTTCTTGGGCGAAGGATTCCGCAGCTCGCATATTTCGGGGCGTCCCGGGACGTTTTCGGTTCCGTGGTTCATCGACGTGCGTGGCTTCTTTGTGAACGAGCGCATATGGCAGGAACTGGGGTTCGACAGTTCGGATATCGAGACTTTTTCGCAGTTCGTGGGCGTTTTAAAGACTATCGCGAAGGCTGATTTGAAGACGGACGATGATGTCAAGGTAACTCCGTTTGCACTTCCTGGAAAAAACGACTGGGCGGGGCAGCAGTGCATGGCTCCGCTGATTTGGAGTCATGGCGGCGATTTCGTGGTTCCGTCGGGCAAAGGTTACCGCAGCGCGTTGTTGGATTCGAATACGCTTGTAGGACTTGCGCTTTACGCTGAAATCATGGGGGATCCGCAAATGGCCCCATATAGCTTGTTCGAGAATTCCGCAGACAATGCGAACGGCTTTGTGCGTTCGGAGCGAGTTTTCCTTTACGGGACTTCGGAACTGATTAAGCAACTCGACTACTCAGAAAAGGCTGGAGGGCTTGCGAATACTGCTATCGCAAAAGACGGCATCAAGGTTTTGAATCTGCTTTCGGGACCTGCCGGAAGTTTCTCGTTCATGGGCGGGAGTCACCTTGCACTCGGAAAAAAGAAAGATACCTCGAAATACCCGTATGCCGAAAAGTTGTTTGCCTACATGCTTCGTGCAGACAACATAGACGCCTTCTCGCGTCAGGTCGGTTTCTTGCCGGCGGACAGGAGCATCCTCCACATTTGGAACCGTGATTCCCGCTATTCCAAACTTGTCGCTGGGTTGGAAAATTGCCGCAGCTTCCCGAATATTCCGGAATGGGGCGAGGTCGAAGCGGTCCTGATAGACTTGTCGAACGATATGGGCAATTTGTTTTCGGAAACGGAAAACCGGCAAAAACGCGGTGAAATTTTGGCCAAGCTTGTCTATGACGCCAATGCTAAAATCAATGGCATCTTGAAACATTCCGATACGCTTACCGAAGAGGAAATGTTGCGCTGGGTACAGCAGTTCTTCTTGGTGGATTACAATGAAGTTTATCCTAAAAACGCAGCGGATTTTATAAGCCGTCAGGAACGGCCGACGGCAGATGAATTTGCTGATAAAATGTTTTGGGTGAAAATCTTGGGTGTCGTGGTGACGGGAATTTTGGTTGTTTGTGTCGTTGCTGTTGTCGTTTCACGGAAAAGAAAGAATAAATCTCGCTAATGAATAGCTTATTTAGAATTACTTCGCGCTTGTTGCCGTTTCTTGTGGCACCGCTGTTTGCCCATGTGGATGTCTCGTCATATAAGAATTATGTGGATTCGCTTATCCCAGGGGTTCGATTTGGAATGGCCATTCGTTCTGTCAAGACGGGTCAGGAAATCGGGAACGTGAATGGCGATGAACAGTTTACTCCGGCGAGTACGCTCAAGACTTTGACGACTGCGGCGGCCATCCATTTTTTACCGTTGGATTACGAGCCGAAGACCGAACTGACAGTCCTGGGAAACGTCAATGTGAAAAAGCGCACGCTCACGGGAACAATCAAGATCCGTGGCGAAGGCGACCCGAACATCTCCGCGAGATTTTATGATGACCCGTTCTATATGTTGTACGCTATGGTGGATTCCATCCGTGCGATGAACATCGACACGATAGTCGGTCATATTGATTTGGATTCTAGCTATTATACGGGCCCGTGGAAGGCCGAAAATTGGCGCCGAAACTTTTATGATGCTTGGTACGGAGCCGAAATAGGGCCGCTTGGGTTTAACGACAACTGTGTGACCATCCGCTTTTGGCCCGGCTATTTCCGCGGCGATACGGCGGTCGTTTCGATTATCCCGGATGTGGGTTATGTCAAGGTTGTGAACAACTTAAAAACGGTCAAGGGCCGCAAGAAAAAGTGGGTCTACGGTATCGATCCCGACAAGTCCGTGATTACTTTGGGTGGAACTATTGGCGAAGATGTGGATTCCGCAAGTTTGGTGCTCCCGATTCGCAATCCGGTGGGCTATTTCAGGGCGGCGTTCATGCAGGCGCTCAAGAACCGCGGAGTCGTCTTTAAAGAAAACATGATGAGCAATTCCAAGACGGAATTGAAAAAGTTCTCGTATTCGGCGGCCCCGCTACTTAGCATCCTTGACGAAATCAATCAGCGCAGCCAGAATTTCCATGCCGAGACGTTGCTGAGAAATCTCGGAGCGCAGGTTGTCGGCGAAGGGAGCGTTGAAGGGGGCCGTAGGGCGGAACGCAAGTTCCTTTTGGATATCGGCCTCAATCCGACGGATTTCGATGTCTGGGACGGGAGCGGACTTTCTCCTGAAAACAAGGTGAAACCTTCGGCGGTCGCGCATTTGCTTGCCAAAATGGCTCGCCACCCGAAAAGCGAATATTACATCAACAGCTTTGCAAGTCCGGGCGTGGGTTCCGGCGCAAAGCGCATGCAGAATTTGGACGCTACGTGGCTTACGCGTTTCAAGACGGGCTACATTGCGGAAGTTTACGGCTTGGTGGGCTACATTTATACGGTCGATGGCGATACGCTTGCCGTGACGATGTACCTGAACGGGACGAATGAAACTCCGGACATCAAGAGCAAGGACGTTCTCGATACGCTTTGGATGAGAGTCATCAATTACACGAACAACAATTACAAGTCGCTTTTGGAAATGAAGGAGTTATGGCTTGATGCTCGCGGCGTTGTTGGGCTCAATAAACGATTGGACTATTTCTCGAAATTGCTTTTGGGCCGCCCCTACAAGCTTGGGCCGATGGGCGAAGGACATTTGGATACGAAGGACGATAAGCCATTAGTTTATCTAGACTCTGTCGATTGCGTGACGTATCTGGAAAACGTTGTGGCGCTTGCGATGGCCAAGAGCGAAAAATCGCTGTATCGGCAACTCCAGCGTCTCCGCTATAAAGGGGGCAAGGTGAGTTACGTAACGCGTAAGCACTATTTGTTGGCGGACTGGGTAGGCGAAGGCAAGTACGCCAAGGTCATCCCGATGGAAAACGAGGTCACGATTACGCGTACGATGCCCAAGGTGGAATTCTTCAAGACTCGTAACGTCAAGTATTCGGGAAAAGATACCCAGCTCAACATCCGCTACATACCTTTGAACAAGGCGATTGAAATGGCGAAAAATCCGTATAAGGGTAGCATGAAGGTGCTGGGCATGGGTATTGTCGGAACCGCCGACAACATAGACGTTACGCACACGGGTTTTGTCATCTTTACGCCTGGCCAAAAACCGATTCTTCGTCATGCATCTTCGATCAAGAAACAGGTTGTGGAACTTCCCTTGGCGGAATATCTTGGAACGCGGAAGGTTCTGGGAATCACGTTGTTCAAGTTCATACAGCATTAGAGTAGGTATGGGGTCGGCACTGTGTGCCTCCGAGGTCGCTTCGCTTTGGGGAGCTTGTCCAACTTTCTACTGTTTACTAATCACCAACCACTAACCACTTCTTACAGCAGCGAATCTAGCGCGACTATTGCCACAAGGCTGTAGTCCCCTTTTTTTTCTTCTGGCGCTGTGGTTTCGTCCAGAGCGTTTGTTTCAAAAATGGTCCAAGCGTCGGGCGCCCAGCCGTAGGCATTCATGGTGAGTTCGTTTCCCATCGCGATTTCGGCGGCTTCGACTTCTTCCCACTGGATATTTCCGGCGGGCGCCTTGTAATAGCGCAGCATGCCGATGGAATCCATCATTTCGGGATAGTTATCGACGAGTTCATAGACGCAGTCCTTGTAACTCTTGCCACTCACGCGGACGACCTGGTATGTTCTGTTGTCCTGAAGAAACGTCGAAAGATCGTCGTGGTGCATCTCGATTTTGGCGCCTTTGCTGAAAAACGTCTCGAGTTCGCGAAAGACATCCGAATCTTCTTCGAGAATCGGGGAATATTTTTTGATGAGCGTTCTAATTTCTTCGGACATGTTCCAAAGATAAGAAATTTGTATTTTACGGAGCGGGCTTTGAACAGAGCTTCTTAAATTACCCCTTTTTTAGGCGTTTTTAATGCTTATGTTTTAGCCATTAGCCCCTATTTATGGATCACTTTTTTATCTTTATGGCGAAAAAGGGCTCCAGGGAAGTACCTTGGGGCAACCATTTCGATTGTTAAAGAATTAAAACGAAGGATTTATGGCAAATCGTGTAGTTATCGGCTCCCAGTGGGGCGACGAAGGAAAAGCCAAGGTTGTAGATTTCTTGACGCTCGATGCAGACTATATCGTGCGTTTTCAGGGCGGCGCCAATGCCGGCCATACTGTGGAAGTTGGTGACAAAAAGTTCGTCTTCCACTTGATTCCCTCGGGCATCATGCACCCGGACAAGATTTGCGTCATCGGTAATGGCGTTGTGCTTGACCCGATTCAGACTCTCAATGAAATTGCGGACCTCCACACGAAGGGCATCAACCCGGAAGGTCGTCTGTTTATCGCTAATAATGCGCACGTTGTTCTCCCGTACCATTCTACGCTTGACAAGGCCAAGGAAAAGAAGGCGGGCAAGGCTGCCATCGGTACTACGGGCCGTGGCATCGGACCGTGCTACAGCGACAAGGTGAACCGCATCGGAGTCCGTGTGGGTGACCTCATGGACGAACGCGAACTCCGCCCGCGTGTCGAAGCGATGGCGAAGGTCCACAATGAAGAATTCAAGGTGATGTACGATGTCCCGGAAATCGATCCGGAAGTCGTCATCAAGGACTATCTCGAACTTGGCCAAAAGATCAAGCCGTTCGTTGCCGACGTAAGCGAAATGCTCTACAAGGCAGTGAAGGAAGGCAAGCGTCTCGTGTTCGAAGGCGCTCAGGGCACTATCCTCGATGTCGATCAGGGCACTTATCCGTTCGTGACCTCGAGCAACACGGTTGCCGGTTACGCAAGCTGCGGTGCAGGTATCGGCCCCACGGTTTTGGACCAAGTTGTCGGTGTCGTGAAGGCTTACACGACCCGCGTGGGTAACGGTCCGTTCCCGACGGAACTTTTGGACGAAACGGGCGACAAGCTCCGCAACATCGGAAACGAATTTGGTGCAACGACGGGACGCAACCGTCGCTGTGGCTGGTTTGACGCTCCGGTGGTGCGCAAGGCGACTGTCGTAAACGGTCTCACTCATTTGGCGATTACGAAGCTCGACGTGCTCGACACGTTCGACACCATCAAGATTTGTACGCACTACATGTGTGATGGCGAAAAGCTCGATTTGATTCCGAACCAGCTTTCCAAGGTCGGACGTTGCACGCCGGTCTATGAAGAAATGCCGGGCTGGAAGACTGATACGAGCAAGTGCCGCAAGTTCGATGAACTTCCGGAAAACGCCAAGAAGTACTTATATCGTATGGCGGAACTCGTGGGCGTGAAAATTGGCATGGTTTCTATCGGTGCCAAGCGCGACCAGAGTATCGTCGTAGATTTGGACTAAAACAAACAAAGGGGAAAATAAAATGGACGCATCCACAGTTGATTTGTTGAAGGGGGTTGAGCTCTTTTCGGAGCTCAATGAAGAACAGTTGGGGATGATTGCCAATTTGGTAATCGTCAAAAACTACAATCGAGATGAGACTGTGGTTTTGGAAGGTGACGATTCGGTGCAGGCTCTGTACTTGATCGCTACTGGTTCCGTGCAAGTCTATATGACTGGCATTGATGGTCGCGAAACCATTTTATCGTTCCTTGAACGCGGAGACTTTTTCGGGGAAATGTCGCTGATTGACGGCGAACCCCGGTCTGCCTCCGTCCGTACGGTGACCGATGCGAAACTTCTTGTCATCCATCGTGAATCTTTCTTGAGCCTTATCCGCAAGACTCCGGAAATTGCGATGGCGCTCATGAGCGAACTTTGCAAGAGACTCCGCAAGGCGAACAAGCAGATTGGTTCGCTTTCGACGATGTCCGTGTCTG
Source organism: Fibrobacter succinogenes (assembly GCA_902800345.1). Lineage (GTDB taxonomy): Bacteria > Fibrobacterota > Fibrobacteria > Fibrobacterales > Fibrobacteraceae > Fibrobacter > Fibrobacter succinogenes_H. Next base: position 36,395 of record CADCDO010000040.1, read on the forward strand.
GTCGCGTGGCGGGAACGCTCTTGAACCTGATGCAGGAACGGGGCGTGCGCATCCATACGGACAACGGAAATAGGGTAACTGTTATCCACAATCGTCCGACGCAGCAGCAACTGGCTGACATGTCGGGGACGACCCGTGAAACGGTGAGCCGAATCTGTTCCTTGTTGGTGAGAACAAATGCAATTGCGATGACCGGCAAGGATATCGTCATCTTTGACGAGGATGTGCTCCAGGAAAAAGCAACTAAGGGTTAAACCCAAACGAATTGTTATGAATAAAATAAAATCGCTTTGGAATAAGGTTAGACAGACTCCCATTTTCAAGGCTTTCATCATTTGGATTGTTGTTGTAATCGTGCTTGTCTTCATGGTCGATAAGCTTTTGATGCCTGCATTTGCAGGGGCTTTCGCGAGGACAGGGGAAGTTCCGAACCTCGAAGGCCTTTCGGAACAGGCTGCGGAATCTGCGTTGACCAAGGCCGGCTTCAAGTTCGAGTGGAACGAGGAAGGCCGCTACAGTTCGCAGATTCCTGCGGGCATGGTGCTTGTGCAGATGCCCAAGGCCGGTCGCACGGCAAAGATTGGGCGCACGGTGAAACTCACGAAGAGTCTTGGACTTCGCAAGGTGGTGATTCCTGATTTGCGCGGCAAGAGCCAGAAACAAGCCGATATCTCGCTTGCCCGTGCGGGCCTCATCCAGGGCGAAATCGTCAAGGGCGCACACCAGAGCATTCCGCGTGGCGTCGTAATCCGCACGATTCCGATGGCGGGTGACACAGTCCGTATTGGCGATACGGTGAAGGTTGTCATATCTGCAGGCATCACGACGGGTAGAATTTTGCTCCCCAATTTTGAAGGCATCCTCATGGACGAAGTTTATCCGCAAATGGATAGGCTTGGATTTAAAGTGGGTTCCATCAAGCGCATGAAAAGCGAAGATGGTGCACGTCCCGGTTCTGTCATTGATATGTCTCCGAAATATGGGGACTATCTGAAACCGGGCTCGAGGGTGAACTTTATTATTGCTGATTAGGGAGTTTTTAATGCGTCATATTTTTTTACAGTGGGTGTTTTGTATAGGAATGGTTGCTTTTTGCGCCTGTAGTTCCGCGCCTGCACAAAAGAAAAATGACGTTGAACTTGTGAAATTGTCCGCATCGGATTCGGCCTTGGTCGAAAGGGCCGCGATAGCTACAGCTTCGGCAGCACCTCATGTGGCTGTTGATTTGGATGCCGCTCACGAGTTCTATATTCTCGCCAAAAACATGGAATTGCGTGGCGACCAGCGCCAGGCGGATTTCTTTTGGAAACAGGCTTACAAGGCGGATCCGACGAGCCGTTATTTGGGCTTTGGCGTTGCGGAACGCTTAGCTGCGGCAGGCGATGACTCTCTTGCGCTTGTCGAGGCTAAAAAGGCTTCGGCGCTTAAGGGCAAGCGTACGGCTGCACAATACGCTTTACTTGCTCGGTTGTACGTAAAGACTGGCGAAGTGGATTCCTGCCGCAAGTACTTTGTGCTGGCTCTTGATTCTTCGCGTTATCAGGACATGACTTTGCTTTACGATTATAGCTTGTTCCTCGAAGCCATTCGCGATGAAAAAGAACTCGTCCGCATTTACGACCTGCTTTTACCGAAAGTCAATTACATCTCTACTTTGTTCCAACGTCAGCTTTCGCTCCTTTTGAATTTGGGTCGCGATTCTGCAGTTGTTGAGCTCTTTGGAAAAGCGCACGAGGTGACGGGCGACAAGCAGATGCTCTTGCAGAAAGTTCGTGGGCTCATGGCAATGAAACGTCAGAAAGAAGCGATTGCCATTGTGGATACGCTTACAAGCGCAAAAATAGAAGACGAAGAAATGACTATCACGGTGCTCTCGTCCATGCCGGCTGATAGCGCCTATGCGTTTGCGCTAAAGAAGTATTACAACGATGGTGTGCGGACGCCCGCAGTGCTCTGCTTTATCGGCCAGTATGAATACGACATCGGCAATCGCGATAGTGCAAAGGTTCATTTGCTCGAATCCGTGGGCAAGTTGCAGGGGCAGCCGAAATACGCAAACCGTGCCTACCTTGGTCTCGTGAATATTTTTGCGAGCGAACAGAATTACACCGAAGCCATCAAGTACGCCGAAAAGTCCGATTCAGTAAGTAACGGTGAAACGCGAATGCTGCTTGCGTCTGTTTATGCTCTTGCCGACAAGTACGAAAAGGCGTACCCGCTGCTCGATTCGCTCATGAAGTTCTGGGAAATGTGGAAGCCGCTCCCTGGAGTCGTAGATTCTGCGAATCTCGCTCGGATGCAGAATGAGGCGCAAATAAAGTATTTGCAAATTTTAGACATTTATTCGAGAGCGTTGATAGGGGAAGCGCTGGACTTTGAAAAGGATTTCCATGCGGATTCTGTCAAGAAGGCTCGCGCCGTTGATAACCGCACCAAGGCCGAGGTGATGCTTGAAAAGTTCTTTGCGAAGGATTCGACATACACCAGGGTACGTCTCTCGATGGCGATGAACTTGGAACGCCTCAAGCAGTACGATGAGTCGTTCCACCATTTTGAAGCCTTGATCAAGATGCCCGAATTCAGTCCGCATGAAATGGCTTCGACATTGAACTATTACGGCTACTCATTGATTGAACTGAACCGCACACCTGCCGAGGTGGAAAAAGGCTATAAGCTTGTCCTTGAAGCGCTTGTCCTTGAAAAGGATGGCGAAGCCAAGGATGCTTATTTGGATTCAAAGGCTTGGGGACTGTACCGCATGGGGCGTTATGACGAAGCCTATCAGGCGATGCAGCTGATCGACCACAGTAAGATGAACCGCGATGATGTATTTTGGGAACATATGGCTGCAATCCAGGATGCACTTGGATTGAAAAAGGAAGCCAAGAAGTCGTATAAGACTTTGTTGAAATTGAACCCCAAACACCCGGCGGCATTAAAGTTCTTGGGCAAAAAGAAGTAGGTTCATATGGCCTTGGTTGCTAAGTATGGCGCCTTTTTGCAGGGTATCTTTTCGCTCTTGTTGCTGACATTTGCCTTGACGGGCTGCGGTGGCGGGCGTCAGGCGGCGGTTCCTGCTACAGCCAGCGTTGAAGCTCCCATCGATAGTCTAAAGGCTATTTTTTCACTCACTGTAAATTCTGTAGACGGTAAATCGCAAGATCTAGATGCAGTGCTTTTTTCTGTACCGGGAAAGCGTTATCGAATGGAACTCACGGGTTCGCTTGGCATAGGCGTCGCGTCGTTGCTCTGGCTCGAAGATGGCTGGCAGATGGTTTTCCCGACGGAAAAGATGTACATGAAAGGTGCCGGTTACATGGTCGGACTTTTGAACGACCCGTCGCTCCCGCTCGTACATATCCATCAAGTGGCGGGCTTGTTTGAAGGGCGCGTTGTTCCCGTGAATCTCGAAGAAAAATCAGTTCGCGATTCCGTTGCCTCCGATTCGGTTGTCATAAAAATTCACGAAGCCCGCGACAATCTGACGCGGCGTTATACGTATGCCGAAAAGAACGGCGAAGTTTTGTGGCTTGAAACTCTCGGGCGTGACGGAAAAAACGAAAAACTTGTCATCGAGGAATACAAGGAGTTTTCTGGGGTAAAGACGCCCTCAAAAATTTCTTTTGTTAGGGAAAATGAAAATTTCCTTGAAATTCGCGTAAAACGTGTGTCTCGCGGAAAATCTTTTGGAACAGGCACGTGGCGATTGAACATTCCGAGAAGCTACGAACGCATTGGGGAATAGCCTCTGATTGAGGTACGGCTCTTCTTTATCAAATAAATAATTGTATATTGGTCAATAGTTGTTAGTCATTGGTCGATAGCTGTTTCTGTTTGCTATGGGCTAGTCACTAAAAACTAGTAACTAAACAGAGGTTTATTATGAAGAAACTTGCCCTTACCGTCCTTGCCACGATTTCGCTTGCTTTGATGGCTTGCGGACCTTCCAAACTCGAAATTCAAGAGGCGTCTTCGATGAGCGATGTCTTGATTGAAGTGCGTCAGGTATTAAACGATTCTATTAGCTTGTATGTTGGTAATGTATTTTATTTGAATTCGAAACAGATTGTTGCCGATGACATGTACCCGCTGCATGCCAGTACGCGTGATCCGTCCGAATTTGAAAAGTTGACGGCAACTGACGAAATCACTAACGATGAAGAATTTTTAAACTATCTGCGTCGTAAGGCTCCCGACATGATGAACGTGGGCATTGTTATTGGTGAAACGGCTTATAATGAAATCGGTTTTGAAGAGGCCGCGGCCGTTGAAAAGTTGACAAAAATTTTCCAGAAAATCCAGGGTGGTTCGCTTACGCTGTTCCATGAAAAAAATGGCGACCTCACCGATATGAAAAAGCTGTACTAGTCGTTGGTCAATGGTTATTGGCTTTCCTGTCACCCCGCACTTGTTGCGGGGTCGCCTTTTTATATTGCGTTTATCGGGGGCGTTACGGGGTGTCCCCGTTAGAAGGGGTAGCGGAAGCCCGTAAGGGCTGAAGCGAGGGGAAGACTTGCCCCTTTTCTAAACTCAAAATCCTTCTTACTTCCTACTTCCTGCTTCTAACTTTTCTAAATTGGCGCCCCTTCGGAGCGCATTGGGCACGGCTCAGCAATGTCAAAACAACAAGTTGTTTGACGTCTATGACGTAAGTGGCTGCGGTTCGAAAATGCAAAAACATGTTTTTGCGCTTTCGAACCTTGCACACTTTTGCCGCTGCGTTCGCCTTTGACACTCTTCGAGTGTCTTTTGCTAGGCTCGGAAGTGGGCCTGTAAACAGTCCCGTTTCACTCGCCTTACGCAAAAGTTGCTAAATTGGCGCTCCTTCGGAGCGCATTGGGCATCTCCGATGCCATGCGGCTGCATTTCGGCCATAGGTAATGTAAACATTACCTGCGGCACTCAATTTGCACGCATTTAGCTCGGCTCGGTCCTATATTTAAAAAGAACGGAAATCACCCCTTCATTTGTCTAATTTTAGAAATGGGTAGGAGATGGGCAACCCGGCGCCTCGGTAGCGTCCGACGCAGTGCATGACATTGGGCCCCATCTCCTTCAACCCAGGACCCCGAACAAGTATGCTGGCAAAACGCAGATGCCGAATACCTTTGGACAATGGGGCGTGGGGTGATTACCCATCAATAATATAGCAAAGGATACATGAAATGGAAACATGGGTTGGCATAGATATCTCTAAGGACACGTTTGACGCTGCATGGTTGTTGAACGGAAAAAAGAACCATTTGAAATTGGAAAACAATGTTAAAGGCTTCAAGCGTCTCTTGACAGAAGTGCCGACGGAGTCTCGCTTTGCAATGGAGGCTACAGGCGAATATCACCTGAATTGCGCAAGATACCTGTTTACCCGAGGAAACATGGTTGCTGTCTTGAATCCGTTTGCCGTGAAGAAGCACATGCAAAGCGATCTAAGACGTTGTAAGAATGATAAGTCTGATGCGTATTCGATTGCAAAATTTGCAGCGGAAAAGAATTCCGATTGCTGGACTTGTCCGACAGACGATGAAATAAAGCTAAAGCATCTTGATGCCGTTGTGGACGGTCTGCAGAAACAGATCCGTCAAAGCAAGAACATGCTGCATTCTCTAACCCAAGTCAGCCTGCGAGATGACTTGGCGGTATCCATAATCAAGAAAACAATATCTAGTCTTGAAGCACTTATGGAACGGGCTAGAAACAAACAACTTGAGATGATTGAGTCCAATAAGAAAGAGGAGACCGCCTTGGCATGCTCCATTCCTGGGATTGGTCTGGAAACATCGATAAAGTTCTTCACTCATGTTGGAAACATCAATAGGTTTGACAGTTCCAGAAGCCTGATATCATGGATTGGTTTGACTCCCCGGAATGCACAATCTGGGACAAGTATTCATAAAAACGGAGGTATTTCAAGGATGGGTTGCACACGATTACGAAGTCAATTCTATATGTGTGCCGTTGTCGCTATAAAGTACAATCCTGATTGTAGGGCTTTCTATCATCGTTTGAAGGAGTTGGGCAAGCCAAGCAAGGTGGCCTTAATTGCGGTAGCGAATAAGCTGCTACGCCAGCTTTATGCGGTTCTTACAAAAAAAGAGGCCTATGTACCAAATTTTTGTACAAAAGCCTCTTGACATTTAATACAGTATGTCACACCATCGGATTCCCGACCGCAAACGTGCAGATGGAACAGTACAAGTTCTTGCCGAAAGGCGGCGTGTATGTCGCGAGCGCAAGACTCTCGGATGGGCGCATTTACCGTTCCGTCGTGAACATCGGAACGCAACCGACAACGCCCGGAACGCACTTGGCGCTGGACTTGCTCGCCTTTTTGCGTCCCGAAAAGAAGTTCGTGAGCATCGAAGATTTGGTCCGCCAAATCGGCATGGACGCGGACACTGCCAAAAATTATAATGGCAACCACTGGGCGGAATAATTTTAACGATAAAAAAAAATTACAATCGCTTTAAAAAGGTTCTATTTTCACCCAATTTTAACGAACTTTTTACTTTTTTTTACTTTCGATTTGTCGTAAAAGCCGTTTTTCTGCACGCTTACTTTTTTCGTTTTCGTTGCTTACAGATTCCTCGTGATGGCCTTTGTTCATCACAACTTTACAGGTTTAAACAGAAAAACTATATTTTGTAGGAATTTTGTAACAAACGGGTGCGCAGACGCTCTACCAGCGGAAACGTTTTACCAGCGACGGCGGCAACGCCTCAAAGGCATCGCTCAACTGGCATAGGTAGTACGGTCACGAACCCATCATTAATCGAAGGAATGAAATGAATAAATACACCCTAAAACTTGCCATTGCAGCCTCTGCAATGGCATTGTATTTCACCGGCTGCGGTGACGACGTGCTTGTGTCCGAGGATGTCAACCAGACTTTCTCGACGGTCAGCGCGGTCAACCCCGATGACTGTAACGACAAGACCGAAGGCTCCATGGCGTTCGTGAAATCCACGGCGACGATGTACGTTTGTACGGACGGCGAGTGGATCGCGCTGAACGAACAGGACGCCATCCAGTACCGTTGCGATTCCAAGCAACTCAAGGACAAGTCCGGCTTCGCGATCGTTTGCGACGGCGACACGCTTGGCATTATCAAGAACGGCAAGGACGGTATCGACGGCAAGGACGGCGCTAAGGGCGACAAGGGTGACACCGGCGCAACAGGTGCCACCGGCGCTAAAGGCGACAAGGGTGACAAGGGCGCAACCGGCGCAAAGGGCGACAAGGGTGATATCGGCGCAACAGGCGCTACTGGCGCAACAGGCGCCACCGGTGCCAAGGGCGACAAGGGTGACAAGGGTGATACCGGTGCCACCGGTGCCAAGGGCGACAAGGGTGACAAGGGTGATACCGGTGCCACCGGTGCCAAGGGCGACAAGGGTGACAAGGGCGATACCGGCGCCACCGGCGCAAGCGGTTCGAACGGCTCGAAGGGCGACACTGGCGCAACTGGTGCAAACGGCAAGTCTGCCTACGAAATCGCCAAGGAAGGCGGTTACACGGGCACTGAACAGCAGTGGCTCGAATCTTTGAAGGGCGGCAAGGGTGACACTGGCGCAACTGGTGCAAACGGCAAGTCTGCCTACGAAATCGCCAAGGAAGGCGGCTACACGGGCACTGAACAGCAGTGGCTCGAATCTTTGAAGGGCGGCAAGGGTGACCCGGGCACCGCCGGCGCAAGCGGCAAGTCCGCCTACGAAATCGCCAAGGACGGCGGCTATACGGGCACGGAACAACAGTGGCTCGAATCTTTGAAGGGCGGCACCGGCGCGAACGGCAAGTCTGCCTATGAAATCGCTAAGGAAGGCGGCTACACGGGCACTGAACAGCAGTGGCTCGAATCCTTGAAGGGCAAGAACGCCGACATGGACAAGATAACCAATGATATCAACAACATGTTCAGCAGCGCCTCCAGCCAGCTTGATGACAAGTTCAACCAGGCCTACAGCAGCCTGAACGACGAACTCGAAAGCAAGGCCTGCCACATGGAAGGCGAACCGGTGAAGGACCTCGACGCGGGCACGATTACCGTGAAGGTCGTTTGCGGTACTGCTGAAAAGGATATCGTCATCCCGATAAACGTTGTCGATGGCAATACATATTCGAAGCACGTGGTGGTGCGTTTCCCGGTACAGGCCGAAAAAGGCTTCGGTTCCGAACAAATTTACGAACAGCTGTGGGCCGACTTCAAGGGCGGCGACCACACCGAACTCACCGTGATGGACTTGGACAAGAAGCTCAACGCGACTGGCAAGATGTTCGTCACGGACCTCTTCGCCGACGGCACGAACAAGAAGGATTTTGTGACGATCGAAGAGACGAACGAAAAGATTACTGAATACAAGGTCGCGCGTCTCGAAGGCGATCTCGACCTCACGAACTTGAGCAACCCGCTCGTCCAGCTCCGCATCAAGATGAGCCTTTCCAATTCCAATAATAGGTTCATGGCGTTCGGCGGCAACGGCTCCACTTCAACAGAACTCATCTACAATGCCATCGTGGACCTCTCCGACGAATCCGATACCGTGGTCATCGACTTCCTGACGGACTACAAGGCCGAACGCGTGAAGACCCTGGTGAAGTCGGACAAATCGTTCGCAGAAGCCAGCGAACAGGCCAACGGTGAACTTGCCAAGGCCCTCGCCCTGGTCAAGGACGAAAAGGTTTCGACGCTCCCCGCCTTCGAACATTACCTGCCGGGCAGCGACAAGGTCGGCCTGAACGAATACTTCAACAGCATCGTCTGGGTGATGGCGCTCATCGACCAGAACGGCAAAATCCCGAGCTTCAACAAGATCTACAACGATTACCGCAAGGTATTCGCGAAGAACGGCGACTTCAACACCGCCGTCGTGACGACCTACAACGGCACGAAGCGCAGCCTGTTCTTCGTGGACTACCTGGCCCTGCTCATCAACGCGAACTTCTTCAGGTGGAACTGCCAGCACAGTGATGATTATTCCTGGGGAGCCAACTGTGAAACGGAATCTTATACCGGCGAGGAACTCGACATTTACTACAAGATTCTCCAGAACGGCCTTGTCAGCGCCTACAAGCTCGATACGGCCGAGGCTGTCGAAGTCGACAAGTACAGCAAGGTCCAGAAGTCCGGAGCCGAAGGCGGCTATTTCCGTTATTTCAAATATTACCGCAGCGAAAAAGTCTGGTATCCCCTGAACGGCTGGGCCGAAGGTGCCGCCGTAGCTGAAACCGGAAAGTGCGCAGCGTCGACAAAGGGAACCCTCGCCGTATTCACGTTAGATTTCTGGAACGACGAGGATACGAAGACCTATTCCGTCGACTACAGCATGGAATGCCTGTGCGAAGGCAACAAATGCGAATATGGCAAGGTCGATCCCTGCCAGGGTCGCGAAGAAGGCCATGAAGGCTACACCTATTTGGGTACGGACCCGGATCCCAGCGAGTACATATGCCAAAAGATGTGCTCTGAACCGACACCGACATCCGCATCCAGCAGCGCATCCAACAGCGAGGAATGCGTAATCGAAGCCGCTTACAACTACAGCTCGCCCTCTTCCTCCGCGGCTTCTTCTTCTCCGTCCAACGGCAAGACCATTGAAGAACTCATAAACGAAGGCCGCCTTGGAACTTGTGATGCGACTGTCGCCAACGACCCGGACAAGTATCTCGTCCAGTTCGATTATGATGATGCTATGATTTCTACCAGGACCCGCCATGATTACTACATGTGCCAGTGCTCCGGCGACGAATGCAAGTGGATAGAGGCTGATTGGACCGTCCTTGAATTTGGTATGTGCTCTGAAACCGTGATGAAAACTCAGACCGAGTTCAAGGAATCTAGTGGTAATAAGTACAAGTGCGACTACCTCGACTATGAAAAGGTTTATGGATGGACCTTGGCGCAACTCGTTGAAATGGATGTTAAAGTAATCTGTCATTACGGCATTTCTGAAAGAACTCATAACAACGAAGACGGTGCTCCTGTTGTCGATGCAAAGGGCACCTTCTCCGCCGATTCACTTTACGTTTGTGCTGAAAATGGCGAGCTTTCTCGGAACCATACCCACGACTGGCGTGAATCCACTGTGGATGAATACTGCGCGGGCCATGCTGAACCGACGACCCAGATGGTTACTGACGAACAGCTTCCTGAAAACTTTGTCTATAACGAAAAATGCTCCTTCAAGAATGTACTTTACGTCAGGAAGAATACTGCCGATGGCGTTACGGAATGGATCAACCCCCAACAGTATTTAGCGCTGACCTATGGCTCAGCTCCGTCTCCGGTCAATGGTAACCGTAGGGTTGCTACAAGGGTTGCGTTAATGAGGTCTATTGCGGATGGCTTCTATCTGTTCTTGAACGGCTACACGGATGTCGCAGTCTATCAGTGCACGAACAGCAACTGCGTTGCTTCTACTATGGAAGCGGCTGTTCAAGCATTGTCTGGAAAAAAGGATGCCGTCAATCTTCTTAACATCCAGGGTAACTATAGTTACACGAAGATTGCCGAAGGCACTTATGACGCTTCGATTAAGTTCACGGCCCAGGCGTATACTTTGGAAAGCCCCGATGCAAAGGTGACCATCATCGCTTCTGCCTCTAGAACGGACTGGCACGCAGTTGGCGTGGCTGACAAGCTTGGCGCTTGCAACGAAACCGTGATGGCTAATACGAGCAGCAACTGGAAAGAATTCAACAGCCAGAAGTACAAGTGCGACTGTATGGAAACTGCCGGCACGGCTAGCACGGCTCCCGAATGCGAATGGACTCCGGGTTCCGAAACGGAAGTTGCTTTGAATAAGCCCTGCACTGGGAACCTTGTTTCGGGTGAAACGCCGACATTGCAAAACGATGCACAAGGTGTTCCTCAAGTTTGTTCGACGGTATATGATGAATCTCAAAAACCGAAACATGACTGGACGGCAGCCACTCCGGAGCAGGCGTTTGGCGTTTGCGACGCGGATAAGATGGCTGCCCAGACGAAATTGAGCAAGCTTGGTTCTGATTACTATAAGTGCGACTGCGAAGGGGAGCCTTCGCGTGGTACCGCTATTATGTATTCAGGTTGTGCATGGATACAGGCAACGGAACTTGAAGTGACTTTGGATGCGGCGAAAAACGCTCCTTGCACGGCTAAGCTTGTCCATGAAGAAGATGGGTGGACGTTCTCCAAGAACAATCTGTACTATTGCGGTCAAAAAGGTATCGAGAATACCAACGACCATGAACATAATTGGCTTAATATGACTTCGTATTTATGGTGCAGTGTAAAGAGTAAGTCTCTTGCTGATCACGAAAACTGCACCGGTGGCTATGAGGCATGCTCTATATGTAACGACATCCCTGAAGGTGTTGAGGAGAGCGGAACGACGTTTATCTATCGTGCTAATTCAGGTGCTACAGAAACGGTAACTGCCGAGACTTATTTTGGCGTTGACTGCTCTCAGGAACCGAAATTTATTGGCAATCTCGAATCGTATGAAAAAGGATGGTATGAATTCAGTGATGGCGTGTACATGTACAAGGCTGATAATTCTTTAGTTCATGACTTCATCTGCAAGAACGGTCACGTTGCCGAAGCCGCTGACGCAAACGAAGCCTGCAACGCCACTTTCGCAAAGACTGAAATTTGTACGTACATGAATGAACAGTATGAACATAACGGCTCAGGGTGGGTCAAGATGAATTGTTCGACTTTGCATGATGAGAATAATAGAGAACAAAAAAGAGACTTTGTCTGCACGGCATCTGATGGTTCTGAATATTTTAAGGCTGAGTCTTGGACTGATGACTATAGACTTGATCCAGCAGAAAGTTCTTCTTCGAGATATAATGACAAGTGGTATGACGTAAGCGATTACTGCGCTACGAAGGGTGACCACTGCTATAAAGAGGGGCAGGAACCGACGGATATGACTTCTAGTATCGACTGTGAATTTGTTCGTCCTTACATGGAAAAGGAAGTCTTCTATTGTGATCAGACCGATGGTGTGTGGAAAAAGAACCTCGTAACCTCGGCTGAAGATTATTGCAATAGGAAACTGAAAATGGAATATGGCATTGTAAGCTGCAGTGTCTCAAATGTTCAAGCCTATTGCAGTAGTGCTGCTGGTCAAAACGATCCCAGTGGTTGCGGGGAAAGCTTTACGTTCTTCAATTTCCAATGTGAATTACCCGAAGGTTTGCTGTATGAAGGCCAGCAGAATATGCGTTGCGATTATGATTGGGATTGCAATGGCTCGGATGATGATTACTGCATAAGATGGGGCTTTAGTGCGTAATCGCATAGATAATTTAACAGTATGAAAAAACTTACCTTGATACTCGCACTTGCGCAGGCGGCGGTCTTTGCACAGACCGGCCTCTTGGGGGGCAAAACCGGTCTCCACCAGCAAGACGCGAACACACTCGGTTTTTTCCATTTCCGCATCGGTACGGGCGGTACCATCGCCACCGACAACTGGGGCTATACCCGCGGTGCCGAATTCACGGACCGCAAGGGCCGCACCCAGCAACTCGATGTCTGGGATGGCAGAATGGAAAAGGGGCGCATTGACGGTGCGCTGGCTGGCAACTTCAATTTTGCCTTTGGGCTTCGCGACGATTTGGATATCGGCGTGAGCCTTCCTATTTACTATGACCATGCCAAGGACTACTCGGGCGAAGCCATCCGCGCCAACATGGGCGAGGGGGGCCTCGGCGACTTGCAGTTCTACGCCAAGTACCGTACGCCGCACTTGTTCGGCCCGGATTACATGACGACGGCTGCTGTTGTCGATCTCACGTTCCCGACCGGCTGGGAGGGCGTGGGTATGCGTCCGCGTCACGCCTGGTTCCTCGACAACGAGGGCGGTCCGACTTACGCCTACACGGCGAACAGCGTCATGCTCGGCCTCACGGGCGTCATCTCGGTTGATTACACCAAGAAGGGCATCCCGCTCATCTGGAATTCGTCCCTCGGTCTCATGATCGGCTTTGGCGACGCGTCGAACACGCTCGTCTATAGCACGGGTGTCGATTGGCAGATCAACGAGTATGTCCAACCGTTCCTCGAGTTCAGCGGCGAAATGCGTTTCGGCAACGATGCGTATCCGTTCAGCCCGATTACCGACCCGATGGTGCTTACGCCGGGTATCAACCTGAAGATTCCGTTCTTCAACGTTGACTTTGCGGCAGGTATCGATATTGGTATCGGAAACCTCGTCGATGGCTACGACAAAAAGGATGCCATGAAGAATTGCGAGGATTTCCAGATCAAGTACAAGGGCAAGAACGGCTACAGGGCTAGCTACTGCTACGTGTCCCAGCCGCTCATCGCCGGTATCGCAAAACTCACGTGGACGTTCGGCTTTGATGGCGACGACGACAACGATGGCGTCAAGAACCGCAAGGACAAGTGCCCGGATACGTTCCCGCCGATCGTCGTGGACGAAGACGGTTGCGGCATCGATACGGACGAAGACAAGGTCTTCGACGGCATTGACAAGTGCCCGGATACGCCGAAGGGCGTGGCCGTGGACAGCGTCGGCTGCCCGTTCGATACGGACGAAGATGGCGTCTATGATTACAAGGATATGTGCCCGGATACGCCGAAGGGCGTGCCTGTGGACAGCGTCGGTTGCCCGTTCGATACGGACGAAGACGGCGTGCTTGATTACAAGGATCAGTGCCCGAATACGCCGAAGGGTGTTAAGGTGGATTCTGTCGGTTGCCCGATTGACTCGGACAAGGACGGAGTGTTTGATGGTCCGGACAAGTGCCCGAATACGCCGGAAGGTGTCGCCGTGGATGCAGACGGTTGCCCGCTCGATACCGATAAGGATGGCGTGCCGGATTATAGGGACAAGTGCCCGAACACGCTGCCTGGAATCAAGGTGAACCGCCGTGGCTGCCCGCTGCGCCGTAAAGAAGACTTGGATTACCTCAAGAAGGGCATCCAGTTCGAATTCGGTTCCGCAACGTTGTTGCAGTCCAGCTACTCGACTTTGGACGACATTGTCGCTCTCCTGGAAAAGATTCCGGAAGTGAAACTCGAAGTCCAGGGCCATACGGATATCATCGGTACGGAAGATTACAACCAGAAACTCTCCGAAGACCGTGCTCACTCCGTGACGGACTACTTCCAGCTGAAGGGTATTCCTGGCGAACGTCTCCGCGCAATTGGCTTCGGCACTCGCATGCCGCTTGCCGATAACGTGACGGACGAAGGCCGTGCGAAGAACCGCCGCGTGGAACTCATTCCGTTCGGCTACTACACCGAAGGCGACAGTACTGTGGCCGCACCGTCTGATTCGCTCATGAAGGACAGCACCGCTATTCCGCCGAAACCGCAGGTCCAGCCGGAAGGCAAGACCGACATCAAGGTGAAGCTGAGAGGCGAAATGAAGAAACGCGTCAGAGGAGCTTCTAAGGCCGGTTCTCGCCGTAAGAAGGAACTCGAGGAACGTGCCGCGAAGGCCATCGAAGAGCTCGAAGCCGAAACCGCGAGCAAGAAGTTCGAGGCTGAAAAAGCCAAGGTTCAGGAAGGCGCAAAAGCAAAAGTTGAAGACGGCACAAAAGCTAAAGTTGAGGACACCGCGAAAAACGTTCCCGCAAAAGCTGAAAAAGCCGTTGAAAACGTGAAGGATGCTGCCGCAGATGCGAAGGCGAAAGCCGAGGCTGCAAAAGCGAAGGCCGCCGATGCCGTGAAGAACATCAAGAACGTTCTCCCGACAAAGGCAGAAAAGCCTGCCGCTGAAAAGCCCGCAGAAAGCGCACCCGCCAACAGCGCCGCCCCCGCCGCACAGTAAAGGCGAAGGCTGAAAAGCGCCGCAGGGGAAGTCGCAACAACGTTGTGGCTCCCGTAATAGGGAACGTCGCACCGTTGCGGAAAAGCCCCGCGGGAAGCGCGATCGCCAACAGCGCAGCAGGGAAGTCGCAACGTTGTGGCAACTGCAGCGCAGCCCGCTATAGGGACAGTTGCTCCGTTGCGGCAACCGCAGTGCAGACCGCTATAGGGAACGTCGCACCGTTGCGGAAAAGCCCCGCGGGAAGCGCGCCCGCCAACAGCGCAGCAGGGAAGTCGCAACGTTGTGGCAACTGCAGCGCAGGCCGCTATAGGGACAGTCGCTCCGTTGCGGCAACCGCAGTGCAGACCGCTATAGGGAACGTCGCACCGTTGCGGGAAAGCCCCGCGGGAAGCGCGCCCGCCACCCTCTCGAAATAAACGAAAAAGACCTAGCTTACCGCTAGGCCTTTTTTGTGCGAATTGAGTCTCTAGAGTCGCACCCGCCCACCGCTGAAAAGCGCCGCAGGAAAGTCGCTCCGAGAAAGTTTTTCACGGTCCCATCGTAACCGGTAGAGCCCTTTACGTACTTATGCACCATTTTCCACATGCCAAGTACGTAAATCCGCCGAATTTGCAGTGGTTCGAGACTCCCACAAAGCGATTTTGGGACTGATTACGTACTTACGCATCGTTTTTTGAGCAGTTAGTACGTAATTTTTGACTTTTTTCATCGAAAAACATTGAAAATCTCCGTTTTTTAAAGTTTTAAAGGCTGAATTTTAACAATTCTAGCCGAAAATCCTGCTTTTTACGTACTTTTCTGCGAAAATAGCGCCTTCTAGTACGTAAACGTAAATCTGCCCTATTTGCAATTGTCCGAGACTCCCTCAAAAACTGTTTCTTAAACAATTACGTACTTTTCAGCAAAAATTTCACCTTCTAGTACGTAACGTACAAAATAACCAAGAACCCTTTACGTACTTATGCACCATTTTCCACATGCCAAGTACGTAAATCCGCCCAATTTGCAGTGGTTCGAGACTCCCACAAGGCGATTTTGGGGATGATTACGTACTTACGCATCGCTTTTTGAGCAGTTAGTACGTAATTTTTGACTTTTTTCATCGAAAAACATTGAAAATCCCCGTTTTTTAAAGTTTTAAAGGCTGAATTTTAACAATTCTAGCCGAAAATCCTGCTTTTTACGTACTTTTCTGCGAAAATAGCGCCTTCTAGTACGTAAACAAAGCGATTTTGGGGCTGATTACGTACTTACGCATCGCTTTTTGAGCTGTTAGTACGTAATTTTTGAAAACGATTCCGGTTCCGAAAATGCCCGGCGGACTATTGCGGTTCTGAAAAGGTAAAAGTAATCGTAGCCGTAGAGATTCCCTTATTTACAGGCTCAAGCTTCCAGCGACTGACTGCTTCTTTGATCTTTTCATCAAATTCGCTAGAGCCTGTAGTGGATTTGACAATAAATGTGTTTGTAATTTCCCCATTTGGAGCGATAGAGAATTTTACCGTTACCGTTCCTGCAAAGTTTGGGGTCTTATAAAGAGTTGCCCGGTAAATATGTTTTAGGGTCGGAGCGTGCACCTGTATCATCTTTTGTATTTCCGTTACATTTCGATTTTTATCTTCTATAACGATATCAGATTCGGAAGGAAGTTTGAATCGATTATTTGCTGCGGTCTGAAGTTCCGCAATTTTTTCAAGTGCATCAATAACATCTTTAGTGAATTTTTCGTTTTCAAGCGACTGTTTTGCATTCTTTTTAGATGAGGTGCTGGGTGTCGCGTTCAATGACCCCAATATATTTGCAAAACTTGGCGAGATTTTTATGATGCTTGGCTTTTCCGTATTGTCGTTTGGCGTACATGAACACATTGGGTGATTTTCTATTTCTTCTTGAGAAGGAATTTTTAGCCCCACGGTTTCGTACATGTCTTGAAAAAGTTTTAACAAATCGCCATAGCTAGGATCGACTTGGTACAATAGCGCTAGTGCTATATATGTAAATCCCGCTTTCTTTGCTGCCTGAATCAACGGCCTGTATGATTGAAGTTTTTGAAAGAAGGCTTCTTTGTTGTCTTCTGGTTCCACAATGAAAATAATGTCGTTCGAGTCTGATTCGGTAGCAGTTTTGTGGATATCAGCTATTTCTTTGGCAACTTCGTCAAGTGCGGACAGCGGCGCGGAAACAACTTTGTTTCTGCTGTGTTTTAACTTCTTTAGAGGGGGAGGATTCTTTCCTCCTTCGCCAAGTCCTACGGCTTTATAAATTTTTTGTTTTTTATCAACGATAAGGCTATCAAGTATCCCATTCTTTTCGGAGTACAGCGCCCATATGATGCGGCCGGAGTCGTTCTCACTTTCGCGATGAAGTGATACGTAGCGGGTTCCGTATGAGTCTGACAATGTTGTAAAGAAAATATTGGGTGAGAGACCTCCACGAGCCCCAATAACCATATAGCTCTTTGTAAACGTTACGGATAGATTAAGAGTGTGACAATCAGCCCAGCAGAGGGCAGAACATGCCAAGGCTAATGCCAGTATTTTTCTAGCACTTTTGAGCATTGTCGTTTTTCGCTTTGCCGGTGAAATTCGTGCTCGTTATTTTGAATACTGTCACGGTGGCGGCCTGCTCGGGTGTGAATTCGAACTTGTGCGGGACTGCGGATTGCGGGCTTTGCGCGGAATCTGAATGAAGCGGGACTCCTGCGGTATGCGTGGATGCTGAAGACTGCGCGGAACCAGAGTGCTGTGGGACTTCTGCGGATTGCGCGAAACTTGTTGCTTGCGGTGCGGCGGATTGCATGGAATGTGCGGAAGCAAAATGTTGCGGAGCGCTTGCAGATTGTCGTTCCATCAGGAGTGAAAGCCCGCGGCATTTTTCAGCCACGTCTTCGACGATTTCGACCTTGCCTTGTCCGACGACGCTTGCGTAAAAGCGTCCGCTTTTGCAATAAACGTCTTCGTGAATTTCGATGCGGTTCTCGACGCACATGCTGAATGCAACATTCGGATTTTTACGGATGCAGTCGAGTTTCTTGCCTACATGTGCGCAATGAAAATACAGCTCCAAGACGCCGCTGTTTAGGCTGTACCCGAACGACAGCGGAATCACGTAGGGCTTGCTTGCATCTGCATCATCCGCCATCGCGACATGGCAAGTCGTGCATTGTTCGATAATCTTCGCGATATTCTCGTCGCCTAAAACTTCTCTATTCTTGCGCCGCATTTTACCTCAACTTTTTCATTCAATTCAAAATTTAAATATAATATAAGCTTCGACTAAAATTTCTACACAATCGTGTTATCCAGGCAGAAGACTTCGGCGAGTTGCTTGTCGTCCATGTCGGCGAGCCATGTTTCGCCGGCGTTCACGGTCAAGTTGGCGATGGCTTTTTTCGTTTCGAGGAGAGAGTTGATTTTCTCTTCGAAGGTGCCTTTGGTGATAAAGCGGTGGACTTGGACGTTGCGCTTTTGGCCGATACGGAAAGCTCGGTCGGTGGCTTGGGCTTCGATGGCGGGGTTCCACCACAAATCATAATGGATGACTTGCGAGGCGGCGACGAGGTTGAGGCCGGTGCCTCCAGCTTTGAGCGAGAGAATGAGCACTTTGCAGTCCGGGTTTTCTTGGAAATCCTGGATCATTTCGGAGCGCTGCGTTTGTGTGCAACCGCCGTGGTAGAAATGCGTGCGGAGGCCGAGTTCCTCTTCGATGGTGGATTTCAGCAGGTGGCCCATTTCGGCGAATTGCGTGAAGATGAGCGTTTTTTCGCCTTGCTCTTGAATGGATGTGAGGAGGTCCAGGAGCATTTGCATCTTGCCGGATTCGAGCTTGCTGGAATTCTTGGGCATCACTGCGATGGAAGCGTTGTCCAAGACTTCACTGGATGGGGCTTCGCCCCTCCCTTTGGGCTCGGTCATGCCCAAGCCTGCTTGGTCGCGACACTCGCCTTTAAGGTAGTCTTCCTCCCGATGGTCGTCAGGATGACGTTGGGACGGGGCGTCCGCGACGCTTTCTGTAGGGACTGCCGCGGCGTCTTGTGCTGAGGTTGCGGCGAGACCTTTCAGGAATGTGGCGGGGTGGTTGCAGATTTGCTTTAACGCCAAAATCATCTGCAAGATGATGCCTTTGCGTTTGAATAGGGCGTGTGCGTCGTTGGCCTTTTCGCTCAGTTGTTGTTCTTCTTCGAGCTGGGCGAGGAAGTGGTCGAGGGTGCGTTTGTAAAGGGCGGCTTGCGAGCGGGTGAGTTCGGCGTATTCGTCCTGGATAATCTTGTCGGGTAAGTCGCTGATGATGCTCTTGTCGGTTTTGAGGCGGCGCAGCATGAACGGAGCCGTAATTTTGCGGAATGTTTCGGCGACGACTTGGTTGCCGTTCTTTTGAATGGGTGTTTCGAACTTTTCGCGGAATTCGCTTGCGCTGGGGAAGAATCCGCGGTTCGCAAAATCCATGATGGTCCAGAATTCCATGAGGCGGTTCTCGACGGGAGTGCCGCTCATTGCGATTTTCATCGGAGCGCGCATGCGGCGGAGCAATTTACTCTGTTCGCTGTCGGCATTCTTGATGTTTTGCGCTTCGTCGATGATAATCGTTTGCCATTCGTGTTTGTCGAGTTCGGCGAAGTCCTTGCGGAACGTGGCATATGTTGTGAGCAATACGTCGGCGTTGAATTTTTCGAGGTCGCGGCGACCGCCGTGATATGCGAAGAATGTGAGGTCCGGTGCGAACTTCTTGATTTCGACTTGCCAGTTGCAAAGGAGGCCGGCAGGCATCACGACGATTGCTTTTTTCTCTGCGAATTTGCCTTCCTGCTTCATCTTGAGGAGAAACGTGATGACTTGTAGCGTCTTGCCGAGGCCCATGTCGTCGGCGAGAATGCAACCGAAACCGATCTCCAGATTTTTGTACATCCAGGAGTAGCCGCGAATTTGGTAGGGGCGGAGTGTCGCATTCAAATTCTCGGGCAACGGAATGTCCGTTTCGGCACGCCAGGCGTCGAACTGTTGTTTGAAATCGCTCGCCATTTCGACGGGAATGTTGTCGCATTCGCCGGTGAAGCACGCTTGCACGAGCTTGGCTTGCGTGATTTCTGGAACGGAATCTTCTTCGAGAATTTCGTCTGCGGAAGTCGCGCTGTTTCCGGCGGAGTTCTCGGCGGTGGTACCCACGGCATTTCCTGCGGTATTTTCAGCAACCTTTTTGCCTTTGCCGTTTTTCGAGGACTCGCCAGATTTACCTTCAATTTTATCGCGGATGGATTGCAAATCTTTTTCGGTAATTTGCACGTAACTGGACTTGTATTTTAAAAGTCCGTCCGCTTGCTCGGCGAGTTCCAAGAATTCCTTTGCCGAAATGTTTTCGTCACCGATGGCGATTTCCCAATCGAAATCGAGCAAGTCTCCGGCAGTAAATGCTCCAAAGCTCATGCTGCCTTGCAAACGCATTTTGGGCTTTGGCTTGCCGATGTTCAACAAGCTCTTCGGAATTTCTGTCTGGATGCCGAACAGTTGAAGCTTTTTAAGGCAACCCTGCAAAAAGTCGAGGAGTTCTGCGCCACGCATCAAAATCGGTTCGCTCGCACGGCGTTCCAAATAGGCGTCAAGCGGCTTGAATCCATCGGCAATGCCGTTCAGAACGCTCATGATCGAGAGCAGGCGCGAATCGTTGTTTTCAAATAATTCCGAAAGCGGCGTGCGTTTCGCGACATTTAGCAGTCCCGCGGCATTCCCGGCAACGCTCGTCATATTTTCGCCTGCATTCCCAGCAACGCTCTTCCCGGCAACGCTCGTTGCGGTCCCATCTTCATCGAGTACAAAAACATCCAGCGCTACATCTTCGTCCATTTCACTACAGACAAAGAGAATCTGCGTGCGGCAACCGAGGCAAGAATACACCGATAGCCATTGCTGGATTTTCCCCGGAATGGCGTGCGCGTTGTTTGCAAGTTTTCCCGAAACGCTATCGAAAAAGAACGAGAGCAAATTGCCGTGATTCGTCTTGAGAGGCGTCTTGTACTTGCGCGCGAATTTCAGGAGCTGCGAGATGAACAGCGAAAGAATGTGCTCGGCGGGTTCTGCAATTTCAAAGAACGATTCGTCCTTACTTGTCCATGCGAGTTCTCGCGGGGCGGTGACTTCGAGGTCGGCGACAATGTACAGAATCTCGGGGAGCATCTCGGCAGGGAGCCAGCGCATTTGCGCCACGTCTTTTCCGATCCAGAAAACTTGCGGATAAATCGCTCCGGTGCGTACAAGGTAAAATGCCACTTGCAACATCAAGTGCAAGTAGCGCACGGAATAGTGGTGCCACGAAAAATTGCCGGCGCTGAGGCAGCAAAGTGCGCCCATCACGTTTGTGACGGTGAGGTTGCTGTTGATGATTTTGCCGGCCATGGACTGTTCGAAATTCCAATGCCATCCGGGCTTGTGGAACAGTCTCAGTTGTTCATTTTCCATCAGGAACGTCTTCGCGTTGTTGACGCGGAAATGTTCCGAGAAAACGTCGAAGTTCTCGAAGTCGCAAAAGAATTTATGGCATGCTTGGAGTTCGTCTGTAAAGCTCTTGCGGAAGTTTCCGGCGGGGCAGAACTTCGGGAAGTTTTGCAACATCGCGGGCAGAATATGCGAGTAGTCTTTCCAACTCTTGAAATCGAATGTCGGCAGTTGCTTGGGCGGGATGCTGTTTAGCGATTCGCGTCCCGAGCCTTTGTAGCCACCGAATAAACTAGCGCTTGCGTCTTCGGCATAGGTGAGTTCGGCGGCGTTTTGTTCTTCACGTTCCGCGCGTTCGACATGTTCGGCTCGGTTCCCATTACCATCCCCAGCAACGCTCCCATTACTTTCTGCGACTTTCCCGGCGGCATTTCCTATAGCAGAAGCGATCCCCGCACTTTCTCCGGTACTTTTCCCATTACCATCCCCGGCAACGCTCCCATTACTTTCTGCGACTTTCCCGGCGGCATTTCCTATAGCAGAAGCGATCCCCGCACTTTCTCCGGTACTTTTCCCATTGCCACCCCCGGCACTGTTCGCAATAGCATCCCCGGCGGCGTTCGCATTTCCCGAGACTCCCGCAGCGTTTCCGGCATCTTTCTCGGCACCCGTACCCACAAGCCTCGTCGCCTTGCTGAACGACCTCACGAGATTAGCTTCGGCGGGCGCTTCCATCTCCATCGCATCCGGTTTGAAGTCCTTGATAAATTCCAGGTCGAGCCCGTGAATCTTGAAAAGAACGTTCGGCTCCTTGTCCGCCTGTTCCGCAATTTTCAAGAACGTTGCAACCAAGTATTTGCACGGGCGTTCGTCGCGACAGTCGCAGCCCATGTTGACTTTCGCCGGGTCGTCAAAAAGCTGGAGCCCGCTTTTACTCATCAAGAGTTCGAGCGACGGGCTCAATGCCTTGTTGTTTAAGGCCAAAAGTTCCGCAGGCTGCTGCTTCAAAAAGCTCACGAATATTTCGGAAGATTCTTTTGAAAATTTCGGGAAGACGATGTAATTGTTGTGCAGCCCGCCATTCGGGCCTTTCACCACGGAAATCACGCGGTTATCGACAATATCGACGCTTGTCACCTGGCCACGTGCGGCGAATTTGAGCCCCTGCAAAATAGCCTGCTCGCTTGCCGTCGCAAGAATCGAGCAAAGCCACTTGTTTGCCCACCAAGTCTTACCATAACTTCCAAAATCCATGAGCGCAAATATAGTAAAAAGTGCTCAAATGAACAAATGAAACGGCCGCAAGTTGGACCCAGTCTTTTGCTACTTTCGTTTTTTTAGGCTTTTTTTTTCGCTTAGAACGTATTGTCTGTCTCCTTGATTTATTTGTATTATTGCTGTATGAAGTTTTTTTTCCCGTTGTTTGCTTTGCTCTTGACAGGCTGCGTACTGCCGAGTCACATTATACGCGTCAACGAATCTTTACCTAAAGATGCCCCCATCGAACAGCAATCGGTTGTTGCTTATAGATACGCGACTTCGGATTCGTGCTTGGAAAAAGACTGCGGTAACGATATACGTGTAATAAATCCTCCTACAATCCGTTATGATGGAACGCGGCGTCAGATCGAAATTAATCGAATGGGAGGATTTCCGTGCGACCCCAAGTTGCCTGATGGTCCTCAATCCGTCATTTGGTATAAGGACAACATTCCGTATAAAACTTTAAAGATGTTCTGTGACGATGCTTCGCAAAAGTTCAAGGCTGTTCTTTACGAAGGCGAAAAACAAGTTCGTGAAATCCAGGTAGAAGGTGTGATTATTGATTTATGATGAAATTTTTATGGTTCATTTTGATGATGGCACTTGTTGCCTGCGCACCGATGCGGGACTTTGATGCAGAATTAGATCGTGATCTTATTCATATCGAAAATTCGAGTGCCGTTCGTGTTCGTGGTGACCTTCCAGATGATATTTTGTTTGAAGAATTTCAAGCGGTCGTCTATCGCAGCGATTCTGTTAAAAATCGTATTCCTTATAAATTAAATATAGGTTTTGGAAGGGAAAATGTCGTTACTCCTGGATTCAAAGTTTTTGATATTGCCTTTGACGAAAATGATCAAGCCAACGAAATCGTTTTTTACAGGAATGGCGTTCCTTACCAAACTGTAAATATCGAATATGCAACGAAGGGTGGATATGTTCTTGGAGTTAAAGCTTTTTTGAATAAAGAAAAAGAACTGTGTGTCGCCAATCATTCAAATTATAATTCTAGCGAAAGATGGAACATCCACCTTCCTGGATCGCATCCTGGTTTTTTGTTTTACTATCCAGTATATGCGAGCGATCCTGATTGTAAAAAAGTTCGCGATGAACATTCTGGCATCTATTTGCAACACCATTATAGCGATGTTATTCATGAAAAATACAACAAGTAATCTTTTGAACTGCAAAAAAACGAAACGGCTGTAGTAAGCCGTTTGCTTGTTTTTTTATATTTCTTTCCGGTTGTCTATTTTTCTTTGGGTACGATTATCAAACAGTTTCTTAAAAATCCGTTTATATTAATTACGTTTGTGGCACTCTTGCTGCAAACGGCCATGCTTGTCTTGTTTTACGCCTTGCCGGATCCGCTAGGACTTTCGATGTCCGAAATGTTTGCGGGCAAGACCATTTGGCAAATTTTCATGGCGTATGGCGCAATTCTCGTGATGTCTTCCATCTTCACGTTCTTGAAAAGCCCTCGGGCGCTTGCCGTTTTTTACGTCGTTTACTTTTTCTTCGCGATTGCCGATTACGAAATTTTCCGTTTCAACCATCAACGCCTTTCGTATTCGTTTATACGAACCTATTTCCATGTTTCAAATATTACGGATGCGACTACGGTTTCGACGCTCGGTGGCGATGGAGTAGGGACGGTTCTCTGGCTTGGGCTTGTGTTCCTGATTTTGGCAGGGGGCATTGCGTTTTGCATCACTTACTCGATGCGTCAAAAGCGCATGACGATGATGGATGTCGCCATTGCACAGAAGCCGAACAAGAAAATCGCAGTCACGATGCTTTCATCTGGTGCAATCCTTTCGTTGATTCCCTTGCTTCTGTTCCTTGTGGGGGCCCGTGGCGTTATGACAGTTCCTATAATCAAAACGCAAATCGACTGGCGCTTTACGCTCGGAAAATACACGCTGACGGCACCGGTTTTGCATATCGCCGGACTTGAAACTTTTGAATTTATGCGTGACGGTTACGCCATTACCGATGAACTTATTCATGACTTGGACGCTTTCTTGCCAGCCGATTTCGCAGGTGCTCGCTCGGACAAAAATTATCCAGGATACCGTAATGCTTCGCAGCATGAATACAAGGCAACTAAGCCGTACAACATCGTCTTTATATTCGGTGAATCCTACAAAGGCCGCGTGCTGAACAAAATGCTCGAAGGCGATACGTCGATTGCGCCGAACTTGTGGAAAATGGCAAATGTGGGCGGACTTTGGTTCAAGAATGCGTTCAGCGGGAGCTACCCGACCGTTCGTGGCACGACCTCGACGTATCTCGGTTTCCCGTCGCACCCGAACCGCGACGTTCCCGCGTTTTATGCTTCGAACCATTTCAAGGGCTTCCAGGAATATCTGACAAATTATCACCGTGCGTACATGACCGTTTCAAATCCGGTTTTTGACCATACGTTGCCTTTCGTGGAACGCTTTTATGGCGACAACTGGCGCGTTATCGAAGACCCGAAAATTCCTGGAACGTCGGACAGCCTCGGGATGGACCTTGCAATCGAAATGCTCAAGACGATGCCAGCCGATAGCGCCTGGTTCCTTGCGGCAAATACGATTGCGACGCACATTCCGTTTTACGGTTACCCGGACAGCTATGCGCCAAAGCCAGAAGACGCAATGGTGCGTTTCAAGAACGCGCTCCGCTACACGGATGAGCAGATGGGACGCTTTTTCGAGGCGCTCTACGCAAGGCCCGACTTTGACCGTACCGTTGTCGTGATTCTCGGGGACCACGATACTCCTGTCGATTCCATTGATTACAAAGTGCCGCAACCGCTTGGTGTTTCGGCTGCACAGATTTTCATGGGCATATTCTCTGCGGATACGAATCTTTTCAAGGGTCTTGAAATCCGTGAAGATGTGGCGTCTCAGCTGGATATCGGCCCTACGATTTTCGATTTGGCACAAGTCCGCGCCCCGAGTCATTTTTGGGGTTATGATTTGCTTTCCGAAAAACGCCCGGCAGAACAGCCTGCGCTATTTTACACGCAGAACGCCTACTACCTAGGCTTCCGCGATTCAGTGCTCACGGGCGGGCTCGAATCCGACGAAATCTATAAGGGCAAGGGCGAAACGTATGTGCCCGTTTCGGATTCCCTGTCGCTTTATTGGAAGTCGCGCGCCGTTGGGGCTAGTAAATTATTGCGTTCCCTCCTCCGCAACGACAACATGCAGCCCAATTAGTCGCAGTTTTTTGCAGTTCGTCGGTTTTTGCCGACGGTTTCATTTATGGATTGTGGGGATATTTTTATATTTCCACACATGAATACGAAAAAATCGTTTGCTGAAAAATTTTCACAGTGGTATATCCCGCTTATTTGTAAACACAAGTACAAGGCGCTTGTTTTCTATTTTCTCCTTGCGCTTCTTCTCGCGTTCCCGATTCTCGTAAAGCCGGGATTGAAACTGGATGCCGACCTTTCGCACCTCTTGCCTCAAGATACGCCGAGCGTCAAGGCGCTTGAAGAATCGTATGAGCGTTTTGGCAGTACCGACCGATTCATGATCGCCATCCAGAGCGAAAGCGTTGAACTCGCGGCCGCTTTGCAGGATTCCATCAGCGATTATATTCACAAGAATTGGCAGGGTGATTTTGTCTCGACGCAGGTCGATAACGATAACCAGTTCTTCAAGGACAACGCACTTTTATACCTCCCTGTCAAGCATCTCGAAAAAATTCGCGATAATTTGGAAGATTTGCAGCTTGAAATTGGCCGCAAAAATGGCCCGCTCGTCGTCGACTTGTTGGGGGACGATTCCGGCAATTCTACGGACTCGGCAAACGGCGAAAAATCGTCGAAAAAGGAACGTGTCTGGTTCGATGCCAATTTGCCGATGGAACTTGGGCTCCCCGAAGAAGCCGTGAGCGCGTTCGATGCGTTCTTTAAAAAAGATACTCCGGTCGATACCGTTAACGGAAAGAAGGAATGGAATCCGAAAGCATATCTGCCGGATAGCTTGAGGAACCGCCTGATTGGTAGCCCGGAACCCGATAGCACGGGTAAAATTCTCTTTAACGCGGTCGTGAACGCAAAGCTGATCAAGCCCTCGACCGACTATGAATTTGTTACGAAAATTCTGGCGAAGACCGACGACCTCCTGAAATATTTCCGCAGCAAGAACTACCCGGTGCCCACCCGCTTTACCGTTGAAGGAACCTATGAAGGATTGAAAGAGGTGGACGAAGTCGCTAACGACAGTATTTTCTCGTTCGGCATCAGCCTTGTGCTCATCTTCCTCTTGACGGCGTTCTTCTTCAGGAGCGTGAAAGGCCCGATTCTCGTGACCGGTTCCGTGCTTTACGCATGCCTCCCGACGCTTGCGTTTACGGCGCTGTTCTACGGCAAGCTGAATCCGTTTACGGTGTTCGTGGCGTCGATTATTTTGGGAATCGGCATTGACTATTCCATCCATATTTTGGGAAACGCACAAAAGCTGCTCCGCAAGTACGATTCGCTGGAGGCCGTGCTCGAAGAAACGCAACGCAAGATGCTCAAGCCGTTCATCTTGGCTAGCTTCACGACGATTGCCGCGTTCCTCACGCTCCTGGTCGCGCATTTCCGCGGATTCTATGAATTCGGAATTGTCGCCTCGATGGGCGTGCTCTTCAGTATGATGACATCGGTGCTCGTGTTGCCGGTATTTGTCGCTTGCATGGGCGGCATTCCGCCTGCACCGCAAAAGTCGCTCTTGCCCGATTCCTGGAGCGAACAACGCATATTCAGTTTCTTCAAGCATGTGGCGCTTGTCGGATTTGCCCTCGGGGCGGTTGCCTTGTGGTATGCTCCGCATGTCGATTTTGAACACAACCTGAAGAACTTGCGCCGAGTCCATACGGACAAGGTCATCCCCGCTGCCGAAAAGAAAATTTCGACCAAGGTGACGCGTGCGACGAACCGTGCGGTGACATCGACGCCTGCCGCCGTGATGGGGTCCAAGCCCGAACAGCTCGACAAACTTTACGACACCTTGATGGTCCGTCTCCACGACGAAAAAGATCCGCTCCTTGGCAGCTTCCTTACGCTCAAGAGCTTTGTGCCGCCCGCGGATTCGCAGGAAAAACGTCTGGAAGTCATCGAAGAAATCCGTGACCTGGTCGAAGCCAGAGTCTTTGACAAAGCCGAAGGGGAGGATTCCTCCAACGTAGCGACGCTCCGCAAACTGGCCCAGGTCGAAAATCCCTTTACCGCCGAGGATGTCCCCGCCTGGACGCTCGACCTGTTGCGCGAAAAGGACGGCACCTACGGTAAGATTGGATTTATCTACGGCGACTTCCCGAGCTGGGACGCCCATGCGCTCCACCGTTTCCAGGAACGCTATGGCAACTGGAACTTTGATGGCGAACGCCTGCGCACGTTCTCTTCGCAGTTCATCCTTTCGGACGTGATTGAATCGGTGAAGGCGGACAGCTTTAACCTCGCGTCGGTCATCGTGCTCGTGATATTCCTTACTTTGATTGTGTCGTTCCGCAAACCGTCGATGTTCCTGGCGGGAGGCGTTTCGTTCGGCATGGGCGCACTTTTGACGCTTGGACTTTTGGGAGCCCTGACATATTACTTTGAATTTGGAAAAATCAGTATCTACAACGTTATCGTGATTCCGATGACGCTTGGCATAGGCATCGATGCGACGATTCACTTTATCACTTCCTGGTGCTCCAAGTCTAATCCGGGAATGAATCTTCGCCAGCTTTTCGATACGACGGGACGTAACGTGATGGCGAGCTCAACGACGACGATTGCAGGCTTTGTCGGGTTCCTCTTCACGACGCACCGCGGCTTGCAGGGCATTGGCCACCTTGCCTGCATCGGAATTTTCATGTTCCTCGTGACGAGCGTCGTTTTCTCGATGTTCCTTTGCGGCTCTTGGCTCAAGAAAAGGGATGATGACAAATAAGGATGAATTATGAGTAAAATCAACACAATTGTCGTTGCCGGTGGAACACATGGCAACGAACGCACGGGCGTGAGCCTGGTCGAAAAGTGGAAGGCTCATCCTGAATGTTATGACAAACTTTGCCCAAGCGCAAACGTTGAACTGGTCCTTTGCAATCCCGAGGCTGTGCGACTCAACCGCCGTTACCGCGACTTTGACTTGAATCGTGCGTTTTCGCAGACCTGCCTGGACATGACCGTGGAACCCGCACCGTTTGAGTTCCGCCGGGCGCGCGAACTCAATAAAATTTATGGCCCGAAGGGCGCAAATACGCGGACCGACCTGATTCTGGACGTGCACAACACGGGCGCGAACATGGGACTTTGTTTGATCCTTTCGGCGCGAGACCCGTTTACGATGAGAGCATCTGCCGTGTTGACGCAGGAATTTGAGGATGCCTGGATTTACTACCAGCCCGAGGAACGCTCTGCATCGCCGTATTTTGGAACTGTCGCGAAAGCTGACGTGTGCATCGAAATTGGCCCGCAACAGCACGGGACGCTGAACGCCGCCATATTCGAACGCTCCGAAAAACTCGTGAAACGTTATCTGGAACTAGCGGACGAATGGAACCGTGGCGAACTGCAAAAACGCGCGCCGATTCAAGTTGACGTTTATACGCAACTGCGGGACTTGGGTTACCCGAAGCCGCAAGGCGGAGGCTCCATCCAGGCGATGATCCATCCGGAATTGGACGGTCGCGATTACCGGGAACTCAAGAAGGGCGACAAACTCTTCCGCACGTTCGACGGCAAGGACATCCTATTCGAAGGTGAACCCGACGGACGCCCCGTCTATCCGATCTTCATCAACGAACCCGCATATTACGAAAAAGACATCGCCATGAGCTTGACGGTGAAAACCGTGGAAGAGTGGTAGGCTTAGACGAAAGAACGCCCTACGGGTACAGACGAGAGACGAAAGAAAAACGCCGTGGCGAGCGTCGCACGTCGTCATCCTGGAGGCAGGTATGGGGTATGGGCACGGGCCTTTCGGCCCTTTGGGGTATGGGCTCTTGTAGTAAGCAACGTCTGGCAGTTGACCGTCATCCTGAGGGGGTCACCCCGAAGGATCCAGTGATGTATCGTCTTGAATTGCATATACTTTTCTAAATTTAGTCCGAAAAAAATAGAGGTCACAATGGCAGAAGAAGATGAACTGAAAACCATCACGGGCGAAGAAAGCCTTGGCAACTTTATGGAACTCGTGCAGAAGTTGAAAGCGGAACCTTGGACTTCCCGCTTGAACGACATCCTTGACTCCTTCGAGGACTTCTTGACGATTCGCCCCGAACCGCCCCAGTCTTGGCAGGACAACTACGCCGCAAGCGGTAAAAAGTTCGACTATTACCAAATCGTCTTGCCCGAAGATTTTCAGGACCCCTACGAAGACGACCTCGGAAACATCAACCGCCTGCGCGGAGAATTTGCCCGCGTGCCGAGCACGATGGCGCTCGAACACGAACTCATCAGCCGCAACTACTTTATCTTTGAAAACGGCCATGCCGAACCGATCCCTGCGCCGCGCCCCATCCTCATGCTCGAAAGCAAGGACCGCGAAGACGACGAGGAACCGCAAGAAGGCGACATCACCTGGGACTGTTGCATATCAATCTTTGCCGACGGCAGCTATATAGCCTACAATCTCGACCACGATGACGACGAAGAACTCGGCGAAGACTTCAAAGTCGTTTTCGATAAGCATATCAAGACGCTCTCGAAACTGCAACTCGTAATCCCCGTGGAAGGCCGCGACTACGGAATCCTCCGCAGCGATGCGTAATCGCTATGGATCCATTCGAAACTGAAATCTACCTGCGCTACAAGCAAATAATTGAGCGTGATTGTCATTCCTCTTCGAGGCATGACTTGTTCGCCTCGGATATAGAAACATGCAAGCATGTTTCTGCATCTCTCGGCTCCTGCGTCCCAGTTTCTCACAAAACTGAATTGTCATCCTGGAGGGCGCAGCCCGATAGGATCCAAAACGTTTCCAGTGCAGCCTCTCAAAGCGTTCCCATGTCGGACTTACTCGACCGTTACGACGCTTTCTGCTTTGACGGATACGGCACGCTCTACAACCGCGGTAGTTTTGTCTATCCCGGCGCCATGGAATGGTTCCAGATGCTCCGCCGTGCAAAAAAGCAAATCCGCCTGGTGACAAACGCCGCCTCCGACATCGACGAAGTCCTGGCACGCGATGCGGACAAGCGCGGCTTTGACTTTTCGACGGAAGAAACCATCTCGTCGGGGAGCCTGTTGCACGATCTTGTGAAGCAATTGCGCTTGGGAACCTCGGAAAATGCGGATGCCGGAACCATGAACTGGAGCACCGCACATGCCGGAACGGACGCTCTTCGGCCATTGCGTAAAGTGAACGAAGTCTATTACATTGGCCGAGAAACCGGCAAGCACGTACTTGAAGCCTGCGGAATCAAAGCCGTTGCGATGGACGCGGAACCCGCCGAGCCGATCGTCGCCGTATCCTCCGCGAAAGACACACCGGAAACATTTGCCCAAGCCGTCAAAATTTTACGCCGCTCCGGGGCGCTGCTCCTCGTGCTCAATTCCGATGCCTGGGCGCCCAAAATCCCGGACGAAAACGGCGTCACCCAACGTGAACCCGTCTCGGGCGCACTCTCCGAACGGTTACGCCGCGCCTCCATCTGCGAAAATAACGGTGGCCGAGGCGCCGAAACATATTATTTAGGCAAACCATTCCCGCAAATATGGGAACGCGTCAAGACGTCATTGCCTCCAAACGCCCGCGTGCTGATGATCGGCGACACCCTCGGAACCGACATATTCGGTGCAAAACTCGCCGGCTTCGACACCGCCCTCGTCATTGGCCGCAACGTCCCCGCCACCGAACTCGCTGCCGACGAAACCGCCCTCGGAATTAGGCCGGACTACTACCTGGAAGCATAAGTCGAAGAGAAAACATTTCGAGGCTCCCGGTAAGTTTTCTGATTATCGGGACTTTTCGTTCCGTTGCCGTATCGTGTGTGTACAAACTGTTAATTAGTTGTGACAAACTATAGGTTTGACCTGCGTATTTTCTTTGTAATTTCTGACAAATCAACGCTATTTTGTACTGTAAACTATTGTTGACAAAGTGTTTAAAAAAAGAACGATGTATGTAAATTTTAGTATTATGTAACCTTTTTTTATAAATTTTTTCTATTTTGTACAGCGGTGTATGTGTTAGGAATAATTTGGAGAACGAGTTGTGAAAAAAATATTGCCTAGCAGTATATCCCTGCCGTCTTTTAGGCTGTTGACTTCTTCCGCCATCCCGAGCGGAGTGATTAGTTTCCTGGTAATCTTATTCCTTACTTTTGCTTTTGCCGCCTGTGGAGATGATAGCGGCACTTCGACGGATAACGTTTTGAGCGGAAATGAGGAAATCTCATCATCGACAAATTCGACCGCTTCGGTTGGTTCGACAACTTTATCGTCAACAGGATCAAGTGCGTCAAGGTCTTCTTCCAGTGCTAACAAGGTGTCGTCTTCGAGTGGAAAGGGAAAAAATATTTCCTCAAGCAGTTCTTCAAAATCTTTCAAAAAATGCACGAGTGATAGAGAAGGTGTCAGAGCGTTTGTTACGCAAGAAAATAGTTGGTGTATTTGTATAAATGGTCAATGGATTCCTGAATCTTCCAGTTCTTTTGTTGAACCCTCTAGTAGCAGTAAATACTATGACATGACCAAGCAATTTTTTTCCGAGTATGATTGTAATTTTGGTGAATTTGTAGATCCTCGTGATAACCAAGTTTATAAAACAATCCGTATAAAATCCATTTGGACTGAAGATTCTGTGACCTTTTTTGCTGAAAACCTGAATTATGGTAAAATGATTCCTGCCGGGACACAACAAACGGATTCTACAAAATATTGTTATGATGATGACCCCTGGTATTGTGAAAACGGCTTTGGAGGCCTTTATACGTGGGCTACTGCGATGAATTTCCCTGCTGTATGCGATAGTTTCCTGACAGGTTCGGTTGAATGTCCGGATACGGTTGATTTGACAAAACATTCAGATCCTTTTTTGAAAGGAAAGGTTGGCTATGCGTTTCATCAGGGAATTTGCCCCGAAGGTTGGCATATAATGGATGAAGGTGACTGGGTAGATATCATTCATGGGCATGGTTATATTTTGGGAGCCAATTATTTAGGATCATATATATGGGGTGGCAGTAATGAGCGAGGCTTTTCTCTTTTGCCTGCGGGGGTTCTTGAACCTCCCAATCGTTATATGAATATTGGGGATGTTGCTAGTCATTGGTTTCCTGCTGACAAAAAAAGAGATGGAGATTCGTTGACTTCTTATGGGAAGAGCGTTAATATCAGGGATAGGGATTTTAATCGAAGTGCTAGTGCCCCAAAAGTTTATGGACTATCTGTCCGCTGCGTAATGGATTATTAATTCATTATCATTTATCCAAGTTTTAAAACAAAAAAACATGACTGCTTTATACGGTCAATTAGGAGTTATTATGTCCAAGAAAAACAATAAGAAAAACACCCGCAAGAACTACAAAATCGAGACTCTCGAACCTCGTTTGCTGATGGATGCAACGGCTGATCGCTGGCTTGATGAAAATAGTCTGACGGATACGACTGCAGCTGTATCCATGAACAATTCGCTCGATGCCATTAGTGCGGGAGTTTCTGGAGCAGGAAATGATCTTGAAGGACTCTCGCAACAACCGACTATAAATTCCAGCAATGAATACGAGAAGCTATCAGTAAAAGCTGGTGCTGTTTTTGATATGAATAATGTTGTACTCAATATCAAAAATTCTAACGATTATAAAAATATTCATGACTTTATTGAAAATTGTATTAACGAATGCCGTAAAGATGCCACTGTAAATGAGCGAAACTTTTTCATTGCTGCTCAGGCGACTTTTGAAATGTTGAAAAATACGAGTGGAGTGTCGCAAACAGACTTAGATAATGCCGAAGTGCTTGTTATGGCTGCGTATAATAATTTAATGACGGCTTGGAATAATGCGATTATTACAACAGATGACTTGTACGCAAAACTTGATGGGAGTAATAGTAATTCAAATTGGTCTTTTATAAAGAATGGTGTTGGAATAGATGTGAAAATTTCTGGAGATTATTCTGGCATTGAGCACAGCACTAACACAAATATAAATCCAGATATTGGCGAATCGACACGTTTGGATGTCAATTTCGAAGATGCTTATTCGAAAAAAATGCATTATGAGCTGTCTTTCACGATTGATGGCAATAAGAATAACTCAATTAATGTCAGCGTGCATGCCGATGTGTCGTTAGGTTTTAATCAGAATATTTCTCAAAAAGATGCAAAACTTGGTGTGCTTGAACTGAATTCCATAGACGCAAGTGAATCTGATGCCGATTACGAGGTGAAAGTTTCGCTTGATGCTGACGAAAACGGTCAAATATCATTTATCGACACCTACAATGTCGATTTGAATTTTGAGTTGAAAAATTCAAGCCAGTTGGATAACGATTTGAATCTTGTAAACGCGTCGGACCTGCTTTTGAGCGGTACAAGTATTACAAGTGCGACGTGGGGTAGTAATGACGATATACTATCCAAAATCAAATATGTCCAAATGGGGGATGTTCTTAAGACGCTGAATGATATATGTTTTGATTTATCAACAGAAATTCGTAATGAAAACAGCGATTCGTCTTCGAATAATTTTTTAGGCAATTCCGATCTTGACCGAAAAACTCTTGACGGAACTCTTGACCAAAGTACATCTTCTTTGATTGATGTTTCTAAGATGTTCGACCCCATTCTCAAGTACCCTCCGAAGACCTTGCAAGAATTGGTGAATCGATTGAAGAAGATAAATAGCGCTTGTACTGCCAAAATTACTCCACAAGGTAGTGAATATATTTTAACCATACCTTTTAAACTTACTTCTGATAACTCGTCTAAGGTTAATTTTAGTGATGTTTTTTTAAAAAGGGTTATTGAAGGTCAAACAAATGGGTATTTTTCGATCCCTGATTTTAAATTTGATGTGACAGAGAAAAATGCGCTTGATTATGGGAATGATTCTACGTTATCATTTGATATGGAACTTACCCTTACAGATTTATCCCGTCCGCTAATCAATAGTACTACAAAACTGAATGATATTCTGAAAGATGATAATTATGATTTGGCTCGCTTGGGTAAATCTAATGTCGTTGAAGTTAACGAAATTTCTACGTCATATTTCGGTAACGTTAATGTTTCAAGTCCTATTGAAATTGCAATAACTTCTCCTATAAAAACACAAAGCGTTACGATTTCGCAAGGAAACAACGATAATGATGTTATTTCTGACGCAATTTTAACGGGATTGCAGAACATGGATCCAGGTGCTCAAAGATATTATGATGAAAACATGATTGCTTTTGAAGTGGGTTCTTCATTCGATATCGAAATGGATGTTGTTGATGGCAATTCACGAGAAATTGGAATATATGGAAAGCGCTTGTTTGAGGATTCATATTTATTTGAAATTGTGGCTAATAAGAAAATAAATATAGGCGGAAAGGATTATACGGTTCCTGCGCCGCCATCCACACCTTCGTCTTCCAAAACTATAGCGTCAATTGAAGATAATTTTGCCAATCAAATTAAGAATCTTTTAATTCCAGATGGATACAAGGTTACTTATATAAAGTCAAGTACTCCTATTTTGTTGATCCAACGTGATGATGGCGCTTTGCCGGCTTTTCCTGGAGATGGTCGTTTATGCAAATCGTTAGTTGTGTATAGAAAGCAAGGTGGCACTAATGATGTTTTTGACGAAAGTAAATTGCCGACGAATTTTAAATTTACTATTGATTTGTCAAGTTCTCTTTACGATAAAGAGAATGAAGTGATGGTAAACACCTTTGATATTTCTTTTGAAAATACTGAATTTAGCAATTGCTATGATATCGAAGATGTTGCAAATGTGATAAATGCGAAACTAGCTGGATTCAGTGAAGATTCTACTAAACCTGCTCAGGTTGTTTTTGCTGAAATTGTCCAAGAAAAAGGTGCGAGTGGCGATATCCAGAAACTTGTCTTTAGATGCGATTCCCAAAATTTCGATGTAACTGCTTCAGAGAATGTTTTAGGTTATACTAAGGGAACTGCGGTCAGTTCTACAACGAATTCCATTCACCTGAAAATTGATGGAAATGATTATGAAGTGAGTTTGTATGATGTGTTGTACAAGGACTTGAAAGATAGTGCCGGTAATGATTTAACGATAGGTGATTTGCTGAATGAAATTAAGCTGAAAATTAAATCAGCGTATTTCGATGATGTTTACATATCTGCAAATGGGCTCACATTCGATAAACTAGAGCAAATATATGATTTGGGAGGCTTTTCACTTGTAAAAGCTTTGGGTCTCTATGAATATATGGATGGTAAAAATGCCGTAAATGACGTGAAGATTGATTCCATCGATGTGACAAATGTCAATTTGGTTATGGAAAATAATATCAAGCAAGATCGTGTGGTCGCTCACGCCAATATGGGGATGCTTGGCATTGATTACTCCGGTAATGTCGATTTTACAGCAAAATATGAGAATAATGCATCTGATTGGGATGAATTTGTTCGTGGAAATAAAGTAACGTGGACTTATACACCGAATGCAACCGCAAGTAATAATTTGACTGTTGTGTTGTCTCAGAGAATGGATGGAAAGTGCGATTGTGGAAATATAGATTTATTTGACGCTTCGAATGATTGGGATGGTACGTTCTATAAAACGGTTACAGTTCCTGCTGATGATAATGTGATGTCCTATTTGGAAAATTATGGACAAGGTGTGAATATGTTCCGGCTTGTCTCGGATGTTGTTGGGAATTTGGACAAATTCTTGAAAAATCAGATACTTACGAACGAGAGTCTCAAAACAAACCTTCCGCTTATAGGCCGTTCCGCAACGGAGGCTTTTGGCATCCAGGCGAAAATTACGGAATTGATGAGCGAACTGAATCGCAACCTGCCTGTAACTTTACAGGAATTGAGTGCGCGTTTAAGCGCGTCGCTCGGTGCTTCGTTGACTTTTGCAGTCGAAAGCGATGGGATAAAAGTTTCATTCCATTGGGTGAATAATCTGAACTCGGAGAAAATTGCCATAAGCAGTTTATCTCTAGGACGTACAGATATTTTTGTCGGTGGTAATGCAGAGGCCTACTTGAGTGGCGATGTCGAATTACACCTTGACATGAAAGTCGGGAATACGAAGAATGCTCAAAATGAGTTGCCTGTAACGTTCTTGGACTCCTCATATGTGGATGTTAAAAACGTGAAGTTGAATGGTTCTCCGCTTAAGTTCGATTTATCTGTATCGACAGGTAGCCAAAGCGCTTCTCTTTTGAAAGTCGTGAGTACGAATGAGAAAACCAGTTCGTTGAAAATGTGCATGAAGATGCGTCTGAATTTTGATAGTTCGAGTGATGCATTTGATTTGACGTCAGAAGATTTTAAAATAGGGGGCAAACTGTATGTTGAGGCTGCCGGCCAGGATATCGGTTCCATCGAACTCGGTGTTTTAGATGATCCTATTGTTTTAGGTGACCCATTAGTGATTAAATCATATGATGGGGTTGATTCTAAAAAGGATGGTTTATTTGTTCTGGCTAATGCAAATAATGTCTATGTGAATAGTCCTAAATTTAAGGTAACTGATGAAACGAATAAAGTTAAGGGTAATATAGCCCTAAATATGGGCAATTTGGAAGTCGATGTCAATAAGAACGGAGAATTCCAAAAATTAAGGCTGGTTTCCGATGGTCTGAGTTCCGTGTTACGCAAGGCTCAACTGAGTACAAGTACTGCATTTGTCTCCGAAGCGTTGCGTAAAATTCCACTGATTGGTGACAATATCATGGTGGCAGCCGATTGCTTTACTAGGCTGGAATCAGATTTTATAGAACCGCTTCGTAAGTATTTTTACGGGGATCACGAATTCGATGCCGATTCTGTTGCAGAATTCCTTTATGATCTCCTGCAAAAAGAAAACCTTTTGCAAGATTTGAGCGCTTGTAGTGAATCGAATCAAGTGCGTTGGGCGGGTTCAACGTTTAATCATTCGTTTTCGCGTGGTGGAAATGAGCGAATCCAATATAATTACAATAAGGGTGAAGGACGTGCTGAATGGCGTTTCTGTATTGGCGGCACATATACATTGAGTTCGAATGGTGATTTTGATATCGGTTATCCTGGCTTAGGGCTTCGCGGTGAAGGCGGTATTAAATCTACTATTGAATGGAAATGGAACCTTGGATTTGGTGTTTCTAAAGAGGAGGGTGCCTACATCCTGTTGTCGAAGGGAAATGATGTGGATGACTATAGTGATCCTTCCAAAACGGTCACCGCAGAAGGTTTAAAGGTTAAAGATGAAAAAGATCCTAAGAAAGAAATCCTCACGGGTGATGATATTCAGTTTACAATAAATATTGTTCCTAAAAGTGGCTCAATTGATGGTTCTTTGGGGTTCTTGAAAGCTGGTATTAATTTAGATGGCAATTCAGCGCAAACTCTTACTCTTGGTATTGATCTGAATGATGGATCAAATGGGTCTGAAGCTCTTGATCTTGATCAAAAAACTGATAAATATAACAGCGAAAGAATTAAAATTTCGGATCTCGGCAAGGCTTTGTCGATAGAAACGAACCTTACGGGATCAGTGAATGTTGTTGCCAAATTGACTTTGGGCGTGAATCTGGGGACTGGGTGCATTTCGATTGGGTTCCCTGAAATTAGTGCAGGCTTCCAAATGACATGGAAAGCCAAGTTTGGTGATTTGCAGGGAACATTGGAAAAACTTGGGTTTACAGAAATTTCATTGAACGCTGAAAGCTTTGCTAGCAATGTTTTAAATCCAATGCTTGGTAAAATAAAAAAAGTTTTGGAGCCGTTGCAGCCGCTTGTTGATTTCCTGAATATGGAAATTCCTGTATTGAACCAGTTGCCCCTCAAACCGCAGCATATCAAAATGCTTAAAATAATCCAGACGTGCGCCAAGGGCAAATGTGATTTGGGCTTTTTGGAAGATTTTGCTAAATTTGCTAGTCTAATTTCTAGTTTGAATAAAATAGAAAGCTTAGGGAAAAAACTCTATATTGGTGATTTGGATTTTGTTAATTCAAGTAACGATTATGATAAAGATGCTTTAAGTGGTATGACTGAGTTTGCCGAAGTGATCGATGTGACGGCGCTTCCTTCCCCCCTAACCTATTCGATTACAACACCTACATCATATAAACCTTCATCTACACCTGCCGATGCTAAAGATAGAGTGAAGCAGGTTTTTGGATTGGAAGATAATGGGTATGGATGGGATATCCCTATTCTATCTGGGCCAGAGAAGGCTATTATCAACTTGCTCTTGGGCCGAAATATAGAACTTATAACATTCCGTATGCATCCGCTCTCGTTTGAATCGAAATGGGAGAAAAATTTCCCCATCATAGGCCCGCTTTGTGCCGACATCGGTTTCAATTTCGGTGCCGATATCAACATAGGCTTTGGCTATGATACGATGGGACTTGTGAATTGGAAGAATAGCAACTACAAGGATTTGTGGGCTTTGGCGGATGGCTTCTATATCGATGACTGCAACAAAGATGGAGTCGATATAGCAGAAGTTATATTCCATTCGGGCATTACGGCTGGTGCCAGTGTTGCTGGCATAGCTGGGATTAATGTCGGTGTCAACTTGAATCTTAACTTGAATTTTGATGACCCCAACAATGATGGAAAAATACGTTTGCAGGAATTGGCGCGGAACCTTTCGCTTAATCCTATGACCCTCTTTGATGCGTCCGTAACGATGGAAGCGGAAGCTTTTGCGTACATCAATTATTTTATTGGTCGTGACGAATTTGATCTTTGGAAGAGCGGCGCCATTGAATTGTTCAATACCGATCGTGGAGATGCTGACAATCCGATTTTGATTAGCAAACAGGATGGCGATGCCTATGTGAATGTGGGTGAGTACGCGGCCAAGCGCAATAAGGGTAATCTGGAAGATGGCGATGATTGGGTTCATATCAATGTCGACTCTAATGATGCCTCAGGTTCTACGCTTACAGCCGTATGGAACAATCGATCTGGATCGAAATTGAAACAAACGTTTAAGATTGAAAAAGGCCACACTCTTTACATATTTGCTGGAAAGGGAGCCGATATTGTCACGTTTACCTCGTCTAAAAATGAAGCTTACGATTTCAATATTGTCATCGACGGAGGCGCAGACAATGATAATATTGATTTGAGTGGCGTTACTTTGGCTGATGGCTGTGAAGCCATTGTGAAGGGCGGTCTTGGTAGTGATTCCATTGTTGGTGCAATAG
Organism: Fibrobacter succinogenes; assembly: GCA_902800345.1. GTDB lineage: Bacteria > Fibrobacterota > Fibrobacteria > Fibrobacterales > Fibrobacteraceae > Fibrobacter > Fibrobacter succinogenes_H. Next base: position 76,192 of record CADCDO010000040.1, read on the forward strand.
GAAAGAGTTACCTTTTCGGGGAATCTGGATATTTTACAATTGACGAAAATGATAAAAAAGTTAAGGAAGCATTCTCCTATCCTGAAATGGGAAATGTATCTGAAAATAAGATTATTGCCAAGGGTTCGACAGGAAGTGTAATCTTTGGTGGTGCCGGCGTTGATCATATTTTCGGAAGTGAAGGTGATGATATAATCTTTGGTGATGGGGGCTATTATGGTTGTGATGATGTAAATTCACCAGAAATAATTCGATATGATATTTTTGATGTCGGTGGCGGTGATATAATTGATGGCCTGGATGGAAAAGATGTTATTTTGGGTGGCGCCGGTAATGACAAAATCCGTGGTGGAAAAGGCGATGACGAAATTCACGGCGGGTTGGGTGATGATCTGATTATAGGCGATGAAGGTAATGATAAACTCTATGGGTATGATGGTATAGATGTCATATTCGGTGACGGATTTAATATAACTGCTCTCCAAAATACGTTCCCTGATGGTTATGGACCTGAGAATGATAAGTATGTTAACAGAACATGGTCTTTGTCATCGTTGCAATATGATGTAGTTAGTGCTAGTAATAAAGATTTAACCAAATCACAAGCAACTGCTTTGGGTAGCTCTGCTGCTTCAGCTAATTATGGCGATGACTGGATTGAAGGCAATGATGGTTCGGATGTTATTTTTGGCGATAGTGGCGAAAATAATTTAAACGGTGGCAATGATATTATTGCCGGCGGTACCGGTAACGATCTTATTGATGGAGATGGAGGAAATGACAATATTGATGGTGGTGTAGGTGAAGACGTCATTTATGGTGGTCAAGGTAATGATGTCCTTGATGGTGGTGCCGACAATGACGTTGTATTTGGTGATGATGGCCTTAATGGATTTAGCTCATCAGAAAAAGGTAATACAGCCAACGGATTGTATCGTTCAATAGATAATTTCTCCAGTGATAATGAACGTGAACTACAAAAACGAACTTTTGGCCAACAGATAGGTATGTTTGCCAAGGAGTTTGGAATCGGAGCTGATGCCAAGTCACAAACTGATGGCGGAAGCGATATCATTTATGCTGGAAATGGAAGTGATATTATCGATGGTCAAAGCGGGAATGATTCCTATAAAATCAGGGTGATGGATAATGGGCACTTAGGCTACACCAATGTAATGGATACCGGTGTAGATAGTGCTGATTCCATGACCATCGATGGCTCCATTAATGACGATTTGTTCCTAATTCGTGCTTCTACTCAAAATCTAGGCTTTGTTGCAAAATTGCCTGACCCTGAAAATTCGGAAGATCAGATTCAGCGTATAAATTATTGGAAAAAGAATAGTGCAACATATACTGGAATAGAAAATATCGCTTTGAACACTGGTGCCGGTGATGATAAAATTGCTATAGATGGAACTATATCAACAATATCTATTGATGCCGGTGCGGGTAATGATAATGTCGCTGTAGGACAGTTGTTCAATTCAGAAAGAACGACTGACGTTAATCTTAGTAATGTATTGCCGAATGATGTCTTTGGTACAACCCTCACGACAAAGGGGTACCTGAGTAACGGTGTGCAACATTCTACCAATATCGAAGGTGGTGAAGGTAACGATACATTTAATGTTTTGCATAATGATGCGGCCATATCGTTGTCTGGCGGTACGGGCAATGATACCTTCAATGTCTCCATGTACCAAAAAATTGACCTGACTACAAATACAAAGACGATTGTTGAAAATAGCCCTGTTACATTGATTGGCGGTGCTGGCATTGACAGAATGAATATTGTCGGTAGTGATGGCGATGACGATTTCGTAATGAAAAATGGCAAAATTTTAGGAAATGGTATTGATGTACAGACCGTAAGTATCGAAAACAGGAATGTTTATGGTAGCGATGGCGACGATTCGTTCTATGTTTTGGATACCGCTGCAGGCGAAGTTACCAAGCTTTTTGGAAATAAGGGTAATGATTCCTTCTATAATGGCGGCGCAGGCAAATCCCAAGTTCCGACAGTTTCTGGAAATACAAGAAATAGTGATCCCAATGCTATTGAAGTTGTGTTCTATACTCCAGGGGAAACAGAACCTAAGGATACCGCCATCAGTGCTGTTACCGAAAACTATCCTGATGGATATACAGTGGATCCGAATGTTTACAATTATCAGGTGTCTTTGAGTAAGCCTCCACAAGATGGTGAAATTGTTAATTTGACTATTTTTGCTCCTGTCGAGACGACCGAAAAAACGAATCGTGGCGACAAGGGAATTTGGCTACTTAATGAATCTGATGAACTCTGTAAATCAATTACGATAAGATTTGAAAATGATAATGGAAATACATCAGGTGTAAACAAATGGAATGATTTAGTTAATATTAGAATTGTTGCATTTGAAGATTCCGTACAAGAAGGTAATGATTATTTCTGCTTGTTACACAATCGTGTTGTTGAAAATAAACAGTCTAGTTACAAGGACTGTAAAAATGCAATTGTTTTCTTAAATGATGCTCCTATTGTATCTAGAAGTAACACTGTAACCAACCAATTCTGTACTACTCAGGAACATGTTGTTTCTTCTGAAGAAGCAACTGGTAAGGAATTTACGGTCACATTGCATAGCGAGAATCCGAGTCTGGTGGAATGCTGGTTCTTGGATGAAAATGGTCGTCTTACTCCGGTTGATGCAACAAATAGGGCTTGTTCGGGTGACAAACTGACTGTTACACTGGTGGATCCAAACGCTGTTGGTAAAAGATACTACATCAGCTATGCGAATGATAAAATAAGTGTCGAAAACGAAAGTGTTATACAGATGAAGTATAGCACGACGGGCATGACCGCTATGTTGGACTTTATGCCAGAGGATGGTGGTACATATCAGATTTGTGCGGAAAGTCAGAAAGGTCAATATGAAAATGATAATAATGTATTGTATTACTATAAGACTGCAGGAACTCAGCTAGTTATTTATAGCATGGCCAGCGGAAAGCTGTTTGCTTTGAATGGTACTGTCGTCCTGCCTTCGAACGTAGATGTCTTTGTTCCGGATGAACCGGATGTGCTTAATGCTCCTACGAGTAACAACAGCTCGAGTAATGGGAAAAATACCATAGAGTTCATTAAAGGACCTCTTTATGAAGATGGAGCCGGTAGAGAAGCTAATCTTGGCCTTGGCGGCCCGATGATGCTGTGGTATAATGAAGATGATAAAAATGAAGATGATAAAAAAAATGAAAAAAATGAAATATCGAGCGATCTTCAAAATATTTTCGATGCCGCCGCTGCCGCCGCTGCAAAGTTTGATGAAGGCGACTGTAAAGATCGAGTCTTTATAAATAATCAGGATAACGAAAAGGAGGGCGTCGAAAATACACTTCAGGCTTTGGAAGATGTTGGCGTGTTTGACGAAAGTCTTATTGCGGCTGGAGTCAATTCTGCAGATGTCGTCAATTCGAATGATACGCTGGTGAAGCAGTCTGATACTGAGTTGTTTGATTCCGACAAGCATTCCTTGCGGTTTGTACATCAGGATGCTGGAGCCACAGGTAAAAATGAATTGACCTTGGCAAATATGGAATATGGTGAAATTAACCTTGGACAAGATAAAGATCAGGTTGATATTCACAAGACGATTTACCGTGAAGACAATTTCCAAACTTATACTGTGGTGAATAGCGGTAAGGGCAATGATAATGTCAATGTTCATAGTTATGCCGAGGAAACAGCCGATATTCTTGCTACTATGGATGCGGATTTGTCTGAAACAACATATGATGGTTCTTTGCAAAATGTTGTTGCTTATTCTGTTTCTAATTTCAGGTTAATGCCCGGTGTCGCGTCAGATAAGTTGTCTTTAATTAAGTCATTTAATGATGGCGCTAAAGCTGTTGATTTGCTAAAAAGAGATCGAGTGTTCCTGAATGTTGAATATTCTGATGGATCGGTTCAACGTCGTGAAGTCGTGCTGGATGAATACGATGGTAGTCCGGTTACGACGTTGATTGTCAAACGTAAGTTGACTCCGGTTGCAGAGGGTGTTACAATAAAGTCTGTATATCTAGCTAATATGTATTTTGGCGACGGACAGTTAGTTGTCAACGCACAAAGTGGTACTGATACCATAAACGCTATGGGAGACAATGATGAAAATAATGCATCAATGGTGACTCGTGAGGGGTTGGTCGTAATTGGTGGTACTGGTGATGATACGATTAACGTCAACACCAATGTCATTGCTTTTGGCGATCGTGGCCAGATTCTCTACAAGAATGAAAAAGGAGAGGTGGTGACTCGGCTTGGCTCGCTTGATGTAGATTCGTCTATAACGAACGAAGATGTTTTGGATCAGATGGATTATACGACTCCAGATAAGAAGGTCGAAACGGATGCTAATGGAAACGATTATGTTGTTTCTAATTACTTCCAGACGGATGGCGTGGTGCGTGATCCTGTCTACATTCATTCTGTGAGTGAACTTGTGGGTGAAACCGATGTTATTACAACTTATGGAGACAAAAACGTTGTAATTGGTGGTGCTGGTCAGGATATTATCCATCTTAATGGATCCAATAATGTTGCTATTGGTGATAATGGTGAAGTCAAGTTTGCTGGTAGTGATGCTTATGGAGATACGACAGAACGTGTTTATGGTGATTCGACTAAGACTTACTTGAATTACGTTCAAACGACATTTGATACTGAAGGTGACATTGACGAAATTACCACGGGCGACGGCAACAACGTTGTCATGGGCGGAACCAATTCCGACAGAATCGCTACGGGTAACGGCAATGACATTATCATTGGTGACGGTGGCGAAGCTTTTGTCGACCGCAACCGTGAAGCGTTGTTCGTCAGCAACCAAGGCCGCAACATCGATACCGATGATAATGGCGTAATTAAAGAAGATGGTAGTGCAGGTTCTGATGTCATTAAGACTAGCGGAGGCGACAACGTTATCTTTGGTGGCTTGAACACTGTCTCTAGAGACTTTGACTTTGTCATGAAATCCGCAGAAGATGGATGGGAGGCGAAGTCTGTTGATGAAAATAACAATGACCTGATTGTATCTGGCTCTGGCAAGGACATTGTGTTTGGTGATAATGCCTATGCAACGTTCAAGGGCAATCATGAGATGGCGAATGGCAAGGAAAACGCTCCTGAAGTTCGTGATTCTGCTACCCTCAGCTTCAACTTCCAGGGTGCAGCTCAGACTGGCCTCAACTCCAGCGATAGCGTGGGCGCAGAGGGCTTTGCAACCACGAACTGGAACAACATAAGCGGTAGTATCGCGGGTGCATACGGCAACGACGACAGAGAAATCGTCCGCTTCGATGACGGTACCCGTGCAAGCTCGATAAGTGTGAGCTATGCTGGCATCGAATGGCACCGCAATACGAGTACGGACAATCGCATTAACTTGCAGGCTTACAATTTGGGACTCCATGGTACGTCTTACGACGCTAACAAGAAGTTCATGAATACGGGTCTCATGACGACTGCCCCGAACAACCAGTGCGCAAGCCGCATGGAAGTGGCTGTTGATGGTCTCGCACAGTACTACGAAAGCTATCAGGTCGCTGTTTACCTTGACTTGCCCGATGCTAATTCGTGGGCAGGCCAGAGCGTGCGTCTCATTTCGCTCTACATTGATGGTGTGCGTAAGCAAGCCTTCTACGTGAACGATCCGGAACATGTCAATTTCTCTGGAACCTACGTGAACAACGGTATGGAAGCGGTTCTCGATGCAAATGGCCATATCCAAGGTGTTCAGGTCCTCGAGGATGGTGAGATTAAGATCAAGCCCATGGACAATACGATAGGCTCGGGACTTGCTCCATCTAACTATGTTGTCTTTGATGTGGGTGCGGATATTGCATCTGACCGCATTGTAATCAAGATTGAAGACGGTGTCAAGGAATGGAATTTGAACGGCAAGGATTTGCCGGGCATTGCAGGCCTCCAGATTAAGGGTACGCTACATAAGCAGGATGTCGCCGCTTCTACCAATATTGAATTTGGTGGAAATGATGTAATTCATTCAAATTGTGGCGATGACATAATTGTGGGCGGCACCGGTGCCGATAAGATTTGGAGCTTCGACGAAGACGACCGTCATGGCATCAACGATAATGATGTAGTGTTCGGTGACAACGCAAAGTTGCTCTTTACGGATCGTGATAGCAATGAAAATACGGCATCGACGCTTTCGACCGCTGAATCTATTAGTGTTACGGCAGGCAATATTTCCCACTGCGAGAAAAATGATTCGACGGGTAATGAATTGGATGATGCCTTCAAGTATCATGACGAAATCTATACTGGTGACGGTAACGATGTTGTCGTGGGCGGTATTGGTGGTGATTCAATCTATACCAATGCGACTGCTAATTCGGAACGGATGATGGACAATATAAATGTCTTGTCTATCAACTTTACACGTGAACATTCTGATGCTTCGGATTCGATTGCAGCGGGTGAGGCTGCCGGCGTTGTCGTGGATAACGGTTGGCACAACTTCTACCGCAACGATCGTGGCGTAATCGTTTCGGATACGGCTTACAGCCAGAGCCAAAGCAATATGAACGCCTATAACGAAGCGATGAACCGTCTTTGCAATAGTCCGGATTCGTCTAACCCGTATGCGGTTTCCGAAGGCGTTGAAGTTCACATGTACGGAAAGATGAATGGACAACGACAGGGACCTTCCAGCTTCACGATTGAAAATCACGACGAAATCGATGGCGATACTTCGAACTCTAAGCTGTACAATACTTATATAGCGTCTCAGCAAAGCGAAGAAATCGTCCTGAAGCTTCTGAACCTGAATACATTTGTGGGTAATTCCGGCAACACGATTGATACGACTTCTTATGACTTGTACGTGTATCTTGGTGGTGACAACAACGATACGGATACGTACAACTATCTGTACCAGATTTCGTTGAATACTGGAGATGGTTCGCCCACTCAGTATCGTTATCTGAATGATTGGACGGGTCATAAGTTTGACGGTGATTATAAGGAAGCCTATTGTACTAGCTATGCCGCCGCATGGTCTGCCCTGCACGATTTCGCAACTCCGCGTATCGAGATTATCGGCAATTATGTCGTGTTCCGTAATGTTACAGGCAATGTTGCTGATATTCGCATCAAGAACGTCATCTCGTTCAGCGGACAGAGCCCGAAGAACTTGCCGATGATTACTGCGATTCAGATTGTCTCTGGTGACGGTCGCTATAAAGAAAGCGACAATGGTCCTCTTGTATTCAATGAAAAACATTACGAGTATGCTGACATCGCTATTGGTGGCGACCACGACAAGGACCTTGTCTATGGTGACGATGCCAAGCTTTGGTTCGACTTGGATGTGCCTTTTGCGACAGACGAAAACATTGCGAACTATAGGAATCGAGTTATCGAAGCCAAGTCCGTTGCGATCGATCAAGGTGTCGTTACGAGAGTGAGCACGAATGATTTCATTCAAACTGGCAAGGATCGCGATGTCGTTGTCGGTGGTGAAGATGGAGATACTATCATAACGGGCCTTGGCGATGATGTCGCTTTGGGTGGTAGTGCAAATCTCATGGTCGAACACAACAACCCGCTTGGCGTGTTCACTCCGAATACCGAGATTGTTCTTGACCAGCATACGATAGATCTGAACATCCATCGTGGTTATCTGGATAACGACAACACCAATGTTAATCAAATCCAGTATCAGCTTAATCAGAACCAAATTCTTGGTATAGATAAGTCTGTTCCTAACGGGAATGACCGTTATGACACTATTGATGCCGGTAGTGGCCGTAATCTTACCTATCAGTCTTCGGATAGCAATGCAGCACTTATTGTTACTCCGCCACCTGCACCGACTCCGGGTCCGTCTGAAGGCGGCGAAGGTCAGGGTCAAGGCACTGGTGAAGGCCAAGGCCAGGGCTCCAGTAGCAGTACTGGCGAAGGCCAGGGAACTTCCAGTAGCTCAGGAAGTGGTTCTACGGAAATGCGTGTTGAAACTTTGACGGGTTCTCCGCAGGTTCTCACGCTCAACGCTGGCGAAACGATCAAGCTCGTCTGCACGGAATATCCGCAAGGCAATCAGTGGTGGACTCCGAACGTGGTCATTTACGGTAACAACGCCGGTAACAGCACGATTCCTGAGATTGACTGGGCGTGGGACGGTGGTATCAAGGCTCATACGAATGTTGGCAACAACGTAAGAATTGATATTCCGGACCATCCGAACGGCGCCAATGGCGAATATGAGATTTATCTGACCGCAAAAACTTCGGGCATGGTAATTCTCTATGTCGGACAAGGCTAATCTGTAAAAAAGGTCGGGAAGCCGAGAAAAGGGTTCTCGACCGATTATTCACTTGTAAAGAAAAGGAACCAAGCTTGCGCCTGGTTCCTTTTTCTTTAGAGCGGGAAAAGCGTGCAAAACGAGTGTTGCAAAATTATGCTTGCATAATTTTATAACCGAGTGCAGCTCTGTGTGGCTCGGAACTTTAGTTCCGTTCACGGTTTATATTGATGAAATAGCCACCGATGTAACTAGCACATTCATAGAAATTTTAATTTCGTTATGAATGTAGCTGGGTACTGCGGACGCCGTAGGCGTCAAAAGGGTTTGTTTGCCCGCAATATTCCTTGCTTGCGCAAGGTTGCGGTCAAACCCTTCGGGCTTGCACTCGCTTCGCTCGTGTCAAGCGCAAAATTTGTCTCTTCGCACTTCGTGCATGAGCCAAATTATGCGAACCCTCTTCTCGGGTTCTCGACCATACTTACGAATAAAAACAAAAACGACACCATAGAGGTGTCGTCTTTGTTTTAGAGCGGGAAAAGGGTTTGACGGCATCGCCAGTCTCCGCTTCGCGGCTGGCTTGCCGCCCTACGGGCTTATCGCTTGCGCGATAATTCCAAAATTCGTTCTTTGGACTTCGTCCATGATCGAATTTTGTCGAACCCTCTTCTCGGGTTCTCGACCCACCTATATCACTAGTAAAATAAAAGACCAGGCCTTCGACCTGATCTTTTATTTTAGAGCGGGAAAAGGGTCTCGAACCCTCGACATCGACCTTGGGAAGGTCGCGCTCTACCAACTGAGCTACTCCCGCTTGGGTAGCCTTAATTTAGTAAAATTAGGGGGCTTGTAAAGGGATGGGTCACTTTTTTTCTATCATTAGGATATGCAAAATCTCAAGTTTAAATCTGTTTGTTGCGTTGTGGCGCTCGTTTGTCTTGTTTCTCTGGATGTTGCTTGGGGCGAAGGAGATTCGAAACGCGGCTTTTTTGATAGTTTCGCGAATTTTTTTACGCCGAGTGGTTCAATCCAGGGGGAAGGTCCTGTTTTTGACGAATTGAAGGGCGTCGAGTCGCAAATTGATAAGGTTGAAGTTCAATATTCTCGGGAACGTCGTCCGGGCAACAAGACGCGTTACCGCAAACAGTTGGATAGTCTGCGCAATGTTCGCGATTCGTTGATTACTGTGATTGAAAAAATGTCGTCGGGTTCCGTTGCAGTAGCTTCTTCTAATTCTGCAAAGTCCGCAACGTCTTCTGTTGCGCAAGTCAATGTCACGACGGCAGTGGCTGTTCCGACGTCTTCTGCGTCGGTTTCGGCTTCTTCAGTTGCCACGATTCCTAGCACTCCCGCAAATGTCGTTTGCGTTCATGACACGGTTCTTGTCCACGATACGCTTGTCGTTCGTGACACGGTCGTGATTCATGATACTTTATACGTTGTTCTTGCGAACAAACCCAAAGCTGCACCTAAAGCGGCTCCGAGTAAGGCGAAGAAAAAGTAACTGGATTCTTCGGGCTTTACCCTCAGAATGACATGATGAAAATGCGCGGCTTATCGGCCGCGCTTTTCTGTACTCGTCATCCTGAACCCTGTAAGGGTGATATATGAAACTAGGCACTTTAGTGCCTTAGTTGAATTAGGTTCGAAGGAGCATCGATCAGGCAACTGCTGATGCTCACGCTCGTGTCGTATTCGGGAATGTCTTCGCGCTTGACCCAAGTCGCCGTGGCGAGTTCAGCTTCTTGCATGTGAATGGTCGGGTCGCCGTCGAGTTCTGCGGTGTAGCCCGAAATGAGCGATTCCGAGAACGGCCACGGCTGGCTGCCGAAGTACTTGATGTTCTTGACGCGGACGCCTGCTTCTTCAAGGACTTCGCGCTTGACCGCCTGTTCGAGCGATTCGCCAATCTCCACAAATCCAGAAATCAGGAACAAACGCGTTTTATCGGGATTGTCCAAGTTGCGAGCCATCAAAAGCTCGTTGCCGTTGTGCACCGCGACAATCACGACCGGCGAAATCTTGGGATAAACCGTGTTCTTGCAGGCAGGACACGTCATGGAACGTTCCTTGATGCCACGTGTCATGGGGTGACCGCACTTGCCGCAGAACTTGTTCAAACTTTCCCACTTGGCTATGTGTGCCGATGTTGCACCGCCGAGACGTTCCAGGTGGTTTTCTAGCGTGCGGAACGTGCGGTTGCCGCGGAACTCGTAACCTTCAGGAATTTTGGGCAAGTTCGAATTGCACAAGAAATAAGCGTCCCCGTCAATGCTAATCAAGTAATGGCATTCGCATTGAGGAAACTCGCTCACTCGCGGAATGGCAAAATTATCACCCGCCTTCTTGAATAGCGTCTGTTCGCCATTGAAAACGATTAAATAATCGGTTGGCTTCGGAGCAATCGTCTTAAATTCGTTATCTAACTTGTGCGGAGCAATTTCGTGAATCATAAAATTAGTATAACCAATGACACTTCTTTCGGCTCTTGGACCATGGGCGGACAATCCCGCCTACAGTCCTTTGTTCGAACCTCTTTCGTCTCTCGTCTGTAGCCCGGAAGGGCGTTCTCTCGTCTACTCCAAGTACGTGTACCCGTAAAGTCCAGAACGATAAATGTTCAAGAATTCCTTGCCTTCCTGAAGCGTAATCTTTCCTTCCTTCACAGAGCGCGTGACCCAGTTTTCCATGTTGCGGACAAGCGCCTTGTCGCTGAAGTTCACGTAGTCGAGCACGTCTTCCACGGATTCGCCGTCAATCACCTTGTCGATATCGTAGCCGCCCTTGTCGTTGCAGACAATGTGCACAGCGTTCGTATCGCCAAAGAGGTTGTGGAGGTCACCGAGGATTTCCTGGTATGCACCGACGAGGTAAACCGCGATAAAGTACGGCTCGTCCTTTTTGATTGGGTGGAGCGGAATGGTGCGTGCCACTTCGCCGCCGCGAACGAACATGTCAATCTTGCCGTCGCTATCGCAAGTCACGTCCTGAATTGTCGTCTCGATCGTCGGCTCTTCGTCCAAACGCTGGATCGGCATAATCGGGAACACCTGATCCACGCCCCAGCTGTCCGGGAGACTCTGGAAAAGGCTGAAGTTACAGAAGTACTTTTCGGCAAGCAAACGCGGAAGTTCGCTCAATTCATAAGGCGGATGGCGCAAGTCGCGTGCGAGCAAATCCACCTTGCGGGCGATGCTCCAGAACAAACGTTCGCTCATGGCGCGCGTCTGCAAATCCACGTCGCCCATCTTGAATCCGCTCAAGGTGTCGTCGTTAATCTGCATGGCATCGTGCCAGCTTTCGAGTAAGTTCTTCGGCGAAAGTCCCTTGTAAATGCTGTACAAGTCTTTCAATTCTGCTGGAGCGTCATCGCTAATTTCATGAATGCTCTCGTCAAAGAATGCCTGGCCCGCCGTTTCCAAAACGTTGAACACCAAGATGGAATGGTGTGCCGAAAGTGCTCGGCCCGATTCCGCAATAATGTTCGGGTGCGGAACATTGCCGTTTTCGCAAGCTTCGTACATCGCATACACGACGTCGTTTGCGTATTCTTGAATGGAGTAGTTCACGGAACTTGCGTTAGAACTGCGCGTACCGTCGTAATCGACGCCGAGGCCGCCGCCCACATCGACAAATTCAAGGCCCATGCCCATCTTTCTAATCTGCACGTAGAACTGCGAAACTTCGCGCAAGCCGTTCTTGATATGGCGAATGTTCGTAATCTGGCTTCCCAAGTGGAAGTGGATGAGCTTCATGCAGTCTTCCATCTTCTCTTCCTTGATAAAGTCCAGAGCTTCCAAAAGTTCAGAACTGTTCAGGCCGAACTTACTGTGGTATCCGCCGGATTCTTCCCACTTGCCGCTGCCAGAGCTTGCAAGCTTGATGCGGATGCCGATGTTCGGGCGCACGCCGATGCGGCGGGACAAATCCACGACCAAGTGAAGCTCGTTCATCTTCTCGACGACAATGAAAATCTTCTTGCCCATCTTCTGCGCGAGGAGAGCAAGCTCGATAAAGTCTTCGTCCTTGTAGCCGTTGCAGATAATCAACGCGTCCGGATTTTCCATGTTCGCAAGAACCGCGTGGAGTTCCGGTTTGGAACCCGCCTCGAGGCCGATGTTGAACTTGGAACCGTGACTCACCACCTCTTCCAAGACCGCACGCTGCTGGTTCACCTTGATCGGGAAGATGCTGTAGTGGCCACCCTTGTAGCCATATTCAGTCGTCGCCTTCGTGAAGCACTCGTGAATCTTTTCGATGCGGCTGTCCAGAATATCCGGGAAACGGAGCAGCACCGGGGTCGAAACATCGCGCAAGGAAAGTTCCTGCACGAGCTCGTAAAGGTCAATGCTCGGACCGCCATTCTTGATCGGCGAAACCGTCGCGTGACCCTTGTCGTTAATGTCAAAGTAACTTACGCCCCAGCCCTTTACGTTGTAAAGATCTCGGGAATCGTCAATGCGCCATTTTTTCATTGCTTTGCAGTGGTTAGTGGTTAGTAAACAGTGGTTAGGAAGTGGCTAGTATGCAGTGGTCAGTAAGTAGGGGCGGCTTTGCCGCGATTATAATTCCTAATCACTAACCACCAACCACTAATCACTAATCAACCAGCACCGGGTTGAAGTCTTCGTTCCACGGGAGACCGTACTTGGTGAGGGCTTCCATGAACGGATCCGGATCGAACTCTTCGACCGTATGCACACCCGGCTTGTTCCACTTGCCCGTGAGCACCATCATGGCACCGCACATAGCCGGAACGCCAGTCGTGTAGGCGATAAAATGCAACCGATGTTCGTCTTGCCCACCGTGCGCGGGCCGAGGCTTGCCGGGTCCGGGAGGAGAGCCTTGAGGAACTGGATAGGCACAATGTCCTGACCCTGGAACTTGATCGGCTGTGTGCTGAGCATGCCCACGTCTTCGAGGCAACGCATGTGGTCGAGGTAGCTCTGTCCAAACGTCATGAAGAAGCGGATGCGCTTGATGCCAGGAATGTTCTGGGCGAGGGATTCAATTTCTTCGTGGTGGAGGAGGTACATGTCCTTCTTGCCGACCTGTGCGAAGTTGTATTCACGCTTGATGCTCATGCGTCCGTGTCCCAGTAGCTGCCCGGAGCAGAAACTTCACGGAGGTTGATTTCCGGGTTGAAGTTCGTTGCGAACTTGTAGCCGTGATCACCGCCATTGCAGTCGAGAATGTCGATTTCTTCGATCGTGTCGAACTGGTGCTTCAAGGCGTAGGCGCAGTATGCCTGAGAAACACCCGGGTCAAAGCCGGAACCCAACAATGCCGTGAGACCAGCCTTTTCAAACTTTTCCTTGTAAGCCCACTGCCAGCTGTAATCGAAGTAGGCGCTAAAGCCCTTTTCCTTGCAGCGCTTGTCGTAGACCTTGCGCCATTCCGGATCGTCGATATTTTCCGGCTCGTAGTTCGCCGTGTCCATGTAGTTCACGCCACATTCAAGGCATGCATCCATGATAGCCAAGTCCTGATAGGGGAGAGCGATATTCATCACCAGGTCCGGCTTGTATTGCTTAATGAGAGCAGAGACGTTCTCGGCCTTGTCAGCGTCCACGGCGGCAGTCGTGATGACCGTCTTCGTATTCGGGCGGAGTTCCTGAGCCAACTTCTCGCAATTTTCGCGATGACGGCTGGCGATGCAGATTTCGCTAAAAACTTCGCTGCAGGTGCAGCACTTCTTGATAGCAACTGTGGCAACGGCGCCACAACCGATAATCAATGCTCTTGCCATTTTTTGTGAATGTTACTATGCGAAAATGTAGTAAAAGACGAGTGCTGCAAAAATGAGCTTGCTCATTTTTATAGCCGAGTCGCACGACATGCACCCCAATGGGGTGCCATGTAGTAAAAGACGAGGGTGGGACTCGTACAAAAGTCTCGCTTTTCGCGTCATTCTGAGGGCAAAGCCCGAAGAATCCAGTCAAGTTTCATGAATGCACATAGACCGTGTCATCCTGAGCGAAGCGAAGGATCCAGTGATTCTGTAAAAATGCGTTGCGAGCGAATGCTTACCTTTGGGGCGTTCCCTTGCCCATGGGCAAGGTCGGGCTATATCGCAAGGCCGCCCGTGCGCACCTACGGTACACCCGCGCAGCTCTTGCGACGGCCCTTCGGCAGAATAGCATTGGAAAAGGTCCCTGAGCTTGCCGAAGGGCCGCCACACCGTGGTCACTATCCCTAACGCAAAATACCCTCGTGGTTCGCTACCTTGACCGCTCAAATTGGCGAGTATAAATTTTAGTACATGACTTGCTTTTTAACATTTTTCTTGCATTTAACATTTTGAAATGTTAAATGAGCATAAAGAGTTGAATTTCTACGGCATATTTGCAAACGTGTCGTAGTTTTGTTGCGGTAGAGATATGCCCAAATATGACGGAAAAGAAATTCGTAATACTGAAGGTTTCATTGTTCGCGGCGACTTGAACACTTATCAGTATCATCTAGTTTTGCAAAAGGTTCAGTCGGGTGAACTGCTTCGCCTTCGTCCTGGTGTGTTTGCTGAACCCATAGTATTGGCTGACACGATGCTCGATATAGATATTCTTGTGCCCGGTGGTGTGGTGTGTATGTACTCGGCGTGGGAGCATTACGAACTTACGACACAAATCCCTAACGCATTTTGTATCGCTATTCCACGTAAACGTAAACTTGTATTGCCTGAATACCCTCCGATAACACTTTATTACTGGTCTGATCATCTGCTGGAATTCGGAACCACGATAGCGGAGGTGCATGGGCATAAGGTACACGTCACCGACTTGGAACGCTCTGTCTGCGATGCCGTAAAATATCGAAATAAAATTGGAATAGATGTATGTGCTGAAATTGTCAAAAGTTATATCAGACGTCGCGGTCGAAATATCTCAACACTTATGAAATATGCGAAAAATTTGAGAGTCGCAAAGACTTTGAACACATATTTGGAAATAGGGCTTTAAACTTTTTTCAACTCATTTATTTGTATTTGAGATATGGATACTCCCGAAATGAGCAACCGCTTTGATGCAGAAGACATCCGCAAACTGCGCGAATACAATTCCTTGAGACATTCCAAGATGTCGCACAAGGAAATCTTGGATGACATTCGACAGGGTGCTGAATCCTTTATGTCGGAATTCAGCAGTTGCGTTGCTGACAAACGAGCTGTTTACGACGCAAGCGAGAAGATGTTGCTATTTGAACAATTTCGCTATAATGCGAATCCCCTGTACAAAACTACTACAAATATTTAAAATTGTAGTAGTTCCCTTGAAAAATTTCCAACGAAATACGGAATATCTAAATATTTTCCGTATTTCGTTGAAATTTTGCCCTCAAAAAAGTATATTTATGGCATGGCACAAAAGAATGTTCTATCCGACCAAAAACTTGTCTTTTCGAGCGATGAACTCCAAAAGCAGGGCTTTTCGTATTACCAAATAACGAAAATGGTTGAACAGGGCAAACTTTTTCGCCTCAATAAATCGTATTACGAAAATGCGGGCTTTACCGGCGACATGAACGATTTCTACTACGTTCAGGCGTTTGCCCCTCAGGGCGTTATATGTCTTCTAAGTGCGGCCGTTTATTACGGCCTAACAACTTTCCGTCCCGACGCCATTGATGTAGCTATTCCGCCAAAGACAAAACTTTCGACGCAACCGGAATCGCAACGGTTTTCCCTGCACTACTTTTCGGGCGAAAGGCACTCCCTTGGCGTGCGCACGATTAGCGAAAACAAGAATCCCTTCAAAATCTACGACATAGAAAAAACGGTCGTGGATATCATCTCTAACCGGAACAAGGTCGGAATCGAAGAAACCAAGGAAATCCTGACCAATTACCTTGCAAGGCAAGACCGAAATATCAACAAACTTTACCGCTATGCAGAAAAACTTTCGTGCCTGAAAATCCTGAAGACTTACTTGGAGGTTCTCGTATGATTGCTGGTATCTATAAAAACCTCTAATTTCCCCCAATTCCCCCAAAAATTGCCGTTTTTCACGCGTTTCTCATAATCGAAGCTCTCTTTCTTGATATATATTTACATCGATGCCCGAAAACAAGAAAGAACTTTCCGAAGAAGATATCAAGAACCGCTACATAACGCCGGCGTTAAACGCTGTGGGTTGGGCGGCTGAAGATATGCGTATGGAAAAGTATTTCACCGATGGGCGTGTTATTTTCCAAGGCGGCAAGCATGCCCGCAAACAGGGCAAAAAGGCAGATTACCTGCTTTACTCTTCGCCGAATTATCCGATTGCTATTGTCGAAGCTAAAGACAACAACCACCCTGTAGGTGGCGGCTTGCAGCAGGCGATGGATTACGCCCAGATTCTCGACATTCCGTTTGCATATAGCAGCAATGGCGACGGCTTCGTGGAACACGATTTTTTGACGGGAATGGAAGTTGAAATTCCGTTGGACAAGTTCCCGACACGCGAACAGCTCCTTGCGCGCGTGCGAGCAAGCAAGAAACTTACCCCAGAGCAGGAAACGGTCATCAACCAGCCTTATTACTGGGATGCCGACACACATAAGCCGCGTTATTATCAA